>CAZRHE010000001.1:0-132821 GCA_964599875.1 uncultured Bacteroidaceae bacterium
CCGCTCAACACTCGAAGTTCTCGGCGCGTCGCGCCTCGTGTTCCGTCTTCGAATAAGAGAGTGCTTATACAAGAACGCTCCGAATCGGGTGCGGGTGTCCCGCCCACACCTATTACTTCTTCACTATTACTTCTTACTTCTCGTGTTTCGTCTTCGAATAAGTGAATCCGTTTTATTATTTTAACAACAATTTAATACTTTCTTTTTAGAATACGGAATTGACAATATTTATGCGCGCGCATATACTTGTTATCCCGTAGCAATCTCCGCCCTATCATAAGACTCCGTTTTGAAATTATGCTTAAACTCTGCAATATCGTTAAAGATTACAAAATGGCGGACTATACCGTTCACGCGTTGAAAGGTATCAGTCTAAATTTCCGCAAAAGCGAATTCGTCGCCGTCCTCGGACACTCCGGGTGCGGGAAGACCACTATGCTCAATATCATAGGCGGACTCGACCGCTACACCGACGGCGATTTGCTTATCGAAGGCAAGTCAACAAAGGAATATACGAGCAGAGATTGGGATAAATATCGAAACCGCACGATAGGTTTCATTTTTCAATCTTACAACCTCATCCCCCACCTCAACGTCCTACAAAACGTCGAACTTGCACTGACGATTTCGGGCGTGAGTGCGTCAAAAAAACGCGCGCTTGCTATCGATGCGTTGACGAGAGTGGGGCTTGAAAGCGAACTCAAAAAGAAACCCTCTCAAATGTCGGGCGGACAAATGCAGAGAGTCGCAATCGCAAGGGCAATAGTCAACAACCCCGAAATCATCCTTGCGGACGAGCCTACGGGTGCTCTCGACAGTGAAACGAGCGAACAAATTATGGATTTGTTGCAAGAGATTTCGGACGACAGATTGGTCATAATGGTCACGCACAATCCCGAACTTGCGTCCCGTTACGCCACCCGCACGATTTCTCTGAAAGACGGCCTTATCGTTGACGACACCAATCCTTACGACGGACTGCCAACGGTCCTCGAACAAGTCAAACCCATAACCGACGACAGCGACAGGGCAAGCGATTCCATAGAAAAACACAAATCCCGCCAAAACCGCAAAAAGAAAAAAACTAAAGCGGAAGAAATCGTCGAGCCGATTGAACCCGCCGAAGAAAACGAGGCGCAAGAAGAAAAATTCGTCGCCCAAATAACCCCCGAAAAACCCGAACTACTCACGAAATTCAGGCATAAACCCAAAGAAAAACGCCAACACAGTTCCATGAATTTTTTCACTGCGTTGTCCTTGTCCGCGCGCAATTTGTGGACGAAAAAGATGCGCACGGGGCTTACGGCGTTTGCGGGTAGCATAGGCATAATCGGCATTGCTCTCGTCCTCAGCCTATCCAACGGATTCGGGATTTATATGGACGACCTCGAACGCTCCACCCTATCCATAATGCCCGTGACCGTTTCGGGCGTCGGCATACAAATAGACGTCAACGAAGCGATGAACGATATGACGGGCAACGACGACGAATCCGCGGCGTTCCCCGACGTCGACTACGTCACCCCGTACGAACCCGAACGCACTATGTCGGGCGTCAAAGTCAGCGCAAATATCATCACGGACGATTACGTGGACTACGTAAAGTCTATAGATAAATCCTTGCTCAGTTCCGTGCAATACGTCCACTCGATGAACATAAACGTCATGGGCAAAAACACCCAAGGCAAAGTCGTCAAAATCAAAAATACCGCTCTTAATTGGCAGGAACTTTTGTGGGACGACTTCATGAAATCGCAATACGACGTACTTGCGGGCGGCTACCCAGGCAGCGACGAGGCAAACGCCGTACAGGTGGCGTACGATTCCGCCGCGGGCACCTACGACCAAAGCGGCAAAAAAGCAAGACAAGTCCTTCTCGTCGTCAACAGTTACAATATGGTCAAGACGGATATCCTCGAAGCGATGGGCTACGACGTCAACTCCTTCTTCGACCCCGAAACCAACACTTATCGTCCGATGTCTTTCGACGAATTTCTCGGCAAGCAGTTCAAAGTTGTGCATAACGACGATTACTACGCCTCGTACGATGCGGACGGACAAACCCTTTTCCGCCTTGCAAACGACTACGAATCCGCTTGGGAAAGCGACAAATCCGAAACGCTTACCGTCGTAGGAATTTTGCGTATAAAAGAAAACGTCATGTATCCTTTCTTGCAACAGGGCATCGCGTACACCGAAGATTTATCCGCCCTTGCGCTTGCAAACGCCGCGGAATCCGAAATCGCAGTCGCGCAAATTGCGAACAAGGATATAAATCTCCGCACGGGCGGCTCGTTTAGTAGCGATATGTCCGCTATCGTGTCCTTGTTTTCCTCGTACGGACTGACGGAAAGCACCCTCGTGTCCGCAGTCAAACAGTCTATCGGCAGTGTAATCGGCGAGGATTCAAAACTAATGAAACAAATCGAAGACTGCACGAGAATCAACGAAATCACCGCGGCAATCGAGGACAACGGCTTTTCTATTGGCGATATGAAACCCCTCCTTGCAAGAATGATTTCGTCAAGACTGCAACAGGAAGGCATAGATATAAGTTCAAAGGTTATTCTCGAACTCCTCAACAGCGCGTATCAAACCGCGTTGCAAGAAATCGGCGCGTCGGATAGACCCACCGCCATATATATCTACCCCGCATCCTTCGACGCAAAGGATAAAGTGCTTAACTATCTCGACGCTTGGAACGAGGGAAAAACATCCACCGAAACCGTGAGTTACACAGACCTTGCAAGCACGATATCCGAAGTTGTATCCTTGGTCGTCGACCTCGTGTCATACGTGCTCATAGCGTTTGCGGCGATATCCCTCGTCGTATCCAGCATAATGATTGCGATAATCACCTACATATCCGTCCTTGAACGCACTGTCGAAATAGGCGTATTGCGCAGTATAGGCGCGAGAAAAATTGACGTATCCAACGTGTTCAACGCCGAAACAACGATAGTCGGCGCGATATCGGGCGTGCTCGGCGTGCTGCTTGCGTACCTCATCACTTTCCCGATAAACTACGTGATATCATCCCTCGTCCCCGAGGCACCCGCACACCTTGCGCAACTAAATCCCGTGCACGGAGTGTTGCTCGTGGTCTTGTCAATCGTACTGAATCTCATCGCCGGATTTATCCCCGCAATCATAGCGTCGAAGAAAGACCCCGTCATTGCACTCAGGAGCGGAAACTAAATTTTTCATCCCTTGCTTCGGCAAGGGATTTTTTTACGTTTTTTTGACGAATAAAACGTTAATCATTGCATTTCATTTTGATAAACCGTCGATTTTGCAATTTGCGCGTACGCGTTATCGTATGCGCGCGTCGCGCTTTTCAAAGACTTAAACTTATTCTCTGCACAAAAACCTTCGTTCCTTTTTTTTGCCGTTTTCAATTGTGTTTCTCATTCAATTACGCCACCACTCTTCCCTTTTCCCCAAAAAATATTTTTGAAAATTTTTTCACTTTCTCGTTGACAAATCAACCACGCGGGCATATCATATGAATGATGTTTCATATGAATCAGCGTTCATATGTTATAGAATAACAAGTTTTCTGCCCCACGGCAGATAAGGAGATAATATGGCTCACGTTTGCACAAAACACCCCGACGTCGTTTCAGAAGTAAAAAGCAATATGCCCGAAATCGACGTACAGAACAAAATGTCCGCGTTTTTGAAAGTGCTTGCAGACCCTACCCGTCTTAAAATAGCCACTGCACTTCTCAACAGCGAATTGTGCGTTTGCGATATCGCAAGCATAGTAGAAATGGAACATTCCGCCGTTTCCCATCAAATGTCGGTACTGCGAAAAGCCGACGTCGTCCACACAAGACGCGACGGAAAAGTCGTTTATTATTCCCTATCCGACGAACACGTCGAAAAACTCATACTTATGGTATTCGAGCACGTCACGGAGTAATTATGGAAAGATATTCATTCAAAATCAAAGACCTCGATTGCGCAATGTGCGCGAAAGAAGTGGAAGACAAATTGAACGAAACGGATTGGATTGAATCTGCGTCAGTCAACTTCAACACCGAAAAAGTCGTAATCACCACCTCGCGCACGGACGACTTCGTACAAGAATTGAACGATATAGCGCGCTCCGTCGAGCCCGAATGCACGATATATTCCACCGAAGAAAAGATTGTAACGAAAAAGAAAATCGATTGGTATCTTCCCCTTTTCGTCGTAGGACTCGTATTCGGAATAGTCGGCGTCCTTCTCGATTTTCTACCGCGCTACGTTGACGGCAACTTCCCGTCCCCCGTCCTATCCTACGTTTTTATTTGGATAGGCGGTGCGCTTATGGTATCAAAAACACTCGTCGTCGCAATCACGAAACTCATCCGCTCGCACACCGTCGACGAAAACCTTTTGATGAGCATTTCGAGCATTGCCGCAATCGCAATCGGAGAAGGATTCGAAGGGCTTATGATTATCGTTTTGAATCAAATCGGCAAGTTCTTCGAGTCAAAAGCGGTGAATAAAACCCGTAATAGTGTAAAAAGCCTTATGATGGTCAAGCCAGAAACGGTGCTTGTCAAGAACGGCGAAAACCTCGTCGAAACCCGCGTCGAAGACGTCGAAGTCGGCACTTTGATTCTTGTCAAAGCGGGTGAAATCGTACCTCTCGACGGAATAGTCGAGGAAGGCCACGGCTCTCTCGACCTCTCCTCTCTCACGGGCGAAAGCGTCCCCGTCGAAATTTGCGAAGGCGGAGAAATCACTTCGGGAGCGGTCAGCATAGACGGCGTACTGACAATCCGCACGACGAGCACGGACAGCGACAGCACGATAACAAAAATTCTTACTCTTCTCGAAACCGCGTCCGAGCGCAAAGCCAAAACCGAAACGGTCGTATCCAAAGTCACGAAGTATTTCGTGCCCGCCGTCATCGTATGCGCGATAATCGTGGGGCTCTCCTACGGACTTGCGGGATTCGGAGCAAAAGACGCAATATATAAAGCGATGCTCTTCCTCGTCGTATCCTGCCCTTGCGCGGTTGCGATATCCGTCCCGCTCTCGTACTTTTCGGGCATCGGCAACGCATCCAAAAACGGTATTCTCGTGAAAGGCACCAACTTCCTTGACAACGTAAGCAATATATCCACGATTGCATTCGATAAGACGGGCACTCTCACCACGGGCAATTTCGAAGTCACAGATATCGATTTAATCGACGGGAAAGTGGAAGACGCCCTTGAATATGTGTACTTTGCGGAGCGCAACTCCTCTCACCCTATCGCAAAAGCAATCGTAGGCTACGTATCCCCAATGGTGGACGGATGGCTGAATAACCCCATCGAAATCAGCGACGTGCGCGAAATCGCAGGTAAAGGCGTCGAGTATATTGCGGACGGGAAACTTATCGAAGTAGGCAAAAGCGACGAATATTCGGACGGCACTTCGGTTGCGATAAAAGCGGACGGAAAAACGCTTGCAATTCTTCATCTCGAAGACAAAATCAAAGACGGCGCGCGCACTGCTCTTTCCTATCTGAAAGATAACGGCATCCGCACCGAAATGCTGACGGGCGATAACGACTCAACCGCAAAAAAAGTCGCGGACGAAGTGGGCGTAGACGAATACAAGGCGAGTCTGCTCCCCGAAGATAAGTTCAACGAAATGGAAAAACTCATCGAGGGCAAAACCAAGAAATCCGAAATCGTCGCATACGTCGGAGACGGCATAAACGATGCACCCGTGCTTAATCGCGCGGATATAGGAATCGCAATGGGACTTGGAGGCAGTTCCGCAACCGTAGACACTGCGGACGTTGTGCTCATGAACGACGACCCGGAATCCCTCGTGACGCTGATGAAAATTTCGCGCAAGACAAAAACCATAGTCGCTGAAAACGTATTTGCGACGTTTGCAATCAAAATCGTATTCGTCGTGCTCGGACTTTGCGGAATCACGGGGCTTGCTTGGGCGGTATTTGCCGACGTCGGTCTATCCTGCTGTGCGGTGCTCAACACGTTGAGAGTGCTGAACTACAAACCCGACAAGCGCAAGAAATAACGGCGCAAAGATAAAAATTTGCCGAAAAATCTCATAAAAACACGGTTCGTGCGTTGACAAAACACAAACCGTGTTTTATAATACCTATAAACACTCGGAGGATAATATGCTACACACTTGTTTTCCTGAAAGACTGAAATCGCTACGCAAAGAGCAAGGCATGAAACAAAGCGACCTTGCAGAACATCTCAAAGTCACGAAATCTGCAGTTTCGGGCTGGGAAGTCGGGAGAAATCAACCCAACTTCGACCTTCTCATCGAGATGAGTATTCTTTTCGGCGTATCGGTCGACTACCTCATCGGCAGAAGAAATTATTGACTGTTGCGACGGTTTTCTCCATTTCCGTGTCGCAACCGACCTAAAAAGCGGTACACATTTTGTGTCCCGCTTTTCATTTTGTTTATGCGTTTATTTAGAATATTACTTATAACACATTTTATTATTGAATACTTTGCTTGACTTGTCCTATTGATTGACACATTGCCTTACTACTTGCTTTTATAGTTTTATTTACACTTGCAGCCGAAGCGACAATAACGGTTTTTAAATCGTCAAGTTTATCGCTTAATGCATATATGCCCGCAACAGCATTAAGCGTCGCTTGTAATAGTTGCTTTTGTACTATCATTTGCTCGTTTAAAATTTGAGCAACCGTATTTAGTGCTTTAATAGTTTCTTCGTGTCTTAACTTCAAGTCACCATAATTGAGTGCCTCTTGCATCGTGGTTGCTCTTCCCGATACGACCATATATATCAAGTCGTCAATCATACGCCAATCGTCTTCAATCAAGAATCCGAAAAATTGGCTTGCCACGTACGCCTTTTTCTCCATAAATTTATTCAGTTCAATTTGATATTCATCCTTTTCCTTTTGCAAAGTATCTAATACTATTTGGGTCTTACGCTCAAGCACATACCATCTATTAACAATCGATTTCTCATTATTTTTATTTTCATTAATAAAATCCTTATGTGATTTTACAAACTTATCACAATGTTCGGTATATCTATCATAACGATCACAGTATCTAGATACTTTCTCCAACCATTTATTATATTGCTCAGCATCTTCTACATCCTTTGGCTCAATTTCACCTTTTGCAAATTTAATTGTAATTGAATAATACTTATCAAAATTTTGACATTCATCAAAATTACTCACTGGATTCTTATCAGACAATTTATTCATTAACCATCCAGAACCACCTAATCCAAAAAAGATTATTATTAGATCTAACACTATTAAAACATCCCAATCCAAATGCACAACATTTTTTAGTGCAAACGAAATTACTATAACTGCTAAAATAGAAAATACAATCGGAAGTGAAATTAATACATTCCGTTTTCTTTTACGACTGCGCGCGTCAGGATTATAAGACTGATTATATAAATTCTCAATAATTACATACAAATACGAAAGAGTCGCGCGCATATATTTCGAAACTGATTCTAGTTTCTCTATGCGAGCGGACTTTTTGTCCAATTCAGTTGCATCTGAATAGAGATTTCCAAGAATTGCTCTCAGAAAATACAGTTGACACGCTAGTTCTGTTCGGTCATTTGATGGTACAATGTTAGCCATAAATACCCTCCTTTAAATAAATTCTAATAAAATTATATTAGGTCTTTTGACCTATGTCAATACTTTTGACCTAAAATGAATTATTGTAATCATATGAAATACGTTGAAGTGCTAAAAGATTTGATGATTGAAAACGGGTTGAGCCAGCAAAAATTTGCGGACATTCTCGGTGTAAATCAAACGACGGTTAGTCAATGGTTGCTTGGTCGCAAGAAACCCGGATATGATTCCATTTTAGCCATATATGAAAAATTCGGAGTGACCCCAAACGCGCTTTTCGGAATAAACGAATAAAAGTTTTTCTCCGCTTAATATCGTCAAAATGCAATCGGCGCAAGCCGATTTTTTATTGCCAAAATTTCCTTGGGAAAAATAAACCTAACCTATTTTTGACTTTAATCAATGATATATATACTATCCCGACCTGTTAAAAAAAATATCACACAAAACGCGCCTAAACAAAATCCTATTAAACAGCAAAACGCTGACTTCATCATCGCAAGAATACAATGCACAAAAACGTTTACAATTTTGTTTGCACGCAGAAAACAAGCATCGTATCTTTATTTTCAAGACTAAAAACGCAGGCATAAAAAAGCATAACGACACCACATAGAGCAACGGAAACGCCGATTTTTTATACCCCGAGCAACGAAAACCACTCGAAGAAAATTTTGTCGATAATAGCAAAAACGACGGTTAATCCGTCGTTTTTGCGCGTATTAAATATCTTTTATGCTAATTGAGAACTTTTGCAAGGAACTCGCCCGTTGCGCTTCCTTTCGTTTTTGCGACCTCTTCGGGCGTGCCTTTTGCGATAACTCTTCCTCCGCCGTCCCCGCCTTCGGGACCGAGATCTATGACGTAATCCGCAACCTTGATAACATCGAGATTATGTTCGATAACTACGACTGTGTTGCCTGCGTCTACAAGTCTTCCGAGAATATCAAGAAGTCTTGCAACGTCGTGGGTATGAAGTCCCGTAGTCGGTTCGTCCAAAATATAAATAGTCTTGCCCGTACTGCGCTTGCTGAGTTCGGTTGCAAGTTTGACTCTCTGCGCCTCTCCGCCACTGAGTGTCGTCGATGATTGACCGAGCCTAATATACCCCAGTCCGACGTCGTTTAGCGTCTGAATCTTCGACCTTATTTTCGGAATATTTTTGAAAAATTCAAGGCTTTCTTCGACGGTCATTTCAAGGACGTCGCCTATGCTCTTTCCTTTATATTTGACCTCTAACGTTTCGCGGTTATATCTTGCGCCTTTGCACACTTCGCAAGGAATATAGATATCGGGCAAGAAGTGCATTTCTATGCGGATGATGCCGTCCCCCGAACAATGTTCGCAACGGCCGCCCGACACGTTGAAGGAGAATCTGCCCGCGCTATATCCTCTCGACTTAGCATCGGGCAAGGATGCAAACAATTCGCGAATGGGAGAGAACACCCCCGTATAAGTCGCAGGATTGGAACGCGGAGTGCGCCCTATCGGGCTTTGGTCTATACAAATGACTTTGTCGAGATAGTCGACGCCGTCTATGGACGCATATTCGCCCTCGGGGAGTTTGCTGCCCATGAGTTTATTGGATAGCGCAGGAAACAAAATTTCGTTTATAAGGCTGGATTTTCCGCTTCCCGACACACCCGTGATCGCGGTAAACACGCCGACGGGGATTTTGACGTCGGTGTCTTTTAGGTTATTTTGTTTCGCGCCCTTGACCTCTATCCACCTATCCGTGATTTCTCGTCTTGCGATAGGCACGTGAATTGCGTATTCTCCCGACAGATATTTGCCGGTTATACTATCCTTGCAAGCGATTATATCGTCCACGCCGCCGCACGCCACGACTTCTCCGCCGTGCACGCCCGCACCGGGTCCGATATCCACGATATAATCCGCCTCTCTTATGGTTTCCTCGTCGTGCTCGACGACGATGAGAGTGTTGCCAAGGTTGCGCAATCCCTTCAATGACGCGAGCAATTTTTGGTTATCACGCTGATGAAGTCCGATGCTCGGCTCATCGAGGATATAAAGCACTCCCGTAAGTCCGCTGCCTATCTGCGTCGCAAGGCGGATTCGTTGACTTTCCCCGCCGCTCAAAGTGGATGCGGAGCGGGACAAGGTGAGATATCCGAGCCCTACGTTGATAAGGAATTGCAATCTTGCGTGGATTTCTTTCAATATTCTGCGCGCGATAAGTTCTTCGGTTTCGGTGAGGACGAGGGAATTCAAAAACTCATCCACCGCCACGACGGACTCGTCGCAAAGTTCGACGATATTTTTTCCGCCTACGGTGACCGCCAACGCCTCGGGTTTAAGGCGTTTTCCGCCGCAAACCGTGCAAGGGACGTCCCGCATATAACGGGAAATTTCCGCCTTGACCATTTCGCTTTCGGTTTCGCGATATCTTCTTTGAAGGTTGTTGACTATGCCCTCGTAACTGCTGTTGAATTTGCCCGAAAAATTGCGAGTGTTATATTCCATAGGGATTCTGTCCCCGTCGTTGCCGTAGAAAATCATATTGAGCACCCATTCGGGCAAATCCTTTATGGGCACGTCGAGGGAAAATCCGTAAGCCTCCGCAAGCGCGCGGAATTGCATTTCGCACATTTTCCCCGTGTCGATAAACCAACCGCTCGCTTTGATTCCGCCCTCGCGCAAGGATAAATTTCTGTCTTTGATGAGGAGATTAGGGTCGATTTCCTGCGTAAATCCGAGCCCCGTACATGCGGGACACGCACCGTATGGATTATTGAAAGAAAACAATCTCGGCGTCAATTCCTCGAAACTCAATTCGCAATCGGGACACGCATACTTCGTGGAATACGTGATCGCGTCGCCGTCGAAATCCGCAACCACCAAACCTTCGGCAAGTTTCACCGCGTTTTCAACCGCTTCGACCACCCTTCTTTCCACGCCGTCTTTTATGACGAGGCGGTCTATGACGACGCCTATTTCATGCTTAACGTTTTTGTCGAGGACGATATCCTCGTCGAGAGTATAATTCACGCCGTCCACGCGCACTCTGACGTAGCCCGCGCGTTTAAGCATTTCGAGTTCCTTTTTATATTCCCCCTTTCTACCCCTGACGATAGGCGCGACGATAAGAGTTTTTGCCCCCGTCCTCGCCATAATCTTATCCGCGATTTGGTCTACGGTTTGTCTTTCGATTTCTCTACCGCATTTCGGGCAATGGGGTTTTCCGATGCGCGCGTACAAAAGGCGGAAATAGTCGTATATCTCCGTGACCGTCCCCACCGTCGAGCGCGGATTTTTGGAAGTGGTTTTTTGGTCTATGGAAACCGCGGGAGAAAGCCCCTCGATATAATCCACGTCGGGCTTTTGCATCTGCCCCAAAAACATACGCGCATACGAAGACAAACTCTCCATATACTTGCGCTGCCCCTCTGCAAAAATAGTGTCGAAAGCAAGGGAAGATTTTCCGCTTCCGGACAGCCCCGAAAAGACAACGAGTTTATCCCGCGGAATAGTCAAATCCACGTTTTTGAGGTTATTTTCTTTTGCGCCTTTTATGATTATATCTTTCATATCACTTCAGTTTTTTGATTTGTTTTTTGAGTTCGTTCATTTCGTCGCGGAGTTTGATAGCCCTTTCGAAATCCAGTTCCGCGGACGCCGTTTTCATAAGTCCTTTCAACCTTTCAATTTCCTGAACAAGGTCTTTAGGTGACAATTTGGCGTCTTTAACTTTCTTTTTGGTGATTTCAAGGGTGTTTGTGAACTTGCGTTCTATGGTCTTGGGCACTATACCGTGCGCCTTGTTGTATTCGTCTTGAATCTTGCGACGGCGGTTTGTTTCGTCTATTGCCCTCTTCATGCTGTCCGTCATGACGTCGGCGTACATGATAACCCTGCCTTTGTCGTTTCTTGCTGCTCTGCCTATCGTCTGAATGAGTGCTTGTTCGCTTCTCAAAAAGCCTTCCTTATCCGCGTCCAAAATCGCGACGAGTTCCACTTCGGGAAGATCGAGCCCTTCTCTCAACAGGTTTATTCCGACGAGGACGTCAAACTCTCCGCCGCGGAGTGCACCCACTATGTCGATACGCTCCAAGGTGTCGATTTCCGAGTGCATATATCTGACTTTTATCCCCACCTCTTTGAGATATTCCGTGAGGTTTTCCGCCATTTTTTTGGTGAGCGTAGTGACGAGCACTCTGCCTTTTCTATCCGTGATTTTTTTGATTTCTCCGATGAGGTCGTCGATTTGTCCGTTTACGGGGCGCACCTCTATTTCGGGGTCGAGAAGACCGGTCGGGCGAATGAGTTGTTCCGCTACATCGTCCGCACGATCGAGTTCGTATTTCCCGGGGGTCGCGGACACGCATATCATCTGATGAATACGGCTGTCGAATTCGTTGAATTCAAGAGGTCTGTTGTCGTATGCCGCGGGAAGTCTGAATCCGTAATCGACGAGATTTTTCTTCCTTGCCCTGTCCCCGTTGAACATACCCCTCACCTGCGGCAAAGTCATATGGCTTTCGTCCACGAAAACGACGAAGTCTTTCGGGAAGAAGTCGAGGAGAGTGTACGGCGGTTGTCCGACCTTTCTGCCGTCGAAATAGCGCGAATAGTTTTCAATGCCCGTGCAATATCCCATTTCCCTCATCATCTCGACGTCGTAATTCACTCTTTCATCTATGCGTTGCGCCTCGATGAGTTTGCCGTTTGCCTCGAAAAATTCCACTTGCGCCTGCTTATCTCTCATGATTTGTGCAAAAATTTTTTCTCTTTCGCCGCTCACGACGTAGTGGCTCGCAGGGAAAATGACGGCGTGTTTCAAGTCGTTTACGATTTTGCCCGTGACGGCGTCTATTTCGCTTATTCTGTCTATAGTATCCCCGAAAAACTCCACTCTTATCGCAATTTCACTGTTGCTTGCGGGAAAAATATCCACGACGTCCCCGCGCACTCTAAACGTTGAGCGCACGAAATCGAAATCCGAACGTTTATATTGGATATCCACGAGTTTTCGAAGAAGTTCGTCGCGGTCGACGTCCTCCCCCTCTCTCAACGACACCGCTTGCGAATAGTAGTCCACGGGCGCACCCAAGCCGTATATGCAACTGACCGATGATACGACGATGACGTCCCGTCTTTCGCATAAAGATGCGGTTGCGGAGTGACGAAGTTTGTCGATTTCGTCGTTTATTTCGAGTTCCTTTTCGATATAGGTATCCGAGCGCGGAATGTACGCCTCGGGTTGATAATAGTCGTAATAACTGACGAAAAATTCCACCCTATTTTTAGGGAAAAATTCACGAAATTCGTTGCAAAGTTGAGCGGCAAGCGTCTTGTTGTGCGCGATAATAAGCGCAGGGCGTTGCACCTTTTCGATGACGTTTGCCATAGTAAAAGTTTTTCCGCTCCCCGTAACGCCAAGCAATACTTGAGTGGAAAAACCGTTTTCGAGCCCTTCGGCAAGTTTTTCTATCGCCTGCGGTTGGTCGCCGCAAGGCTTGTATGAAGAAACGAGTTCGAATTTCATCAGCCTTGAATAAGAGGGACGAAGACGTACTTAATGAGCACGCCTATGATTGCGGATACGGTGCCCGTCGCAAGCGCGAGAAGAAGTCTGAAAAGGATATTGCTTCTGAACGCCCTTTCCACTCTTGCGAAAGCAAGCCCCTTTTGATGCATATTGATGCAATAGACGAGTTCGCCTTTTTTATCAGAACGCGTCAAATCGAAATAGTCGTCGAGTTCGAGATTACGAAGGATTGTATCCAATTCTTCCTCATCGTAATCGAGGTCGAGAGAAAGTTGCTCGAAAATGTCGATGGGCGTAATCAAACAGGTGCCGTTTTTTGCGGACGCCTGATAGATAATGCGCATGACGTTTTTCTCTTTTTTCGTGAGAACGTGTTGTTTTTCGAGTGCTCCTGCCATAATCTCCTAATCGCAGAACGCGATGTTTATATTATCGTTTCGTATGGTTAAAATACAAATTTCATCAACACCATTGCTATCGCGACGACGATGCTTGCGCCGAGAAACGCACCGAGGAACGCACCGAAAAACATCTTCCCCGTCCCGGATTTCACGGTGACGACGTTTTTTTGTTCGGGCGCGGATTCGACTGCCTTTTCCTTTTCTTCGTAAGCGACGGCGACGGGTTGCTCGTTGCGTTTCAGGGTGATAAGACAATATTCGTCGGGGGTGAAGTATTTCACTCTGACGTAGTCGTTTTCTTTGAGGTCGCGGATTGCGGACGACAATTGTAACTTCGACATGGCGTAAGGCAAAAGTTCCATAATTTCTTCCGCCTCGACGACTTTATACACGTCGTCGTCCCCCGTCAATTTTTTCAATGCTTCGTATACTGCCTTCGCATCTCCGTCCAACATAACGACCTCCTATCGATTATATGATTTTACCACAAACGCGCGCCATATGCAATAATTTTGATAAAACACTATCCAAGATAAAGAAACTGTGTTATTATTTATTTAGATAAAGTAATAAATTTTACGTCGTATATTCCGCTCGCGCGGGAAAAGGAAAATCAATGAATCTTCTGTCAAGATTTCTCAATCGAACCGACTTTAAGGACTACGAGGATTTCAGCAAGAATTGCACGCTGACCGTCCCCGAAAATTTCAATTTCGGTTTTGACGTCGTTGACGAATACGCTCGTATCGCGCCCGAAAAGCGCGCACTCGTTTGGTGCAATAGCAAGGGGGACGAACGCATTTTCACTTTCGGCGACATATCTCAAATGAGCAATCGTTGCGCGAATTTCCTTTTGCATTTCGGGCTCAAAAAAGGCGACTACGTCATGAGCATGCTCAATCGTCGTTGGGAGTTTTGGGTGCTTGCGGTTGCGTGCTGCAAGATTGGCGTCGTGCTTATCCCCGCTACCCATCTGCTCACTCCGAAAGACGTATATTATCGCGCCAACAACGCTGAAGTAAAACTCATAGTCGCGACGGCGGAAGCGGACGTCATCGAGCATATAGGGCTTGCCCTTGATAAGTGCACCACCCTTAAAGAGTGTATTTACACCGAAAAGGTGGACGGATATCGCTGTTTCGACGAGTTGATAGCGGCGGAATCCCCCGTCCTTCCCGAAGGACTTCCCCGCCCTAACTGGAACGACGATATGCTTTGCTATTTCACGTCGGGGACGACGGGTATGCCCAAAATGGTTCAACACAATTTCGAATATCCCGTCGCGCATATTTTCACGGCGTTTTTCTGGCAACAGGTCGTGGACGACGGATTGCACTTCACTATGGCTGAAACGGGCTGGGCAAAGTGCAGTTGGGGCAAAATTTACGGTCAGTGGATTGCGGGCACGGCGATTTTCGTGTACGACTACAACGGCAGATTCACCCCTACGGATATCCTCCCCTTGCTCGGTAAATACGGCGTAACGACTTTCTGCGCACCGCCCACCATTTATAGATTTTTGATTCGCGAGGATTTGTCGAAATACAACTTCAATTCTATCGTGCACTGCACGACCGCGGGCGAAGCACTCAACGCGGAAGTGTTCAAGCAATTTTTGGACGCTACGGGACACGAGATTTACGAGGGCTTCGGTCAGACGGAATCTTCCGTCATCCTTGCGACTTTCAAGGGCATGAAACCTATCCCCGGCTCCCTTGGCAAGCCGAGCCCTTGCTACGATATCGAAATAATCGACGACGACGAAAATCCCCTCCCCGACGGCGAAGAAGGCGAAATCGCTATCCGTCTCCGCCCTCATCAGTACGGACTCGTGTCGAATTATAAGGGAGAGCCCGACCGCACCGAGCAAGCACGCGGCGGAAAGTATTATCATACGGGCGACCTTGCCATGCGCGATAAGGACGGCGTTTTCTGGTTCGTGGGAAGAAAGGACGATATCATCAAATCGAGCGGATATCGCATAGGGCCGTTTGAAGTGGAATCCGCACTCATGGAGCACCCCGCCGTGCTCGAATGTGCAATCACGGGCGTGCCCGACCCTCTCCGCGTGCAAGTCGTCAAAGCGACCATAGTTCTCTCAAAAGGTTACGAGCCCGGCGACGCACTCAAAAAGGAATTGCAAGACCACGTCAAAAAAGCAACCGCCCCCTACAAATATCCCCGCATAATCGAATTTGTGGACGAAATGCCCAAGACGATATCAGGCAAAATCCGCCGCGTTGAAATCCGCAACAACGACCAAAAGAAATAGCGTTCCGCTATAACTTCTCACATAGTGAGAATATAACTTTGCGCAAGCAAAATATCACTGCGATAGCAATATGACTTGCCTCAGGCAAATATATAACTCAAAAGGCACTCCGCAGAGTGCCTTTTGTCTTTGTTTTATAAATTCGTATTAATAAGGCAACTATACTAGAGAGCCTGCTATTTCAGTGTAGCACACTTCAATAGTTAAATTTCTATATACAAGATCCGTAGAACCATAAGAAGTATATCCCTCAAAATGCAACACTCTCGTCGAGTCACTCGCATACATATACGATGACTCGGTATTTACCGTCATGTTATACGTAGAATAACTATAATTGTTTATGTTCACGTTTTTCAAGACGTCACTCTTATTCGCTCCCATAAGAGTCAAATCACCGTTAGCCCCAATCCATTGTCCTGCTTTTGCCGTGCTGATATAAGCCTCAACCGTCACTTTTATAGTCACAGGCACGTTGTGATTTTCAACAAGATAATCTATTGCGGCGGGGTTATCAAAATGTTTCCTCTCAAAATACAAAGTTGTGTCACTATACTCTTTGTTCAACGTCATTTGATATACGGTTGATTTAGGTGCATTGGTTTTTGCATAGTATCTTGCAGTCAGCGTCATATCTTCGTTCGGAAATTCCGTTTGCGAAACCGTTGAATATCCGTTAAACCAACCCGCAAACTCATATCCGTCGCGCTCTGGTGTGGGCAATTCCATAGACTCCGAACTCTTTCCTTTTATCGTGAGCATAGAAATTGTCCCTCCATTCGGATCTAATGTTATAGTTACGTCTTTCGGACCGTCTTCGTCGTTACCCGACAAAGAGTCAAACAAATTGCACCCTACAAACATAGTTATACTCCCCAATACAATAATTGTAAGTATAATCGCCGATAAAACTCTTTTGTATTTTGTTCCCATAATAATCTCCTTTTGTTTTATTATAATAATTTTATAGGATTATTTCCTATATGTCAATACGAAATATGGATTTTTTACTATATTTTCTCAAGGTATATGCATATGGAAATCAGAAAAATCGTCGGTACGAATCTTAAAAACGCAAGAAAAGCGATGGGCTTGACTCAAAAACAAATCGCGGATGAACTTGGAAAATATCAGCCCGATTACAGCGAGTACGAAACGGGCAAAATCGAACTTGACTATGAGAAAATCGTGTTCCTGTGCAGACGCCTCGATATAACCCCCAACGACCTATTCGATATCCACTGAAAAACAAATAAATAGCAAAAGCCACTCGACCGAGTGGCTTTATTGTTATATTGTGAGTTATATTTTGCTTCGCAAAGTTATATTTCTCTTCGAGCAGTTATATTTGCCTAACGGCAAAATGCGTAGTATATCGCGTTGATTGCCTTTTCGTAATCGAAGGTGTCTACGCCGACGATTATGTTAAGTTCTGACGAGCCTTGGTCTATCATGCGGATGTTGATATGGGAATCCGCAAGCGCGGTCATGATAGTTGCCGCAGTGCCGTGACGGGACGCCATATTGTGACCGACGGTTGCAATAAGGGAAAGTCCGCTGTGGATATCCACGCTGTCCGCTTGCACGCTGTCCTGAATTTTTGCGATGACGGATTGCATTTTGCCCGTGAGGTATTCATCCCTGACGACGAGGGACATGGTATCTATTCCGCTGGGGATATGTTCGAAAGAAATCCCCTCATATTCAAGGATTGAAAGCACTCTGCGCACGAAACCGATTTCGCTATTCATCATATCCTTTTCGATATTGATGATGGTGAAGCCTTTCTTGCCTGCGATACCCGTGATGACCTTGTCGTTTCTGGGGAGTTTGTTCGAGGGGACTATCATCGTGCCCTTATGGCTCGGATTGAAGGTATTCTTTATATTGATAGGTATGCCCGCGCTACGGACGGGGAACACGCTTTCGGGGTGCAGGACTTCCGCGCCCATATATGCAAGTTCTCGAAGTTCCTTATAACTCAAATAATCGATGGGAGCGGGATCGTCCACGATAGTGGGATTCGCGGTGAGGAATCCGTTGACGTCCGTCCAATTTTCGTACACGTCCGCATTCATGGCGCGCGCGATGATAGCGCCTGTAATATCACTTCCACCGCGGGAGAATGTGCGGACTTTTCCCTCGGCGTCCGAGCCGTAAAATCCCGGGAGCACCGCCCTTTCGATTCCGTCGAGTTTGCTGCGGATGAGGTCGATTGAATAATCGAGTTGGAGATTTCCTTTGTCGTTGAATTTGATAATTTCAAACGTGTCGATAAAGGGCACGCCAAGTCTTGCGGCAAGGAGTTTTGCAGAGAGATACTCCCCTCTCGACGCAGTATAATCCTGCGACGCACCGTTTTCGATTTTGAATTTGATTTCGGCGAGTTCCGCTCTCATGCCGACGTCTACGCCGAGTCCGGATTCTATGTCAAGGAAACGTTTTTCTATAACAGTGAAAGTCGCATCGCAATTTCCGCACTCTTTGACCTCGTTGAAGCATGCGTAAAGCGCGTCCGTGACTTTGACGTCCGCCTTATCCCTCTTCCCGGGGGCTGAAACAACGACGTACTTTCTGTCTACGTCCGCTTCGATTATGTCGGCGACTTGCAATATCGTCTTCGTGTTTGCCATCGACGTACCGCCGAATTTACAAATTCTCATAAATACCTCTATTTCAATCTATTGAATATTTTCTTTTGTGGTTACTTTATCTTGCGACACTCGAAATAGTATCTCTTTTCTTCCGCCTCTCCCATGCTGAAAGCCTTTCTGCAAAGGTTGCCGTGGTCGAGGACGTAGCGGAATAATCCGTCCTTTTGAATATACGGCATAAAGATTGCGACGCCGTCGTTTTGTTCCGCGACCGCGCGCAAATGATTTTCGCCGTGAACGTAATCCACGCTCACGCACGCGTGCGCGTCTATATATTTATCTATCGCCGACTGCACTTCCGCAATACACTCCGCCCCCGACGAATTGCAAGCAACCGCATATGCGATTCCGCCGAATTCGAGGGTGAGTTTTCCGTCCCCTTTCAACTCTCCCGAAAGGTAGGTGAGGAAGTCCGCGTTG
The DNA here is from genome assembly GCA_964599875.1 of uncultured Bacteroidaceae bacterium. Taxonomy (GTDB): domain Bacteria; phylum Bacillota; class Clostridia; order Christensenellales; family CAG-917; genus RGIG4097. The sequence goes on from CAZRHE010000001.1 coordinate 18,873, forward strand.
TCCGCTCCGAAAAGGGCGCGGTGTATAGGCTCGAATTTGATTCCGTCGTCGTGAAGGTTTTCGATTTCGCAAAGTGCGAATCTTGCGGGATGGTTTTCCTTCTCCTCGTCCGAGAGAGATTTCTTGACTTCGTTCCAATGCGCCTGCGCCGTTGCAAGGGAGTGATTTCCGTCCCCTACCGCAAACCTAAACGTCGAATCTTCGCCGTAGCGTTTTTTCATGTTTTGCTCGTAAATCGCAAGTTTATCGAACACTTTTGCACTATCAACTCTGTATCCCGTCAAATGACCGCCGTTCATATTGAGATCGAAGTCATAAAGTTTATCTTCTTCTTTTTTCTCGTCCCAAAGTGTTTCGACAAGGACTTTTTCTCTGTCGTCGGCAAGAATCATGACGTGAGGAAGTTCGATAGGCGCGCCCTTGCGGACTTTAAGACGAGGGGGGATTCTATCTACGACGACGCCTTCGGTCGCACGCAAAGGAGCAGTAGTCGGATGCACGTAAGAATAGTCTTCGAGGTCGATTGCGCCGACGAGTCCAAGCCTTGAATTGCCCTCTTCCGTATCGCGTTTGACGAGGATGAATCCGTCTTTAAGCACGGTAAAAATTCCGCCCGAAAGATATCCTTCCATAGTGCGGTTTATCTTCGCGATTCTATCCTCCGCATCCCCGTCTTCGAGATAGACTTCGGGGAAGATAAGACGGAGAGTGCTGGGGCTATCGCCGACGTATTCGTCAAGCCGTTGCCAATAATCCCTTTCGGACGTGAATTGGTCGCAAGACACGACCGCCCATTTGGATAAATCGGCTACTTTCGGCAAAAGGATATCGGCGCATTTTACGGTTTTCATAAATCCCTCTATTGTATTCTTCCGTGGTGTTTCTTTTCTTGTTTTGCCTGACGACGCGCAAGTGCGGCAAGAGAAATGCCGTATGCTTCCTCTATTTCGTCTTTGAGTTTATCCATGGTCATATAGCGTTTGATTTCGCCGTGTTTGACGACGGATATAATGCCCGTCTCCTCGCTGACGACGATGGACAAAACGTCCGTATCTTCGGTGATTCCGATAGCGGCTCTGTGACGGGTGCCCATTTCCTTATTCACGTTTCTCTGGGTGAGGGGAAGGAAACAACCCGCCGCCACGATTTTGTTACCTCTGACGATAACCGCGCCGTCGTGGAGAGGTGCTTTCGTGTTGAAAATACTCTCAAGGAGCGGTGCGGTCAAAGTCGCGCCGAGCACCGTACCCGTATCGATAATGGTGTCTTGAATGTCGCCGTTCATATCGATGATGATGATTGCGCCAACGTCCTGTTTCGCCATATCCTGACAAGCGGTCAAAATCTCTGTCGTTGCGTCGCGGAGTTCGTCGTCGCTGTTGAGTTGGTCGTTGAAAATGGACAGTCCGCGCGGATTGCCTATCTTTTGGAACAACGACTTCAAATCCGACTGATACACGACCGCCGCCAAAACGATGACCGTTATCATCGCATAATGCAAGATATATCTCGACACCGTGAGAATTTCGTGGTCGCAGAGTTGGCTAAGCACTTGTACGAGTATTTCAAGCACCATCACCGACAAAAGCAAACACAAAACCCTGACGTTGCGCTTGTACGCAAAGAACGTGAACAAAAGCACGCAAACCGTAAGCAGTACGGCAAAGTCGAGGACCGCATAGTAATCGAGATTTTTTACCCATTCGACAAAATTGTAGTTCATAATTTTATCTCCTCGTGCGTCGGCACGTTATATATCGAATTCTTCAAAGACCTTCTCTTCCTCGAAATCTCCGCTCTCAAATGGATTATCGTCGTCTTCTTCGGGGATTTCGGGGACGTAGTCTTTCGCTTTTTTGTTGAGCACGACTCTTATTACGGCGGTCGCAATCAAGAGCGCCGCGAATAAGCATATTGCGATTATACTTGCGATAATCATATCGTCGGTCACTTCTATGCCGAGTTCAATCCCATAGTCCGCATAAAGCGCTTGCAATTTCTCCGCAAACGCAACGTCGTCTTTCATCACGAAAGCGGCTATGCTCGGAAACAGCGTGTGTATCCCCTGACATATGAGATAGACGGTCGACCACAATCCGAAATATACCTTCCCCGACTTCGGATTGAGATACTTCGGATATATGTAGACGAGGAACATTACGTACAGTGCCGTCGACAATATCCCTACGTCGCAGATATAATTCGCATACACGTAGACGGCGGGATTTATCACTGCGAATATTTTGACGAATCCCATAACCAGTCTTGCCGCCGCCGTGAATATCAGCGTGAGATATATGAAATCCGAGTGCGGCACTTCCCTGAACCCCCGCCTATACGCCATAGAACTCACGACGGACGCACAGCAGTAGCAAACCACCGCGGGCAAGAATCCCTCGTATAAGATATCTATGAGCGCATACGTCAGAATTTCCTTTGCGTTGTCGTATGCCGAAAGTTCCGCAAGCATGGAATACAGCGCGTTGAATAAGGACGCCACTATCAAACAAGTCCATATTATAGGTGCGTACTTCTTGTCTATTCTGTTTTTTTGAATAACCATTTTCATTATGAGTTGAGCAACGTGATTATAACGTCGTGAGCCGCGCTTATATCGTTTCGTCTTCCCGATTGCACTGCGTATTGCATTTCGTGCAAATAGTCCACGCATTTTTTGAGCCGTACCTGCGAATAGTTTTTTGCTACGCGCCTAAGATGATATAGTTGACCGGAACTAACTTCGAGAAGGGAGGCAAGTTTTGCGTCGTCGTTTTCTTTGTACAGCATCGCGAGCAACATTTTGCGATATTGATTGTACAGCGTAGTTATTAAAGTCACGCCTTTCATACCCTGTTTCAAAAACTTATCGAAAATTTCAAGCGCCCTATCACTCTGCTTTTCGCTGACCGCGGACGATAACATAAAAAAGGCGAAGTTTTCTTCGGGTACGACCATATCTTCCACGTCCTTGACCGTGATTCCCGACGGGGCGTAACTCTTGAGTTTTTGCACCTCTCTCACAATCCTCGTCATATAGGATTCCGTTCTTTCGATAAGTGCGCGAACGGCGTTTCCGTCCATCTTGCACGCGGGAGGCTCTGCAAGTAGTTTATTGATTTCAGCCGTGATTTCGTCTTCGGAAAGCCTATTGCAATCCACGTATTCCAGCCCGAATTTTTTTGCAAATTCTTTTGCCTGTTCGGATAATTTTTTGCCTTTTTGTTTTTTGGAATTTTGTTTTGCGCCGTCCTGCTTGTCATCGTCCGAGTCCGACAAAACGTCGTCTATGACAGCCACGAGCACGGACGTCGGATTCGGGGACAAAACGTATCTTTTGACGAGTTCCTTATCCCCGTCAGAAAGTTTTTCAGAGATATCGGGCACGACTACCACTTTTCTGTCGTCGAAAACGGGATAGGTCGTAAGCGCGTCCATGACCACCCCGCTGCCGTTGTCTTCCGAAATCACGTTGAAATTGAAGTCCGCGTAGTCTTCGGACAACAGCCCCTTAAAAGCGGAAAGAGCGGACGAGCGTAAATAGGCGTCGTCACCCGCGATAACGTATACGGGTTTTGCAGATTCCGAGCCGAACGTGACGGCGTTTAGGTGATTTTCAAGGTCAAGATATCTCATATGCGCCATATGCGGAAACCCTAAAATTCTCCGCACTTTTCTATTATATTATATCATAGCATAGTTTATTAGAAAATGTAAAGAAATTTTCTTCTTGCAGTACGCCCTAAATTTACAAAGAACGCGCCAAGGATTTTGGCACGTTCTCGAATTTTATCGTATCGTTTTTGATGGATAAACTGCCGTTTTCGGCAAAATCCGAATATTTTATTCTTCTTCGATTTCCTTTTCTTCCGTCTTTTCGGACTTGCCCGACGACAAGACTTTGGACAAAAATTCTTTAAGACGCGGGTGTTGCGGATTTTTGAAAAACTCTTCGGGGGTGTTTTGTTCGAGGATTTTTCCTTCCGCCATAAACATGATTCTCGTGCCGACTTCTCTTGCAAAATTCATCTCGTGGGTGACGATAATCATGGTCATTCCCGTGTCCGCGACTTGCTTGATAAGGTCCAAAACTTCGCCGACCATTTCGGGGTCGAGAGCGGACGTCGGCTCGTCGAAAAGCATGACTTTCGGATTCATCGCAAGGGCGCGAGCGATTGCGACGCGCTGTTTTTGACCGCCCGACAAAGTGCTCGGATATACGTCCGCCTTGCTTTCAAGTCCTATGCGTTTCAAAAGTTCGTCAGCACGCTTGGACGCCGCTTCTTTAATAACCGCCGCGCTCGTGTATTCGAGGGGCTTGACGCTCTTTTCGATAGCGTGTACGGAGTGCGAAATCTTGCGTTCCAAATTCTCGATTTTCTCGGTGAGGTCGAGTTTTTTCTTGGTGAGTTTTTTGTCGTAAGTCGCGTATGATTTTCCGCTTATAACCTTTATGACTTTGGTTTCTTCCCACTCCGCCGCGATAGGCACGAGTTCCTCTTTAAGTGCGTCGAGTTTTTTGCCGAGAGATACTATTTTCTTATCGACGCGCGCATTGTGTTTTTCGCCGAAAACGGCAAACCACTTGTTGTAAACAGGCACGAAAGCGTTTTTGATTTTTTGCTTGCGCATATTCTTTATGCCTATCTGCACGGGCGCTGTCGTTATATTCTTTTTGACGGTCATGTTGTTGAACAAATTGAATTGTTGAAACACCATGCCCATTTTTTCACGTTGCTCGTTGATATCGACTTTGAGGTCTGCAAGGTCTACGCCGTCGAACATAATCTTGCCCGCAGTGGGGTCTTCAAGACAGTTAAGACAGCGAAGGAAGGTTGATTTTCCACCGCCCGACGGGCCTACTATAACAACCCTTTCTCCCTCGTTTATGGTTTCCGTGATATCGTCGAGAACGAGGAGGTCGCCGAATTTTTTGGTCAAATTGATTGCACTTAACATAATCACGCCTCCACTATATAATCGTCTTTTTTCTTTCCGCGAACTTTGATTTTCTTATAGTTGCGGTCGGTTTTTGCCATTTGTTTTTCGATGAGTTTAAGCATTCCCGTAAGCAAAAGGACGATGACGAGATACATTGCCGCCGCGATTAGCAAAGGGAACAAATAGTCGAAAGTCCTCGATTGAATAAGTCCGGGGACTTTGCCGAGGTCGAGGATGCCAACGTAACCGACGATTGCGGTTTCTTTGACGAGAGTGATAAACTCGTTGAACAAAGGCGGCATTACGTTTCGCACTGCTTGCGGAGTGATGACTTTGAGCATGGTCTGCCCCGTCGACATTCCGAGAGAACGACCCGCTTCCATTTGACCGTAATCAACGCTTTCGAATCCCGCGCGAACTATTTCAGCGACGTATGCGCCCGAATTGAGTCCGAAAGTAATCGCGCCTATCACTATGCCGTTGTCAATATTCGCAAGCACGACGAAATACATTATGAACAATTGGAGAACGACGGGGGTGCCGCGAATAACGGTTATGTAGACGTTTGCGATTGCGGAGAAAATCTTCAACTTACCCGTGCGCTTATTGACGTAATTTATCATCGCCAACAAAACGCCGATTGCCACACCAATAAGTGTGGCAAGTAAGGCTATCAAGAGAGTGTTTCCTAAACCTTTGAGATATAAGTTGTATCTCTCTCCGTATATGAACGCGCGATAGAAGCGTTCTTGAAAGGTTGCAGATAAGAGTACGTTCATTTTACAGCATCAATTCCGCGGGAATTTTGTCCATAAGGATTGCGTCGATACGACCGTTTTTGAGGTCTTGCAACGCAAGTGCGTATTGCTTGTATTGTTTGACTTCCGCGCCCGCCGCTTTCACGGTGACTTTGGTCGTGGTTTCGTCGTCGTTTTCGATTTCATAGACGTAACCGTCTTTCGCCGCCGCGCTGATGATGAGGTCGCCGCTGGTGCCTTCTTGCACGCCGACTTTCTTGCCCGCGAGGTCCGCTACGCTCTTATATTGACCGTCTTTGGACACTACGACGAGGGTGGAACTGGAATACACGTTGCTGAAATCGACGACTTCTTTACGCGCATCGGTGATGGTCATGCCCGCCGCACCGACTGCATCGCCGGTCGCACTTGCGACTTGGGTCGCGATAATATCGAACGCTATATCTTCGATTACGAGTTTTTTGCCGAGATTGACTGCGACTTGGGACATAATCGCGACGTCGAGTCCTACGATTTTGTCGCCGCCGAGAAGGAATTCATAAGGTGCGAATCCCGATTCGGTGTACATGATTATCGTTTCGCTTGCAGAACCGAAATCCCAAGAAAGTTGAAGTCCTTCGGGTGCGACTGCGCTGACGCCGGTGGATTCTTCGTCGGCAAGTGCGGAATAATAATCCATATATTTATTCATATTGCCGTTTGCTTTCCATTCGTCCACGACTGCGTTGACTGCATCCATAAGAGCGGTGTTTCCCTTCTTGATTGCAATGCCGAAGTCCTCTTGGATAAGGTCGGTCGCCGCAACCGCGACGTAGTTTGCGTCTGCGTCGTCGTTGCACGCTACAAAGGCGAAACACCCGCAGAGCACTGACGCTATAAGCATCAAAATAATCATTGTTTTTTTCATTGTCGTTATCTCCAAATAATTTTATTTCGTTTTGATGATTGAATGATAACACCCCCTGCAAAAAAATGCAACTAATTTTGCATAATTTTTCAAAATATTTTATAAATCCGTGATTTTGGTTATTTTTATGCAATTTTTATATACTTTTATGCAAATATTCAGTTTTTATTCCGCCTATGCGCCGAAAAGTCGCTCTCATCCTTCGACAAATACCCCTTTCAAAAATTTCTTGACGGTTTTTGTGTATAGTTATACAATATATATTGGTATATTATATGAAAAAATCAATACTTAACGGCGCACAAATTTTAGTCAACTGCCTGACCGAGCAAGGCGTAAATCACATTTTCGGTTATCCGGGCGCAAGTATACTCTCCGTATACGGCGCGCTGGACGGCTCTCCCGTCCGTCACACCATGACTGCAGACGAGCAAGGAGCGTGCTTTGCGGCGGAAGGTTATGCCCGCGCAAGCGGAAAAGCGGGAGTAGTCCTCGCGACTTCGGGACCGGGCGCGACCAATCTCGTGACGGGGATTGCGGACGCATATATGGATTCCGTCCCCCTCGTAGCGATAACGGGCAACGTCCCTCTCGACAAACTCGGACACGACAGTTTTCAAGAGGTGGATATCTTCGACATGACCATGCCCGTCACGAAATACAGCATAATCGTCAAAGACGTCAAAGACCTCGCCCCCTCTATTCGCAAAGCGTTTAAGGTTGCGACGAGCGGAAGAAAAGGGCCCGTCCTCGTAGATATTCCCTCGAACGTTTTCGACGACGTGACCGAATACGAAAAAGAAATCCCGACCGCAGACGCACCCGTCCTCCCCGACGAAGACGAGTTAAATAAGATTGCGGAAATCATAAACCGCTCCGAGCGTCCCGTCATCTACGTAGGCGGTGGCGTCAAGGCAAGCGGCGCAAGCGAAATACTCAAAGAATTTGCCCTCAAAATCTGCGCGCAAGTCGCGGTGTCGTATATGGGAGTAGGCTGTTACGACCCCGACGACGCAAGTTATTTAGGGGTCATGTCAAACGTCAATCCCACCCCCCTGCACGCTTTGCGCGAATGTGATTTGTTCATCACTCTCGGCGCGAGATTCAACAGCCGTTACAACGCGTTCGGCATACTCAAACGCCGCAAAATCCCCGTCGTGCAAATAGATATCGACAAGGCGGAAATAGACAAGAACGTACTTACGACCGCAAGCGTGACCGCAGATATAAACGAAACGCTGAAAGCACTCCTGCCCCTTGTCAAAGACAACTTCAACGAGGATTGGGCTTTCAGAGATTTTGACAAAAACGAACTTTCAAACCGCGGAACCGAATGTATAAAGTGCCTTTCCGACATTTTAGGGCCCGACGTCATCGTCACGACGGACGTAGGACTACACCAAGAATGGACGGCGCATATCTATCGTTTTACTTCCCCGTCCTCCTTCCTCACGAGCGGCGGACTCGGTGCGATGGGATTCGGGCTCGGTGCCGCAATCGGAGCGCACTTCGCAACCGACAAAAAGTGCCTTTGCGTGACTGGGGATGGCTCGTTCAATATGAATATGAACGAACTTCCCATAGCGCTCAAAAACCGCATCCCCCTCGTCGTCGCGGTGATGAACAACAACTCCCTCGGCATGATTCGCAAACTTCAAGCGGAGCGCGCGGGGCGTAGAGTGGCGTCGAGTGCGCTATATCTTGCGACCGACTACGTGCAACTCGCAAACGCTATGGGAGTGAGAGCGGTGCGCATAGACGAAACCGACGACGTAAAAACGAAATTAACCGAGGCTTTGAACGGGCCTCTCCCCCTTCTCATCGATTTCAGAATCGGCATAAACGAAGGACTATAGGAGTTATATGAACAAACAAATCATCAGTATTCTCGTCAACAACCAACCCGGCGTACTTTCAAGGATTTCGGGACTTTTCTCCCGCCGCGGATACAACATAGACGGACTGTCCGTCTGCGCGACCGAGGACGACAAATATTCTCGAATGACCATAACCGTCGGCGCGACGGGCACGACCATAAAGCAAATCGTCGCTCAACTCGAAAAGCAAGAAGACGTCGTCAAAGTCGTAGATTTCGACAACGACGAAGTGGTTTTCCGCGAACTCCTCATAGTCAAAATCGCGGTCGGTGCGGAGCGTAGAGGGGAAATCGTCGACCTTTGCTCCCTTTTCGGTTCGAAAGCAATCGACATAACTCCCGACACGATGATGCTCGAACTCACGGGCAGTACGGAAAAAGTGGACGCGTTCATCCACACCCTTTCAAGTTACGAAATCCTCGAACTCGCAAGGACGGGCGGCGCGGCACTCGAAAGAGGCAACTCCTCTCTTTGCAAATCCGTTGACGAAGACAAATAACGCTTATGGATAAAAAGGTAATAATATTCGATACTACCCTGCGCGACGGAGAGCAATCTCCCGGTTGCAGTATGCATTTGAGCGAAAAACTGGATATCGCGGAGGCGCTCGAAAAACTCGGCGTAGACGTAATCGAGGCAGGCTTTCCCGCATCGTCCGAGGGTGAATTTAAGGCTGTTCAAGCAATCGCGGGCGTGCTTAAAAAGACTTCGATTGCCGCTCTTTGCCGTTGTAAAAAAGAGGATATAGACACGGCTTACGCCGCCGTTAAAAAAGCGGTGAAACCAAGACTTCACGTTTTCATCGCGACCTCCCCCGTTCACCTCGAACACAAACTGCACATATCCAAAGAGCGCGCGCTCGAAATGATTGAAGAAAGCACTCGTTATGCGCGTTCACTCTGCGACGATGTGGAATTTTCCTTTGAAGACGCGTCCCGCACCGAACTCGACTTCCTTACAAAAGCAACCGAAACCGCTATACGCGCGGGTGCGAAAACAATAAATATTCCCGATACGGTCGGTTATCGCACTCCGAAAGAAATGGCGGAAATCGTGTCATATCTTCTCGAAAACGCAGAGGGCGCAAAGGACGTCGCAATTTCCGTACACTGCCACGACGACCTCGGTCTTGCGGTCGCAAATTCACTTGCCGCAGTCGAGGCGGGAGCGACGCAAATCGAATGTACGGTCAACGGAATCGGAGAGCGCGCGGGCAATGCGGCTATGGAAGAAATCGTCATGGCACTCAAAACGAGAAAGGACCATTATAACGTGACGACGGGCATAGACACGACCCGCATCTTCCCCACCTCGAAACTCGTATCATCCGTGATAGGCGTGAAGATTCCGCCCAACAAAGCAATAGTCGGCGCAAACGCTTTCCGCCATGCGTCGGGCATACACCAACACGGCGTTTTAGAGGATAAATCCACGTACGAAATTATGAGTCCGAAAGACATCGGCGTGACCGAAAACGAACTTCTTCTCGGAAAACATAGCGGTAAACATGCGTTTTTGGATTTAATTGAGGAAATGGGCTACTCCCTCACCCCCGAACAAACGGAAGGTTATTTTGCAAAATACAAGGAACTTGCCGACCGCAAAAAAGAGGTCAGCCGCTCGGATATCGAGGCGCTTCTTGCGGGTGCGACAAGACGCACCGTAAAGAGAATTTACGTCTTGAACGACTACGACGTAACCTCTTATAAAGGCTCCGCCTCGGCGACCGTTTCGCTTTCCGCAGACGGCAAAATCCACACCGAAAAGATGACGGGGGACGGCCCCGTCGACGCGGGTTTCAAGGCTATCGCATCCCTCACGGGACAAAACTTCAAACTCGTCGACTATCAAATCCACTCGGTCACCGAAGGCAAAGACGCACTCGGTGAAGCAATCGTCAAACTCACCAACAAAAACGGAAAAATGCTGACCGGCAAAGGCGTGTCGACGGACATTCTCGAAGCGTCCCTCATCGCCTACGTCAACGCAACCAACAAACTACTGCAAGAAGACTGATGAATATAGAATTTTTAGACACGACTTTACGCGACGGCGCGCAAGCGTCGGGAATTAGTTTCTCGGTGAGGGACAAACGGGACGTCCTCACCCTTCTCGACAATCTCGGCATAGACCTTATCGAAGGCGGGGACCCTTATTCCAATCCCAAAGACGCGGAATTTTTCTCCGAAACGAAAAACTCCAAACTCGTCGCATTCGGGAGCACGCACCGCCCCTCCCTCGACGCAAATAACGACGAAGGACTTTGTTCCCTTCTCGGCGCGGGGACGGATATAGTTTGTATATTCGGGAAATCAAGCCCGTCCCAAGTCAAGGAAGTCTTGTCCGTGCCTCTTGAAAAAAATCTCGAAATGATCGGCGCGTCCGTCGCCTTTTTGAAGGGAGCGGGCAAGAGAGTCATATTCGACGCGGAACACTTCTTCGACGGATACAAGGAAGATAGGACGTATGCGATATCCACCCTGTTTTCCGCATATTCGGCGGGAGCGGACACAATAGTCCTTTGCGATACGAACGGCAGTTCCTCCCCCTCTTTCGTCGGCGAAGTCACGAAAAAAGTGACGGATATACTCTTCGGCGCAAGAATAGGAATCCACGCGCATAACGACTGCGGAATGGCGGTCGCAAATGCAATATCCGCCGTCGAAAACGGCGCTACTCACGTGCAAGGCACCTTCCTCGGATTCGGAGAAAGATGCGGAAATGCGAATTTGTCTACTATAATTGCAAATCTTGCGCTCAAATTCAAATATCCCGTAAACGTGAAACTCGATCGTCTGACCCCGACTGCACACGCGATTGCGGAAATTTGCAATGTCGATCTCGACGCGTCCATGCCCTACGTAGGTGCGGCGGCTTTCGCGCATAAAGGCGGAATGCATTCGGATGCGGTCATGAAATCGTCCTCGACTTTCGAACACGTTTCTCCCGAACTTGTCGGAAACAAGGAAAGGATTTTGCTCAGCGAAGTCGCGGGGCGCAGTGCAATCGTACAAAAACTCGGCAGACTCTTCCCCGACCTCGAAAAATCCGACCCCAAAACCAAAGAAATTCTCGATATGGTCAAAATGCTCGAACTGAAAGGCTATCAGTTCGAAAATGCGGACGGCAGTTTTCTTTTGCTTGCCGAAAAAATGCTCGGCGCGCATACGCCGTCTTTTGAACTCGACCACTACACCGTCCACGCCGTACAACCCGACGGCATAAACGTGGCGGAAGTTTGCATAAAAGTCGGGGACACTCTGACCACCATCGCGGAAAACGGAAACGGTCCCGTCAACGCTCTTGACAAGGCACTCCGCTCCGCACTCGTGAAACACTTCCCCGAAATCGAAAGCGTAACCCTCGTGGACTATAAAGTCCGCGTAGTAAACTCGTCCTCTGCAACGGGCGCGGTCGTCAGAGTTTTGATGACCTCGACGGACGGCAAAGACACGTGGACGACTATCGGCGTATCCCCCGACGTAATCGAGGCAAGTTGGTCCGCGCTCGTGGACTCTCTCGAATACAAATTGACGGGAAGGTGCGCAATCGAATAGGTGTATTATGGGACTCACCGCAACGCAAAAAATCTTATCCGCGCACGCAGGCAAATCCTCGGTCGTCGTCGGTGAATTGATAACGGCGGACGTCGATATCGTTCTCGGCAACGATGTCACTTCTCCCGTTGCGATTGCAGAACTCGAAAAAGCGGGATTATCCGTTTCAATCCCCGACAAAGTCGTGCTCGTACTCGACCATTTCGTGCCCTGTAAGGATATCAAATCCGCAAAACAGTGCAAAGTCGTGAGAGAGTTTGCGGCAAAAAACAATATTGAACTTTTCTTCGACGAGGGCAAAGCGGGCATAGAACACGCACTTCTCCCCGAAAAAGGAATCGTGCGTCCGTCCTCGCTCATAATCGGAGCGGATTCACACACCTGTACGTACGGCGCACTCGGCTGTTTCTCGACGGGGATAGGCTCGACGGATATGGCTGCCGCTATGGCGACGGGCAAAGTTTGGTTGCGCGTGCCGTCCGCAATTAAAATCGAACTTACGGGCACTCTTCCCCCGTTTGTGACGGGCAAAGACGTAGTCCTCACCCTCATAGGGATATTGGGCGTCGACGGCGCGACTTACAAATCTCTCGAATTTTTCGGCAATATCTCCGCACTGTCCGTGGACGACAGATTTACCGTTGCGAATATGGCAGTCGAGTGCGGCGCAAAAAACGCGTTCTTCCCTCTCGATGACCAAAGCAGAAAATATCTAAAAAGCGTCGGAGTTGAAAACTACGACGAAATTCTCCCCGACGAAGACGCGGAATATGAAAAAACCATAATCCTGAATCTCGACGAAATCACCCCTACCGTCGCATTCCCGCACTTGCCCTCTAACGTGAAGCGTTTCGAAAACGATGAAATCGGCAAAATCGAAATACAGCAAGTCGTCATCGGCAGTTGTACGAACGGACGTATTTCGGATATGCGAATAGCGGCAAGCGTCATGAAAGGACGGAAAGTCGCGGACGGCGTGAGATGCATCATCATCCCCGCAACCGTCGACGTGTATCGCAAATGTATGTCGGAGGGACTTATCGATATTTTCCTCGATGCGGGCGCAGTGGTGTCGACTCCCACTTGCGGGCCCTGCCTCGGCGGATATATGGGCATACTTGCGGACGGAGAAAGAGCCGTCGCAACAACCAACAGAAACTTCGTGGGAAGGATGGGCGACAAGACCTCCGAAGTTTATCTCGCATCACCTTACGTCGCGGCGGAAAGCGCGATAAAGGGTTATCTTGCGCGCCCTTACTGATATGGAAAAATTCAGCGGAAAAGTTTACAAATACGGCGACGACGTCAACACCGACGTCATAATTCCCGCAAGATACTTAAACGACGCAAGCACGGAAAATCTGAAAGCGCACGCACTCGAAGACCTTGACGACGACTTCTCGTCTACAGTCGAAATCGGCGACGTTATAGTGGGCGGAGAAAACTTCGGGAGCGGCTCGTCGAGAGAGCACGCACCCCTTGCAATAAAGGCGTCGGGAGTTAAACTCGTCGTTGCAAAATCCTTTGCGCGAATCTTTTTCCGCAATTCGATAAACGTAGGCTTATATCTTGTCGAAAGCGCAGAAATCGCAGATAATCTACACGAAAACGATAGATTAACCGTCGATAACGACGTTTTGCACAATATCACTACGGGCAAATCGTTCACCCTTCCGCCCGTCGACGACTTCGTGAAATCCGTGCTTGAAAAAGGCGGTCTTATGGAGGCAATCAAATGAAAAAAGTCTTGCTGTTGCCCGGGGACGGCATAGGTCCCGAAATAATTGCGTCTGCAAAAGCGGTGCTCGAATCGGTTGGAAAATTCGATTTTGACGACGCTCTAATCGGCGGTGCGGCCATCGATGCCGTCGGCGTCCCTCTCCCCGACGAAACCGTAAAAAAAGCGAAAAGAAGCGGCGCCGTACTTCTCGGTGCGGTCGGCGGGCCCAAGTGGGATAACTCTCCCGTCCGCCCCGAAAGCGCTCTTTTAGGGATAAGAAAAGAACTTGAATTGTATGCCAATTTGCGCCCTGCAAAACTACGTAAATCCCTATCATCCGCATCCGCTCTAAAACCCGAAATCCTTGAAAAAGGAATAGACCTCGTCACCGTCAGAGAACTTACGGGCGGCATATATTTCGGAGAGCGCGGTTTCAGAAACAACCCCTCTTTCGGTAGAGAGGCATTCGACACCGAAGCGTATAGCGAACTCGAAATCGAGAGAGTCGCAAGAGTTGCGTATGAACTTGCCGAGGGGCGCGAGCGCCGTCTTTGCCTTGTGGATAAAGCAAACGTGCTGTGTTCGAGCAGGCTTTGGAGAAAAATCGTAACCGATATAAACGAGGACTATCCCTCCGTCATAGTCGAAACCATGTACGTGGACAATGCGGCAATGCAACTTGCCCTCAATCCGTCGCGTTTCGACGTCATTCTCACCTCGAATATGTTCGGAGATATCTTGACCGACCTCACCGCCGCACTCGTAGGAAGCATAGGCGTTATGCCGTCGGCGTCACTCGGACAAACCAACGTCGGTTTGTACGAGGCGATACACGGCTCCGCCCCCGATATCGCGGGGAAAAATCTTGCAAACCCCATAGGCACGATTTTGTCTGGCGCGATGATGCTCCGCCACTCTTTCGATATGGATTTCGAGGCGAGGGCAATCGAAAACGCCGTGGATTCATTCTTAAACGACGGGCTTGGCACTGCGGATATCGGCGGAACACTCTCGACGACAGAAACGACTGCGGAAATCATAAAACGCATAAAAGGTTAATCTACACGCCGTTTGCGCAAAACAGAAAACGAAAAAAGCATATGAAAACCGCCCTGTTCGGGCGGTTTTTAAGTCGGATTATTTTTTAAGCAAGGACAGTGCGTCGGTTATCGTCTTTTCGTACGCTTCCATTCCGTACTTATCTACGTCGGATTTGCTCTTTTCGCCGTGAGTAAGACAGCCTGCGCCTCCTATGCAACCGCCCGTACACGCCATGCCTTCGATAAAGTTTGCATCGAGTTTGCCTTTGCTCTTTTGCAAAAGTGCGATACGGCAAGCGTCTATTCCGTCACAGGAAATGGGTTTGACTTCGAAATCCACGCCCTGCTCTTTCAGTCCTTCCGCGACTGCGTCGGACAAGCCTCCGCAACGAGCGAATATTCTTCCGAAATACGACGCGTTGTCAAGGACGCCTTCTTCAAGCGTCGTGATATCTATTTCTCTGCTGTCAAAGAGTGCTTGCAACTCTTCAAACGTCATAGCGACGTCCACGTAATGTTTGACTTCTTCCTTTTGGACTTCCGCCTTCTTTGCGGTGCAAGGGCCGATGAAAACGGTTTTGCAAGGCGCTTCGTGCTCTTTGATATACTTCGCAATCGTCGCCATAGGGGAAAGATTATGAGATACGAAAGGCGCAATGTCGGGGAAGTTTTTCTCGATATAATCCACGAATGCGGGGCAACAAGAACTGGTGATAAATCCTTTCTCCGCAAGTTCCTTGGATTCCGCATAAGCGACCATATCGGCACCTAAAGCGGCTTCAACGACCGTATAAAACCCGAGTTTCTTCAAGCCGGTGATGACTTGACCGAGTTTCGCATAGGTGAATTGGCTGGATATGGAAGGCGCGACTATGGCGTAAACTTTGTACTTCGTGTTGTCCTCGCTCTTCTTGAGGATATCGATGACGTTGAGTATAAAGGACTTGTCCGTTATCGCTCCGAAGGGGCATTGATAAACGCACGCACCGCACGCAATACACTTGCTGTTGTCGATAAGTGCTTGTTTGTCTTCGCCCATGCTGATAGCCTTGACTTTGCAAGCGGTTTGGCAAGGACGCTTGTAGTTGTGAATCGCACTGAAAGGACAAACCTTTGCGCACGCACCGCATTCCTTGCATTTGGATTTGTCTATATGTGCGACGTGGTTATGGTCGAAAGAAATCGCACCGAATTTGCAAACGTCTTCGCATCTGTGCGCAAGACAGCCTCTGCAAGAATTGGTAACTTCGTAACCGCCCATAGGGCATTCGTCGCAAGCGATATCGATGACTTCGATGACGTTGTGATTATCTTTGTTCCCGCCCATTGCGATTTTGACGCGTTCGAGGAGGACGGCTCTTTCCTTATAGACGCAACAGCGCATAGTGGGCACTTTGCCGGGGACTATGGTCTTCGGGATATCGATAGCGGATTCCGGAAGGCGGTCTGCCCACGCCTCTTTTGCGACTTCTCTCAAAACTTTGTATTTGAGATATTGAACTTTTGTGTCGAATTTTCTCATTAGAAATAACTCACCTTTATTCTTTTACCCATTTGTTGCAAGCACTTTGAAAGTTCTTCAACGAGGTTCATTTTTATATTGAAGTTTATAGGCAAATCCGGGTTTTGGTGCGCGGGGTTGATTGCGCGACCGACGTAGAAATTGATGTCCGTTGCCTCTTCGAACAGCAATCTGCAAATAAGACTTGCCCCGTCCCGACCGACGCTCCACTTTTCGTAAAGTTCGTTCTGATTCAAGGCGTCCTTTGCGTATTCGAGAACCTTATTGATGGTGATGACGCCCTCTGTGACGAGGTCCACACCCTCGATTTCCGCCGTAGGCGGAACATCCCCCGCTATATAGTTAAGGCTTGCCTTGACGGGCTTGCCCAGATATTTCGATACGATAGACGACGTAGTGCCGCCGCACACGATATGTTTGCCCTCTTTCGAGAAGAAGAGCGCCATCATTCTGTTTGCGTCGTCGCGGTTTGCGGGCGGCCCGAACAAAATGTTCATAGGAACGCGCTGTCTGACTTTAATCACGCAAGCGGTTGCATCGTCGCCGGGTTTTCCGCCGTAAAGTTTATTGCACTCGTCCACGAGAATGGTGGAATAAGTCTTTGCGGTGTAACCGACGGGCGCGATTGTTTCGAGAAAGTCGATAATATCCTCCCTCTTCCAACCGAAGTTGTATTGTATCCCTATGCCCGCGTGAGGACAACCGTCGCTCATCGCAACGAAAACGTCCCCCTCTTTGAGTTTCACGACGGATTTGAAAATCTTCTTCCCGCCGATGTTCATCTCGATTTTGGGATAATCGTAGTTTTTATAATCGCGAAGCAAGATAACTTGCGGATTATCGTATTGTATGATTTCTGCCTCACTGTTGTCAACTATATGAATGATAGTGAAGGTAGAATATGCAACTCCTCTCACCGAACAAATGGGCAAAGTCGCCGCAATCGTTTCGACGCAGTCCTCGATAGACAACCCTTCGGACATCATAGTGGATATGATTTTCGAGGTGAGAGTGGACAGAATGCTCGCTTTCACGCCGCTTCCGAGTCCGTCCGCAAGCACGACGACCGTCGAATTTTCGTTTTGTTCGACTATATCGACGTGGTCGCCGCACAACTGCTCTCCGAAGTGATTTATGCTTTTATAGCCTATATCGACACACAAATCATTCATTGTTTATAGACTCCTTGAGTTTGGTGAGTGCGATTTTGGTTTCTGCCGCCGTTTCGCCGAGCAGGGACGCGATTTCTTGAACGATACGCATTTGCTTGTCCACGACCTTATCCGCGATTTCCACGGTCTGACGGCTTATGTTTTCTTTCTTTTCTTTTTCGCTTTCCTCGTCCGTCACGTCGCGCATGATGCAAATAAGCAAGTGATACGTGGCGTCGTAGACGATAGTTTGCTCGACGAATTTTTGATATTCTGCAAGATACTTACGTTTATTTTTGATACTGCGTTTGGATTGCAATACGTTGATAAACGGAAGAGGTTCGAGGATTCTGACGACGGGCTCGCCGAGGACGTCGGAAGCGGAGCGCACGTTCATAATCTTCTTCGCCGCGGAGTTTATTTGTTGCACTTCGAGATTCTCGTTGAGGACGATAATTCCGTTGGGAGTGTTCTTGACTATGCAATCCGAGAAACTCTCCGCTTTATCCTTGAGATAAGGCAAACACATTGAAATTTCCGCTTTGCCTTGAAGGACTGCGATAGCCTTTTCGCGGCAGGTGTTGTATCCGCATGAGCCGCAGTTGAGTTCGTCTTCGGGTTTAGTTTTTCCCATTTCGCGCAGAACTTGCGCGATTTCGTATTCGGACGGAATTTCCGCGCGTTGAGTGATTACGCCGAATTGCTTTTTGACTTCGACGGGGTCGGGTTGCGATACGTCGAAATCTCTATCCCCCGCATAGTTTGCTACGGACATATAATCCTTGACGGGAGAACGGTGATATTTTTCCATGACGGGTCCGTTTATGCAACCGCCCGCACAAGCGTTCATCTCGATGAAACAGTGGTGAATATGCCCTCTTTCGATATCTTTGAGCGCGGATATGCAGTTTTCCGCACCGTCTACCGCCATATAAGTATAGCCGCGGATATCCTGATTCATGGTCTTTACGACGCCGCCTGCAGTCGGGAACAATCTCGTGCGACTCTTTGCCGTTTCGTCCATTTCGGGGACGAGTTCGATACGGCTCTCCTGCAGCCATTTGGTAAGTTCTTCAAAGGTCAAAACCGCGTCTACGATACCCTCGTAGTACGCCGCCTCGTCCTTTTTTGCGACGCAAGGTCCGATGAATACGACTTTTGCGTCGGGATTATTTTTCTTGATTTCGCACGCGTGCGCCTGCATGGGCGACATAACGTCCGCAAGAAATTGTAATTCGTTCGGAAAATATTTCTGTATGAGAAGATTGACGGAATGACAGCACGAGGAGATGATGATATCTCTTCCGTCCTCGCGCAACATTCTTTCGTATTCGTTTTTGACGATTGTCGCTCCGATAGCGGTTTCCTCAACGTCGTAAAAGCCGAGTTTTTTGAGTGCGGTTCTCATTCCCTTTATGCCTATCCCCTCGTAATTCGCAATAAAGGACGGCGCAAGCGAAACGTACACGGGCGCACCCGACTGAATCAAAACTTTCGCTTTTTCGATTTCGCTGGTTATTTCTTTCGCGTTTTGCGGACAAACCACGAAACAATGACCGCATAAAATGCACTCGTTGCCTATGATATGCGCTTGATTGCCCGAAAATCTGATTGCTTTCACGGGGCAATGACGAATACATTTATGACAATTTTTGCAGTTCGATTTTTTCAGAGTCAAACAATCGGACATACTTATTTCTCTCCTCTGTCCGCTTTGACCGCGGACATGATTTTATCATTCCAGAAATCTTTGAAGGTTTCGGGGGTAACGCCGGGATAAACTACGTCGTTGACCGTAATGGTGACTCCGACGCGGTTGCATTGCCCCGTGCAGAAATTGCCCATAAGGGCAACGTCGTCCCCGAGAGAGTTGTCTTCGACGTACTTTTGCAAAAGAGCGACTATCTCGGGCGACCCCTTCAAGTGACAAGAACTGCCGACGCATACTTGCACTATAACCATAATTTTACACCCTCGTAAGCACTTCTTTTTCGAAGAAATCTTTCACGGTGTCTTGAGAAACCGAGAAGGTTTCGTCCCCTATCGTCACGCAAACGCCTTGTTGGCATTTGCCCATACAGAACGTTCCGCCGAGTTCGACTTTGTCGCCGATACCGTTTTGGGCGATGAGATACTGCAGTTGTTCGACGACTTGTCTAGAACCTTTGATGTGGCAAGAACTGCCGATGCATACCGTAACTTTTGTCATAATTTTCTCCTTCGGTTTTTATTCGTAGTCTACGACGTCAACCCAGGACAAAAGGAATTCTCTTTCCTTCTCGTTGCCCTTGACGGATTGCGACGCCGCGACGATGGGCATCCATTTTTGGACGTACTGTTTTGCGGTGTCCGTCTTTTGACAGAACAAGTCGAGATAATCTCTTGCGCCGTCTATATCGCCGTTGAGCCAGAACAAAAGGTAAGTTCTCGCTACGTCCGCGGACGCGTTGCCTTGCGTTGCGTGCGACCAGTCGATGATATACGGCGTGCCGTCCTTTGCGATGATGACGTTGGACGGGTTAAAATCTCCGTGGCAAAGTTTGGTGTGTTTGGGCATTCCTTCGAGGCGAGTGTGCAAGTCGTAACGAGTGGTTGCGTCGAGATCGGCTTGCGAAATCTTCCTCTTCATTTTGTCTTTAAGTTTGTTGAGGAGGGGGCAGGTTTTGGATTGAACCTCGATTTGCAAATCCACGAACAAGTTGAGATATTCGTGTTTTTTCTCGGGGTTTTCAGCCATAAGTCTGTCGAGGGTTTTTCCTTCGATATATTCGGACACGATAGCCCACTTCCCGTCCACGGTTTCCACCGCTTCGATTTTGGGAATATTAAGTCCCGTTTCCTCGACTCTCGCTTGATTGAGCGCCTCGTTGAGAATGTCCGCTTTCGAGAAACCTTCGCCGAAAACTTTAATACATTTGTCGCCGTCGCGATAAATGGTTTTGTTGTTTCTGACTGCGATAACTCTGTCAAGATTCATAATAATCTCCTCCCGTTATTTGCGAGCCTTGGAGGCTGCTTTTTTCTTTTCTTCGCACGCGGGCAAATCTTTTTCGGTAAAAGACTTGCCGTAATATGCGTTGAGATACATTTGTTTAATTTCGCTCATAAGCGGATAGCGAGGATTCGCGCCCGTGCATTGATCGTCGAACGCTTGCTCGACCATTTCGTCGAGGCGGTTCAAGAAGTCTTCTTCGTCCGCGACGTAATCCTTAATGGTAGGTTTGATGCCTACTCTTGCTTTAAGGTCGTCTATCGCTTTGATGAGGTTTTCGAGTTTTTCTTCGTCCGTCTTGCCCTTGATGCCGAGATAATCCGCGACTTCTGCGTATCTTGCCAAAGTGTGAGGATGGTCGTATTGAGGGAACGTACCCATCTTCGCGGGGGTTTCAGCGGCGTTGAAACGAAGCACTTCGTCAATCATGAGTGCGTTCGCTACGCCGTGAGGCAGATGATGGAAAGAACCGAGTTTGTGCGCCATAGAGTGGCAAACTCCGAGGAATGCGTTTGCAAACGCCATACCCGCCATAGTCGCCGCATTCGCCATTTTCTCTCTTGCCTCGACGTCGGTCAAGCCGTTGTCGTACGCTCTGGGGAGATAGGTGAAGATGGTTTTGAGTGCTTTGAGTGCAAGACCGTCGGTGTAGTCGGTCGCCATCATGGACGCATATGCTTCGAGTGCGTGAGTCACGGCGTCGATACCGCTTGCGGCGGTAAGTCCTCTGGGTGCGCTCATATGGAAGTCGGTGTCGATGATTGCCATCTTGGGAAGGAGTTCGTAGTCCGCAAGAGGATACTTGACTCCCGTCTTTTCGTCGGTGATGACTGCAAACGGAGTGACTTCTGAGCCCGTGCCTGCGGAGGTAGGAATCGCGATGAAGTACGCCTTTTCGCCCATTTTCGGGAAAGTGTACACGCGTTTTCTGATATCCATAAAGCGCATTGCCATATCCATGAAGTCCACTTCGGGATGCTCGTACATAACCCACATAATTTTGCCTGCGTCCATTGCGGAGCCGCCGCCGAGTGCGATGATGCAATCGGGTTTGAACGCTTTCATTTGTTCCGCGCCCGCCTTTGCGCAAGCGAGAGTGGGATCGGGTGCGACGTCGAAGAACGTCGTGTGCGCAATGCCCATTTCGTCGAGTTTGTCCGTAATGGGTTTCGTGTAACCGTTATTGTACAGGAAACTATCCGTGACGATAAAGCATTTCTTTTTGCCCATGACCGTTTTGAGTTCGTCGAGTGCGACGGGCAAACAACCTTTCTTGATATATACCTTTTCGGGTGCTCTGAACCAAAGCATATTTTCTCTCCTTTCCGCGACCGTTTTAATGTTGATAAGGTGTTTTACTCCGACGTTTTCGGACACCGAGTTGCCGCCCCAACTTCCGCAACCGAGGGTGAGGGACGGAGCGAGTTTGAAGTTGTACAAATCGCCTATGCCGCCTTGAGAGGACGGAGTGTTGACGAGGATACGACAGGTCTTCATTCTCGACGTAAATTCTTGGAGTTTTTCGCTTTCGGTCGCGACGTTGAGATAAATGGAGGACGTATGTCCGTATCCGCCGTCCGCGATGAGGCGTTCCGCTTTGTCGAATGCGTCGTGAATATCTTTCGCTCTGTACATAGCAAGTACGGGAGAGAGTTTTTCGTGCGCAAATTCTTCGCTCAAATCCACGCTTTCCACTTCACCGATGAGGATTTTGGTGCCTTCGGGGACTTTTACGCCCGCAAGAGAGGCAATCGTGACGGGAAGTTGTCCGACGATTTTCGCGTTGAGTGCGCCGTTGATGATTATAGTTTTTCTGACTTTTTCGGTTTCTTCGGGGTCGAGGAAGTAGCAACCTCTCTTCGCAAATTCCGCTTTGACCTCGTCGTACACGGAATCGAGGACGATGACGGATTGCTCGGACGCACAAATCATGCCGTTGTCGAAAGTCTTACTGTGAATGATTGAGTTGACCGCAAGGATGATATCCGCGGTGTCGTCGATGATTGCGGGAGTGTTGCCCGCGCCGACGCCGAGTGCGGGTTTTCCCGAAGAATACGCCGCTTTGACCATTCCGGGGCCGCCGGTTGCAAGGATAATATCCGCTTCTTTCATGACGAGGTTGGTCATTTCGAGGCTGGGGATATCAATCCAACCGATGATTCCTTCGGGTGCGCCTGCCGCTACCGCCGCTTCAAGCACCACTTTCGCCGCCGCTATAGTGGATTTCTTCGCTCTGGGGTGAGGGCTTATGATAATGCCGTTGCGAGTTTTCAGGGATATAAGGGTTTTGAATATCGCGGTGGACGTGGGATTAGTCGTAGGGATGACCGCCGCAACAAGACCGATAGGCTCGGCGATTTTCTTGATGCCGTAGGATTTGTCCTCTTCGATGACTCCGCAAGTCTTAACGTTGCGATATGCGTTGTAGATATACTCTGCGGCATAGTGGTTTTTGATGACTTTGTCCTCGACGATACCCATGCCCGTTTCTTCTACAGCCATTCTGGCAAGAGGGATTCTCATCTTATCCGCCGCACAAGCCGCTGCGAAGAAGATTTTGTCCACTTGCTCTTGCGTGAAAGTCGCAAATTCTTTTTGCGCCTTTCTGACGCGTGCTATTGCATTCTCGAGAGTTTCTACACTGTCGACGATTGCATACGCCTTTTCTTCCATGATGATTCTCCTTATATGATAAATATTATTTTATATACCAACTGAAAGTATTGCAAGCGAAGCCGCCATATTTTCGTTTTTTACTTTGACAAATTCGGGAAGATTGAGCCTTGTGGGCGCAAAATTCCATATTGCGGTGATGCCTGCGTCTATCATAGCGTCCGCAACTTCCTGCGCATTCTTTTCGGGGACCGCGATGACGCCTATCCTTATTCCGTTTTCCTTGCAATAGTTTTTGAGATTCGCGACGGGATAAATATTTTTATCTCCGCACTTGCCGACCTTTCCTTCGTCCGCGTCGAATCCCGCGACCACGTACAAACCGTATTCGTCGAAATGCTCGTAGGAAAGCAACGCTCTTCCGAGTCGTCCGGCACCCACCAAAACCACTTTCGTTTCGGTTTTGCAACCGAGTGCGTCTTCAAGGTCGGATACGAGGCTGTTATATTCATATCCTACTTTGGGTTTTCCCGTCCCCGACACCATAGCGAGATCCTTTCTCACCTGCACTTCGCCGAGCCCTAACGCTCTTGCGACGGTTGCCGAAGAGATATTTTCGGTTTCCTCTCCGTTCAACGCTTTGAGATAGTGCAAATAAGCGGGCAAGCGTTCGAGTACGATTTTGGGAATTTTCTTTTCCATAATTGCTCCTTGATTTCGACGTCGGCGTCAGTCGATACGCCGATATCGATACGAATTTATCGATTACGTTTATACTACCCCTTTTGAGCAAGAAAAACAATAGTTTGAACGCACATTTTTTTGAAAAAATCGCATGCGTTTTCATACTAAAATCGCACATATGCATTTATGCGACAAAAATTCGGATTTTGTCGTTTTTAATAATACTAAAAGGCATAAAAAAAAGCGCGCGGAATCGCGCGCAAAAAATCTATGGTCGAATATGATTTTTAGATGCGTTTTTCGATATAGGACACGACGTCGTTTATCGTCGTCATTCCTTGCACCGCACCTTCTTCCACTTCGATGCCGTACTTGTCTTCGACTTCCATAAGCATGGAAACTATGTCGAGGCTGTCGCAACCAAGGTCTTTGATGATGTCCTTGTCGGGTGCGATATCCGCTGCGTCTACGCCCATTTGTTCTGCGATTATTTCTTTGATGTCGTCGATGATTGCCATATTTTTCTCCTTGAAAAATTATTTTAGCGCAAGAGGGTCAACCTCGTATGCGTATATGTTTTGTTCAACCGCGCAAATGCACGCGTGATATCCGGGGAACGGGTCGAAGTGCTCGAAATGCACGAAGTCGGGGATAGGCTTCTTAATTGCCGCCAGTCCTTCTCCGGTCATTTTGACGTAACTTTCTTTCTCCGTCCACTTCTCGAAAAACTCCTCGTCCGAGTCCGCCGTAATCCCGAAACGCGAGAAATCTTTTTTGTACGGGCGTATCTTTTCAACGTCCACTCCTATCTCCGTATCGGACACCGCAAGCATGGTCACTCCGTCCGTATGTGCTATGTTAAAGTGCACAAAATCGACGTTAAACCTCGGTTTGCGATTTTTTTCGCGAATTATCTCCACTTCTTCGGGGAGGTCGAGACAAAGCCCGAACATAAGATTTCTGTATTGCTCGTAGCCGTATTTTATGAAGGTGTCGCTGTCCACCTTGTCGCGAACAAATAGTAGTATCATTTGACGAGGACGGGATTGTTGCGCCCGTAAGTGTTGTTGATATCCAGATAAAAATCTCTGTCTACCGTGAGCATGAGTTCGTAAGGAAGTCGATAACGCCAGTTGCCCTCGGCTACCCCGGGAACGTTCATTCTCGTATCTCCGCCGTAACCGAGTAGGTCTTGTACGGGGAATATCGCAAGCACCGCCGACGATGCGACGACGGTCTTGATGATTGCTTTCGTCGAACCGCAAGACGGGCCGCCCGACGCCCAACCCGCGCCCTCGAATCCGCAATATTTGAGCGCGTAATTTCTTGCGCCCTCGTTGATTTCGTAGAGCCAGCCGAGTGTCGTATTGTTGTCGTGAGTGCCCGTGTAGGCGACGTTTGAAGATTGATAATTGTAGGGCAAGTGCACGCCGGGAGTGCCGTCGAATCCAAATTGGAAAACCCTCATCGTGGGTATGCCCGTCGAATCGATATACGTCCTGCAATCGTCGTCTATCTGTCCCAAATCCTCCGCTATAAACAGTGCGTTCGGGTTATCCTCTCTGATGAGGTCGAGGAGCGCGTCTTTGGGTCCCTCTTTCCATATGCCGTTTTTCGCCGTTTTATCTCCGTAAGGAATGGAGAAATAGGAATGGAACGCGCGGAAATGGTCAAGACGCAAAGCGTCGTACATTTTGAAACAATGCTTGACTCTCTTTCTCCACCACGAGAAGCCGTCCTCTTCCATTTTGGCAAAGTCGTAAAGGCAATTCCCCCACACCTGTCCGTCCGCCGCAAAAGCGTCGGGAGGGACGCCCGCGACCGCCGTAGGACGATTTCTTTCGTCGAGTAGGAAAAATTTCCTGTTTGCCCAGACGTCCGCGGAATCCGTAGCGACGTAAAAAGGCAAATCCCCTATTATTTTCACGCCGTGCGCGTTTGCGCGACGCTTAACTTCGAGCCACTCAGAGAAAAATTCGTACTGTTCGAAAACGTAATAATCTATATCTCTTGCATATTGCCGTCTAATCTCATCCAATTTTTCGGGATTGCGATAGGCGAGCGCGTCTTCCCACTTATACCACTCCGCACCGAAATGCTTGACGCAGGTCATGTATAAAGCGTAATCGTCAAGCCAATCTTTCTCTTCTTCGCGGAATTTCGCCATTCCTTTGCGATATTCGGGCGTCAACCTTTCGTACGCAAGACCGAGCACCTTTGCCGAGTTGTCTTTTGCAAATTCGTAATCGACGAGATACGGCTCCCCTCTATACTTTGCGTTTTCGAGTTCGTCCGCGGTTATAAGTCCCTTTTTGAAGAGTTCGATAGGACTGATATAAAGGCTGTTGCCCGCATAAGTCGAAATCCCCGAATAAGGAGAATTGCCGAGTCCTATCGTGGTTATGGGCAGAAGTTGCCACCAACGGAATCCCATATCCACCGCCATATCCACGAACATATCCACGTCTGCGGTAAAGCACCCTATCCCGAAAGGACTCGGGAAGGACGAAACGCTCATGAGAAGCCCTGCGGCTCGATTGAATTGCGCGTACTTTTTATCCGTCATTTTTCAACTCTGATAAGCGAAACGACCTTGTTTACACCCGAAAGACTTTCCGCCTCCGCGATTGCTTTTCTGATATTGCTTTCCGCGGTCGCGTGGGTGATGAAGATGATATCCGCGTCGTTTTCGTTAGAAGATTTTTGCAATACGGTGTCGAGGGAAATATTGTTTTTCCCGAACACACCCGAGAGTTTTGACAAGGAGCCTTCTTCGTTGCTGACGTTTATTCTGAGATAATATTCGGAGCGGAAGTCGGTTGCGAAATCGTCGTTGTTGACTTCGGTTTCGTCCTCCCAATAGAAACGTCTGGGTTCGGATTGTTTTGCGGCAAAAACTATGTCGCTGACGATTGCGCTGCCCGTAGGAAGTGCGCCCGCGCCTCTGCCGTAAAGCATAATGTCGCCCACGTTATCTCCTTGCACGAACACCGCGTTGAAAGAGCCTTTAATATCCGAAAGCGGGTGTTCATCGGGCAAAAACGCAGGATGAACCCTTGCTTCTATCTTATCGCCCACTTTTTTGGATATCGCAAGAAGTTTCAAGGTGTAGCCGAATTCCTTGCCGTAGTTGATATCCTTGACGTCTATTCCCGAAATGCCTTCGCGATAGATTTTGTCGATAGGCACTCTCTTCTTATATGCAAGGGAAGACAGAATGCTGTTCTTGTACATGGCGTCGAAACCGTCTACGTCCGCGGTGGGATTCGCCTCTGCGTATCCAAGGTCTTGCGCCGCTTTAAGGCAGGTTGCGTAGTCCACACCCTCGTCGCTCATTCTCGAAAGAATGTAGTTTGTCGTGCCGTTGACTATGCCTTTGAGAGAAAGGATTTCGTTGCCCTGCATGCCGTCCGTAAGGGTGCGAATGATAGGCACTCCGCCGACGCAAGACGCCTCGAAATAAAGTCCCGCGTTTCCGCGTTTTGCCGCCGCCTCGAGTTCGAGCCAGTTTTTCGAGAACATTTCCTTGTTTGCGGTGACGATGCTCTTGCCCGCTTCCAAGCACTTGATAAGGAAGGATTTCGCGGGTTCGATTCCGCCGAAAAATTCCGCCACTATCTGAATGTCGGGATTCGACGTAACGGCGGATATATCCGTCGCAATAATGGACGGGTCTACGCCGAGTTCTTTACAACGCTCCAAGTTGCGTTCAAGCACGCATTTGACTTCGATATCCACGCCGTCGTTGCGTTTGATGTATTCTCTTTTCGAGGTTAGGATTTGATAAGTTCCTCCGCCTACGGTTCCAAGTCCCAAAAGGGCTACTCCGATTTTTTTCATATATTCTCCTAATGATTTTTTTCGCGTTATTTGTTGAGATGATAGATATAATTCAATCCTCTGAGCGCAAGCGCGCGGTCGGTTATATCGATAAGGTCGGGTTCAACCTTTTCAATAAGTTCGCTGAGTCCGCCCGTTGCAACGACGATTGCCTCTTCCATTTCGGGAA
The DNA here is from genome assembly GCA_964599875.1 of uncultured Bacteroidaceae bacterium. Classification (GTDB taxonomy): domain Bacteria; phylum Bacillota; class Clostridia; order Christensenellales; family CAG-917; genus RGIG4097. The sequence goes on from CAZRHE010000001.1 coordinate 46,641, forward strand.
GTTCCTTATATTTTTCCACCATATACTTGACTATGCCCGCATATCCATAGACTATGCCCGCCTGCATACAACTCTTCGTCCCCGTGCCCACTATGCTTATAGGCTTGTCGAGTTCGATACGAGGGAGTTTCGCCGCCGTATTGACGAGGGATTCGGTCGCGGTCTTTATGCCGGGAGCAATCGCTCCGCCGAGAAAATTGCCGTTTCCGTCCACAAGGTTGAAAGTGGTCGCCGAGCCGAAATCTATCGTGATGACGGGCCCGCCGTAGAAGTGATACGCCGCAGCCGCCCCCACCAGCCTATCAGAGCCGAGGTCGCAAGGATTGTCGTAATGCACGGTTATCCCCGTCTTCGTGGTATGATTTATCACAAGGGGTTTTTGGTGCATATAGTATTCACACATATGCTCTATGGTATAGTTGAGCGCAGGAGCAACCGAGGACGCCACAACTCCCTTTATATCCGAAAACTTGCAACCCGACTGACGCAATAGGTCGTACACGACCATTCCGTATTCGTCCGCAGTATGCTTCGCCTCCGTGGAAACTCTCCAAGAGGAAACGAGGTCATCCCCTTTGAACAAACCAAGTTTCACGTTGGTGTTGCCTATATCCATCGTAAGTAACATTAAAGACACCGCCTTATAATATACTGTAATATATTATAACAAATAACCTCGTTTATATCAAGTCATATTTTCGTTGCCTTTCAATTTGCAAGAGCGATTGCGACGACGGCGACGAAAGCGTAACAATTAAAGATGAAAACGGGAAGATAATAAAGCGCAATCCGCAACTCTTTCAAAAAGAATCTGACCGTTTGAACAAAGGATAGCGCAAACAAAATCGCCATAAATACGGCTGAAAGATACACGTTTCCAAGAGTGAAAAATGCAAAAACAAAAAGAATAGAAAACACCCCAGCACCCGCCAAAATCAGCGTGGACGGAAAAAAGTGTTTGCCGATAACAAGCCTCGAAACCACCGCGATATGCAAGACGTAAACGACTGCGATTATCAAAGAAAAAATTCCGCCTTTCGGCACGAAGACGGGTTTAACGAGCGAATTGTACCACTTAAAGTCTATGTTTAGACAAATCGAGCAAATCCAAGCGACCGCCGCAACGCACGCCGTCCCCGCCACTATTCCCGTAAGTTTCTTTATATTCTCCACATAAAATCTTATTTCGCGAGAGCAAAACTATGAACACAAATTCTCGAATTTGCGTATGGTAAAGTAGGAGCAATCCGAGTAATAATGGAGGTATACATAATGAACGGCTTCTTTGCAAACGGTGGAACAAACTGCGGTGGCGGAAATTGCGACTGCCTCTTGCTCATACTCTTGATTTGTTGCTGTGGCTGTAACGTCTGCGACGTACTCCCCTGGCTTCTCATCATGAACTGTTGCGGCGGCACCGGACTCGGCTGTAGCTGCAAGTAAGTCCAATCGGACGGAAAAACCGCTTCCGCACTCGCGAAAGCGGTTTTATTTTCATCTCGTCAAAAAACCAACCGACTCATACTATTATTGCGAATTGTCGGAATTTTCTTATTGATATCTTATTATTCCGTCGTTGCAATATACGACGTCCACACCGGTTTTTAAACGTTTCTCGCGTTTATAGAAATTAATCCTTTGCCACTGTAATTTCGTGCCTTCAAAGCGAATCGAAATTCCACCGCAATTGACAAAGGCGTCAGCATGAATTCTATTTACACTATTCGGTATCGTCACCGAAGAAAGCCTGTCGCGACCAGAAAACTCATAAGCGTCTATTTCTGTTATTCCATACAAAAGAGTCACTTCACCTTCGATGCATTTCGGCACGGTATGAATGGACTTGTCGGATTTGTTGTATAGAATGCCGTCTTTGCTTGCGTATTTTTCATTGTTTTCCGCCACGTCTATTCGCTCTAAACTTTGGCAATCCAAAAATGCGCCGACGGCAACTTCTACCACGCTGTCGGGAATCGTTACGTTTTCTAAATAAATACATTTAGCAAATGCGTACGCTCCTATCTCGACCGTCCCTTCTTTTATTGTAACGGAAGTTTCTGCCGTCGTTTCATCATAGCCGTTTTTATAGCAGTATGCCACGTTATCGACGTATATCATCCCGTTCGGCTGACTGTTATACCAAGCAATAAGCCACGGTGTTTCATCACAAGCCTTCAAAACGTCGACGAACTTAACGCTTTTAGGGAATATAACTTTTTCAAGACTCGTACAGTTGCTAAACGCATCTTCCCCGATCTTCGTTACGCTGTCGGGAATAGTAACGCTAGTGAGATTCTCGCATCCATAGAAAGCGGCGCAGCCGATACTCGTTACGCTATCGGGAATAGTAATATTTGTAAGACCTTCGCAATCTCCGAAAGCCTCGTCGCCGATACCGAGCGTTCCCTCTTTAATTTCAATTGAAGTTCCGTCAGGCATTTCACCTTTATACGTATAAACGACTTTTCCTACGTAAACCACTCCGTCGGGCTGATTGTTAAACCATGCCGTATTTTCAAACGCAAAACTATCCGTACTCGTAACGCTGTCGGGAACGGTTATACCCGTAAGATTAGTACAATTGGCAAAAGCAGTACAGTTGATACGAGTGATACCATCCAAAATCACGATGTGACCCTTAATGCCTTCCGGAACGGTATGGATACGATTCTTTGCGACGTTATATAAAACGCCGTCTTGGCTCGTGTACGTTGAATTTCCTTCCGCGACCATTATATTTTCAAGCGCTTTACATCCCATGAAGGCATTCCAATCGATTGACTCAACGCCTTTTCCTATGCTCACGCTTTTAAGATTCACACAATCGCAAAAAGCGCAATCGCCGATGCTTTTTACGCTATCAGGAATTTCAACGCTATTAAAATCTACGCATCCCATAAATTCGGAATCATTGATTATCGACGTTCCTTCCGGGACGTAAAGCGTACCATCGACCACCTTCAACGATGATTTAAATCGAGGTATAAATTCACCGTCTATGTATTCGCCCTGTTTTTTCGTATCGTCGGCAAAATACATACACCCTATACCCTGCGACGAAAAACCTTTGAATTTTCCGACGAACATATCACCGTTTGCAAAATACACGTTAAAATTGCCGCACGGTTCTCCGTCTTTAAATCTTCCGACGAACTTTGCATCCAATGTATAAAAAACGCCGCATCCGCACCATAAGTCGTTTTTCCATTCCCCTTCATATCGGTTGCCGCTCTCGTAATAATAAGTTCCATACCCGTGGAATTTGTCGTCATTCCACTCTCCGACGTACTTTTCTCCACAAGGCCAATCGTAAGTGCCGAAACCGCATTTCAAATCGTTTTTCCACCCTCCCGAGTATACGTCGCCACTAGGCCAAAACATGGTGCCTTGCCCATGCTTTTTGCCGTTTACACATTCACCTTCATAGACGGTTCCCGAATTGCTGTAAAATACGCCTTTGCCGTTCGGTTTTCCGTTCTTAACTTCGCCTTCGTAATATCCAAAGTCAAAATCTAATCTTGCCATAACGTTGCCCCTTTACATAGTAAACACATTATATCAACTGAATTAGCAATATTCAAGTGGCAAAATCATAAATTTAGGCGACAATACGGCACTTATATGCATCCTAATATATAGGCGTCATAGATACGAGAACTCCCACAAGATACGGGCAAAAAGTTTGCGACTCGATTGAATATAGGGATTTCGTCTTAATTGTCAATACAATATCAGTTTTAACTGTATTGTTGACTTTGATATGAAATCACCTAATTAAGCAAAATACGAAACGGTTCCTCCGACAACGGATACAGACATTTTTTCGCCTTTAATAGATGCGGAGAATCCAAGATCCGTAATCGAAATAGTAAAACTTACCTGAACGCCTTCCGTTACGTTTCCGAGTTGCTTTACAGTGCTATAAAGTTGCGAATTATTCTTATCATAAATCACGACTTTGACTTCTAAATCCTTGATATCCGTTTGAGGAGTCAACACTATCTTTTGTCCCAAACTCGATATATCCAATTGCGAATCTATGGTTATATCACTGTTATACGCAGACCTACTTAAAAGTTTCAAATTGCCGTCGCTGTTCCCTGCTTTTTCGTTAATTACATATTTGATTACGCCAAACAATACAAGCCCAATTACCAGTAAAACGACGAAAGCAATAAGGCATCCGTGCGATTTATTTTCAGGTTCTGCAGAATTCCTAACAGCCGTCGCCGACGGTTGCGGGATCGATTGTTTATTATTTTGAGAATTTAAATTTTCATTAAATGCTGAAGTTTTAGATTGGGCGCTATTTTGCGAACGTCGTGTGGTTTCAGAAATATTTACAGTAGGTTTTTTGACGACTGCCGCATTCTTTACTATATCATCGTTAGCAACTTCTGCGTTAAGACTTTTACGTTCAAATGCAGTACGTTCAGCCGTACTTATCGAACGATTTTCGTTATAAAAATCCTTATCCTGTTTTTTACCGCAATAACAACAGAACACAGAATCGTCGCTTATTTCTTTTCCGCAAGAACTGCAATACATTTTATCCCTCGTTAAAACTTAATCATCTGCGTCTACGGCACATAAATGCACGTTCGTTCGATACGTCTATTTTAGACTAATAAAATTTTACAAATCGTTTCGGTTGTTGTCAATAAAAAGCAGCACGAATCTAAAAAATCGGATACGACCTTCATGTTCGTAAGCAAAAAAATCCCGACGGGTGTCGGGATTTTTTGTGGTTTTCGCTATGTTTTAGTATTCGAGAAGTTCGTCGAAATACGCTCTCAAACCTTCGACAGGGACGCGGACTTGCGCCATCGTGTCGCGTTCGCGGACGGTGACGGTGTTGTCTTCCAAGGTGTCGAAGTCAACCGTTACGCAATAAGGGGTGCCGATTTCGTCTTGACGGCGATAGCGTTTGCCGATTGAGCCGCTTCCGTCGAAGTCGCATGCGAAGTGTTTTGTGAGGTCGTGATAGATTTCCTCCGCCTTTTCGTTGAGTTGCTTTTGGAGAGGAAGAATTGCAACCTTGATAGGCGCGATTGCGTGGTGCAAATGAAGCACTACTCTGGTGTCACCTTCTCCGACTTCTTCTTCGTCGTATGCGTTGCAAAGGAGCGCAAGCACCATTCTTTCTACGCCGAGAGAGGGTTCGATGACGTAAGGCACGTATTTCTCGTTGGTGACGGGATCGACGTAAGCAAGGTCTTTGCCCGACGTCTTGATATGCTGATTGAGGTCGTAGTCCGTTCTATCCGCGATGCCCCAAAGTTCTCCCCATCCGAACGGGAACAAAAATTCGAAGTCCGTCGTCGCTTTGGAATAGAAGCAGAGTTCGTCTTGGTCGTGGTCGCGAAGCCTGAGACAATCATCGTTCATTCCGAGTTCGAGGAGCCAATCGTGGCAATATTTACGCCAATATGCGAACCATTCGAGGTCGGTGCCGGGTTTGCAGAAAAATTCGAGTTCCATTTGTTCGAATTCTCTCACGCGGAAGATGAAGTTGCCGGGAGTGATTTCGTTCCTGAAGGACTTACCGATTTGACCTATGCCGAAAGGCACTTTTTTTCTCGTGGTGCGTTGGACGTTTTTGAAGTTGACGAATATACCTTGCGCGGTTTCGGGGCGCAGATAGACGGTGTTTACGCTGTCCTCGGTGACGCCTTGGAAAGTCTTGAACATAAGGTTGAATTTTCTAATACCCGTAAAGTCCGCGTTTCCGCAAACGGGGCAAGTGATTTTATGTTCCGCAATATATTCTTCGAGTTGTTCGTTGCTCCAACCCGCGATATTTTCGTCGATACCTTTTTTCTTCATATAGTCTTCGACGAGATTATCCGCGCGATGACGTGCGTGGCAGTGTTTGCAGTCCATGAGAGGATCCGAAAAACCGCCGAGATGTCCCGACGCTTGCCACACGGACGGATTCATCAAAATTGCGCAATCGAGCCCGACGTTATAGGGGCTTTCGACGACGAATTTTTTCCACCAAGCGGCTTTAATATTGTTTTTGAGAGCGACGCCGAGAGGGCCGTAATCCCAAGTATTTGCAAGACCGCCGTAAATTTCGCTTCCGGGGAAAACGAAACCGCGATTTTTGCAAAGAGCGACGAGTTTGTCCATTGTGAGTTTGCTTGCCATAAGACACCTCTAAAATTGATAATAAAGATAATAAATGCGCACGCGAAAAAAGTCAAGCATTGCAAGGCAAGTCGCGCGCACGCCCGTAGTCATATTTTATATCGCGCGTCATAAAATTTCGTATGCTGACCGCTTTCAAAGTTGCGTTTTTATTCATAGGCACGTCAATCGGCGCGGGGTTTTCGTCGGGAAGGGAAATCGCGTTGTTTTTCGGCGAATCGTCCCCTTGGTGCGTCGCGTTGTCCGCGGCGTTTATAGCCATACTTTCCGCACTGTTTTTGACTGCGGGGAAAACCCGCGCGATACCGCAAGGCTACGCCGTCAAGGTTGCGACTTTCATATCCGCAAGCATATCCCTTTGCTCCATGCTCGCGGGAAGCGAATATATCCTAAACTCCCTTTTCGACATCCCCTTGCTCGGCATCGTCATGGCGGTTGCGGGCGGCGTCCTCGTCGTCCTCGGAATAGAGAAAATCAAATGGGCAAACACGGTTATGATACCCCTTTTGGTCGTCCTGCTTTTCGTCCTGTATTTCAAAATCGGAACCCCGATTTACGGCGGGGATTTCGACGTACTGAAATCCTTGCGCTATTCCGGACTTGACGTTTTACTCGGGGGAATTATGCTGTCGAGAGAGGGTGAAAAAATGAGCGGAAAACAAATCGTCGGCGCGGCGATTTCCATATTCGCATTTATGTTCATAATTCTGTTTGTTCTCCAAAACGTGGTTTTATCCGACGATTTACACTCGTCAATGCCCGTTTTGGCGATTTCCGAAAAAGTCGGGCTTAAATGGATATGCGGTATTTTAATCGCAATCGCCATCTTCACAACCCTTGTTTCCGCACTCGAAATCGTGTCTTCATACACTGCGGATTTTCTGTCCTCGAAGAAAAAACTTTCCGTGCTGTCCGAAAAAAGCAAAAGACCTTTTCTCGTCTTCGGAGCACTCGTCCTTTATTATCCCGTGTCCTTCCTCGGCTTTGAAAAAATCGTGGATACCTTCTATCCTTTCGTCAGTGCGTGCGGGCTCGTCCTCGTCTGTCTGACAATCGTTAAACTCGTTTCGTATGCGCTGAAAAGGAACAAGACGACGCCCCGTTTAAGACGAAAAAAATCCGCCGCTTAACCCACGAAAAAGCCCGACCGTAGTCGGGCTGAATTTCTTATTCTTCTTCGTCCTCTTCGGACTCTTTGGGCTGTTTGAACATATCTTCAAACGGAGAGCGTCTGCTTTCGTCGTCGGGCTCGTCAAGCCCCTTTATCAAACGATAATATTCGTCGTCCTCGAAATCTTTTTCCGCCCCGACGAAATCTCCGCCCAGTTCTTCGACCGCATTGCGGATTTCGATAAATTCGTTGTAGTTGAGTTCGTTTTCCTTTGCGTAACCGTTGAGAATTTCGATTGCGTCCTCGTCCCCGTATTTGCCGAGCAAACGCGCGTAGCCCGCGATATCGTACGCTTTGTAAAAGTTTGCGACAAGTCCGTTAAACACGCGCTTATCCCCTTTGTATTCCGTCAAAATCTCTATGAGCATATCCGAAATTTCTCCCTCTGCGGAAAAGAATTTTTCGAGCATTTCGTCCACGATTTCCTCGCATCCGTCCTGCAAATATTCGTATGCGTCGAGGCGAGTTTGATAAGATATGCTCTCGTCTGTCAAGACCGCGAGATTTTCAAGCATTTCGTCCTTATTCTTCATCGTTATCAGTATCTCCGAACATTATTTTTCTGTATTTATTGAGAGTGGCGAGGGTGAGTCCGTAACGGGACACGGCGTCCTCTATCGAATCGGGCTCGTCGAAATAGACTTCGCTTATGAGTGCGCCGATTATGGTTTTCATACTGCGCATTCTCGAAATCTTTTCGTAACGTTTCTCTTTCCACTTCAACTTATCGTTTTCGACGCACGCCATTTCGTCCACTATGCCTTTTAGTCTTGCAAGGTAGGTGGTCGGGTCTTCGTCGGTGAAGATTATATCGCACACGCAATAGCGGAGAGCGTTTCTGAACGCTCCGCTTGCATGATAAAAGCAATCGGGCAATTCGAGAATTACGTCCTTAAAGCGGTCCTGCGTGACGATACTGAATTGATATTTGTATTTGTCGTCCACAAGATAACCGAGCATATTGCTCATTTCGTCGAAATCGAGCCCCGGGCATATCATTCTTCTGCGGTAGAAATTCTCCGTCCACTCCGAGCGGAAAAACGCAAGACGCCCTAAAATCATAAGCATGACTTTTTCGTTGCCGTCTATGAAAGCCCATTCGATAAGATGAGCGATTCCGCTGTTTTCAAATTCCAATGCTGTTTTCAAATCCGCGTCCGAATAGCGCATATATCTCTCGATTGCGCGATAGCGTTTCAACCTCTCTTCATAAGGCATATTGACGTTGTATTCGACGGAATCGGGATTCTCCGCATATAAATCGAGATAATATTCCGCGGCGGAATACTCCCCGTAAATTTTCTTCATTCTATTCATCACTCTGACCGCCTCGTCCTTTTGACCGAGATTGTAGAGCGCTTGAGATAGCCACGTCATGTTATTAGGTTGGAAAGGAAGTCTTTCAAGGGCGCGCATGGTGTACTTGACCACTTCGGAGTGCATGTTCAAATTGACGACGAGAGGAAGGACGACGAGGATTTCTTCGAGTTTCTTGTAGTCTTTTTGAAGGATGATTTCGGTTTCGCGACAAGCCTCCGCCTCTTTTTCTTCCATAAGATAAGCGGTTGCAACCGTACTTCTGACGGCGAGCGAATCTTTCTTTTCGAGCATCGCTTTCCCTTCTTCGATGACGCGGTCGAGGTCGTTGCGCATCATATACGACACCAAAATCACGTGATTGGCAGCGGATATAAATTTACTGTTTTCATCCACCATTTTGGCGTATTCGACCGCCTCTGCAAGTTTCCCGTTTTGCATGCATTCGTATGCCTTCGTGATAAACTCCTCGTTTCTATCCGCGTCCTCGTCGTAAAGGCTGAATCCGCCCGTATCCGTCCCGCCGATATCCTCTTCGGAGGGCAGCACGAAATCGTCACCGAAATAGCGCATATAGTAGGACACGGCTTCCATATCGCCGAGTTCGAGGAAGTTGGTCGCAAGCATATAAAAAGCACGACTTTCGTCGTCCTCGGTCGGATTGGACACGAGGGAGCGATACAAAGCCGTGTTGGATAACTGATACGCACCCAAATCCGCATAAATTTTGCCGAGCAAAACGTACGCCTTCGCGATTTCGTCGTTTTGTTCGAGAGCGGATTTGAGATAAGAAATTGCGCTTTCGACGTCGCCGCCTTTCAATTTTCTTTCCGCAAGTTCTATGTATTCCTCTTCGGAAAAATTAAAATCAATGATTTTAGGCATTATTTCTTCTTTTTCTTTTTAGGATTGACGTAGGGTTGTTGCGCGGGTTTTTTGGCTTTCTTTTGAGTGGGATTGCCTTGATATGCACTCTTTTGTGCTTTTCTGTTTTCTTGCAATTTCTTTCTTTGCTCGTATGCGGCGAGATTTTTACACTTGACCATTCCTCTATCGACGAGAGCAATCCATTCGAGCGCAAGCACGTTGAATCCCGCAAGGAACATAACCGCATACACGATTATCGCAAGGGTTTTGCCCGCAATCAAAAGAAGGAGGGGTGCGGCGGAAAGCACGCCGACCACGATGACGGACATCCAATTGTTTGCGATGATGACGAGAGCGTCCTTGAACGCGTCTTTCAAAGAAAGATTGTAAGTCGTGAACAAGCCGGTGAGCACCATTGCATATGCAAGCAAAGGCGCGCCGAATATAAACGAGAACACCACTCCGCAATAGTCGCCCGCACCCGCGGTTGCGAGTTGTTGTTTTGCAAGCAGGTTGCAAAGCGCAGTGCCCATAGCGAGCATAACGAGGGCGGAAAACGCACCGACAAGGAGGAACTTCCACCAATATTTTGCAAATCCGAGCCAATAAGTGCGGATATTCTTTTTGTAAACGTCTTGATAATAGGAGCGTTTTGCGGAATAGAATTGCCCCGCCATAAACGGAGATACAATAATCATCGCCGCCGCCATGAACATAAGGACGGGTTGATAAACTTCCCAATAAAGTTGCGCGACGCTCTCCGAAATGCTGTCGCCGACGCCGGGATATCCGATGCCGATATTAGCCATAAAGTTGTAACTGTCGGCAAGGATATAATCCTCGAAAAGCGTCACGCCGAGCATATATGCCGCGAAAACGACGACCGTTGCCACCAAGAACCATATCGTGGTTTTGAACATGGTGGAAAATTCACCGCGGAAAACTTCGAATCCGCGCTTAAAGAAACTATCCGAATATTCTTTTTTGACCGTCGCTTCGGTCATACCGGCGACGACTATCTTTTGAGGCTCGGCAGGTTCGACGACGACGTCGGCGTCTACGAAAAGGTTGCCGAGAACGAACTTCGGTTCTTTTTGAGGTTTTGCGTAAGGTGATTGAGTTTGATTTGCCATAACGTCTCCTTTTATAGCATTTTACACTAACACCAAATAAATATCAAACAAATAAAATATATTTAGAGAAAATTATATCAACAAATTGACATTTCTCGCGTGCGTTGGTATATTTTTTTTAATGGAAAAGTATACGATTTCAGGAGATAAGTATGAAAAAATTTAACATCGCGGTAGTCGGCGCGACCGGCATGGTGGGCAACAAGTTCCTCGAAGTCCTGACCGAAAGACAACTTCCCGTGGAAAATTATTATCTTTTTGCGTCAAGCAGAAGCGCGGGCAAACAAATAAATTTCATGGGCAAAACCCATACAGTCATCGAACTGACCGAAGAAAACGTAATGAACCTCGCGGGCAAAGTCGATTTTGCTTTGTTCTCCGCAGGCGCGGGCACTTCCCGCACTTTCGCACCCGTATTCGTGAAAGCGGGCGCAATCGTCGTGGACAACTCTTCCGAGTGGAGAATGCACGACGACGTCCCCCTCGTCGTCCCCGAAGTCAACCCCGAAGACGTCAAGTGGAATCACGGCATCATCGCAAACCCCAACTGCTCCACCATTCAAGCAATGGTCGCACTCAAACCCCTCTATGACAAATACGGCATCGAACGCGTGGTCTACTCCACTTATCAAGCGGTTTCGGGCGCGGGCGTCGCAGGATACAACGACCTCAAAAACGGCACCAACGGCGAACCCCCTCAAAAATTTCCTTATCCTATAGCGTTCAATATGCTCCCCCATATCGACGTATTCCTCGAAAACGGCTACACCAAAGAGGAATGGAAGATGATTGCGGAAACCAGAAAAATTTTGCACGACGATAAACTTCGCGTCACCGCAACCACCGTCCGCGTCCCCGTATTCCACGGCCACAGCGAATCCATCAACGTCGAATTCAAGAAACCCTGCACCAGAGAAGGCGTCGTCGAAGCGTTGTCTTCCTTTGACGGCATCATCGTACAAGACGACCCTGCCAACAACGTCTATCCCATGCCTATCTACGCCGAAAACCACGACGAGGTCTTCGTCGGACGTATCCGTATCGACGAAAGCGTCGAAAGCGGCGTAAACCTTTGGGTAGTCGCGGACAACATCCGCAAAGGCGCGGCAACCAATGCCGTACAAATCGTCGAACTTCTCATCAAAAACGCAACGGAGGCTTAATATGTTATTCAAAGGCACTGCAACCGCGCTTATCACACCTTTCACCGACGACGGCGTGGACTTCCCCGCCCTCGACAGACTTCTCGATTTCCAAGTGGAAAACGGAGTCGACGCTCTCGTCATCCTCGGCACGACGGGAGAGCCCGCGACTATGACCCTCGACGAGAAAAAATCCGTCATAGAATTCGTCGTCAAAAAACTGAAAGGCAAACTTCCCATAATCGTAGGCTCGGGCGCAAACAGCACCGCCGCCGCAATCGAGATGAGCAAACTCGCAGAGAGTATGGGAGCGGACGGACTTTTGGTCGTCACTCCTTACTATAATAAATGCACCCAAGGCGGACTTATCGCGCACTACACCGCAATCGCGGACGCAGTGAATATCCCCATAATCTGCTACAACGTCCCCGGAAGAACGGGCGTGAATATGCTCCCCGCGACTTTTGCGGAAATCGCAAAGCACAAAAACGTAGTCGCAATCAAGGAAGCAAGCGGAAATATGGAACAAATCGAAGAATGTATCCGTCTTGCGGGAGATAACGCGGACGTCATCAGCGGCGACGACGGAATCACCGTGCCTATCATGGCGATGGGCGGCGCAGGCGTCATCAGCGTCGCAAGCAACGTCATTCCTCGCTTCACGTCGGATATGACGAGAAAAGCACTCGAAGGGGACTTTGCCGCGGCAAGCAAAATGCAACTCAAAATGCTCCCCCTCGTCAAAGCGTTATTCTGCGAAGTCAACCCCATCCCCGCAAAGAAGGGCGCACAACTCATCGGATTCGGCAACGGACAACTCCGCTTGCCTCTCACCGAAATGACCGAAGAAAATACCGCAAAACTCTCTTCTGCATTAAAGGAATTCTTATGATAAAAATTTGTCTTGTGGGTGCTTCCGGCAGAGTGGGACGCACCGCTTATAAATCCCTTCTCGGCGACGAGAATTTTCAAATCGTATTCGGCGTGGACGCATTCCCCGCCACCGATTTACCTTTCCCCGTATATTCGAATTTCGAGAATTGCCCGTTGGATGCGGACGTAATCATAGACTTCTCCGCTCCGTCTTCTCTCGATTCCATTCTCGACTATGCGGTGAAAAACGGCGTCAGATGCGTCATCGCAACGACGGGACACACCGAAGAACAAATGAAACGCATAGAATATGCGTCGAAATCTATTGCGATTTTCAAATCCGCAAACATGTCGCTTGGCATAAATCTTTTGTCAAACCTCTCCAAAGAAGCGACGAAATTCCTCGGTGAATCCTACGATATCGAAATCGTGGAAACCCACCACAACAAAAAACTCGACGCACCCAGCGGCACCGCGCTTTTAATCGCAAACGCGATTTCGGAAGCAAGACCCCTCGTCCCCACTTTCGGAAGACACGAAAGCGCGAAAAGACGGGAGTCGAGCGAAATCGGAATCCACGCCATAAGAGGGGGCACGGTCGTCGGCAAACACGACGTAATGTTCCTTGGCACGGGGGAAAGAATAACCCTTTCCCACGAGGCGGAAAGCAAAGAAGTTTTCGTGAAAGGCGCACTGCGCGCGTCCGAGTATCTTATGACCAAGCAAAGCGGACTTTACGATATGAATTCAATCCTCGGCAGTTACTACGCCGTCACGACGGTATCCGCCGAAGACAACGTATCTCTGATTGCATTCCCGTCCATATCCTCGACCGACTTCCTCACCCTTTTGCGCAAGATAAAGGACTGCGACGTCAACATCGACATGATATCCCAAAACGCAAACGACGACGGCACTCTCGCCGTGTCTTTCAGCCTTTCAGACGACGACCTTGCAAGAGTGGAGAAGATGACGGATATCGAGCATAAGTGCATCGTCGGCACCGTAAAGATGACTGCGGAAGGCGCGGGCATGGAACACCAAAGCGGCGTTGCTCTCGACGTTCTTTCTCAACTCAAAGGCGCAGGCGCGAAGATATACGCAATCACCACTTCGGAAACGAAAATCTCTTGCGCAATAAACAGCGACGCGAAAGCGGATGCGGAAATCGCGTTGCGCAATTATTACGGAATTTAAGGTTAATCTTATCAAAATCGACTGTTAAACTATCGATTTTGCAATTATTCGATTTATTATGGCAATCAAAAAAACCGCGCGAAATCGTGCGGTTTTTTATATCGAAATTTACGGTCTATTTATTAAACCTATCGTATCCCCACCAGTCGGGAGTCAATTCTTTCAGTTTTACGGTTTTTTCTGTTTCGAGGTCAAGGAGAATTTCGATATCTCCGCTGTCCTTATCCAGTTGCATCATAAGTTCTCTACAAGCACCGCAAGGCGCGCCTACTCTGCCGTCGGGCATAACCGCCACAACCTTTTCTATCCTGCTCTCTCCGTGCGTAATCATACTTGCGATTGCGTTTCTTTCCGCGCACGTGCCGAGGGTCGACGCAGTGTCGATGCAAACGCCTACGTAAACATTTCCTTTCTTCGTGAGGATAGCCGCGGCAACGCCGCCCGCCTCTATAAACGGAGAAATAATTCGAGCGTTTTGAACCTTAACCGCCTCATCGTATAATTTCTTCCACATAACGACACCTCCTCTGCCGTAATTGCCGTAACTTTCAAAGAGTTGTTATCTTTGAAACAAAATTATTATTGCAAGTTAAACGTTTTCAATTTTTATATTCTCTCCGAAGTGCTTATCCGCGTCCGCGTCAAACGCAAGAAAAACGCTCTCTTTGCTGAATCCCGCCGCAAACACCGCGATAAACACGAGCAAGCAACCAAGCAATTCTTTCGCAGTATTTTGTTCGTGCAAGATAAGCGCACCGCCTATAAGGCTGAACACGGATTCGAGGCTCATGATAAGCGTCGAGGTCGAAGGAGATACTCTCTTCTGCCCCGCAACCTGCAACGTGTAAGCGACCGCACTCGACAGCACGCCGAGATAAAGCAAAGGGATTATTCCGTCCGCTATCGCGCCTACTTTCGGAAAGCCGTTTGCCGCCATAAAGGGAAATCCTACGACTGCCGCCGTTGCAAATTGCACGAAGTTGAATTTGAGGGCGTCCGCTTTCCCCGCGTATAAATCGATGAACACGATTTGCAAAGAAAACGCAAACGCGCACAAAAGGATTAAGATTTCACCTTTCGTGATTCCCGAGTCGCCGTTTATGCACATAAGCCAAAAGCCCGCTATTGCAATCACGATTGCAAACTTCCCCGCGGTCGTGGTTTTGCGCCCGATAAGGATACTCATAAAAGGCACGATTACTATATAAAGCGCGGTGATGAAGCCTGCCTTTCCCGCCTCGGTTTCTTCAAGTCCGAGTTGCTGTGAGAGCGTAGAAAACGTAAGGACTACTCCGCAAATGATTCCACCCACGATAGTGTCGCGGTTGAAACCTATTCTTTTCCGCCCTTTCTTTTTGGAAATAAGGTCGGAAACACCGACGAAAACGGCAAGCGAAATCGTCGCTATGACGTAGCGCAATTCGCTGAAAGAATAACCGTCCAGCACTCCCGCGCCGTAGCGTTGCGCCACGAAAGCGAATCCCCAGATAAGCGCGGTTACGACGAGAATTATAGTCCCCGTGAATTTACGCATTTTCGGTTATCTCTCCCCAAAGGATTTTTTCTTCTTTGCCGCCCGACGAAATCACGAGAGTGCCGTCGTTTTCCACTCTGACGGCGACTCCTTTGGAGGTTGTTCCGTCCGAGGAAATGCGGGAAACTGTTTTGCCGAGAGTGGATGAATAGAGGCAATATTCCTCGTTGAGTTCATCCGAAAACTTGCCGAAATACATACTTTCAATATCCGAAAGTGCGACGGCAAGCATAGCGCAAGCCTTTTTCACGTCGTAGCGTTTGCCGGTAACGGCGCGAAGAGAGGTTGCGATTCCGCCTAAAGACAGCAAATCTTTTTCCGCCGTATCCACGTTGACGCCGATGCCGACGACGACGTAGCGCGCGCCGTCCTTTTCCACGGATTCAGGCAAAATCCCAGATATCTTTTTTCCGTCGACGTTGACGTCGTTAGGCCACTTTATGGAGAGTTTGTCCGAGACTTCGGGTGCAAGTCCCGCAAGTGTATTCACAACGGCAAGCGCGCTGTAAAGCCCGAAACCCACGAAATTCGCACCGTCGGGGACCTTGGTGGCGTACGTAAGATATACTCCCCCTTTCGGTGAGAGAAAGACTCTGTCATATCTTCCTCTCCCCGACGTTTGAGTGCTTGCGATAAACACCGCTCTATCCTCGACTTTGCCGTCCGCGATAAACGCCTTTGCAATGCGGTTGGTGGAATCCGTCGTCTTATAGCAAAAGCAAGGCAAAGTATTGCCCTGCTTTTTTTCTACGTAACTTTCTATGCTGCCAATCATGTTAACTGAAGACTGCCATGAGGAAGCCTGCCGCGACTGCCGAGCCTATAACGCCTGCGACGTTAGATCCCATAGCGTGCATAAGCAAGTAGTTGTTCTTGTCGTACTGTCTGCCGACGGTGTTGGACACACGCGCCGCCATAGGAACGGCGGAAACGCCTGCCGAGCCGATAAGAGGATTGACTTTGCCTTTGGTGACGAAGCACATAATTTTGCCGAAGAGCAATCCGCCGACGGTTGCGAACATGAACGCGCCGAGACCGAGTGCGATGATATACAAGGTTTGAAGTTTGAGGAAGGTTGCCGCTTGTGCGGTTGCGCCGACGGAGATTCCGAGGAACAACGTAACGATGTTCATAAGCGCGTTTTGCACGGTGTCGGACAATCTTTCGGTGACTCCGCATTCCTTCAAGAGGTTGCCGAACATAAGGCATCCGAGCAAACCTGCGACGGAGGGCAAAATGAAGCAAGTTGCGAGAGTAACGATGATGGGGAACAAAATCTTCTCTTTCTTGCTGACTTTGCGGGTGGGTTTCATGACGATTGCTCTTTCCTTTTTGGTGGTCATCAACTTCATGATAGGAGGTTGGATGAGAGGAATGAGAGCCATGTACGAGTACGCCGCGACCGCGATAGGGGCAAGGAGTTCGGGAGCAAGGGACTTGGTGAGCCAAATTGCCGTAGGACCGTCCGCGCCGCCGATGATACCGATACTTGCCGCTTGAGGACCGGTGAAACCGATGCAGATTGCGAAGAAGAACGCAACGTAAACGCCGAGTTGTGCCGCCGCACCGAGAAGCAAGGATTTAGGATTGGAAAGCAAGGGTTCGAAGTCCGTCATCGCGCCGACGCCCATGAAGATGAGGCAGGGATAAACGCCCGTCTTGACGCCGATATAAAGGATATCGATAAGACCGCCGTGTTTGAGGACGTTCAAATAATCGACGCCGTTTGCGACCGCCGCATCGCCCGTCCAGTATTCGGGGTGGAAAATCATATCTTCCGCACCGCCGACGGGGAGGTTTGTGAGAAGCATACCGAACGCGATACCGACGAGCAGTAGCGGTTCAAATTGCTTTTTGATAGCAAGCCAAAGGAATACGCACGCTATAACGAGCATGACGGCGTTTTGCCACGTGAAGTTGGCAAGGCCGCTCGTATTCCACAAATTTCCAAGTATTTCGCCGTAATTCATACGTCACCTCAGATGATTTCGACAAGGGGTGCACCGGTATCGACGGACGCGCCTTTCGTGACGAGGATATTGCCGATTTTGCCGCTGACGGGAGCGGTGATTTCGTTTTCCATCTTCATTGCTTCGAGAATGACGAGGAGGTCGCCTTCTTTTACGGTTTGTCCTGCAGTGACTTTGATTTGGTTGATAGTGCCGGGAAGAGGGGATTTGACGATTTCGCCGTTTCCGCTTGCGACGGGTGCGGCTTGAGGTGCCGCGGGTGCGGACGCTACGGGAGCAACGGGTACCGCCGCGGGTGCCGCTTGAGGAAGGGTCGCTTCATATTCCGCTTTGACGATTGCTTCGCCCTTTTCTACTTCTACTTCGTATATTTTTCCGTTCAAGGTAACTTTGTATATCATAATTATTTACTCCTGGTCGATTCTCTTAATGGATTTGAATTTGAGTTGATTGAGCGGAGTGCCGGTGGTATCCGCAACGATTGCCATAATCATAGCCGCGTCTCTCTCGTCGGTTTTGACGAGGACGAGATCTCCGCAAGAGCCGGGAGCGAGTTCTTGCTCGACGCTTTCAGCGGGAGCAGACTCCTCTGCCGCCTTCTTCTTGCCGAAATTGAATTTCGGAAGTTTTGCCGCGATTTCAGGAGATTTCTCGCCGATTTTGCCCATAGCCCAGATGATGAACATCAAGATGACCAGCACGCCGAAAACTATCGCTATGCCGAGCAAGGACAGAATGAGCGCATCGAGAGCGGATATATTTACATTCGATAACGCAAGAAGATTTGTCATCATATTTTGCTCCTTATTCCTCGATAGGTGCTATCGTGTATTTTACGACTTTTTCTTCCGCCGCCTTGCGTGCTTGGAAGAATTTTTCGGTGACGGTGGGGAACGCGATATAACTCAACACGTCCTCGTCGCTTCTGGCGACGTCGCCGAGTTCCGCTTTGGTCTTTTCAAACGCGGGTTCAAGAGTGTCTGCATATCTGCCTTCAATGGGTTTCTCGTCGCCGAGGACTTTCGCCATGACTTCGGGATTGATGGGTGCGGGCGTGGTGCCGTATTCGCCGAGGCAGTAAGACTTGACTTCTTTGGACACGTTTTTATATCTCTCTCCCGCAAGGACGTTTGCAGTCGCTTGCACGCCGACCATTTGGCTCATGGGAGTGACGAGAGGAGGATAACCGAGGTCCGCTCTTACCTTGGGAGTTTCGAGAAGGACTTCTTCGAATTTATCCATTGCGTTTTGCGCTTTGAGTTGTGCCACGAGGTTGGAGAGCATTCCGCCGGGGACTTTGTAGGTGAGTGCGTCGGTATCCGTCGCCATCATCTTGGGGTTAAGACCGCCACTTGCGATGAATTCGTCGCGGATGGGTTTGAAGAAATCGTTGACTTCTTTGAGGACGTCCGCGTTAAGACCGGTTTCGTAGCCGAGTTGACCGAGTGCATAGTTGAGGGTTTCGGTTGCGGGTTGAGAAGTGCCGCCGCTGAAACAAGAAGTTGCGGTGTCGATGACGTCGACGCCCGCTTCCGCCGCCTTAAGATAAGTCATAAACGCAAGACCGGTGGTGCAGTGAGTGTGGAGCACGACGGGGACTTTGACTTCTTTCTTGATTGCGGTGATGAGTTCTTGCGCCTCGAAGGGGCTCATAACGCCCGCCATATCCTTGACGCAGATGGATTGTACTCCCATATTTTCGAGTTCTTTCGCGAGTTTTGCAAAGGATTCGAGGGTGTGAACGGGGCTTTGAGTGAAGGAAAGAGTTCCCGAAACGGTTGCGCCTTTCTTTATTGCCTCTTTTGCCGCGACTTCGATATTGCGAAGGTCGTTGAGTGCGTCGAAGATACGGATGATATCGATACCGTTATCCACCGACTTATCCACGAACGCGCGGACGACGTCGTCGGGATAGTGCTTGTAGCCGAGAAGGTTTTGACCTCTCAAAAGCATTTGCAATTTCGTATTGGGCATGCCCTTGCGAAGTTTGCGGAGTCTTTCCCACGGGTCTTCGTTGAGATATCTCAAACAACTGTCAAAGACCGCTCCGCCCCAGCACTCTACGGAATAATAACCCGCTTTGTCCATCGTAGGCAGTATGTCTGCGAATTTTTCATACGGCAAACGCGTTGCAATCAAAGATTGGTTGGCGTCGCGCAGAACTGTTTCGGTAAAACCAATTTTCATTTTTGCCTCCATAATAGATATAAATATTGTTATTGTCGTGTTTCGTTGCGCTTCTCCGAGCACGGAAAACCGCGTTTTTTGTTCTCTCGGGCGTATCATAATTATGATATTGTCCGATTTTTGTCATTGTAGAGTATAACATATGCGCGCGCAAGTCGCAAGAGAAAACGGGAAAGTGTATTAAAATTAAATTAAAAAATTTAATTGTCATTCAAATTCCGCCCTAAAAATAATCCGACGCATGCGGCGTCGGACTAAAAGACTTTTTTTGCGGATAACTTATCCGCTTACTCAAACGATTATTCCCTTGCCTTGATTATATTCGCGGGTTTTATGAAGAGCACGCCGAGGAAAGGCATAAACGCGGACACGAGGGTGACTCCCAATACTATCGCGATACTCGTCCACATAACTCTGCCGTCGAATGCAAGCAAGGTGATGCCGCCTATCGAGGCGTTGTCCACGTATTCTATGAGGCTGTCCATCAAAAGATTGTTCGCAAGCGGCATGCCGAAATAGAAGAACAATCCGAACAAAATACATATGGAAAGTCCCACGCAAATTACTTGCACGAGGAATATGCCCGCGACGTTTCTCGTCCTTGCGCCCATAGCCTTCATGACGCCGATTTCGTAGTTTCTCGAACGGATATTGCCAAAGGCAAAGAACGCCATAAGCAGAATCATAACTCCGCAAAGACCGACTGCTATCAGCATAAATATATCCTTGAAGACCGCGACGATTTTGGTTATCGACTGCACCGTTTTGAAAAACGCCGTCGCCGAATAGAAATTATTCTCCACCCCGACGTTGTAAATCTCCGAGATATTGTCGTAGTTGTCGAAATACAGGGCCATCGGACATTGTAAATTCGCTCGCAACACCTTATCCAATATTGCTTTGTCGCGAACTAGTATTGAATAAGCGTCCTCGCGCAATCCTACGACGTGCAAGGTTATTGTTTCGTATACGTAATCCGAGCCGTAGCCGCGAATGTTAAACGTAATATCTATCGGTTCGAAATTCTCATTATCCCCCGACGTATAAGAAGTACCCAAAATATCGTTTAAGGTGCCGCAACCCATTTCGCAATCATTTGTACCGTCACCGGGATTTTGATAGCAAGCGAAGTATTTCCCCGTGAAATTATACGTTTCGCCATTATACTCTGCAGACGACGACCTCAAAAACGCAAGTCGCGTAGCCGCTCTATTTATAAAGTGGTCGAGAAAATTCTCGTCGAGAGTATACATAACGGCAAGATAGTTATCGGCATATTCCTGAAATTCCGCAAGCGTCTGTTTGTCGATTTTCGCCTTTGATTGTATTTTCCATATATAATCGGCAAACTTCTCTTTGTAATCAGTTTTTATGACTGCGCACACGGTGCCGCGCGAACTTACGGTGCCCAAGCGTACGATATCGTCGTAAGATGCATTGTTCGAAATCGCTTTCCCCCAATGCAGCATACTGTCCGCCACGTAGTCCGTAATAATCACTCCGCCGTCTTCGCTATATATATCGCCTGCAAGCACTTCAAGTTTGCCGTTTTTGCCGAAGACTTTCGTCAAAAATTCTTCGTTACATTGCAATATTCCTCTCGTTTCGGTGGCGTAAAAATTAACAAACACACTCGTGCCGTCGATGATACCGTTTTCATATCCGTAAGTGGTTTCGGACAACGGATAACACCACGAGTATTTCTTAAAGATATTGCCCGTGTATCCCGCATCGTAAAACTTTTCTATATCTTCATCCGTGATTGCAACCGCATTACTTGTATTCAGGCTTTCGATAAGGTCGTCGTTTATATAGCCTTTGTTCATGACGAAAGCGGGGTCGGTGGAGGTTTTCATCGCCTCGTTCATGGTCGCCGCGCCGTCGAATCCGACGAAAACCCGACTGAGCCCGAATAGCACCACCACGGCGGTGATGAGCACGGTCATGATTATGCTCGTGACGAGTTTCTTCCGCATAAATTTGCCCGACATTTCTATCGTGCGTTTGGTGGAAAGTTTGGATGGGATGAATTTCATTTCCTCGCTTGCAGTGTTGTACACTTCCCCCGTATCCGCAAATGCGGTGTCCCTTTGCACGACTTTTTTGTTTCCGTCCGCAATCGCCTCGTTGAAAGCAAGCACCTCTTCATCCGTAAGTCTTGCTTTGTCGGGGATATAAATCGTATCCCCTTCTATTGCGAAAACGTTTTCGCCGAGTTCGTTTCTCGACACGTCGCGTATGACTTTGCCGTCCGCAAGTTCGATTATTCTATCCGCATACTTGTCCGCGTCCGCAATATTGTGCGACACGACGAGGACGAGGATTTCTTCGGACAATTTTTTCAAAAGTTCGAGCACCTGCACCGCAGTTTTGCTGTCGAGGTTTCCAGTAGGCTCGTCCGCAAGAATGAGTTTAGGGGATTTCACAAGTGCGCGCGCTATCGCAACCCTTTGACGTTGTCCGCCCGAGAGTTGAGTGGGTTTTCTGTGCGCGTATTCGGTGAGGTCGACTTTTTCAAGGATATCCGCGATTTTTGCATTGCCGTGCTTCTCCCCTTGGAAGTCGAGGGCAAGACGCACGTTGTCTTCGACGGTCAGTTCGTTGATAAGACAAAAATCCTGAAATACGAAGCCTAAATAACTGTTGCGATAATTGTCGAAATCCGTGTTTGAAAATTGCGAAAACCTCTTTTCGCCTATGACGATATCCCCCGACGTGATTTCGTCGAGTCCGCCTATCATGTTGAGAAGAGTGGATTTTCCGCTTCCGCTTTTCCCTACGATGAACACAAGACCTTTATCGGGCAAAGTGAAAGATACGTCGTCAAGTCCGACTCCGTTCGTCCCCGTTGATTTATATATTTTAGTTAAGTGTTCGATTCTCATATAGTTCTCCCGAAATTAAACAAGTTAATTATACAATTTTTCAAAAAGAAATCAAGAGTATATTGTAAAAAACAAAATATCGTTTTATGTTTGATATTTTTCTTTCGTGTGCTATAATGGCTTTCGGGCGCGACGCACTTTTTTTCCGTTCCCGTCCCGACGCAAAAATCAATCCATTTTGGTTTTTGCACAAAATGACTTTTATAAGCACGAAACGCACGGATAAACTATGCGTTTTGCAAATAATAACAAAATTCCGATTTCGGAAAAGGAGTATATATGAGCGATTGCAATCACGATTGCAGCAACTGCGGAGAGAATTGTCCTTCCAAAAAACAAAGCCTTCTCGAACCGCAAAATCCGATGAGTAACGTCAAAAAGGTCATCGGCGTAGTCAGCGGCAAAGGCGGCGTCGGCAAGTCCCTCGTCACTTCCATGCTTGCGGTTTTATCCAATCGCAAAGGGTTCAAGACCGCCGTTCTCGACGCGGATATCACGGGCCCTTCCATCCCCAAGGCGTTCGGCATCAAGGAGAAGGCACCCGCTCTCGACGAGCATAACATTCTCCCCGTCCGCACCGCAAAAGGCATAAAGGTTATGTCCATAAATCTCCTTCTCGACGACGAAACAAGTCCCGTCGTATGGAGAGGTCCTATCATCGCGGGAGTCGTCAAACAATTTTGGTCTGACGTCGTTTGGGACGACATAGACTATATGTTCGTCGATATGCCTCCCGGAACGGGCGACGTGCCTCTCACCGTCTTCCAATCCCTCCCCGTAGACGGAATCGTCATCGTCACCTCTCCTCAAGAGTTGGTGTCTATGGTCGTCGAAAAGGCGGTCAATATGGCGAAGATGATGAATATCCCCATCCTCGGGCTCGTCGAAAATATGTCCTGCTACGTCTGCCCCGATTGCGGAAAAGAAATCCCGGTATTCGGTGAAAGCAAAGCGGACGAAACCGCAAAACGTTTCGGCATAAAGAACGTCGCGCGCATCCCTATCAATCCCGAAATCGCGGCTCTGTGTGACAAAGGTCTTATCGAACTTTATGAAGGAAATTGGCTCGACGACCTTTCGGACAGCATAGAAAAGGTGACAAAATGAAACATTTTTCCTATAGAACGCAGGGCGTTTGCTCTCAAATGATAGATTTCGACTTGGACGGCGACGTCGTGCGCAACGTCAAGTTTTTCGGCGGCTGCGACGGCAATCTAAAAGCGATCGCAATCCTCACCGACGGCATGACCGTAAGCGAAATCGAATCAAAACTCAAAGGCAATAAGTGCGGCTTCAAGAACACCTCTTGCGCCGACCAATTCGCACGTGCGGTCAGAAAAGCACTCGACTCCCCCGCAGAATAATTAGCGCCAGTCGCTTAAAGTACACACTCATATAAGAGGAAATCATGCTTAACTTCTTTGAAGTCACAGGAACGGACTACGAGATGGGGTTCGCCATCGGCAATAAGTTCAAAAACTACTTGCAAAATCGCATTGCGGAATTCGACGAAAAAGCGCCGAAGTACGCAAATTATATAAACGCTATCGAAGAGAAACTCGAATCGGGTTTCCCGTATCTTCTTCAAGAAATCTACGGTCGCGCGGACGGCGCGGAAATTTCAAGGAAGAGTTATCTTCTTATGCTTTTCCCCGAACTATTCCGCAAAACCGAGGGTTGCACCACCCTCGTCGTCAAAAAGTCGGACGGCTCCGTCTTGTTCGCGCACAACGACGATAACGAGTGCTTCGATCTCGGCAACACCGCCCTCATAAAATATAATTACGGCGACCATTATATCATTTCCTATACTATGGTGGAAAGGCTCTCGGGTAGCGCGTTTTCGGTAAGCGGCAAAGGTATGGTTTTTTCAAGCAACTATATCTTCGGCAACAATCTCAACCTCGACAACCTCTCCCGCTATATCGTCGTGAGGGACGTCATAAACTCCGCAAGCATAGACGAGGCACTCGAAAAACTCCACTCCACCGACGTGGCGTCCCCTTTCAGTCTTAATATGCTCGAACTCGGCACGGGTAGAGTCGTCAACGTCGAAAAGGACGTCCACTCCATCTATGTCACCGAAATCGACGACCGCTATGCAAGGTCAAACCACTTCCACACCAAAAAGGGCGATAGCACCACCGCAACCGAGGATTCCAAATTCAGATACAAAAAAGCAAACGAACTCATCCGCACGCTTGACGCCACCGCCTGCTCCCTCGACGACCTAATCTCAATCCTCAGATATCGCACGGCAGTCTACAACGAGAGCATCTACAAGCAATACGGCGACTACGAAGGCATCTGGGTGACCGACGCAACCCTCGCAGTCGACACCTCCGACGACTTCTTCACCGTCTACGACTACATGGGAAACTCCGTCCTCAAAATCTCCCTCGACGGCACCCTCCTCTCCCAATCCGCCCTCTAAATCATAACTCACAAAAAAACAACGCCCCCGAATCAAACCTTTCGAGGGTGTTTTATTACCGCCGTATTACAAAATTCAAGACGAAGTCGAGCAAGATTACACCCTATACGACAAAATCATAAATAGCCTTAATTTGACGGACAACATGCGCGTTGCTTTAGAATGCCGTATAAAAGGTTTGAGTTACCCCGAAATAGGACGAGTTCTTTCACACACAATCCACTGTATACGAATATTTCACTAAAATGCGACAACGTTATATTGCGATTTATTGGTAATGAGATATTCGTTATAATTATTTTAACAAATAACCTAATCAAGGGTATTTTACTCAAAAGGCCCGATGGTGGTCGGGCCTGATTTGATGTTACAATTCGTTAATTTTGTGGACGAACAAAACTTATTCAATGGGGATTTTGGTTTCGACGTGCTTGTGAAAGACGCTGAAATGCGTGAATCCGATTTCTTTCAACAATTTGCACGTTTCGTCGTATTTTTTGACGAGTTCGTTTCGGTGGGAGTCCGAGCCGAAGGATATTTTTCTTCCGCCGAGTTCGTAATATCTTTTCAGGATTTCGACGGAGGGGAACAACTCCGTATGCGTATTGACTTCGAGTGCCTTATTTCTTGCGATTATACCCTTCAAAATTGCGTCGAACTTGTCGGGATAATCCTGATAGCGCAAAGACTTATCTTTGTAAGGCGCGTTTCTCGTCACGTAGCCGATATGCGCGACGATATCGTATTCGTAAGGCGCGTCGAGGCTTTCCAAAATCGCGTCGAGGTATCCGCTGTACATTTTCGCCTTGCTCTTGAACCAAAACGCACGCGGGAAATACACGTCCCAGCCGTACACGAAATGCACGGAGTTTATGACCGCGTCGAAGTCGTAACGAGGGAGCAAATCTTTGAGCACGCTTTCGGCGGGTTTAGACCACCCCGCCTCTATGCCGAAACAAAAATCGAGCCCGTCGTCGGCAAGTGATTCTTTCACCGCAGTCCACTCTTTTTTATAATCGTCGAGATTGATATGTTTCCACGGAATAGGGGTATGTCCTCCGCACTTCAAATCCATATCCAAGTGGTCGGTTATGCAAAGATAGGACACGCCGTTTGCCTTCGCCTGTCTTACGATTTCGGCAATTTCGTCCTTGCCGTCCGAACTGTGGTGGCTGTGCACGTGGGAGTCGACTTTCATTCGAGAACCGCCTTTATACGTCTGATTCCCGCCGATGAACTCTGCTCTTTGACGATACGGAATTTTCCGAGTTCACCCGTCGTAGCCGCGTGAGGACCTCCGCAAATCTCCTTGCTTGAACCTATCGTATACACTTTGACGACTTCGCCGTAGCGATCTCCGAACACGCCGACCGCACCTTGTGCGCGCGCCTCTTCAACGGACATCTCTTCGCATTTGACGGTAGCGTTTGCGCTTATTTCGCCGTTGACGACGTCTTCGACAGCCTTAATCTCTTCCGCTGTGAGAGGACGAGGGAAGTTGAAGTCGAAACGAAGTCTTTCGGGGGTTATATTGCTACCCTTTTGCATAATGCTCTCGTCGCCGAGAACCTTTTTGAGGGCGTAGTTGAGAAGGTGGGTTGCGCTGTGAAGTCTTGCGGTTTGTTCGCCGCCGTCGGCAAGACCGCCTTTGAATTTTTGTTCCGCACCCGCTTTGGACTTCGCTTGGTGCTCTTCGAACGCCTTGTTATATCCCGCCGTATCCACGTCGAATCCGTGTTCTTTTGCGAGTTCCGCCGTCATTTCGATGGGGAAACCGAAAGTATCGTAAAGTCTGAACGCGGTTTTTCCGGGGAATACTTTCATTCCTTCGGGAAGGTGAGAGAGGATTTTGTCGAATTCTTTAAGTCCTTGCTCGACGGTCTTGGAAAATTTCTCTTGTTCGAGGGTGAGTTCTTGTTGGATTCTGTCTGCGTTTTCAGCGATATTCTTATACACGTCGCCGTACTTTGCTGCGAACAAAGCGGCTATCTCGTTGATTGCGTCGTAACCTATGCCGAGAGTTCTGCAATAGCGCATCGCTCTACGAATAAGACGGCGGAGAATGTAGCCTTGGTCGACGTTGGAGGGAGAAATTCCTTTCACGTCCCCTATCATAAAGGTTGCCGTACGAGTGTGATCCGCGACTATTCGCATAGCCTTGGTGATTTCTTCGGATTCCTCGTATTTCTTACCCGAAAGTTCTTCGAGTTTCTTGATTGCGAAATCGAAAAGGTCGGTTTCGTACACAGACTTATATCCGTTCAAAATGCAAAGCATTCTTTCAAAGCCCATACCTTGGTCAACGTTCTTTTTCTCCATAGGCGCATACTTGCCTTCGGCGTCCTTGAAGTATTGCATAAAGACGTTGTTGCCGATTTCGAGATATTTTCCGCAATCGCAAGCGGGCGAGCAATTATCGGAGCAAGCGGGTTTGCCCGTGTCGATGAACATTTCGGTATCGGGGCCGCAAGGACCGGTAACGCCGGCGGGACCCCACCAGTTATGTTTTCTGTCGAGGAAGAAGATTTGTTCTTCTTTGAGCCCCAAACTACGCCATATATTCGCACTTTCTTCGTCGCGAGGGCAAACGTCGTCGCCCGCAAACACCGTAACTGCGAATTTGTCGAGGTCGAATTCGAGAGTGTTAATCAAAAAGTCGTACGCCCATTTGATTGCGTCTTCTTTGAAATAGTCGCCGAGGGACCAACTGCCGAGCATCTCGAAAAACGTGCAGTGAGAGGGGTCGCCGACTTCGTCGATATCTCCCGTACGGACGCAAATTTGAACGTCGGTAAGACGGTTGCCCGCGGGGTGTTTTTCACCGAGAAGATACGGCACGAGGGGGTGCATTCCCGCCGTCGTAAACAACACGGTCGGGTCGTTTTCGGGGATGAGGGACGCCGCTTGAATGACGGCGTGAGAATGTGCGCGATAAAAATCAAGGTATGCTTTGCGCAGTTCTACGGAATTGAGTTTTTTCATATATCCTCACTTTATCCTGTCGTTTTGACAGTTAAACTATATTTTTCGTCGTTATATCTCTTCGACGCACGCACCGCATGCACCGAGGATTTCAAAGAAGTTTTTGGGCAAAGTATCTTCGACGATACTTTTCGTAAACGAGAATAGCGTCCGTCCGCCCGTGCTTGTTACGCCCAAATTAACCTTAGCGTTTTTGGACACGTTGACGTTGAATATAAGCCTTTTCACGCCAAGCGGTTCAGGCATATCCGTGCGTCCGAGATTGGAGAGAATTATGGTTTGTCGCGACTTCAAAAACACGCGGATAAACTTTGCTATTCCCTCTTTCAGCCACAACGGAGTCAAGCGCAAGAGCAAGGTTTTTTCCGCTCTCACCGTGGTCGAAATCATCGCTTGCAACTTATCTTTCGTCGCGTTTGCGGCAAGTTGTTTTTTCGCACTCGCAACGTATTCCTCTATGGACGCAAGGGCGCGCGGTTTGAACACGAGTCGCACGAAAGTCACGAAGTTGCGCACGTTGTTCGACGGAAAAATCGAGCGAAGATTGACGGGTATCATCATCACTATGGGACGACTACAATTCTCCGTTTTCTCTATCGCATAGGCAAGCGTGCCCGCCGTATAAGCGGTGAAAGTCGCGTCGTTTTGTTTGGCAAGTTTCGACACTTTTTCGTAGTCGCACTCCCCTTTCACGGAGGAATATCCGTTTTCGTCGATAGTGCCATTAAGAAGGTGGGGGGCGGAGCCCGTCAAACCCTTTATATCTATTCCGCCGAATTTTATCGGAGAGTAGTTCCTTTTAAACGCATCTTCGATTTCGTCTTCCCCCGCGATTTCGTCGAAGTCTATCGCGCCGTCCACGCCGTCAAAGGAACGACCTTGCAATTCGCGATATTTTTGAATTATACCTTTCAAAAACGTCGTCGCACCCGTGCCGTCGCAAAGTCCGTGGAAGATTTCGAGAGAGATTTTATTGCCGTTATACGCCGCGCGAAAAAGATATCCGTTCGTTTTTTCGGGGTCTATGGGGCAAAGAAGGCTTCCGTCGTCCTCGAACACCTCGACTTTCTCGTCGTTTTGTTCGAGATAATGCCAGTTGTAGCCTTTTTTCAAGCGGACTTTAAAAGTAGGGAAACGCCCCATCGCGTCGTTTATCGCGCGCGACAGCAAATCCCTATCCACGATTTCGTCGATTTCCGCCTCTATTCTGAAAATACTCTGTGACTTTTTCGTCGCCATAATCGGATAAAACAGGGACGAATTGTCGAGAGCGTATCTTTTCGGCTTGCAGTCTTTCTTTGCCATAAGGTTCTCCCTTTCAAAGATTTATTTTATTATCTTTTCAAAATTATGTCAATCGATAACCGCGCGCGCATATATTATTCGTATGAAAACAGAAAAAAGAGAACTCTCTAACCCCTCGAAAAGCAAAAATCACCGCCTCGTCCTCGACAATCACAAATCTTTGTCGATAAGCGGAGTAAAAAACGTGCCTACGTTTACGGATAAAGGAATATCCGTCGAATTGGACGGAGAATCTCTTTTCGTAGGCGGACGGGATTTGCAAGTCAAACGCCTCGACGTGGAAAACGGCGACCTGCTCATCAGCGGATACGTCACTTCCCTCAAATACGGCGGGCAAAGTCCGTCGGGCGGATTTATAAAGAGGCTACTCAAATGACCCTCGGCGCATCTTGGAGCGGACAAGCGGCGTATGCGCTTATCTCGTTTGCTTTCGGAATCGCAGGCGGAATCCCCGCCCTGCTCTATTTCAGAAAATCCGGGAGGGCGGAAAGGTTTCTCACCGACCTTTTCGCTACGATTATAGTCGGCGGGATTTATATCGCGTCCGTCGAAATCGGCGGCAAGGGACAATTCGCGTGGTATTCCCTTATCTTTTATTTCGCGGGAATTTCCGTGCTATTCAAAATACGATTTTTTGTTCTTTCTATCCTCGAACGCCGTAGGGTTGGATGCAATGCGAGAAAGTAATTCCCTTTTCATATCCACGTAATTCGCGCAAAGATTTATGACGTATCGTTGCCGTTCGTCGTGCGAAAGGCTTTCCATAAACTTTTTATCCGCCAACTGCTCGACGGGATTCGTCACTTCTTCTCCTCTTTCGTACAAATCTCTCAACTTCAAAAACACCTCCCTTTCGGATGGTGAAAAACTTTTCGACGGCTCCAAAACGGACGGATAATAATCGTCCTCGATAAGCCGTTTTCTTGCCTCGACGGCAAGACTTCGGATTGCACATTTAGGGTGTGGAACGTTGCTCATTTTTGTCCTCCGCCGACATAATAGCACGATAATTTACCCGCGGAGCATACTCGACAAAACAAGACAATTTATTATTCGAAATCCTCTTCGTCTTCGATAGCGACGGAAGTTTTCGGCGTTTGAATACGTTTTGAAATTTTCACGAGCCCGCCGTAAAGAGCGATTATCGTGACGAAAGAACTGACGACGTGCACAAGGTCGAACCACAGCCCTCTGACGTAATAAAGGAGCCAATAGGACGCAAGATTTTCATCGGGAATAAGTCCTATGACGCAGAGAGTGTCCGTGCAAGCGGACATAACCCCGAACAGCACGCTCCCGACTACGCCTATAATAGTCGCAAGCCACACGCGTTGTTTTTTTCTGAGGCACGCCCACGAAACGACGGCGAGCAAAGGCCAATAAATGAAGTATAAAATTATCCAACTCGGATATCCCGCGCTCCCGTAAATTGCGACTTCGACGGCGCAAAATACGAGGGTTGCGGGAAGTGCGTAGCGAAGTCCCCACGCAGAGGCAAACACGATGATAAGCACCGTAACCACCTCCACGTTAGGGATAAAAGACAATGCGAATTTGAACGCCGTCAGCATACCCGCCATCAGCGCAACGCGTGCGACGTAAAGCGCACCCGAGCGCGCTTTCGCCTTTTTGTTATTTTTTGCGTTGTTCACATTATCCATAGTTTAACTATACAAAACAAATAGTTAAAATGCTTAATACGACATTTGCGCAAAGTAATAACTTGCGCCGTCAACGATAGGAAGCGAAGACACGCCGACGCTCGAATAATAGAACGTAACGCCGCTGTGCTCAAGCGTCTGATAGCCGCCCGTAGGAGTGAAATTCCAATCCGCGTCGTAAGTGCCGTTGAGTGTTTTATAGTTCGCGTCGTCTATCGTGTGGAACACGGATATATAATGCGTCGCATCGTAATAAAGGTCGTTGAGTTTGGTGATGAACGCGCCGTAACTTCCGCCTTGGAACGCAAACGCCGAAATCGAACTGCTCTCGACGAGGTCGCTCAAAACGTAGAACACTTTATTTTCTTTCGTCGTCACGGAAATGGGGTCGTCGTCGCCGATATAAATCTTGATATTCTTTTCAAGGTCGTTCGCCTCGTATCCCGTAAGTTTGTCTTGCAGACCGTTGATTTGTTGTTGAAGCTCGTCAATCTTGGATTGTCCGCCGTCGTTGCACGCAACGAAGAGCACCGAGCCCAAGCACAACACGAGTGCAAGCAAGGTTGCCACTAAAATTTTTGATAATTGTTTGGACATTAAAAAAACCTCCCGTCCTTTTAATCCGCTCCGAGAGGCAACGCGAAAGCGCACCTCCGCTTCCCTCCGAAACGGTTGTCTTTGTTTTCAGGCCGGTCTCCCGACTCGGACGACGTGGGTATCCGTCGGAGTGCCTTCCTCTTTCGAGTGGCATTATCTCATCACTTCCTCACGGTAGCGGGGGCTGTGGCGGATTTGCACCGCTCTTCCCGATTATCTTGCTTTCGCAAGCACCTGAAACCTTATTTATTCTATCACAACGCCCGATTCGTTGCAAGCAAAGCGATATCGTTAAATAAAAACGCCGCCGTCATATAAAAATAAAAATCATTGACACTGCCGACTTAAAATACTATAATGTTATAGAAATAAATTTGTAATAAGGAGCGTCTACTATGTATACGAGATGTCCAAGTTGCAGAGCCGAAATCAGTTTCGAGCCTCCCGCGAATGCGGCGAATCTCCCCGACGGCTACAAACATAAAATCAAATGCCCCAGTTGCGGCGTCACGATAGGCGTCAAAATCCCGAAAGTATCTTCGGATATTCAACCTACCTTTATCCCGCAAAATCCCAATGCGGTTTCTTCCGAGGCAACCTTTAGTGCAAACCTCGCACCCGTCGAAGAACAAACCGTACAAACGGCAATGCCCGCCGCAAAGAGAATTTACGGCAGAGCGCGCAACGGCGTCATCATCGCGTTTTCCGCCCTCATCGCAATCATCTGCGCACTCGGCTATCTCGCCACGAGCGGCAAACTCGACTTCAACGGCTCGGCAGGCCTCGCGCTTTTCGACGGCGTCACCCCTATCATTCACCTGATAGACGGCAAATTCAGCGGAGTGGATGCAGTCCAAATCGTCATCGCAATGCTCCCGTCAATCACTATGGTGCTTGCAGTCATCAACCTCATCGTAGCGATAATCTCCTGCTCCGTCGGCAAATACTGCAAACCGTTCAACCTGATTTCGGGCTTGCTCATCGCGGTCGCATCCGTCTGCACGATATTCACCGAATGTCTGCTCTCAAGACTCACCGACAGCGTAAGTTCAATCGACTTCATCGATTATCTCAAAAACAATATCATCGCGGACGGCAAGTATCTCGTCTTCGTCGGCGCCTTGTTCGGAATCGTGCTATTCGTTTGCTCCCTTGCATTCCTCTTCGTTTCCAACGAAAAGAAACCCAAAGCAGAATAATCCCCCCTATTGCAACCAAACCGCCCCGTCCTTCCCGACGGGGTTTTCTTTTGCTCTCTTTTGGAAGTTGCATGCATTATGTGTCCACGACGCAAACCGACTGCCCAAAAAACGATTTGCCGCTAAAAGAACAAATGAGAAAAGGCAAGAATATTACTTGCTTTTATTTTGCGACGCTTAATTTAAAACAAATTCACCCCTTCCGCTTTTCACCTGAAACGTTTTGTTTATGCTGTGAACGCTTTCTCCCCCCCCTTATTTGCGGTCGCCTACGATTGTCCGTGCGCAACGCAAGCAATGGTTAATTGACACTGCAAGGCATAAAGGAAAGCCCCGAAAAATCGGGGCTTTGAGGAATAAATTGCACGAGGCTATTATTCTGCGGTTTTGGGTTGAATGACGAGTTGAGTTTGGTCAATGACTTCATAGCGGACTTGGTTGTACGTCCAGCTTTGGCCGGCCTTGAAGAAAAAGTTTCCGTTTTGGAGATCGACTTTTTGATAATAACTTGCATTGTCTGCGGGTTCAATGTCGGAATACACGTAGATATGGAACCAGCACCAGGGAGTACCATTGACTTCGAGTTGAGTGAGGTCGAAACGAAGTTCGAACGCTCCGCCGCCTTCGGTCAAAACGGATGCGCCGGTGCCGTACCAGTGGGCGCTATTGCCGTCTGCATGAATCTTGAGGCAAGGAATTTGATTACTGGTGCTACCCTTGACGACGAGAGTCAAACCGTTCGTGGTGTCAACGGAAATGGATTGAACGTCGAATTGTGCATCGATGGTTTGAGGATAAATCTCCAAACCGTCGGCGGTATTGACACGATAACGCACGCCGTTGTATTCGACGTAGGAACCTGCCGTAATGAGTTCACCTCTTTGGACGTTTTCTTGTTCATGTGTTGCGTCATCTGCGGCATTTGCAACTTCGTAAGTCCAAGTATGGAAATAGTAAACCGAACTTTCGGTAGGCAAATCGGAGATAGGTGCTCTGAATTCGTATTTACCGAGGTCGGCTGCAACGTTTTCCCACCATCTTTCACCACCGCTGCTCAAAATGTGAAGTTTCACGCAAGGAGTGTCGGTAGGCATATCGCCTTTGACGACGAGAGTGGGAACGGTGCCCGTGGTGTCGAATTCGATGGAAGTGGTTGCCATTGCGGGAGTTGCTTTGGGTTGAATGACGAGTTGAGTTTTGTCGATAACTTCATAACGGACGCCGTTGTAGTCGACGAACGAACCTGCGGTGAATGCGGTTCCTCTTTCAAGGTCGAATCTGCCGTCGGGGTCTGCGAGTTTGTCGGCACCGGGATTTTCTTCGTTATAGGTGAAGATATGGAACCAGCACCAAGGAGTGTCGCTAAGTTGTGCTTCTACGACTTCTGCAAAGTCGAAACGACATTCGAATTTGCCGTCTGCTATGGTTCCGTTGTCGCCATAGAAATTCGCATCATTATTTCCGTTGGCATGAATTACGATGCCTTTCACGCTGGGTTGAGTGGTGCCTTTGACGACGAGTTCCGCTTTACCTTGAGTGAAATCGAGTTCGATGCTTTCAACGACTGCTTTGGGAAGTGCTTTCGCTTGAAGGACGAATTGATTTTGGTCTTGCACGGTGTATGCGACTTCGTTGTAAGTCACGCTCGTGCCGACTGCGACGTCACCTCTTTGGAGGTTGCAAAGGTCACCGTCGGTGGTGAGAGGAGTGCTATCTTTGGTGGGATTTTCTTCCGCATACGGATAGATATGGAACCAGCACCAAGGAGTATCGTTGTGCACGGGGATTTCGGTGATTGCCATTTCAAAGCGATAGACGCCCGCGTACTTAGAGACGTTGTTGAAATAATAATTATATTTCGTGTCGTTGTAAGTTGCGTCGAAGTGAAGCATGACGTTGCCGATAGTTACGTCTTCGACTTCGGGAATCATACCCTCGACGACGAGAGTGGGAACGCCTTCGATGGTTTCGATTGCGATCGAATCTTCAACGACCTTTTTGACGTTCAACACGACTGCATCGACTGCGCCTGCCGCGATTTGGACGGTTGCATCGAAGTAACCGTCCGCCTTAACGGTGTAGGTGCCGAAAGGAACGATTTCGTTCGTGGTGAATTTGCCGTCCGCTATGGTTGCGGTGAAGGAATTCTTTTTGTAGCCGATGGTTACGCTGACGCCGTTGAGTGCGGTTGCAGTGCCACCGTCGTTGCCACTGATTTCAAAACTGACGCCGATGCGGTCGATAACGTCGACTGCGTGTTGGCAAACGTCGCATTTGCCGTCGCGATTTTCGTCTACGTGCGCGACTTTGGAATCGGGTTTGATTTCATCGTCGGCGGGGCAAGCGTACCAGTGATTGTCGCCATCGCTCTTGAGTTCGGTATAGTCGTGTTCATGCGCGGCGGGCGTGGGATCGGGAGTAGGATCTTTCGAATCGTTACACGCGAACAACACGCTCATGCAAAGCACGAGGCACAAAACCAATACGAGTGCTTTAATTGTTTTTCTCATAATTTGTTCTCCTTTATATTTTTTTATATTTTAGAGTTTAATCTCCAAATATCTATTGATTAACGTCGTTTTCTGCGATTTCGACATTTTCGGGCTCTTCGGATTCATCCGTATCGTCGGTGACGTCGGACAATGCGTACAAGCCCATATTCTTCCTCGACGCATACAGTGCAACCGCGCCTACCGCGTACGCCACGCCGATTACGAGCACGATGGAGGGCAAGAACCAATTCGTCCTTGTAAGCGTTATGGAGTGCGGATCGTCTTTGTATCTGCCGTTAAGCGTAGTGCCTACGCTGAAGTTCGACGGATAGTCTTCGAGTACAGCCTCCACCCTTTCGCCGTCCGCGTTTACGTATTCGACCTTTATGCTCTCTATCGTGACGCCCTCTTCTCCGTCCGCATTTTCGACGACGCTCACTTCGGTTATCGTGCAAGCGACTTCGACGTAACTCTTATCCTTTGCGGCGGTGAAAGAGAGGTACACTATTCCGCCTATGGTTTGAAGGACGGATATCACGATGAGGACTATGAACAAGGTCTTGAACCGTTTTTTCATAGCAACACGGTGACTATGGATTGTCCTTCGAGTGTCAAACCGAAGACCTTTCCGTCCACGTCGATATTCGTTTTGACGTCGCGTTTGCCGACGTTCAAAATCACTATCGCAAGACTTCCGTCGGGGTTTTGATACGCGGTTTGATAAATCTCGCTCACGCCGCCCGAACTGAATACGCGTTTCGCGCCGGGTTCGATGAATTTCGAGAAGTGCGCGATATGCCAATAACTCGGCTTGAAGTTGATTCCGCCCTTGCCGTCGAGCATAATCGGCGCTTCACAGAAGTTGCCTTTATGGTTGGGGCCGCCGTTTTCGTCGAGCACCAAATTCCAGTCGATATATCCCTCGGACCAGTTGTTGAGATCGTTGATGATTTGAAGTGCGTAACGCTGACCGTTTTCCCAAAGTCCCGCTTCGACGGGGAGCCCTGTCGTCGAGTCGTAAGCAAGTTCGACGCAACATTCGGTGAGAAGAATATGTAGGTCGGGATATAGCGTGTGCAAGTTGGATAGATTTTCGTATCTGTCGCAACAATACCAGTGATATCCAACACCCCAAACGTGTTCTTTCACGCCGTCGATTGAGAGGGTGTCTATCGTCCTGCGCACTACTCTGTCGCGGTTGTGGTCCCAAAGGTAGAATTTGACGTCAAGACCGTGACGCTTGAACGCAGGAGCAAGATATTCGCTTATTTCTCTACCCTCTTCGAATGCGTCCACTTCTCTCGATTCCCAACGCTGAATCGCCTCGGGTTCGTTTTGCACGGCGACGTATTTGACGTCTATTCCGCGTTTTTTGAGTTCGCATAGATAGCGAGAATAATATTCCGCCCAAAATTCGCGATATTCGTCTTTGAGTTTTCCGCCCTCGTTCATATTGCCGTTAGTCTTGGCAAACGCGGGAGGGGACCACGGCGCCGCAAAAAAGGTAATTTCGCGTTTCGCCGTATCCATACAACGCTTGACGAGAGGCAATCTTGCCTTATCCTCGACTTCGAGGCTGAACGTGTCGATATCCTCTCCGTTCACGTAAACGTAACTTTCGGGAGAAAAGTCGGAGGAATGCACGGTGAGCCTTGCAAGGTTATAATTCAAGCCGTCTTCCGAGAAGTATGCGTCCACGATTTTTTTCTTCACGGCGTCGTCGCACGCCTCGTAGCATGCGACCGTCGAATCCGTGAACGCTCCGCCGAAACCGAGGTGCGTTTGATATTTGATATCCGTGCGCACGACGATATCGTTGACGATGCCCTCGAAGATATTTTCCGCGGGGACTTCTTTGAGCCTATCCCCGCTGTTTGAAGTTTTGATTATTTTTGCCATAGTTTTTTAGTTCTTCTCCGCTTGGATTACGAGTTGCATGGAGCCGCCGCTTCTTATGGAATAACGCACTCCGTCGTACACGAAACTTTGATTGATTTTGAGTTCGCTGCCTCTCGACAATTCCGAAGAATTTTCAGTGCTGATGCCTTCCTTGTAGGTGTAGATGTGGAACCAGCACCAAGGAGTGCTCGAATTGTAAGGAATCTTGGTGAGTTGCATCTTGAATTCGAACTTGCCGCTTTCCGTGCTCACGTTTTCGCTGTAATAGTGATGCTTTACTCCACCGAACTCCGCGTCGAAGTGCAAACGAACGTCCACGATGCCCTCCGAAGTGATTTCGCCTTTCACGACGAGAGTAGGCACGCCGTCGGTACCGGTTTCGATATCGATATAATCCACTCTGCAATCGCTGAATTCATAGTTAAGTTTGAGAATTTTGTTCCATTCTTTGAACTCGAACTTGACTTTGTCGTAATCAAGCGTTTGCCACATATCCGCGGCGCTATCCGAAATTTCGCAGAGGTTGCCGAACGAAGTCGTGAGTTTGATATCGTACCAAATGCCCGCGCCTTTTTCGCTGATGACTTGAGAAATATCAACGGTCACGCTGAAATCATCCCCCGCACTTCCGCTCTTTGCTTCCCCGATAATTTCGAGAACTTTGCCGAGTTTTTCGTCCGGGCTGTAAAGTTCGACCGCGACTTCGCCGTCAGTGACGAATTTGCCGTCCACTTTGATATAGGGAGTGCCGTTTTCACTCATCATTTCGACTTTGATATTCGAATACAAATTTTCGATGGTCGTGATGGGTGCGCTGATATATTTCACGATGCCGTTCTTTGCCGAAAGCACGACGAAGTAATAAGGCTCGCTTTCGTCGGGACTTACGTCGGTCGTGGAATCCACGCCGAAAATATTGACGTTTTGCGCAATAAGCGTCGCGTCGTCGCCGAAAACGAGAGAGGCACTTCTATATACGGATTTGCCCGTAGGGTCGCAGAACGAACTCCAAGAAGTGCCGCTGACAAAGTTGTAGGAAAGCACCGCCGTGTTTGATTCGGTTTTGCTGAGTGCGGGCGTCATTTGAGGACGGGTAAGAGGTAAATTCGCCGTGTTGGAGCCGTCCACGACGGTGATATAGTAGGAATTGTATTTGACCTCTTCGGTGAATGCGTACTTGCCGTCCACGACAGTGTATTCGACGGGATTGGAATCCGCCGTGATTTTTTCGTATCTGGTCACGTAAACCTTTGCGGTTGCGGAGGGCGCGATATTGCTTTCCACGACGTATTCGTACGTATTCGTGCCTTTTTGCGTGATTTGTACGCCGCTGATATCAAAGGACGTGTAGGGCTCTACCGTGTAGGTAGGGTCCGTCTTATCTTCGTTGCAAGCGAACAGGCAAACGGATAATATCGCGATAAGTCCTATCAGTAATACTAAACTTATTTTCTTTTTCATAATTCACCTCTTTTAGCAAACGAAGGTCACGATACTTTGAGGTTGAAGTTCGAAAGTAACGTTTTGACCGCCGATGACGACGTGAACGTTTTCGGAGAGTTGGTCGGATATGTTGACCGCGCAAACGACGATTGCTCCGTCCGCTCTGTAAAGCGCGCACGCCATGATTTGAGATTCGTTTGAAGATATGGTTTCGAGTGCTTTTGCATATACGCCGTCGATTGCGTATGCAAACTTGCCTACGTGCGCCATTGCGTAATACGCACTGCGTTTGAAGTAGCCGTATTCTCCGTTTTCGTAGTCCATATCGAGAACGCCGTAGCATTCGTTGCCGTGAGATATAGGCGTAGGCGAGCCGTCGGGACGAAGAACGAGATTCCAGAACATTGCGCCGTTAAGTCCGTAGTTAAGCGGGTCAATGGTGACGTAGGTCGCCGCATAGGACAGGTTTTTCGCAAAGTCGTTGGAGCCCGTATGCTCGGTGATTTCGGTCATGAAGATTTCCTTGTCGGGATAATTGGTTTTGATATAATCGCAACCGTCCGAAATCGTGTACTCTTCTACACTGCCGTATCCGTGATACGCAAAGCCGTCCGCATTGGAAGTGCCGTCAAAGAGAGTGTCCGCATAGTCGAAAGCCAAATCATCCACGTTGTGTTCCCAACCGAGTATTTTGACGTTAAGGTTTTTTTCGTCGAGTTTTTCGGAGAGTTTATTCACGAGTTTGATTGCCACGAGTTCGTTTATCTCCATATGGGGATAACTCACGTTTTTAATGTTGGGCTCGTTGACAAGGGAGAGATAATCGATATCTATGCCTTCCGCCTTGTACGCCTCTACGAATTTGACGAGATATTTCGCATATACGTCGTAGCAGGAAACGTCGAGTTCGCTGTCGGTTTTAAGGTTGCTGCTTTCCTTCATCCAAGCGGGAGCAGACCAAGGGCATGCGAAGATTTTGACGTCGGGATTGATTGCGAGAATCTTTTTGAGGACGGCGATTATATTCGCGTCGTGCTCGATCGAGAAATGCTCGAGTGCTCTGTCGTCATCGCTTTCAGGGTCGTCGATATCGTCGCAGGTGAAGAACTCGTTTCCTTCGATATAGTCGCTTGCACCGATGGGGATACGCACCAAACCGAGATTCGCGCCGTCCTTGCCGTAAAGTTCGTTGAGCATTTCATCCGCGGTTGCACTTGCACCCTCTTGCATAAGAAGATACGCGGAAGAGTGAGTGAGGGACGCGCCGTAGCCGTAGAAGTCTTGTTTCTTTTTTTCGGTGTCAACTTGAACGACGACACCCGTTGCTTCGAGGCTGTCGAGATTGTCGTACGCGCTGAATTTGAGTGAAGTTTGTCTTGCCATAAGTTTGGACATGGTGCCCGTAGTCACGTACACGTCCGCATAAGTGCGACTGCGCGATTCTTTTTCGTTGCAACCCGCAAAGCACACCGCTATGCTCGTTGCAAGCACGAATACGCAGACAAGAAGTGCAATTCTTTTAAGTTTCATAAATTCCTCCGTTAAAAGAGTATTGTTTCGCCGCTCTCAACGCCGACGCGGGCGTTGTCGAGGTCTATTGCAAGGCGCGCGGTTTCACCGACGGTGAGTACGCCTTCGACGTAAATTTTTTCGTTGCCGATTTCGACGACGGAATACTTCTTTTCGCCGTAATCCGCAACCGACGCGACTTTGACGTCTATCGTGGGATAACATTCGTTTTCTCTTGCGAGCCTCACGTTAGAGGTTGAGAGATATAAGGAATATTTATCCTTGAATATCTTTTTGCCGAGGCGATACATTTTTTTGTTAAATTCGTAATACGCCTCAATCTCTCTGCCGTCGCCGAAAACGAGATAGTGCTTTAATATAGTTTTGTTATCCTCTTTGACTTTGCGCTTTTCGTATTTGAAGACGATGCGAGAAGTTTCGCAGACCGCCTCGACGACCGCCGACCCGATGATTTCGAGTTTGCTCACGTCAAGACCGAAAGAGGTTTTATCCGAGAAATCTCCGAGCGCAAACAAGTCTTCTCCGCCCGCGCGGACGATAGAAACTTTGCCGTCGGGCGTGCCGATAACTCGTTTCGTCGCAAGGGGAATATCTCCGTCCGTAAACGCACCGACGGGAACCACGACTTGCACTTTTCCGTCTTCGACAGCGCTTGCCTGTTGTTCCGCCAATTTAACGGTTCCGCCCAAAATATGCAGTTTATCCGCCTTTTTCGTGCAGTTAATCGTCTTTTTCTGCGAATATTGCGGCATAAGCGTTTGTTCGGTTTCGCCGTCGAAAACGTGAAGTCTGCTCACGTCTGCATAAAGGGTCATGCTTTCGTCCGTCGCTTCCGTTCCGCTTGCGCCGTAGCCGACTATTTCCGCTCCGTTGATTCTTCCGTGGAGCACGGTATGCGTGCAAAGTTCTTCGACGACTTCAACGGGCACGTCGAGTTCGACGTCAGTCGCGCGTCTGCGAGAAGTCGTGACGTCTTCGGGGCGCAGACCGACCGTGATTTTTTTGCCGTCTATGAGCGCGCTTTCGTCGAAACGAAGTTTAAGTTCACCGTCGAGCGGGAAATCACCGACGACGGTTTTTGCGACGAGTCCGTTTTCGCCGACGCTCAAAGTGCCGTCCCAAAAGTTCATTTGAGGACTGCCGATGAAACTTGCGACAAACTTGTTCGCGGGATAGTTGTATAGGTATTCGGGAGAGCCCGTTTGCATAATGCAACCGTCCCTCATCGCCACTATGATATCTCCCATCGTCATCGCTTCGGTTTGGTCGTGGGTGACGTACACGAAGGTCGCTTTAAGACGATGATGCAGGGCAAGGATTTCTCCCCTCATCTTTGCGCGAAGTTTTGCGTCGAGGTTCGAAAGCGGTTCGTCGAGAAGGAACAAATCGGGCTGACGCACGATTGCTCTGCCGAGTGCGACGCGCTGTTTTTGCCCGCCCGAAAGTTGGGAGGGCTTTCTGCCGAGATACTCTGTCAAATTGAGCATTTCGGCGACGTTTTCCACTCTCTCCTTTATGACCGCCTTATCCTCTCCGTGCATACGAAGTCCGAAAGAAATGTTGTCGTAGACGTTCATATTCGGGAAGAGTGCGTAACTTTGGAACACCATGGAGATATTTCTTTCCTTAGGCGGCAAGCCGTTTACAAGTCTGTCCCCGATATAGATATCTCCCGAGGTGATTTTTTCAAGTCCCGCAATCATACGAAGAGCGGTACTCTTTCCGCAACCCGACGGACCGACGAACACGACGAATTTTCCGTCCTCTACGTCAAGGCAGAAATCTTTCAGTGCGTGCACTCCTCCGTCGTATATTTTGTTTGCGTGGAATAATTTTAATCTAGCCATACTCTCCCCCTTAACCCTTGACGGCTCCGTCCATATTTCCGCCGAGAATGAACTTCTGCAAGAAGAAGAACGCGACTATCATAGGTGCGGACACCATGACCGCGCCCGCAAGCATGACGGGGAACGTGTTCGCGTCGTAACCGCCGTTGTACATAAGATTTCCGAGAGAAATCGCAAGAGTGTAGTTTTCTTCGCTCGTCAACGCAATCAACGGCCAGAGGAAGTTGTTGTAATTCCACATAAACGTCGTGATTCCGAGGACGATGAGAGTGGGTTTAACGATGGGCAGACACACCTTGAAGTAAACTCTGAAACTGCCCGCGCCGTCAATAAACGCCGCCTCTTCGATTTCCTTTTCGACCGCCATAAACTGCTGTCGCAGCAGGAACACGTTGTACACGCTCATCACGAACGGCAAAATTAACGCCCACAGAGTGTCGTACATGCCGAGGAATTTGATGATGATGAAGTTGGGGATGAGCATAACGCACCCCGGTATCATCATAGACGTGAGGGATATAAGGAAAATTTTATCTCTGCCCGCGAATTTCATACGCGCGAACGCATATGCCGAGAGAGAGTTCAAAAACAAGTTGACGACGGTGTTCACCACGCACACGATGATCGTATTCATGAACACCGTAGGAATGTTGAGTTCAATCCAAGCATCCTTGTAGTTGTCGAGGACAAAGTGGATATTTCCCAATTCATCTCTCGGCATAAACGAGAAAGTGTTGAATGCGTCGGGAGTTTTGAAAGAGGACAGCACGAGCCAGAGATAAGGAATGATGAACAGCAACGCGATAAAAATAAGCACGCCGTACACCCCTATTCTACCCAAAATATGGGATACGCTGTATCTTCTTTCAAAACGGAGTTTGCCGTATCTTTGAGGTGCGATAGGTTCCGCACAATTGAAATTATCTATCATTTGGCAAACCTCCTTTTGTTTTTAGGCTTCGGATTCGCACCGATTACCGAGCGGAACTGGATGAGGGTAAGTCCCAAGAGTAGCAGGAACAAAATGAAGGACATCGCAGAGCCCGCGCCGATAGTGCCTATCGTGGGATTTATCTGCTCGTACACCCCGAAAACGAAAGTGTACGTCGAATAATTCGGCCCTTTCCCCGTCATCAAGTACATTTGTTCGAATGCTTGGAATCC
This sequence comes from uncultured Bacteroidaceae bacterium, assembly GCA_964599875.1. GTDB lineage: Bacteria > Bacillota > Clostridia > Christensenellales > CAG-917 > RGIG4097. The sequence continues at coordinate 89,620 of CAZRHE010000001.1, forward strand.
GCCGATGATTCCCGTCACGGTGAAGAAAGACACCGTCGGCATAACGCCGGGGACTGTTATCGACCAGAACTGTTTGAACGCGCTTGCGCCCTCTATGGACGCCGCCTCGTACAAAGAACGGTCTATATTCTTCATCGCCGAAAGCATTATGAGGACGTTATATCCGAGTCCGCCCCATATCGACATAACCGCAAGGATTACAAGGTTCCAACCTTCCGTATACAGTAGGTTTATCTCCACTCCGAGCAGTTTATTGATAAGTCCCGCGCCCGGGTCGAGCATAAACGCCCACAACGCGGTCACCGCAACGCTTGCGGTGACGGACGGGACGTAAAACGCCGTCTTGAAGAATCTCTCCCCTTTCACTTTCGTGTTGAGAAGAGCGGATACCGCAAGCGCAAGCAATATGTTCATAGGGACGGTCAGGAGGATATATTCCACCGAAACCAGTATGGATTGCCAAAAATGCTCGTGCGCGTTGTTTTTATTCGCCAACACCGCCACGTAGTTGTCAATGCCTACCCAATTGAAACTGCTGCTCACGCCGTTGTAGTCCGTGAAACTTATGATGAGCGCAATCAGCATGGGCGCCAATTGGAACACCAAAAAGTACGCGATGAGCGGCGAAACGAACAATAAACCTTGCGCGTTGCGTTTCAGTTTAATTTTCTGCTTCCTTTCCATAAATTACAGAGTAATGTTTTGTTTTGCAGTGCTTTGAGCCTTATCAAGTGCGGTTTTGACGTCTTTGCCGTTATCGATAATATCCGCGAGTGCGTCGGCAAGGTACAAGTCGTTGACCTTCATCCAGCCTGCCACGACGGGACGCGCGGACGCGCTTTCGAGTTGTTCGAGGACGACTTTCATGGTGTCTTGCAACGCTTGAGAATATTTAGCACCCGTGATGGGGTCTTCGGTTCTGACTTTCGCATACGCCTTGATTGCGGAGAAGTTGTTTGCGATTGCAGTGTTCACGTTTTCTTCTTGGAGAAGGAATCTGATGAGTTGTTTGCATGCGTCGACGTTCTTTGTATTCTTGTTGATTGCGACGTTTTCTCCGCCGATGTTAGAATAACGTTCGCCGCCTTCATTTTCAGAGATAAACAAAGACGCACCGAGTTTGTTTTCGCAGAAAGAGGGATTGTTGGTGAAGTAGTTGTAAATATCCGCGTTGTGCGCAAGCACGAACATAACGTTTCCGTTGGTGAATGCATTGCTCGATTCACGCACGTTTTTGGGAGATTTGCTGTAAAGGTCTTTAATCATTTGACCCGCGCGGATCCCCGCTTCGTTGTTGAAAACGATTTGATTGCCCGAAATCATTTCTCCGCCCGCGCTCTTAAGGAATGCTTGGAAATACCAACTTGCATAACCGCCGGTGCCGATTCCGCCGAAGAGTGCCTTACCGCTACCGGGATTAAGCGAAAGCCATTCGCTCCAACTCTCGGGGACTTCGGTCACGAGGTCTTTGTTGTAAAGAATGATGCTCGTCGTGAGGGAGAAAGGCACTGCGTAGATATTGCCGTTGTATCTAATCGTATCCACAGCGACGTCGTAGAAATCGCTCAAATGCAATCCTTCTTCACCGTCCGCCGCGAAGAAACCTTCGTTGAGGTTGAGGCAGTACTCCGAAAAAGTGCCGAGCATGGGTTGGTCGAGGAAGAACACGTCGGGTTGTTTATCCGACATCATGCTGGTTTGGATTTTCGTGTTGTAGTTATCCTTCGGCACGTAGGTAGGCACGACTGTGATTCCCGTTTGCTCGGTGAATTTTTCAAGCATTTCGTTGTACGCCGTTTTCGCCTTGTTGTTCGCGGGAGAATACAACATAAGTCTGATGGTGTTGGGGTCGTTATCCGCGTCGTTGTTGCACGCGACGAGTAGCGTCGCAAGTGCGGCTACGACCATGATAATCGCAAGGAAAATTGCAATTTTTCTCTTCATAATTTCCTCCGTTAAGCCGAATGACCGACGGTCAGTTTCGGCAATATTTTTATTTGTTTCGGCTCGTCGCCGTTGATCAACTCCATTATCGTGTCCGCAAGACGCACGCCGACTTCGTAAAGCGGTTGCTTGACGGTTGTCAGTTTGGGACTTGCGACCGCCTCGTGTCCGAATCCGTCGAATCCAACGACCGCCATATCGTCGGGGACGGAAATTCCTTCTTCGGACAGCGCGCGCATACAGCCTATCGCCATGGTATCCGTCGCGCAAACTATCGAATCGAGTTTCACTCCTCTTTCAATCAGTTCTTTTGCAGCGGCGTATCCGCCCGCCTCGCTTGCGTCGCCGAACGAAATCTTGTTGTCGCGGACTTCGTATCCGCCGTTTTTCAAAGCGTCCTTATATCCGTTCAAACGCTCTTCGCCGTAGTGCATCTTTTGCGGAGCGCAGATTGCTCCCACGTGTTCGTATCCCTTTTCAAGAAGATATTCGACCGCTATTTTTTCTCCGTAGTAGTTGTCTACGTCCACCCACGAGGGATAATTTTCGTTGTTTCCGTACAGCACGACGGGCTTATCCGAACTTTTCATCGCAAGCAACGCTTTCTCTTCGTCGTGGGAGAGTCCCATCACGATTATCCCGTCGAAACTCTCGTCGTCGGGCAGATTTCGGCTGAGTAGAATGGAATATCCGCATTCTCCCAGTCTTTCTCCGATTGCCGTAATCGTTTGCGACACGAATTGCTCGGTTGCGGACAACGCTTTCGGCACGTACACGAAGACGATATTCGTGCACTTGCGCGCGAGCGAGCGCGCAACCTTATTAGGATGATAGTTGAGTTCCTCGGCGGCGGACAAAATGCTTTCGAGGGTTTCGGGCTTGACAAGGTCGGGAGAATTGAACGCTCTCGACACCGTCATCACGGAAAAACCCGTCCTATTTGCAATATCCACTATCGTCGCCATATCTTCCTTTGTCGAAAACGTATTCGTCTGTTGGATTTTTTCAACAGACGAAAGGGGCGCGCCCCTTTCCTCGATTTCACGAGCCTTGTTTATTTACTTTTTCCGTTAGTGCGAAAACCGCTTTTTCAGCCGTTTTTCGCCACCTTTCGTATATTCCCTCTCACGCCCTCACGCGAGGTGTTTTCGGAGAGAATTTTCACGACTTGTTCGCATTTATGTTAGCGTTAACATTTTTCGCTACAATAAATATATTTTCTGTCAAATATATCTTATATGTTTCCTCGTCTTTTGTCAATAGCATATTTTGGAAAAACTTGCAAAAACACACTCCGAAATCACTTTTCGATATTCTAACGGCATATTTTTTACAAGCGCATAAAAAACCGCACACCCGTCGTTTATTTTTTGAAATTTGCGGCAAATAGAAAACGGTTGCGACCGAGGACGCAACCGAAAAGATTGTCGAATTTTGTCTGAATTATCAGAATATCGTCGTTTTTCGTCAAATCAAATTGACTTCGCTTTCTTTTCCGAAGAGGTGTAGCGCATCGCCGTCGAATTCAAACGAAATCACGCCGTTTTCGTCCACGAGTTTCTTGAAGTTGTCGTCCACGACCGCCATAGGAAGACAAAGGATAACTTCTTCTCCCTCGAAATCAACGTGCAAGTGATATTCACTGCCCATCATCTCCCCTACGATAATCTTTGCGCTGAACGCATCGTCGGAATTTGAAAGGACTATTTTTTCCGGACGCACGCCCAAAATAATATCCTGCGCCGCAACTTCGTTTGCTTTGAGTTTTTCCACGATATCGTCGGACGGATAGATTGTCTTTCCCGCGATTTCGATAGAATAATTTTCGGTCAGTTTTGCTTGCAAAAAGTTCATTTTCGGAGTGCCGATAAATCCCGCAACGAAGAGATTGTGCGGATGATTAAAGACCTCTTTCGGAGTACCGACTTGCTGTATGACGCCGTCTTTCATGACTACGATTCTGTCGCCGAGGGTCATCGCTTCCACTTGGTCGTGAGTGACGTAAATGAAAGTCGTGTTTATGCGCTTGCGGAGCATGATAATTTCCGAGCGCATCTGGTGACGGAGTTTCGCGTCGAGGTTTGAAAGCGGCTCGTCCATAAGGAACACTTTGGGTTTGCGCACGATAGCGCGACCTATCGCAACTCTTTGACGCTGACCGCCCGACAGTGCTTTGGGTTTTCTGTCGAGATATTCGGTGATTTCGAGGATAGCCGCCGCCTCCCTCACCTTTTCGTCGATTTCCTGTTTCGTATACTTACGCTTGTAGATTTTGGGATTTCCGTTTTCGTCGAGAACGACGTTGCCGTTTTTATCCTTTTTGACGTCCTCTATGCGTTTCAGTTTCAACCCGAAAGCCATATTCCCGTACACGGTCATATTGGGATAAAGGGCGTAGTTTTGGAAGACCATCGCGATATCCCTATCTTTCGGCTCTTCGTCGTTGACGAGTTTGTCGTCGATATAAATTTCGCCCTCGCTGATTTCTTCGAGTCCCGCTATCATGCGTAGCGTGGTGGACTTGCCGCAACCGGACGGTCCGACGAAAACCACGAATTCCTTGTCCGCGATTTCAAGATTGAAATCGTTGACCGCAGGCGTCTTACTGTTGTCGTAATACTTATAAACTTTTTTCAACGATACGTTTGCCATAATCGTTCTCCTTTCAAGCGTCAGCCCTTGCACTTTTTCTCTTTCGACAAATTCTGCGTTTTATCGTGCATTTTCGCATCTATAAACCGCGTTTTGCGCGTTTTGCCGAGTTTCGTTCCCGTTTCCGAGATTGGACTTTTATATTCTACGCGCCGCGGGAAGCCCGCCCCACGACGTATTGTATCTCACAAACCGTCTTTATGCAAGACTTAATTTAATTTTCTTCGTACCAGCGTTTGATTTGTCCCCAATACACGTTGAGGTCGCGCTCGCTTTCGATAGAATCCAAAGCGTTTTTCATATCTTCCATGTAAAGCGACTTATAAGCCTTGTTTTCGTCAAGGGACAAGTATTCCGTCAGCGCAAGATAGTATTCCATGTTGAAAGTGTTGTACAGTTTGGTGTCTATACTCCCCCTTTCAAAGTTCATTTTCATATTGTTTCTTTCTTGGAAAGACGCGTACAGATATTCGTTTGCGCCGTCCTCTTCGAAATACTTTTTGACGAGGTACATATTGCGGAAAACGTACGCCTTGAAGAGTGCAAGAATACCTATGCCGTCGTTGCTGTTTCCGTCCGAAACGCCCTTTGCTTCCAAAATTTCGATTTGAGCAATGGTTTTAAGTGCGTACTCTCTGCACTCGTTGACCCATTGATCTCTCTCCTCTTTTTTGACGAGCCCGTTTGCGTAGAGCATGCACGCAAAAGCGAGTTGTTCGTAAATAAACACCTTTGCCCAACTTGCGAAAATTCCGCCGTCCCCCATTTTGTCGAGATCGGCGTCGCAAGACCTGTGCGTAAGGAAAATCCGCATAAAGTCGGCGTTTTTGATATAGTCGCGACCGGTTTCGGGGCTCACGGTTATACTCTGCGCCATATTGAGAAACGCTATGCTGATATTGACCGCAATTCCCAGTTCCTTCGAAAAACTCGTTTGGTGTTGTTTTTTGAACAAGGACAACTCTTCGCAAACTTCTTTTTCGTCCCCGAACATATGCGCCGCCTGCATATAAAACAGCACGTATTGCGCAAGTTCGTAGTCCGAGCATTTCGAGCCGAATTGAGAATAATGCGCGGTTATTTTGTCGTGAATGAGATATCTGTTGTCTATCAAATTCATCTTGTTTTCGCCGATCGCCATTTTTTGTCTGCTCAAAAAGTACGCGACTATGCCCTTTGCAAAATCCTCTTTTTCCTGCCCGTCGATAGGCTCGACGAAAGCGTTGCTGAAATCGGACGGCAATTCGATGTGCTCGTCGCGGCGTTTGACGCAGTGCACCTTTTTGTTGCCGTAACTCGCAAGCACGTATCCGAGTTCGAAGAAAGTATTATTGCTGATTGCGGAAATAACGTTGTTATTCTCCGCAATCCCGACTTTGTTTTGGAAAATGACTATTGCCTGATTGCAACTTTTCATTTGTTCCACGACGGTGTCGAGAACGAACGGGCTATCTGAATTGTTGTCGTAATTTCCGCCGACGAAGCACACGTATCCCTCTTTCACCAAGTATTCTTTCACGAGAATCGCGACTTCGTTTCCGCCGCTCCAAGCGATAAAAACCTTATCTTTCATAATTCCTCCCTTTATGCTTTGAATCCGTTGATTTTTTCTTCCATTTTCTTTATGACTTTGACGATATGCACCCCGTCCGCAAGTGCGTGATGCGCCGAGATATCGAAAGCGATATCGTATCTGCCGTCGTGCTCTACGTACTTGCCCCAAAACACACGCGGAATACTGCATTGGTCGGGGTCGTCGTAATTATACGGATTGGACATAGTGACTATATCTATCCAAGGAAGACAGGACACGTAAATCTTGTCCACTCCGCCGTCGTTGTCGAATTTATCCTTTGGCGCGCCGTTTTTGATTTCGTCGATTGCGATTCTGACGTTTTTGCAAAACTCGTCGCAATCGTCCGTGATTTCGGTCAAACAAGTTTCGATGTTGTCGTCGTCGCGGATGACTATATAACTCGGATTTACCTTGTCGTAAAAAACGACTTTTCCGTCCAAAAGTCTATATCTGAATTCTTCCACCTCGTTCATACTCTTTGCCGCGACGTACAAAAAGGTTTCGAAAAAGGATTTATCGTTTTTCTTGCAATATTCGACCAAATTCGTCACGTCGATGCGGGTCGTCGTCGAAAAAATCGGATTGGTGTATCTGATAAAATTCTCGTATTGAGGTTTTCTTTTCCATGTGCTGATATCTATAACTTTCATACTTCCTCCAAAACTCGAAGTATTTCGCTCAATTTACAAATTATTTTCGCATTCTTTTTGCAAAACTCGTCGGGCGCAATCAAATCCACCGCCATAATCGGCAAAAATCCGCCCGCCGTCGCGCCTTGTATGCCGTTTATCGAATCCTCGACGACGCAACACTCGTCGGGACGCAAATTTAGTTTCTCTGCGGCAAGCAAGAATATATAAGGATCGGGTTTCGATTTCTCCCCCACTTCTTCGCCGAAAACTTCGGCGTCGAAAATCTCGTCTTCTTTCAAGTTTTTCACCCGAAACATTTTCTTCGCGCGCTCTCTTCGAGAAGACGTCGCAAGCGCGATTTTATATCCGTCCGCTTTGAGTGCGTTTATGGTTTTTTCAAATCCGTCGTTTACGTTGAAATCTCCGTTTTCGACGGATTCCTTGACGAAAGTCAACATATCGTTTCTATACGTCGCGACGTCGAGGTCGGGGAATGCTTCGCGCAGGTCTTTTCTTATAAGGTCTTCGCTTTTTCCGCAAGTGCTTTGCCTATATTCTTCGGTAAGCCCCAAGCCGTATTTCTCGTTTGCGTACGTGAAAGCCTTTTGCCACAGCCGCTCCGTGTCAAAAATAACCCCGTCCATATCGAATATAATCGCACGAATTTTATCTTTCATTTTCCCTGACGCATTCTTTTATCGGTTATAATATAGTAATAACTATATATTGTTTATCCATAACGTATTGTATCTTATAAACCGCCTTAATGCAAGACGTTTCTTTCGTTTTATGCCCGAAAATTATTATTTTTTCAAAGGAAATCGCCGCCTTATTCACTCGATAACGTTCGTTACTTGAAACAAAACGAGATATCGCGCGCCGCCGCAATCGCACGCCGTGCACGAAAAATGAAAACGAGGAGCAACCCGTAGGTCGCAACCTCGTTCTCATTATACAAAGGAGCCGTATCGTCTATATTTTATCTTAGTCTTCCGCGCTGTCTGCGACTGCGGAAAAACTGATTTTTTCGTTGCCGTTTTCGTATTCCACTTTACCCTCGTTGTCTTCGGTCGGGAACAAATATTCTACACTGACGTCGTCGCCGTCGTCTTCTTCCACTATTTCATCGTCTTCTTCGATATTGGACTCGAGATAAAAACTTGCGTGAAATCCTATCGTTTCCGCATAAAAAGCGGCTTGGTCGAGAGTTATCGCCCCGTCAGAACACATTTTCAGCATCAATTTTGCTATTCTCGTTCTGCTTACGCCGTGGTCTTTGAGTTCTTTCAGCATTTTTTCCAATGATTCGTCCGTCATATTATTCCTCCTCGTCGTCGATATTTTCGACTGTTTTTTCAACTTGTCCGATGATTACGTCGTCTTCCTCGTCTTGCGCTTCTTGTGCAGAGGCAAACAATGCTTTCATGGTTCCGTTTCCGCGCGTGAGTTTTTTCACCGAGAGCGCGTCGAGTTTGTTTTCCGCCGCCCCCAAATGCTTTATCGTCTTGCGCAAATCTTCTTTCGTCTTTTCAAGATAATCGATGACTTTGTCGATTTTGTCGATTGCGTCCTCGAAACACTTATCCGCACTCACGACGCTTTTTGCGAATTTGTTTTTGATTTCGTCCACTTTACTCTGGAAATTCGTGACGTCGATTTCCTGCTGTCTGGCAAGTTCAAGGTCCTGTTTATACTTCAACGAATTCATCGCGGCGTTTCTCAAAAGCGAAATCACGGTGATGAAGAATTGCGGTCTTATGACGTACATTTTTTCATACTTGTACGACACGTCCACTATCCCGACGTTATATAGTTCGCTATCCGGCTCGAGCATGGACACGAGGATTGCGTATTCGCACTTCTTTTCCTTTCTGTCCTTGTCGAGTTCTGCGAAAAATTGTTCGTTTTTGTGCTTTTTGGAGCCCGAATCCGTTTCGTTTTTCATCTCGAACATTATGGACAAAATTTCAGTCTTTCCGTCCTCTGCGAATTCGCGATACACGTAATCCCCTTTACTTCCGCTTTTCGCATCGTTATCCTTGTCGAAATATGCGTTGGGGAATGCAAGCGCGCGGATTTCGTTGAATTTGCTTTCGCAATGCTGTTCAAGGGATTCGCCCACCATTTTCGTAGACAATTTCGCCTTGTAGTCCTTGTAATAATCGATAGTTTCGTCTTTTGCGTCGAGGTCTTTTTTGTGCTGTGCGACGAGCATATCGATTTCGTTTTTGTGTTTCTCTTTGTCCGACTGCATAGCGGTTTTGAGTTCGAAAATCTTCTTATCCTTATCCGCAATCGCTTTCTCGATTTGCAACGCCGTATTTTCGTCCTTTCCTTCGAGTTCCGCTTTTAGGCGTGCGATGACCTCGTCTTTTTCCGCGATGGCTTTATTCTTCTCCGCATCCGCTTTCATCAAGGCGATAGTTTCGTTTTTCTTCGCGGTTTCTTCCATTCTCTCTACTTCCTTTTCGAGTGCCGCGTTGAATTCTTTGTTTCTTACTTGTTCTACTAAACTTGCGTATTCGTTTTCGTCCACCGAAAACACGGTTCCGCATTTAGGGCATTTGATTTCTTCCATGATTTTTTCCTTTCCTTTTAGTTTTTGACCGGTCCGTTTTTTGTTTGCCACAAATAATACGGAAACGGAATCGAAATGTCAATAGGGGTTTCCGAAAATTTGCTCGTTTTTGCCGCTGTTTTTTGTTTACAAGTGCATTATAACAGCCTTGCGTTACAAAAAAATACCCCTTCATAGGGGTAAAACGCACTTTTTTTTGAAAAAGTTTTTCTTTCGCAAATTTTCCAAAAAAATTTTTTTCTACGTCGAATTTTCGGGCGAAAAAACGCGCTCTTATAAAAATAGCGGCGCACTTTTTCGTGCGCCGCCTCAATTCATTCTACGAGGATTTCTTTGATTTTGACCTCGTTTCCGCGAAGAAGATAGGTCTTTTCGCTCTTGCAATAAGGACATATCTTGCCGTGCTCGACGGTGGGATACTCTCCCCCGCAATCCTCGCAATAAGTCACCGCGGGGATCGTTTGGATTTCGAGTTCGCATCCTTTGAGCACGTCCGTGCGGTTTGCGTTCCAGTTCCAGCAATCGACGAGTTGGTCGTTGACGACGGTGGAAACCTCTCCTATCCTCATGACGACTTTTGCGATTTTGGACACGTCGTTTTGTTTTGCGACGTCTTTTACTATATCCGCAATGTGGAACACCACTCCTAATTCGTGCATATGCTCTTACTTACCTTCTTTTTTTGCTTTTTTGACTTGTTTTTTGTATTCTTTGTGTTTCTTTTGGGACGCTTTTTCTTCCTCGGTCTTTTTGCCGAAAACAATCTTCATGCCGCGCTTAATCGCATACGGAAGGATCGCTTTGAACTTGTCCTCACTGCGAACCATAGTAGAACATTCGGGATGTTCTCTGTGGAGGTGAATCGCGTCGAAATCGCACTTCGTGGTGCAGATACCGCAACCGATACATTTGTTTTCGTCGACGACGCTTGCGCCGCAACCGAGGCAACGGGACGCTTCGATTTTGACTTGTTCTTCGGTGAGAGTGCCGTGGAGATCTCTAAAGGAGAATTTATCTCCTTCGAGTTCTTTTGCCTCTTGTCTGCCCGCGGTGTCGTAACTGTCGATGACGAGGTTGTCCTTGTCGAGTTCGATGAATTGACGACGATTTCTGCCGATGGTCATGCTTGTGCCGGGTTGTACGAACCGATGGAGGGATACCGCCGCGTTCTTGCCTGCTTCGATTGCGTCGATTGCGAATTTAGGTCCGCTGTACACGTCGCCGCCAACGAAGATATCGGGTTCTGCGGTTTGATAAGTGAGGGAATCCGCGACGGGATAATTGCCGTGATGGAATTCCACTTTCGTGCCTTTAAGGAGATCTCCCCAAACGACGGATTGACCGATTGCGAAGATAACGTTTTCCGCATCCACGGTGATAACGTCGTTTTCGTCGTACTTCGGATTGAATCTCTTGTTTGCGTCGATTACGCTGACGCATTTCTTGAACACGACTGCTTTAACTTTGCCGTTTTCGTCCTTGACGATTTCCTTGGAACCCCAACCGTTGTTGATTTCGATTCCGTCGCCGAGGGTTTCTTCGATTTCGAGTTTGCTTGCAGGCATGGTGTCGCGGGATTCGAGAGAATACATTGCGACGCTTTCGCTACCAAGACGAATTGCGGTGCGCGCACAGTCTACCGCGACGTTGCCGCCACCGATGACTACGGTCTTGCCGCTCATCTTTCTATCGTGATTTTCGGTTGCGTCGTGGAGGAAAGATACCGCCATATCCGTGCCGATTGCGTCCTCTCCGACGATTCCGGGGAGTCTGCCGCCTTGGCAACCGATTGCGATATAGAACGCCTTGTAACCTTGTTCGCGGAGTTCGCTTATGGTGACGTCTTTGCCGACTTCTACGCCGCACTTGAATTCGACGCCGAGTTCGCGAAGAACGTCGATTTCCGCGTCGATGACGTCCTTTTCGAGTTTATAAGACGGGATTCCGTAGGTGAGCATGCCGCCGAGTTTTTCGTTCTTTTCAAAAACGGTAGGCTTGTAACCTTTGGTCGCAAGATAGTATGCGCAACTGAGTCCCGCGGGGCCTGCGCCGACGATTGCGATTTTCTCGCTCCATTGCTTGTCGACGTTGGACGGAATGACGATTTCGGGGATATATCTGGTTTCCGCGTGAAGGTCTTGTTCCGCGATGAACTTCTTGATATCGTCGATTGCGACCGCCTCGTCCACCTTGCCTCTGGTGCACGCGATTTCGCAACGCTTGTTGCAAACGCGACCGCAGATTGCGGGGAACGGATTGTCCTTTTTGATGAGTGCGAGTGCTTCTCTATACTTGCCTTCTTTCGCCTTTCTTATGTAGCCTTGAACCGCTATGTGTGCAGGGCAAGCGACTTTACAGGGGGACGTGCCCGTATCGTAGCAGTTGATACGGTTGTTATCTCTGTAATCCTCGTCCCACTTATCTTCGCCCCAACTGAGATTGTCGGGAAGTTCGTGTTTGGGATATTTGACTTCGCCTTGCTTGGTGCAGAGTTTTTGACCGAGTTTGACCGCGCCCGCGGGGCAAAATTCCACGCATTTTCCGCACGCCACGCATTTATCTTTTTCAACTTTGGCAACGTACGCGCTTCTGGACATGTTGGGAGTGTTGAAAAGTTGGGACGTTCTCAACGCGTTGCAGATATTGACGTTGCAGTTGCAGATTGCGAAAATCTTGTTTTGTCCGTCGATATTGGTGATTTGGTGCACGAAACCGTTCGCTTCTGCGTTGCGAAGGATTTGCATTGCCTCTTCGTAGGTTATGGAGCGACCTTTGCCCGTTTCCGCGCAGTAGTCCGCCATATCGCCTATGCCGATACACCACTCTTCGCAACTGTCGCCGCAACCCTCGCCGAGTTTGGAACGACCGTAACGGCAGGAGCAAATGCCGACGCCGAGGTGTCCTTCATACTTCTTAAGCCAATAGGATATGTGTTCGATATCGATAGTGCCGTTTTCCATCTCGATTGCCTTCTCGACGGGGATGACGTGCATACCGATTCCCGCGCCTCCGGGAGGAACCATAGGAGTGACCATGGTGAGAGGGAGATAAGTCATGCGCTCGAAGAACATGGCAAGTTCGGGATGCTCGTCGAGTTGTCTTTTTATCATGTTCGTGAATTCCGCGGAGCCGGGGACGAACATCGGGAGGACGTAACGGCGTTCTCTCTTCGCTCCGGGGATGGGACCGTTGTCGTTGTAATTGTCGCCGTAGTCGTATTCGAGGATACCAATATTGCTCATTTCGGTGAGCAATTCTTGAAGTTTCTCGGGTTTTATATCGGGATTGAGAGCCTTCATTTCCTCAAACGTGTAGTGATGACGGACTTTCATCGTAAGAGCGACGTCCGCCATTTCTTCGGTTATGACGCAAGCAAGTCCCCAATATTCGGGGTCGTTTGCGGTCACACCGAGAATTTTGTGGTCGACGCAGTCGGTGATTTTTCTTGCCAATTTGAGAATCTTTTCGTTGGGATTCGGATCGCCCATGTATTTGGGGACGAACGCTTTACTCATCTCAGCCATTGTACTTTTCTCCTTGTTGATAAAAATTGATTTGTTTTTTTATTTCGTTTTCAAGCGCGGCAATTCCCTCTCCCGTCTTTGCGCTTACGGGGAAAACGCGCGCGTTTTTATTGAGATTTAACACCCTTTCGCAGAACTTGTCCTCGTCGAAATCGAAAACTTCCGCAACGTCTATTTTCGTGAGTGCGACTATATCGCATTTTTCGAACATAAGCGGATATTTGAGCGGCTTATCATCCCCCTCGGGAATGGACAACAGCATCATATTGAAGTGCGCGCCCGTATCGAATTCCGCAGGACATACGAGATTTCCTATGTTTTCAAGGACGATTAGGTCGGATTCGGGAAATTCCGCCCGCGTCAGCGCATCCGCCGTCATAGTCGCGTCTATATGGCACAGTCCGCCGTTGTGAATTTGCACGCTGTCCACCCCCGTTGCGTCCGCTATGCGTTTTGCGTCGAGGTCGGTTTCTATATCCACGTCCATCGCAACGATTTTGAGGTCTGATTTCAAGTCGTTTATGAGCCTTGTAAGAAGCGTAGTCTTGCCGCTCCCCGGCGACGACATGACGTTCATCATGACCGTGCCGCGAGAAGTCAGGCTCCGGCGCAACTCCTCCGCCACTCTGTCGTTAGGCGCAAACACGCTTTCTTTCACGGATATTACTTTCATTGCGCGTCACCAAACCTTTCGACGTATTTCCCTACGAGATAGTCCGCAAGGGATTCTATTCCCTCTCCGCTCTTTGCGGAAGTTTCGAAGACGATTGCGGTCGGATTGAGTTTTGCTATATACTCCTTGCACTTCTCGACGTCGAAATCGAAATACTTTGCCGTATCCGTTTTCGTGATGACGACGACGTCGCAAGTCGAAAACGTAAGGGTGTATTTCAGGGGCTTGTCGTCCCCCTCCGTGACGGACAGCAACGCCATCTTCAAATGTGCGCCCGTATCGAATTCCGCAGGGCACACAAGATTGCCTATATTTTCCAAAAACACGAGTTTAGCGTCCGTTTTGAACGCATTAAACCCTTGTCTTGACATATCCGCATCGAGATGACACATTCCGCCCGTATGAAGTTGAATGGCGTCCGCACCCGCGTTTCTTATTCTATGCACGTCGGGGTCGCCGTCTATATCCGCCTCCATAACGCCCACCGAAACTCTCCTTTGAAGAATCGGAATAAGGCTTTCGAGAAGAGTGGTTTTTCCGCTCCCCGGCGACGACATAACGTTGACGTAATACACGCCCTTTTCGTCCAACTCTCTACGCAAAACTTCGGCGTCTTCGTCGTTGTTTTCGAGGATACTTTTTTTGAGTTCGACAATTTCGTTCAAGTTCATCATTATATGCTCTCTATTATTATATAATAACGTTGGACCGTAACAAAATTAAAATTTTGTTATAACTATCGTTATCTTGCGCCTTGCTATTGCAATCCGCCGTTCTTGTTGTAATACGGCATTCGAAAACCCTTGCAAGCAAGTTTTCTTATTTGTATTATATCACAAATAAAATATAACGCAATAGTAACTTAAGTTAACTTTAACTTTTTACAAAATTTTACACGCCCTGACCGCCGCATTTTCAAACAGGTATAGCAAAGAAAATATCTCGTTCTGCAGAAATAACGTTTGATTTATATTTTTGAGTGCATTATACTTGTCTTGACCAAGCAAAGAACGGCTTAATTTTGTTCTAACGTATCAAACAAAAAGGGGGAATATCGTGGTAGCCATTATCGTCGCAGCAATCGTTTTGTTTATACTTGTTTTCATTCTTTCCGCTTATTTCAAAAGTTCGAAGTATCGCGGTAAATGCGGCGAAAAGAAAGTCAGACGCATAATAGGAAAAACTATCGACGGGGAACAATACGTTATAAACGATTTAACTTTGAAACACGGTGAAATGACGTCGCAAATAGATCATATCGTTATAAACAGAAAGGGCGTTTTCGTCATAGAAACAAAAAATCGAGGCGGTGAAATCTACGGCACGGAACAACAACGAGAATGGACGCAAGTGCTATCATACGGAAGAACCAAAAACACGTTTTACAATCCCGTCAAACAAAATGCCACGCACATTTACAACGTACGACAAATCATCGGGAATCTCCCCGTTCATTCGTTGGTGGTTTTCGTTCAAAACAACGTTCAACATATCGATTCCGAACATGTCATTCCCCTATCGAAATTGAAATATGCTCTTGCTTTCGGCAACGACGTTTTATCAAGCACGCAAATGGAAAACGCTTATATGAAATTACTATCGCAAAGAGCGGAAGTGTCAAACAAAGAACACATACGAAATATTAGAAAACAACAACTCGACATAGAGAAAGGCATTTGTCCGAGATGTGGCGGAAAATTAGTTTTGCGAAACGGAAAATACGGAGAGTTTTGGGGTTGCTCGAACTACCCTAAATGCACGTTCAAAAAAAGGACGGATGAATAATCAAGTCCAAATTTTCAAATTAAAAACGGGCGGAGTGCCCGTTTTGATTTGTCATACGATATGGATTATGCTTTCGTAAAGAGCGGTCTTTTTGTCAGTCAGGTCGCCGTCTTCGTGATAATGCCCGAAATACCAATGACCGTAATCCACTCTCTCCTCTATCTCCGTGAGCAAGGAGTTTTCGGGATAGGCTTTGAGATACTTGAAAGGCGTTTTGAGAGGGGGATAATAAAGCGCCTTTTCGTCGCAGGCGTGCGTGATGACGAAATCAACTTTGTCGCCGTATTTCGCAAGGTTTTTGAAACCCTCCTCCAAATCCGCGTAAGTCGGCAATTCGTCCGCCCACCAACTTATCCCTTCCTCGCGAAAGCACTTATCCGTGCTGGTTGCGCCGCCGAGAGTGAAAAAGGTTTTGCCCTCGATTTCGTAGACCTGACCGCGCATGAGATGAATGACGGAATTCGACAATTTATGCACTTTTCCGCCCTGCCATTCTTCGACGAGATAAGAGGAGAGGATATCGAAATTCTCGTGATTTCCGTCCACGAATAAGGTCGTGAAAGGAAGCCTTGAATAGGCGTCCAACCTGTTTTGCAAGTCCGCGGGATTCCACGCAACACCGCAATCCCCCGCGATAATCATATAGTCGTTTTTCGTCAAATCCTTCCTATCCGCCGCAAACTCTTCCAGTCTTGAAAAAGACAAGAGTCCGTGTACGTCCCCTGTTACGTAAATCATAATTACTCCTTTGAAACCTATATCGTTTCCCCTACGCCGCGCCGCAAGCGGAGGTGCTTTCCGTCCCTTGCGACGCGCAAATTCGATATTTTAACCACCGTTTATATCATGATAAACAGCCGTTTTGTTCACTTCCGACGATTATGCGATAGCGGTTTCGCCATCGAAATCGACGACTTCCGCCTCGTCAGTGCCGTCGTCGGGTTGAGGACCACGTGCGTAACGAATCGCAAGACGGTCGTTCTTCGCACGCAAGAATTCCGTGTTGTCGATAACCTTCTTTTTGTTGAGGTTATAGACGAAAGCAAACGCTACGACCACGAGCACCGCACCCACCAAGGGAAGTGCTATGGACAGTTTGAGCAAGTTGTCCGCGACTTCGGGAGTCGTCGCCTGATAGTTTTCAGCCTCGTATCCGACCCAGCCTGCCGCCGCCGCAACGAACGCCGCGCCTATACCCTGCGCCGCCTTTCTCACGAACGAATAAGTCGCGTATACGCTCGCCTCGTCGCGATTGCCGAATTCGTCTTCGCGAAGATAGGTAGCGAACATATTTTTGCCGTCCGCTTTGGTTGCTTTGACCTCTTGTTCGTCGACGCAGTCCGCCACCATAGACCAAGTGCCAAGGCTCAAAGGCGCGGTTGCGAATTGTCCTACGCCAAGGCAAAGCGCATATACCCACATTGCCCAACTTTCACGCGGGAACGGTATAAACAACATGACGATAAACACGACGATAGACAGCAAATTCGGCCACATTGCGATTTCCTTTTTGCCGTACTTTGCGGACAGTTTGCCCATGAGCGGGATGAAGATGACCATAGGCGCCATCATCACTATGCTGACCATACCCGAACTCTCCGCGTCCCCGAAAAAGAGTTGGCAAACGAGCGGTAAAGTCGTCGAGTAAGACATTATGAAAACGAGTTGGCAAAAAGACGCCAAGCACATGCCGAGCGCGGCTCTGTTTTTCAAGAAGCGTTTCAGCATTTCGAGATAACTGAATTTGACTTTGGGTTTTTCGACTTGCTCTTTCTCTTTAGTGAGGAAGCACGTCAACATAAAGCCCGCGATTGCGATTATCGAGCAAACGAGCGCAACCCATACGAACGCTTCGGGAATGACCGCTTGAATACCGGTCGCGGGGTCCTTGTCGCCGTAGATGAAGAAAGGCACTGCAACCATAAGGATGAGCATTGCGACGCCCGCACCTATACTTCTTAAAGAAGACAGCATGGAGCGCTCGCTCGGGTCGTCCGTAAGCGCCGCGTTCAAAGAGCCGTAAGGCACGTTTGCCGCAGTATACGCTATCGACCACACGCAGTACATAAGGAGCACGTATACGAACCTACCCCAGTACGAAAAACCTCTGACGTCTATGAAAAGCAGAGTCGTCGTGATTGCGATTGCAAACGCACTGAAGAATATCCACGGAATATATTTGCCGTGTTTTCCCGCCTTTCTCGCGTCTACGATTGCGCCGATGATAGGGTCGTTGATTGCGTCGAATATCTTCGACAGGATGACCAGCAAAGACCAGTGAATCATTTTGATTTCCAGTCCCTGCGTGACGAAAGTTATGAGGAAGGTGCCGATGAGTTGGAAACTCATATTGCAACCGAAATCCCCCATAGTATATCCGACGAGGTCTTTGATGCCTAATTTGCCGCTATTGGCTTTTGCGGTATTTTCTTTTTTCATTGTTCTCTCCGTCATTTGTTTTGCTACGCTTAAGGTTTCTTGATTTGGTTCAGCATTTCGTTGACCTTGAAAATCATCTCTGCGGGGACTTTATCTCCTGCCATTCCTGCGATTCTTTCAATGGTCATTCCGCCGACGAGTTTAATCATGCCCTTGCTGATTTTGAAGTCGCCTTTGCCCTCTCCGTCGCCGTGCGAATTCATATACGCAACCACTTGTTCGATAAGGCTGTTGACGAGTTTTTCACCCTCTTCGGTCTTCATGATATCGTTGAGTTTGTCCTTTATCGAGAAATAACCCTCGGGGAACTTGAAATCGAATTCGCCGTTTTTGTCGAACCAGTTTTCAACGCCGTCCGCACTTCCGTCACCTTTAAGGGAATAGCCCTCGTAAGGTTTCTTGACGTATTTCAATTCGATTTCGTCTTGAACGCCTCCGCTAACCGCTTTGATTTTGGTGGTGCCGAGAGTTTTAAGCGGCACTTCAAAAGTGAAGACGTACTTGCCGTCCTGTCTTGCGATTTCCTTTTTGCCCATATAGAGGGCGACGGAATCGCAGTTGGAATAGACTTTAACGGTGGTCGTCTTTTCCGCACGGTAGTAATATCTCTTCGACGCGATATGTACGAAAGGTTCTTTCGTCCAATATGCCTTATAGATGAAATAACTGTCTTTCTTTATCTTTCTGTCGTAAGTCACAAGACCTTTATTGTTTCTGCCCGCTATTCCGCCTTCGTTTCTGCCGTCCACGCCGAAGTCGAACATATTCCAGACGTGCGTCGCCCAGAGATAAGGACGCTCCGCGAAAATCTTCAACATATTCTCGTGATAATACGCTTGATATTCCTCGCTGTAATCACCTTGTTTAGGCTCGCTCGTATGCCAAGTGAGAATTGCTTCGCATCCGTATTCGGAAAAGCCTATCGTTCTGTCGGGATAATTCGCTCTGAAATCGTCCAGCCATTCCGCATTGCCGTTTACGTCCCCGACGTACCAGCCGAAATAGTGGTTGTAGGACATAATATCCGAAAGCGACACCATAGGCGAGGACGGGTCGAGCATAGTCACGTGCGCCATAGTGGTGGGACGAGTCTTATCCATCTCGTGACAAAGGTCGTTCAACTCGTGGTGCAAATTCAAAATTTCGTCGCTTTCTCCCGTTATGGTGATTTCGTTCGAAAGTCCCCAGCAGAATATTGACGCGTGGTTATAATTTTGCGTTACGAGTTCTTTCATTTGACTTATCGCGTTATCTCTGCCGTTTGCAAGGTGAGAGGAAATGTAAGGGATTTCCGCCCAAACGACCATACCGTATTCATCGCACAAATCGTAGAAATATTGGTCGTGCTGATAGTGCGCAAGGCGTATCGTATTGGCACCCATTTCTTTGATGAGGTCTATATCTTCCTTGTGCTCTTTTTCGGTTATCGCCCAACCCATATCCTGTCTGTCTTGGTGACGGGAAACGCCGTGTAGGGGGTATTTTCTGCCGTTGAGATAAAAGCCGTCTTTATCCGCTTTCATAGTTCTGACGCCGAAACGGATTTCTCTTTCATCTTCACCAATCGGGGTTTTAAGCGTCAATTTCGCCGTATAAAGTGCGGGATTGTCGATTCCGTCCCAAAGAACGGGGGTTTCGATATCAAACGAAAATGCCGTCGTTTCCTTCGCATCGGCATCCGCCGCGCACACCTCTTCTCCCTCGAAATACAATCCGCAATTCACGGTTGCGCCGTCAAGGTCGCCCGTAAGATACGCTTCGACGTTTATCGTCGCAGAGCCGTCCTCGTTGACGACGGGGGTTATTTTAACACCCTCGCTTCCGAGGTGGTCGAGGTCGAAACGAGTGGTCGGCGTTTCGATTATATACACGTTTCTGTATATGCCACCGAAGAAAGTAAAGTCCGCCATTTGAGGATAAACCCTGTCGTTTGCGGAGTTGTCCGCGGACACGATTATTACGTTTTCGCCATCGGTAAGTGCGTCGGTTATCTTCGCGCGGAAAGTGGAAAAACCGCCCTCGTGATATGCGACGGATTCGCCGTTTACAAAGACTTCCGCTATTGCGTTGACGCCTCTAAATTCGAGATAATAGTCCTTGTTTTCCTTTTTTGCGACGGCTATTTTCTTTCTGTAAAAGCATTTTCCGCGATAGTAATCGCTGCCGCCGTCTTGTCCGTCGAGGTTATTCCACGTATGCGGAAGATTTATCTTCACGCTTTCGGCGGAATCCATTTCTTCAATTGAAGAACAAGACTTGAAAAAACGCCATCCGTTATTCAACAAAACTTTTTTCATATTTTCCTCCGATATATTATCGTATTTTTTAATTTAGCGTTGCACTCTTCCGCTTGCGTTGCCGCGCATAAGGCTTTCCACTTCTTCGACCGAAACCATATTGTAGTCCCCTTCGATAGAGTGTTTGAGGCAACTTGCCGCGACTGCGAATTCAATCGTATGCTGCCCCGAAAAATCGTGGGTAAATGCGTATATGAGTCCCGCGCCGAAACTATCTCCGCCGCCTACTCTGTCTACGATATGGATTGAATATTTCTTGCTGAAAAACGCGCGCGACGCGACGTACAACATTCCCGACCAATCGTTGTCGTTTGCGCTTATGCTTTCGCGCAAAGTGATTGCGACCGCCTTGAATCCGAAACGCTCGGTGAGTTGTCTTGCCACCGAAACGTATCCTTCTCTATCCAGTTTTCCGCCTTCGATATCCGAGTTTTCCGCCTCGATACCGAATACGTCTTTCGCGTCCTCTTCGTTCGCTATGCAAACGTCCACGTACTTGCAAATCTCTCCCATGACTTCAGACGCTTTTTCCTTGCTCCAAAGTTTTTTACGGAAGTTGAGGTCGCAAGACACGGTCAGTCCTTTTTCTTTCGCCGCGCGGACGGCGTCGAGAGTGATAGCGGCAAGTTCGTCCGAGAGTGCGGGTGTTATGCCCGTAAAATGGAACCATTCCGCTCCGTCGAAAGCCTTATCCCAATCGAAATCTTCCGCGTTTGCAGTCGCGATCGAGGAATACTTTCTGTCGTATATGACCTTGCTCGGTCTTTGGCTCGCGCCTTTTTCGCAGTAGTAAATGCCCACTCTATCCCCGCCGCGCGCGATATAGGACGTATCCACGCCGAATTTTCGAAGGGAATTTACCGCGCTTTGTCCGATTTCGTGCTCGGGAAGTTTGCTTACGAATCTTGCGTCCATGCCGAAAGAGGACAAAGACACCGCCACGTTTGCCTCCGCTCCGCCGAAAGTCGCTTCGAGTCTGTCGCTTTGCACGAATCTCAAATAGTTTTCGGGAGCAAGACGAAGCATTAGTTCACCAAAGGTTACAACTCGCATATTCTCACAATCTCCTTACAGTTTGCGACAACGTCGCCTTTCATCATAAACGAACCGCCCACGGCGTACGTTTTGTCAAAGTCCAAATATTCCTTGAGGTTGCCAAGGTCTACGCCGCCCGTCGGAATAAACTTAATTTGCGGGAAGGGCGCGGATAACGCTTTCATCGCTTTCAGTCCGCCGAAAACTCCAGCGGGGAAAAACTTCACCACGTCTATCCCGTACGAAACCGCTTTCATGATTTCGGTCGGAGTTACGCAACCTGGATAATAAGTCACGCCGTTTAACGTGCAATATTCTGCGACCTCGTCGCTGAATCCCGGGGATACGATGAATTTCGCACCTGCGTCGAGTGCGCTTTTCGCTTGTTCGAGGTTGATAACCGTGCCTGCGCCGATATTCATATCGGGAAACGCTTTCACACCTATTTCGATTGCTTCTCTTGCGCACGCCGTACGGAAAGTGATTTCCGCCACGTTCACTCCGCCCTCGCGAAGTTTCGACAGCACGTCTATGGTTTCGCTCGCGTCTTTTATGACGACGACGGGGATGACTTGTTTCATATTACACCCCGCTGTATGCGGAGAATCCGCCGTCCACGGGAATAATCGTCCCCGTCACGAAACCGCTTGCCTTGTCGTCGGACAGCCAAAGCAAACAGCCGATAAGGTCGCTGATTTCCCCGAATTTTTTCATGGGAGTAGCACTCAAAATTTTGCCCGTCCTTGCGGTGGGAGTGCCGTCCTCAGCGTAAAGCAGACTTCTGTTTTGGTTGGTCACGAAAAATCCCGGTGCGATTGCGTTGCAACGGATATTGCAGGGAGCAAAATGCACCGCAAGCCATTGCGTGAAGTTGGATATGCCCGCCTTTGCCGCGGAATACGCAGGGATTTTTGTGAGGGGCGAAAACGCGTTCATGGAAGATACGTTGATGATATTTCCGCCCGTTTCGACCATATCCTTTGCAAAAACCTGCGTGACGAGGAATGCGGATGTTATATTGAGGTCGAAAACGAATTTTAGTCCGCTTTCTTCGAGGGCAAAGAAGTCCTTGACGCCCGTCGTATCGGGAGTCATATATTCGTTATCCGTAGTTGCGCGAGGATTGTTTCCGCCCGCACCATTGATAAGGAAATTCACCTTGCCGAATTTTGCGTTGATTTCCTCTTTCGCTCTTTCGATATCCGCTTTGTCAAGACAGTTACATTTGACTGCGACCGCGTTTTCTCCTATTTCGTCCGCGACTTTTTTCGCAGCGTCGTAGTTGATATCGAGAAGCGCGACTTTTGCGCCGCACTCTGCGAGCGCGCGAGCAAATTCGGAACAAATAATTCCGCCTGCACCCGTGATTGCGATTGTTTTTTCACTTAAATCCACACTGAACGGTATCATTTTTTCATCTCCTTTCTCACCGCCTCGAAAAGTCCCGTGAGATAGCACGCGCCCATCGCTCTGTCGAAAAGTCCGTAGCCGGGTTTTGCGTCCTCTCCCCACACGTTTCTTCCGTGGTCGGGACGGACATAGCCGTCGAATCCGTTTTCTTCAAGAGCCTTGACGATGCCGTACACGTCCACGTTTCCGCAGTCGGTTTGGTGTCCGTTTTCATAAAAATTTATTTCTCCGTCATACTTGAGTTGACGAAGGTGAGCAAAGTAAATTCTATCCGCGTACTTGCCCGCCATTTTAGGCAAGTCGTTGAATCTTCCCGCGCCGAGAGAGCCGGTGCAGAAAGTTATGCCGTTATGACGATTCGGCACCGCCGCGAACAGTTTGTCGTAATCCTCCTCTTTCGAGATAATGCGAGGAAGTCCGAACATATCCCAAGGCGGGTCGTCGGGATGAATTGCCATATTCACGTCCGCCTCGTCGCACGCAGGCATAATCGCGCGCAAGAAATACACGAGATTGTCGAACAGTTTTTCGTGCGTCATCCCTTCGTATTCGTTAAGGAGTGCGTTGAGTTCGTCCGCAGAATAACTCTCGTCCCAACCGGGCAGATGAAGATTTTTCGGGTCGAGCGCAAGCAATGCGTCGTGGTCGTACGCAAGAGAAGTCGCTCCGTCCGCATGTTTGAAATATAAATCCGTGCGGAGCCAGTCGAATACGGGCATAAAGTTATAGCATATGCACTTGACGCCGACCTTGCCGCAGTTGATTATATTCTGCTTGTACGCCTCGATATATTTGTCGCGCGTGGGCTTGCCGAGTTTGATATCCTCGTGCACGGGGACGGACTCTATGACTTCCATATCAAGTCCCGCGCCGTTTGCAAGGGACTTAAGTCTTTCGAGTTTTTCCATTTCCCACACCTCTCCGACGGGGACGTCGTACACGGCGGTAACCACCCCGCTCATACCTTGAATTTGTTTGATATGGTTCAGCGGAATACAATCCTTTTCGCCGTACCATCTGAAAGTCATTTTCATAAGCCAAGCACCTCTTTAACGTTGTAATAGGCAATATTTTTCGCAATTTGAATCGCGGCGTTTTCGTCGTATTCTCCGCCGTCCACCTTGTCTGCGATAAAGGACGAAAGTATGCGACGATAGAAGTCGAAACGCACGTATGAACTGAACGAACGGCTGTCCGTGAGCATGCCGAGATTGTTGCCGAGCACTGCGTATTCGGACACCGTTTCGAGTTGACGACGAATACCCGCCGCCGTGTCGTTGAACCACCAAGCAGAGCCGACGAGCACGTTTCTGAATGCGCCTGAAATCGCACAAACGGCTCTTAAATACTCATCGTTGAGCGGATAAAGTACGATTTTGGGCAATCCGCCGAGTTTCGTATTCATCTTGTCGAGCAAAAGCGCAAGTTTATCCGTTTCGATTTTGCCGCGGAAAACGTCGAATCCGCTATCCCGTCCGATAGAGGCAAACGCAGTCGAATTGACGTTTCTGAAAGTGCCGAAATGCAGTTGCAAGACAACGTCGCGTTTATAACATTGTTCTATAAGCCACTCCGCGTTTTCGAGGTTATCGAAAGAGTCGAATCCGTGGTCTGCTATTTTGCAACCTTTCGATATAAAATAATCGAATCTCTCTTCGAGGGCCTTTTTATCCGTGCCGTCTAAAAAGCGCGCGTCGGGACGGAAAGTAGGACGGACTTTGACTCCGCCGAAATCTCCGTGCGATTCAAGAGAAGAAAACGGGTCGTCCGTCGTCGCGATATATTCAACCTTGAAATCCGAAAGCAGAGTGCCCACGGATATTCCTTTCAGTTTTTCGTTTGCTTTTTCCCATATGGACTTTGCGCTGTCCGCGTTGAGCGGCTCGTGAATATCGAATATCGCGCTCAACTCCATATGCGTCCAATAATAAAGGGGATTCCCGACGAGCATGGGCATAATCTCCGCATACTTCAAAAACTTTTCTTCGTAGGATTTTTCGCCCGTAATATATTCTTCGTCCACCCCACAAAGTCGCATCGCGCGCCACTTATAATGGTCGCCCGACAGCCACAACTCCCCGATATTTTCAAAGCGTTTATTTTCTTTGATTTGTTTTTCGTCGAGGTGACAGTGATAGTCGATTATAGGGAGCGCGGAAATTGCGGAATATATCCGCTTCGCCGTTTCTCCCGAAAGCAATAGATTTTCATCGAAAAATGCCATTATTATACCTCTTAATATATTTATATTGTATCACTCAACATTTGTATAGTAAACCCCGATTTTTGCTATTTTACTTGCAAAAATTGCTGTATTGTAATATTATTGACTTATGAGCGAAAATCAATTTATGACAAAAAAGACTTTCGAGGTCCGTCACCGCACGGATAAAGATTTCAAGACCGTGGAAATGCACTCTCACGATTTTTACGAAATCTACTTTTTTCTGAAAGGCTCGGCAAGTTACATAATCGAAGACTGCAAATATTCCTTGCGATTCGGAGATATCCTGCTCATTCCCCCCAACAAACTTCATCAACTCGACATAAAGGACTCGACGGAAACTTACGAAAGATACGTGCTGTGGATTGACGGCAAATATCTCAAAAAGATTTCCACTCAAAAAAGCAATCTCGGCACCTGCTTTATTAAGGCGACCGAAAACGACGCCTATCTTATCCGCAACGACGTTTTGTCAGAAAAGATACGCAGACTTCTTGAAGGAGTGACCGCACCCCAAACGGACGCTTTCGGCGCAGACTTGGAGGCGGAAGAAAAAATCAAATCAATACTCTTAAACCTCGGCAGATTCTTTTTGCAAAACGACGGCAATCTCGGAGTCAGCGGAAAGACTAATCCATGCGTTGCGAAAGCAATGGATTATATCTCGGAGCATATATCCGAAGACCTGTCTTTGGACGTGATTTCATCCGCTCTTTTTGTAAACAAGTATTACTTTGCGCACGTATTCAAGGAAACGACCAACACTTCCCCGCACCGATACGTTTTGAAAAAACGGCTCGTCCTTTCAAAGCAACTGATAGAGCAAGGATTCCCCGTGACAGAAGTTTATATCAAATGCGGTTTTTCGGATTACACGCACTTTTTCAGGGCTTTCAAAAACGAATACGGCATAACCCCGAAACAATTCTACTCGATAATCAAACAATAAGGAAAACTTCATAAAACGGCGTTTATAACGCCGTTTTGTGTTAATTAAATATCGATTTTGCAATCTACAATTTGTTTTATTTTGTTTGTTCTTCGCCTGAAAAGTAAAAAAAATAAAAGCCGCCGCAAGGGCGACTTTCTATTTTTATTCGTCTTATTCGTCGTCGACGGAAAGCACCGTTAGGGTGTTTCCCCTCACTTGAAATCTTACGTTGAATCCCGCGAACTCGAATCCGTAAATTCTGTTTTCGTCGTTTTGATAAGACGGACGCGGGTCGTAGGACAACACTTTCAAAAGGGTTTCTCTCTTGCTTTCGGGCAACGCTTCGAGGACGTAATCGTCCCCCAAAACAACGTCTAATACGTGTGCGTCCCCGTCAAAAGAATAACCGCAAGTTGCGTCCGAGTGAATATCCGAATAAGGCACGTAAGGTTTCACGTCGTAAATGCCCGTGCCGTCCGCAAGGTCTGCACCCGAAACGCGCAGCACGACGCCGTGAGAAGCCGTCCTTTCAACGCCGAGGAGTTTGACGGACGACAAGCCTATCGGATTGGGACGATAGGGCGAGCGGGACGCAAACACGCCTACCCTGACGTTTCCGCCGAGGCGCGGAGGGCGAACGGTCGAATTCCACTCCTCTTTTTCGTTATCGAATTTCCATATAAGCCACAAATGCGAAAATCCCTCTATCCCGCGCAGTGCGTCGGGATTGCGAAATTCGGGCTCGAACACGACGACGGACTCCACTTCGGCAAGTCCGCTTTGACGCGGGATGCCGAATTTAGAGGTGTAGTCGTTGTGTATGGTTGCGATTATTTTCATTTGGTTATAACTGCGTACGCGACTTCGGGATTGTCCGTAATGATTGCGTCCGCGCCGTTGTCGACGAGGCGTTTGACGTCGTCCGCGTCGTTAATCGTCCAATATTGCACCGCGATATCGTGCGCGTGTGCGTAGTCGCAAAACGCTTTCGTGCCGAGGTCGAAATAACCTTTGAGCCCTTGCGGAATTTGCAAGACGTCGAATTTGAAGTCCTTGTTATTGTTTCCGTAAAGGAAAGAGAAATAGAAATCCATGACTTCCATAATGCTTGCGGAGCGAGTGAGGTCGGGATATTGCTTGTCGATATATCTCGTCACGTTGTCCTTAAAAGTGCCGACGATGACGTGGTCGGTGATGCCGTATTGTTGCATTTTGGCATACAGGATATCCATGGCGCGCTCGCCGTCCTTGCCGCCGTTTTTGATTTCGATGATGTAGTTAAGGTCGGGACGGACGGAAGTGAGATAGGTCAAAATCTCGTCGAGAGAAAGGATTTTGACGTTTTCGGGGATTTGATCTCCGCGGAGTCCGCGATAAGGATAATTGCCGTTGATATCCTCGAAGTTTTCACCGAAATTGAGTTGTTTTAGTTCGGCAAGGGTTTTGTCGATTACTTCGACGTCGTCGTCACCGTAAAACTCGGTCGCGTTCGAAGTGCGGTTGACGGTGTCGTCGTGAAGAAGTACGAGTTGGTCGTCCGCGGTGATATGCAAGTCGAATTCCACGATATCCACGACGTAATCGGTTGCTTTCATACATTTTTCAAACGCCATCAAAGTTTCTTCGGGCGCAAGGTCGCCGCCCGCGCGGTGAGCGGAAATGTAGGTACGCTCGTCGAAAGTGATATATCTGTTATCCCCTTCGTAGACTTTGATTTCGTCCACTCTTGAGTAATCCCCCGTCAAAGGCAACGCAAGGAAGTTGACGAGCACGACTGCGATAATCAGGGACGTTATCGTCCATTTTACGATTTTGTTGATTTTGTCTTTCTTTTCGAGGTAGGCGAGGAACTCCCCTACCGACATTGCGGAATAATCAGCCATTTTCTTCTCCGTTATATAATAATATTGACGCACGCACGTGCGAGCGAACAAAAACCCCGACTGACGTCGGGATTTAAGTCAGGATTTAATCGTTCCCGCGACGTTCACTTTTGCATATCGTTTGAAGAGTTTGACGGGATTGAGCCACTTTCTCTCTATGTGATATGCGCTTGACAGCACGGTAACTTCGGTGACGCCGAGTTTTTCAAAGATTTGTCTGCAAAACTTTGCGTTTTCTTTGGTGGTCGTAGAGCGGTCCTCAACGACGATTTTACTCTCGTCGACGCCTTTTTCGAGCAACCACGCTTTCATAACCGAACCTTCGGATTTGCCCGCTTTAGGATTTGCGATTCCGCCCGTGAGGACGAGGATATCGTAATCTTTCTCGACGTCGAGAGTTTTTTGCAGTCTGCCGCGAAGATAATCGCTTATAGACCCGTCGTCGTTCAATCTGTTGCCAAGAGTTACGAGAACTTTCATATTACGCCTTCTTTACGTACTTGACGACTTCGTAAGTCGCGCCGTCCACGGTGATTTCGGTCGCTTCTCCGTCGACCTCGTAAATTCCGAGGAATCCCGTATCCGTTACGGTTGCGGAAGAGATAACGTACACCACGTCGCGGTCGGAAGTTATTCCGCCTGCGTTTTCGGAGTTGTTTTCGCCTATCATCTTAATATTTTCCGCAACGTCCTTGCTCAAAACGTACACGGTTTTGAGTGCCGACGTATTCGCGAATGCGTCCGTGCCGAGTCCGGAATATTCGTCCTCGCTCACTTCGACGCTTGCAAGAGTTACGTTTTCGGGGATATAAGCGGTCGTGAGTTTCGAGCAGTCCGCAAACGCGCGGTTGCCGATATAAATCACGTTCTTCATTCCGCTGACCGCGGTAAGTTCGGAACAACCCTCGAACGCGCCGTTGCCGATGACTTTCACGGTTTCGGGAAGAACCACTCCGACAAGTGCGGTGCAACCTGCGAACGCGCCGTCGTCCACTTCGGTGAGTTTGGTCTTAGAGAGGTCGAGAGATGCAATCGCGGTACAACCGTAGAATGCATTCATTCCGATTTCTTCGAGTGCGACGGATGCGCTGAAATCGATGGTGTTGTCTTCGGTTTCGGTGACGAGTCCGAGAGAGGTACAACCGTAGAACGCTCTGTCGCCGATGGACTTGACCGCCGCCGAGAAGTGATTTGCGGGTGCGTAAATGTAGTCGTCGGAAACCTTGTACACGTAGGTGATCACGTCGTAATAAGACTTGCCCGTGCCGTAGAGGTTGCCAAGGTTGCCGTTGTAGGATTCAATCGTGTTGGGGAAGCAGACTGCATCGTAATCCGTTGCGGTTGCAAACGCGCCTTCGTCGAATGCGGTGATGCTGTAAGTCTTCTTCATATCCGCCGTATCCGCATCCACGTATGCGGGGATGATGATAAGTCCGTCTATGACGCTGACGTTTGCATTGGAAATTATAGTCGCCTTGCCCGTTGCGTTTGCGGTGAGGTTATCGGGATTCTCGTAATTGGAGAAAGTGAACTTCTCGACGGACGTGGTAACCGAATCGCTTTCCTTATAGAATTTTACGTTTGCATTGAGTTCTTCGTCCGTGGAAAGATATGCTTTTGCATATTCGCGGAAATACTCGTTATCGGGGAGATTGATATCGCCCGTGACTGCAGAGAGTGCGTCGGGGGCAAGATAAACCTTTCTCGTCCATTCTTCGACGAGGTCGCAACCGTCCGTGCCTTCTCCGTCGCGATAAATGGTTTCGGTGAATGCAACGGGGATATAAACGTTGAGGCTTGCTTTGACGACGCCGGTTATGGTCACGTCGCCGACGTAATAGACGGTTTCTTCGGTTATTCTCAAAGAGTCGATGCCGATAGACGCGGTCTTGAGGTCGCCCTTATTGTCGAAAGAGCGGACTTGTTTGAGCGCGGTGCAGCCCGAGAATGCGTCTTCCCCTATCCAAGTGACGGAATAAGGAATATAGACGTATTCGACTTTCTTATCGTTCTTGAACGCGTTGTTCGCGATGCCGACTATGGTATATTCTTCGACGTCTTTCGTTGCGCTTGCGTTATATTTGCCTTGGTCGTTGAGTTTGACTTTTGACGGAACCGCAACGGTCGCTTGGTGCGCGCTGCTTATTCCGACGATAACCGCCTCGTGATTTGCCGCAGAGGTAATCTTGTAAGTGAAGGTGTTTGCGTCGGTGTCGAGGGTGACGGAGTAAATGAAGGTCGAATATACGAGTCCTTTATCCGCCGTGCCGTAGACGACGCCCGCGGTATGATAACCGAGTTCAGTCGTATCGATATCGATTTTCTTCGAGCCGTATTTGTTTTCCGCATCCGTTCTGCTGATGACGGTCACGTCTTGGAGAGTGACGACTTTTTCTTTTCCGTCGTCCATAACGACGAGGAATTTCGCCTCTTTATACTTCGACGTCGCGTCGCTGTTGACGGACAACGAGAATGCGGTTATAGGTTTGATAGATTTATTCTTGGGTTCGTCCACTCTGTATTCGAAAATCTTCGAATATTCCGCAAGACCTTGATAGTTGATCTTCACGGTCAAAGGTTTCTTGTCCCCGCGTTGAGGAGCGTAACCGCTACATTCGATTTGTTCGTCGTCGAGAGCGAGTTTGCCGTCCGTTCCGTCAACGTACTTGAACGTAACGCCGAGTCCTTTCTTCGGGAGAGAGTTTTGAGTGGTGTAGAAAGTGGGTACGCCGATTTGTTCGACGCCGTTGTCGTCGGTGTGATAGAACTTAATTGTGGAATCGTCTATCGCCATAAAGACTTCGTAATTAAGAGTCGTGCTTACGACGTCGTAGTCCGCGCCGCTTGCATCGACGCCGCCGCCTATCGTGAAGGACAATGCGTGCACGCCTTTATCCCCTGCGTCGCTTGCGAAGATTATGGATGCGATAGGAAGATTTTCCGTTCTTTCAACGCCGTCCGTTCTGCGCACGATTGCGCCGTCGACGAAGTTAAGTCCGTCTGCGGTGAGAAGTCCTTGCGCCGCCCAAGCGGTCGAGAAATCGATTGCGTTGCCGTCCGAGAGATACTTCACGGGAATTTCGCTCGAGAATCTTGCGGATTCGGTTGCAAGGCGTTTGATTCTGTCCGCGTTGCCCGCCGCAAAGGTCTTCCAAGATTGGATAGAATCCTCGTCGCCCGCCGCGGACGTCGAAGTCATAATTCTGTCGTACGGCGTCTTGTAGAAGTAGAAGTTGAGGTTTGCGTTGACGATTTCTCCGTCCGAGCCCGAGAACGCGTTGTTTTCGATATACGGGAACGCAAGGTCGGTGTCTATGAAACTAATCGCCTTGAGGGTGGTCACTCCGTAGAACGCCTCGGTTTCGATGATTTCGAGAGCGGAATCGACGGGGATGATGATATTCGTGATTTTCGCGTTGCTGGATGCGAACGCTCTGGACGCGATTTTCTTGATTTCCGCGGGGAAACTGAGAATAGAATCGTGTCCCGTGTAGTTGACCAAAGTGTAGTTGACGACGACGAAACCGTCCTTGATGAAGGTGCCTGCGTGGCCCGTGGATTCGGTGCCGATTTCGCTTCTTATCCACTTGGTGCTGGTGAACGCGGTGGAATCAACGCTAACGATTTCGGACGCGTCCATAAACTTAATGGAAGTCACGCTGTTTGCGCCGTAGAACGCGTTAGGTGCAATAACTTTGATTCCGGACGGAATGACCGCACTGCTCGAAGACGTCGCAAGGAATTTGTAGAAAATGCTACCTATACGGAGATAAGTGCTTTCGTCGACGTCCGTGGTTTCGGGATCGTCCGCAGGTTTGCTGTTGATAAACGCGGTTTCTTTGAGTGCGTCAGCCGCGATATATTCGAGGTTTGCACCGCCCTCTATAGTTTTGAGGTTGGTCGATTGGAAGAACGCGCAACTGCCGATTTCTTTGAACGAGTCGCCGATGGTTATCTTTTCGAGGTTGGAGAGTTTGTAGAACGCATATGGTGCAATGACGGTCAAATTGTCGAATTCGGAACCGGACAAATCGAGTTCGGTGACGGTTTGGTCGCCGACGTAGCCGATGAGAACGGTGCCGAGAGATACGAACTCGGTGCCATTGTTTTGCGCGTAGTAGTTATACCATTCGGTGGACACGAACGCGTCTTTGCCGATAGAGGTAATTTTGGAAGTCGCGGGGTGTTTGATTTCGCGGAGGTTTGCGCAAGATGCAAACGCGGTTGCCCCGATAGTCGTGAGAGAGGTTGTTTGAGATGCGTCGATGACGTTGAGGAACATAAGGTTCAAACCTGCCGACGCACCGATTTCGGTGACGGGAAGTCCTTCGATCGTATCGGGAATCACGAGCACGTTGACGGCAGCGTCTTTGACGAGGTCGATACGCACGGTGCCGTCCGCTTTCTTCGTGTAGTTGTAAAGATATTCGGTGAAATATTTTTCTTTTTGCGCAGAGGTGAGATCTTCTTTAAGAGTCCACTTCGCATAAAGTTCGATATCCGCAGTCAAGGTTCCGCCGGTGTAAAGTTCGTCTTCTCGATATGCAGACGAGGTGTACCAACCTTCGACGTAGTAGCACGCTTCGCCGTCGACGATACCTTTGACGATTTGACCTTTGAGGATTTCGGGGTCTGCGGAAACGGTGACTTTCTTTTTAGAGTCTTTCGTTGCGGAGCAGGTCGCGTAATAGTCCGCAAGATTCGCGCCGTAGGAAAGTCCGCCGAACGAGAGTTGTATGGGTTTGTCGGTGAGGTAGTTTTGAGTGTAATTAGGGTCGTACTCCGCGTCGCCTGCGTGATAGCCGTTTGCATAGACGACGTCCATATCGAGTTGAGTTTTGTCGGTGTCGATTGCGTTATCGCCCTTGAATTCGCCGCCCATGAGATAGTAAGTCACGCTATATTCTCTGACTTCCCACATAGCGTAAAGGGTGAAGTTTTCTCCGCCGACTTTGGAGTTGAAGTTCCACACGTCGCCGGTCTTATCCGCTTTGGTGTTCCAACCTGCGAAGGTGTAACCGGTGAGAGTGTTGATATCGTGGACGTTGGGTCTGGTCACGACGCCGTTATATTTGACTGCGTTGACCGTCCAAGAACCGTTCTCCGCACCATCGGGGAGAGTGTTGTCGGTTGCGGGTGCCCAAGTATCAACGCCTTCGGGAAGGTTGATATCGAAAGTCACGCCGATATACGCGTTCGTCCAAGTTGCGGTCAAAGTCGTATTTTCGTTGAAAGTGATTGCATCCGTCGTGGAAGAGTTGTAAACAGTGCTACCCTTCTTCCAACTTTCAAGAGCAAATCCCGATTTAGACACGGGGAATTGCGCGACGAGTTCGGACCAAGTGTAGGACGAGCCTTGTGGGACTTTTGCGGTTGCGACGTCGCCGTTGGTCGAACCGAATTGCGCCACGCCGCCGTCGAGTTTGAAGGACAACTCGATAAGGCTTGCAGTCACCCTCTCTTGCAAGTGAAGGAAGAACGAGCCTCCGATTTCGTTGCCGTCCACCGTCTTATTGACGAAAATGCTGTGGTGTCCCGCGACTTTGATCAGTTTCTTGCTTTCCGCGGTGAGCATATCTTCGGTGAGCGGTTGACCTTCGCCGACCGTGTAAACGTTCTTCTTATCCACCGTCTTCACGTAGTTGACGTGATAGAGGACGTTTTCGAGTTTGAACTCGTCGACGTAAATGTCCATAAACACCGACGGAGCCTGCGTCACGTAAGAGAACGTGAGATAGACGGGTTCACCGGGATTCGTATCGACGTCGGGAGTCGGAGTAGTGTCCGAAGAAGTGCCCCCGCCGCCGAGAACGCCGTCAGGCAACGGTTGGGACATGTCTTGAGGTGTGGAATCGTTGTTACATGCGACGAGGACGCCGATCATGAGAACGATCAACACGAAAATTACAGATAATTTCACGACCTTATTCATACTAACCCTCCGCGCGTAAGCGCGCAAATATAGTTATACGCTTATAATATATCACTCGACTACCCCGCGTGTCAATAATATATTTTTCGTTTTGCGCAAATTCGGCGTTTTGAAATCGCGATTTCGACAAAATTCTCCGTTTTTCGCACCGCGATTTTTCTCCTAAAAAACGACGAGATCCGCCCTTTTTCGAGCGGATTTTTATGTGAATTTCAAGCGTTATTTTCGCGCTTTTTCGACAAATTTTTCCTTTTATTTTTTCTCTCTTTGCTTTGCCATTTCCTCGATTGCGAGAGCGTATTTCGTGGACGCTAAATCCCCTGAAAACATCATTCTATACGTGTGTTTTCCGTCGTATAGGTCGAGCGACGAGCCAGGGAGATTGGCTATGGTGACGTAGTTTTTGACGGGGAACGAGATCAATTTGAATTCCTCTTCAACGTCCTCTCTTTCTCCGTCGCCGTCGAGGTCGTATTTCATATCGCCGATTTTATATTCCGACGCCACGTTTTTGGGACGAGTTTCGAGCGTCGAAGAAAATTCGATTTTTTCTTTATTTAGGAGCAAATTCCCTTGCGTGACGAAGCGATATCCGTTTTTATTCCCGTTTTCAAGGAACAAACTCACGGGTTTTATCAATTCGAAATCGGGATTTTCGACTTCTTTTGCGACTTCCGCCCTTTCCTGCTCGTACCAAATATCTATCCTTTCGGGGCAAACGCTGTCCGCCGTCGCGGGGACAAGCCCGCCCGTATCGGGATAACGCACCGCGTTTCCGCATTCCGTGCAGGTAAGGATATTTCCTTTTGCGGTGATTTTGAATTCCGCACCGCATTTAGGGCAGCGATAAAGAAGTCTTTCAAGCCCCTCCGCATAGCGTTTTCCGCGGAAACGGATTCCGCTTTCGAGATGATAAATATGCTCGTTATGCGAAAGTCTTTTTTCGATTTTATCGAAAATTTCCTCGTCGGACAAGGTTTTCGTTTCCTCCGCGGACATAAGCATATCGCAATAGGACGTGATTCTGCCCGTCCTACCCGTATGCGCCCATTTAGGACGGGTAAGACTTGCGCCCTTCGTCACGACGCTTGCGACGGGATATCCGAGCCACTTGACGAGCCTTGTAATAGAGGTTGGCATAACCCCGGTTTTGCCCTCCGCAGACACCTTTCCTTCGGGACAGAGTATGACCGAAATGCCCGCGTCGAGATAGCGTTTTATATTCTTTATGCAGGTGTAATCCGCAAAGTATTGCTTTTTGGTTATTGCGTGATAGCCCTTTATGACCTTCGCGAAAATCGGCGTGGAATACATCATATTTTCAGCCACGACGAAACTGATTTTTTTGTAGAAAAACGGCGGAGTGAAATAGGCGAAATCGAGCGCGGACGTATGATTGCACAGCACGAGCATCGCGCCCTTTTTCTTTTGTGCCTCGAATTCCTTCGTCTTGACCGCGTGAGCGTTGAAACGAAGTCTTAGCACTGCGCAAATGAATATAAGCAAGAGATAATGTCGGGGCGACCACATCTCTTTCATCTTTGCCTTTTTGGATTTTTTATCTTTAACGTCGTTTGAATTTTTCATAGTTATCCTCTGTGAAATTATACTATAAAACCGCCCTCTTGTATATCACTTTTTTTCGAAGATTAAATCCGACGAATTTCGTTTTATTTCGCCGAGTTTTTCAAAGTCCATAGCGGCGACGTAAAACTTCTCGATTTCGAGATGAAAACCCCTTGCCGTAGAGAGATAATCGCAAGCGATTTTGATTTGCTCGTTGCGTAGGTCTGCCGTGCGTTTCATAGTGTATTTATCCGCGCCGCTCTCTGCAAAAGCGAGGTCGACGTTTTCTGTTATTCTCCCCGCTTTTCCTACGTCGTCGGTCAGCGCGACTCCCCCGATTTCCACCCCTTTTATCCTGTCGGGGACAAGCGGATTCAGCATAATTCCGTCCGCGACGGCGACGTTTACGACTTCCTCGAAAAACGTTTGTTTCGCACTCTCTCCGCCCTTGATAAGATAGGTGTTTTTCTCCGTCAAATAGTCGTAGAGATTCACCTCTCCGTCGGGTGTGATTGCGGATGAAAATCTCGTTCGTTGCGGATACTTTTCCCCGTTTCCGCACCTCTTGCCTTTGGCGTTCAAATCGTATGCGATTTCCCTTGCAAGCCCTCTTATTTTCCGCTTGTCGAGTTTCTCTTCGCTCATCCTTTCGAGTTGCCGTTGATAGCACAAAGCGATGTTTAAGTGGTCGTATGCGCACGAATAACTACGCTTTTTGTCGTTTAGCAACTTTTTGACCTCATCCCCGCATCCCTTGATTTCGTCCCTGTCGATACAGTCCGCAAGGTTGACGATTTCATCCTTGATTTTAGGGATAGTCGGGTCGAGCATATGCGGTGCGGTGCCGT
This sequence comes from uncultured Bacteroidaceae bacterium, assembly GCA_964599875.1. GTDB lineage: Bacteria > Bacillota > Clostridia > Christensenellales > CAG-917 > RGIG4097. Next base: position 125,549 of record CAZRHE010000001.1, read on the forward strand.
CCACGACGACCTTATTTATATCCTTTATATACACGCCGTCGAGGCTTGTAGGATCCCCCGAGCAATACCAGTTTTCCACCTCGTATCCAAGCGCAATCGCACGCGCCGAAATCTCTTTCATAAACGTACTTTTTCCCGTCCCCGCACCGCCTTTCAAGATGACTACGCCGTCCGCGTCCGCAAGTGCTTTTTCATACAAACTGTAAAATCCTTTTCCGCTGTTTCCTCCGAGAAAAAATCTTTCCATATACACCTCACGATTTATCCTATGACGGAATTTCCATTCTCGTCAACACGTGCGAAAAATAGGCATAAGATACGGTATGGAGGATATTATGGCAGAATATATAGTGAAACAAACGGATGAAAGGACCTTCTTTTTGGCGCAGTCGTTAAAGGGGATTTCTCCCCCTAAAAACACGTGGATTTTCGCGCCCAATCTGACTATAAGCGCAAGAGAAATATCCGAGGTGAAAGAGGGTGAAATCGTCGTCGGCGGAAAGGCGGATAAAGAGGCGGACGCCCTTATGAATTCTATGGATATAAAGCATTTCAACATGCTGACCGACGAGAAGTTTCAGGCTGAAAACGCACGGCTTACGGCAGAGGGCGTATTGAGCGTCGTGCTGTCCCGCTCCGTACTGGGAATGCGAGATACGGATTTTCTTATTATCGGATTCGGGAGATGCGGCTCTGCGATAACGAAGTTGCTGACCGACGTCGGCGCAAAATCCGTCACCGTCGCATCCACGTCGTCAAGACGGCAAGCAAGCGGAATTGCGGACAAAGTGATTGCGGCGGAAGAATTCGACTTCTCCCCTTACGACGTCGTCGTGAATACCATTCCGCAAAGCATGATTTCGGATAAAGAAGTGCTGACTTTCAAACCCGACGCGATATATATAGACGTCGCGTCCAAACCCGCGCTCTCCCTATGCTTTGCAAAGTATATAGGAGTGGATGCGGATATATATCCAGCACTCCCGGCAAAGACCGCCCCCGCAAGCGCGGCAAACGCAATGAAAAGATATATCGAAGAGGTGATAAAATGAGAAAAATCGGACTTGCAATCACGGGCTCTTTCTGCACCTTCAAAAATTTGCTTATTGCTATCGAAAACCTCGTCGAGTGCGGATACGACTTGACGCCAATATTCAGTTTCAACGTTGCAAACACGGATACGCGATTTTTCAAGGCGGCTGATTTTGAAAACGAGATAATTCGCCTCACGGGCAAAACGCCCATAAAAACCATCGTGCAAGCGGAAACAATAGCAAACTCTGATTTAGAACTTATGCTCGTCGCTCCTTGCACGGGAAACACGCTTGCCAAAATCGCACACGGAATCACGGACACGCCGACGACCATGGCGGTCAAAGCAACGCTACGCAACAACAAGCCCGTAGTCTTGTCCGTCAGCAGCAACGACGCACTGGGCGCAAACGCCAAAAACATAGGCGCGCTATCAAATACACGCAACGTGTATTTCGTGCCATACGGTCAAGACAACCCGAAAAACAAGCCGAACAGCCTGATTGCAAACCTTGATTTAGTCCCCGAAACAGTGCAACTTGCGCTGAAAGGCGTGCAATTACAGCCTATTTTGGACAAAAACAAATCATAACCGAACATCGCGCCCATATCCGCGCCCCGCCGTTTAATACACGCTTCGTGTACTCGACGGCGTTTTAATGTGCAAAAACTTTATAAATACAGGGGCATTTCCCTACCGATTTTAAAGCAATCAGTATCACTCTATCTTTATGCAAATACACCTATCGTGTATTATATGCGCGCTAACATAATCAGGGACGGGGCAAGTTTTGACGCTCGACGTCAAAACTTGCCCCGTCCCCAAGTAGAAAAGCGGTGCCGTTCCCGGGGATTCTTCGTCGTGCTCCGCACTCCTCTGAATGACAGGTGGGTTTAGGGCACTTACATATGTCATTGCGAGGAACGAAGTGACGTGGCAATCTCGCGGAAGCGAAACGTTACTTATACTCACATTCCACCAAAACGAAAATTTTGCGAAATACTGGCAGGAGTTATGGATTATGTCCGAGTTGTAGCATAAAAATTTCGTGCGAGAGAGAGTTTCGTCGCAAGCGACGGCGTAAAAAACTTATTTACTCGCTTCTCTAAACAAATTAACAACGGTTTTATTTTGTTTCATCGCATACTTGTATGCAAGTTCAGTTCCGCTTTGAACGGTTGAATTTACATATTCGTTTTCATTGTAGTAAAATATGCAATAATCGCTATCGTTTATCATAATTTCGTTTCGTTTTATATAACTTGCTTTTCCGCTTTTAAGCAAGATTTCAGGCGTAATTCTTTTTTCAAAGCCTAAAAGACATATTTCTTTATTCAGAATCTTTGAAATAGTTTTTTCTTGTTCTTCTCTCTCGCTTTCAAGGCAAGCATATTCGCTTTTCGTGCAATAAGCGGTTCTGGTTAGGTTTGCATATTTGCTTTTTAGTTCGGTGACGACCATATGACATATATCGTTGAAAGTGCTTTTCGAGCCGAAATTGAACTGCGTAACGTCGTGATTTAATATTAAGTTTTCCGCAGTCGAGTATATTAAATCAATCAAATTGTCGGTGATTTCAACGTTTCGATGACCTATAAAACAACAGGATTTTGTTTGCATAGTGTAATTCCATTATAAAAAAATAAGGGTGCTACACCGAGATGCAACACCCGTAGTATACGCATCTTAGTCGCCAAACCAATCAACGAGAAACCATAAAGAGACCATTGAAAGACGCATATAACTACCAAAGTTATACAGTCCCTATTATGGTTAACCCTCGTTATAATATTCAATTGGTTTGGCAAATATAGATTAGCACATTATCTACAAAATGTCAAAAGTTAGTATGGTAGAGTTGCGTTTTATATGTTTTAGTGCGTATAAGAAAACGCTTGTATAATACGCTCAGAATTGAGTGTATATCCGCACACCCGCCTGTCATTCAGAGCGTAGCGTGGGAATTTTGCGGAAGTGAAACGTCACTTATTGACGCACTGATTTCAATCGGGTGCGGGTGTCCCTTATAAATAAGGGAACGGGGATTCTTCGTCGTACTCCGCACTTCCTCTGAATGACAGGTGGTATAAGCGTTCAGCATATTCAAAGTGTTCTTATAAAAGCACTCACTCGTTCGAAGACGGAACACGAGGCGCGACGCGCCGAGAACTTCGAGTGTTGAGCGAAGTCGTTTAGTACAAGCGACTGCGTGCATTGGGTTCGCGGAGCAGGCACGGCGTCACAAGACACTTTGCGCAATATCTTCTACGAAGATTATTATGCGCCGTGACTTGTTCCTTTTCCCCTTCCGCAAAAATCTACGCCTGATTTCAACGGAGTGCGGACAAATATTATCGTTGGCTTGTTTTTGCGGTGGGGATGCCCCTATGTTTGCAGTGGCATAACGAGGAACGTTACCTAACGCGAAACCGAGTGTTGTCCCCCGCGTAAGCGGTCGTCGTGGGTCCCTTTAGGGGGAACGGCGAGGGGCGCGACGCGTTAAACGCACAATCCAGTGAATTGTGCGTAGCCAAAGCGAACGAGGTGGTTGCCCTCGGCGAGCCCGAAGTGAACACACGTGAGGAAAGGGGAAATATAGACTAAAGGATTACGCACGCACTCTTTTATTGACTATTTGGGAACGGCACCATATTTCACCGATAACGTATCTATTCCCGCAACAAAAAAAGCACTCTTTCGAGTGCTTGTTTTTGTTGTTATCGATTATTGATTATTTTGCGTCTTTGACTGCTTGTTCGCTACCGGTGAAAATGATTTTGCCGCTTCTTTCACAAACTTTTTTGATGCTGCCAATGCTCAAATTAAGTGCATTCTCTTCATATTCTTTCGCATCATCGGTATTTGCAAATTTAATAATCATAACGCTGTCCAAACCTTTGTTTGCAACAACCACCCATTCTACGTCGCCATCTGCTTTAGAATCTGCATCGTCACCTTCGAAAACAGCAACTTCATAGCCTGCTTTTTCGAGTTTCTTTTGGTAGCTGTCTGCGTTGCACGCAACGAGGACTACGCCAAGGATTGCGATGATTGCTACGATAGCAATAATGCTAATAACTTTTTTGTTCATAATGAACCTCCCATATTTTGTATAGCATTATTATATTATCAAATAGTTAATTTGTCAATAATCGATTTTAATCTTTCTTTAACCTTAGAATCCGTAGAAAGCCCACACGAGTCCGTATCCGACGGCGACTGCGGTCAAGGTGAAAGGCACGCTTATTTTCATAAACTCTGCCGTTTTGACCTCGATACCTTCTTTTCTGAGGATTCCCAATGCGGTTACGTTTGCGCTTGCGCCGATAGGCGTAAGATTTCCGCCGAGAGTTGCACCCGTCAGCAAACCGAAATACAGCACGTAAGGCGGGACGCCCATTGCGGACGACATTCCCGCAACGACGGGCAACATAGTCGCGACGTAAGGTATATTGTCTACAAACGCGGATATCAGCACGCTTCCCCAAACAAGAAGGCTATAAAGCGCAAACACGTTGTTTTTGCTCACTTTGACGAGAATTCGCGCGAGGTCGTCTATTATTCCGACTTCAGTGACCGCGCCGATTACAAGGAATAAGCCCGTCAAAAGCAATATGGTTTGCAAGTCGATATCCTTGAGCGTGGGCACAATCGCCTTGATATCCTTCTTTCTGATGCAGTTGTATACGATTCCGACCACCATAAGCCCCATACAAATGATGCCTTGCGTGACGGACGGCTTGTTTTCGATAAAGGACGTGCCGATGAGAAGTGCAAGCATGACGATGAGCAAAATACTGGGGAAAAAGTCCGTAACTTCCGTCCTATCCGTGTGCTCGATTTTTTGATTTTCCTTTCTGAAAGCGACGAGAAGGACGACGGTTGCGGCAAGCGCACCTATTTGAACAATCCAAAACAGTCCCGGTTCGCCCTGAAACACGAAGAAGTCGAGGAAGTTCATATCCGCATAATCGCCGAGCATAATGGACGTAGTGTCCCCGACGAGCGTCGCCGCACCTTGAAGATTGGACGCTATCGCAATCGATATAATACTCGGTGCGGGCGATATATCCAGTTTTTTGGAGATTCCGAGCGCGATAGGCGCAACCATAAGCACCGTAGCCACGTTGTCCACGAATGCGGATATCAGCCCCGCAAACAAGGATAACACCACGATAGCCCACTTCACGTTGGGCATTTTCGATATCAGCAAGTCCGCAAGCAGTGCCGGCATCTTCGACTCTATAAACAGCGATACGATGCCCATAGTGCCCGCAATCATCATTAGAACGTTCCATTCGATAGTTACGCCGATTTTGCTCCAAGGCAATGCGCCCGCGCAAAGCAGTACGAAACCTGCAATCAGCGCGACGTACGAACGCCATTTAGGAAGTGCCAAAAGCAGCACGTACATGACCAAAAAGATAACCAGCGTTGCGATTTTGATAGGACTCATATTATCTCCTTTTATATCCATAAAAAAAGACTTGCGTTAAAAAAACGAAAGTCTTGTACCCGAGATTCGGTTCACTCCGCCGGGGTTTCCCCGTACTGACGGCAAAGAGCAATAGAACTACTCCCTCTCGATTAAATATATTACTAAAACACGGATAACTTGTCAATAAATGAGCATAATTTTCCTCTCAAGTCGATTTACGAACCCTGTTTTTCGCATTTCAAATAACGTTTTCGCGAAAATCACGCCGTAACGTGTCTTTTACGCGGCGGATTTCATATCGGATAAACAAAAATGCGCCACACTTTGTAGCATGACGCACTTAACTATCCTTCTTGACGACGCATGGACTTTGCGCCCGCGTCGGTCTGCGACTTCTTTACAAGCCACAAATAAATCTTTACTCGCTCAATTTCTTCTTGCGCGCGGAAATCGGCGTTTCGTTCTTCATATAGGTTTCCCACACGTTGATTCTGTCTTCTTCGTCTATCTCGCGAATTACCTTTGCAGGCACTCCACCGACGATAGAATTTGGCGGCACGTCCCTTGTCACGACTGCACCCGCCGCAACAATACTGTTTTTGCCTACCGTGACGCCGCCGCAAATCGTCGAAGACGAGCATATCCAGCAGCCGTCTTCAATGGTTATAGGCGCGGAATATTCGAGGTCGTGTTTGCCGTCGGGATAATCAGCAGGAAGTCTTTCTTCCACGATATACGGATGATTAGGGGTTGCAAGCGTAACGTTTGCGCCAAGCCATACGCCGTCGCCGAGTGTTATCGGAGATATATCGAGAAACGTACAACCATAATTGAAAAAACAACCTTTGCCCACGTGAATATTCACACCGTATTCGCAATAAAACGGTGCGAAAACAGCAAGGTCTTTTCCTTTCGACGACGGAATAAGTTTTTGAAGCGCGCGTTGTTTCGAGACGATACGCCACAAAGGCAGTCTATTGTATCTATCGCACCTCACGAGTCCTTGCGCGTGCTTAACGAACAAATCCTTATGCACGGAATTATATAACTTTCCGCTGACCATACGGTCCCATTCGTTGATTCTATCCTTATCTTTCGCCATAATTTCTCCTCACTGCTTTTCTTTAATTATATCATAACTGACCGCGATGTCAATACAGGAACTTTTGATAGGATTAATAAAAATTGCTCGTCACAAGTAGAAAAAGCGGTGCCGTTCCCGGGGATTCTTCGTCGCGCAATGCACTCCTCTGAATGACTGGTGGACACTAAACAGACACTCAATTCGAAGTGTTCTTATACAAGCACTCACTTATTCGAAGACGAAACACGAGGCGCGACGCGCCGAGAACTTCGAGTGTTGAGCGGCGGCGTTTAGTACAAGCGACTGCGTGCATTGGGTTCGCGTAGCGGCACGCACAAAGCGCAGTGGCATAACGAGGAACGTTACTTAATGCGAAACCGAGTGTGTCCCCCTGCGCAAGCAGTCGTCGTGGGTCCCTTTAGGGGGAACGGCGATAGGGGAAACACGTGAGGAAGAGGGAAATATGGATTAAGGTACAAGCACCAAAGTATGTTTCGCTTTCTATGAAAGCGACGACGGAACGCTTCCGCGAGATTCCCACGCTACGCTCGGAATGACACATATATAAGATTAATCATCAACGTAATGTAGGTCCTCGCTTGCAATAGATATCATTGCGTCTACCTAAAAAGGCAAAGAAAAAACCACTCATTCGAGTGGTTCTTTCTTTTGGAAACCGGCATTGACATATCCTCCCGGGCCGTGTCCAGCCAAGTAC
>CAZRHE010000002.1:0-127236 GCA_964599875.1 uncultured Bacteroidaceae bacterium
CGCACAATCCAGTGAATTGTGCGTAGCCAAAGCGAACGAGGTGGTTGCCCTCGGCAAGCCCGAAGTGGACACACGTGAGGAAAGGGGAAATATAGATTAGGTTACAAGCACTAAATTTTATTTCGCTTTCAAAGAAAGCGACTATGCTCTGGCGAAGCGTTACGACTATAAATGAAAAGAAACAGACAGCGCATTATTTATGAAGTGGCGCTGGGCGGAGTGGCGGCAGGTATCGCGACTTTGCTCGTCAGCCTTTCGGTCGTCGTGAAGTACGGGACGATAGGATTTTTCGTTGCTGCGTGCGTCGCGCTTATGATTCCGCTGTCTCAAAAATACTACTTTGCGTCGATTGCGGCGTATATTGCATCCTCTTTGATTTCTTTTGCAATCACTGGGGATTTTTTTGCGGTCGCGGGTTACGTCGTATACTTTGCGCCTATGTCCTTGCTTTCGGGGATTTTCATCGAGAAGAAAGTGAAACGCTATATATCTTTGCCGATTAAAATCGTGTATATCAATCTTGCGCTTGCGTTTTTATATTACGTTGCGGGGAACATTATGATATCCGAGGAACTCATCGGCGAAGTCCCTTATTGGGCGGTTGCGATAGTCGGGACGGTTGTCCTTGTTGCGATAGACGTCTTGACGGAATTTGTCTACGAATACGTAAAACGCCGCACCGAAAAGGTGCTGAGGAAGAGAAACGCGGACGAAAACGTCGAAACGGATGATGACGAAAATCCGTTTGAATTCGATTCTTTCGACGATTCTTTTTCGGGAACCGATGAAAAAGAAACTTCCGAAAATTCTTCGGATGAAGAAAATACCGCCACTCCGTCCGAGGACGATAAGTAGCGGTAGGGAGAGAAAAAACCGTTTCAGTTTGCGCCCAGCCTTAAAAACTCTACGCCTGCGAGGAGTACGTCCTCGATTTTTTTATTTTTGAGGGAATAAAACACGATTTTGCCTTCTCGTCGCATATCGACTATTCCCGCGGATTTCAGATATTTCAGTTGATGAGAACAAGTCGTTTGGTTTATGGAAAGTACGGTGCACAAATCCGTCACGCACATTTCGCTTATAGATAGAGCGCATATGATTTTCGTCCTCGTTGCGTCCCCGCATGCGGAGAAAAACTCGGATAGCGCGTAAATCGCGGCGTTGCGAGGGACGTACGCCTTGACGAGATTCACCGTGTTTTCGTCTAAAAGAATTTCCATACGCATATAATAACTTACTTTTGAGAGCGAATTTTTCGTAACTTTGTTTTATATCGGCGCATATTGTGATAAAAAGTCATAGGAGAGGTTATGTTCGAGGATAATTGGTATATGTTTTTGCTGATAATCTTTTTGATTTTCGCGTCCGACGGCAATATGTCGAATAGGGAAATCGCCGTGATGGGAGCGGTGTTGTTTGCTTTGACGATGACCGCGAATTGCCCGTCGGAGCAGACAGACGATTGTTTTTGCAACCGCAGTGCAGGCGCGTGATAGTTTTTTAACCTTATACGTATACGGAGTTCAAACTCGCTTGCGGCTGTTGTCGATGATTAAAAATAATAAGCCGCGGAATTTGAAATTGACAAAGTCGGCGCGAGCGATTATAATATACTAAACTGGGTTAAACATCGGAGCGACTATGGCGACTAAAGAAAAATATAACGAGATATTCGAGCACATTATGAATCGGAAACCGTCGGGATTTCAAAAACTCATCGGCGACGTAAATTCGGGCGTCTGCGCGGTGTTGCGGATTTTGTATGAAACCGACGATAGCCTTTCGTTAGGCAAAATCAGCGAGAAACTCGAAATCAGCGAGGCGCGCGTTACCGCACTCGTAAAAAAGATGATTAAGAAAGGCTATATTCAAAAAGAAAAGGATAAGTCCGACGCACGCGTGACGAATATCAGACTTACGCAATCCGGGAAACAAGCGGTAGAAAACCTCAAAGAGATTTTGACGAGCAATATCGCTATGGTCGCAAACGAAGTGGGAATAGATAAACTTATTGCATATCTCGAATTGACGGACGAAATCGAAGACGCTATGAAAAAACTTCCGCCTCCTCCCGATATAGAATGAGGGCGGGAATTTTTTTGAGAATTTACTAAACTGGGTTAAATAATCCCAAAGGAGAATAAAATGAGAAAGATAAACAAGGTTTGGTTGAGCGTTTGGCTGTACGTTATTACTCTCGTCAGCGGAGCGGTGATAGGCGCGCTTATAGTGAAGTGGCAAGATTGGTCTATGCAAACTAAAATTTTTGCGTTTGCAACCGCGCTACTACCTCTGCACGTCCTTGAAGAATGGCGTTTCCCGGGCGGATTTCACTATATGTACAATGTTATGGCGAAGTCCGACGCTCCCGACAGATATCCGATGAATCAAATGTCGGATATGTGGACGAATTTTATCGGAGTGATTTTCGGCGTCGTCATTTTGGCGGTTGGAGTGAAACCTATTTTCTTAGTAATGCAACTGTTTCTTTGCGTCGCAGAAATTTTAGGACATACGAAAGGCGGCGTTTTTTCGTACAAGACGTTTAAGGCAAAGGGAAAGAAAACCATATACAATCCCGGCTTGTTTACGACCGTATTCGGATATTTGCCCGTCGCGGTTGCACTGATAATTTCTTTCGTTTTGGAGATATCTCCGCTTTGGTGGGAATGGATTGTAGGCGTCGCGTGTGGAATGGTGCTCGGAGGATTGTCGCTCAATCTGCCCGAAAAATTGACGAAGAGCAAAGAAACTCCTTATGCATACGATTGGGGAGACGGATACTTTGCAAAATTCACGAAAGAAGAAGACGAAATCGCTTGATAGATAAAGTCGAAAATAGACGATATTCCATACGCAAATAGATAAAATAGGCGCATTCGAAAGGTTTAATTTGATTGCGGTTGAAACTTGCGCAACGCTTTAAGCGTTGCGTTTTTGCGCCTTAAAACAGTGCGGATAATCGACGAAGATATTAGAATACGATTTCGTTTCGGTTGTTGAGTGATAAGGGTTAAAGCACAATATCTTATCCGCTTATTATCTTTATAGATTATATATTTACTAAAAATCCGTTTTGGGTTATAATCATACTATGGTCGATTTCAAAGCGAAACTGAAAGACGTCCCCGACAATCCCGGGGTGTATATGATGCTTGACGAGAGCGGTGAGATTATTTACGTCGGCAAGGCGAAAAATCTCAAAAAACGCCTGCGCCAGTATTTCGTCGATTCCGTGAAAACCGTCAAAGTTATGGCGATGCTCGACCACGTGACGGATTTCCGCTATATCATTTGCGCAAGCGAAGTGGACGCGCTCGTCACCGAAAACAACCTTATCAAAAAGCATACTCCGCAATACAACATTCTTTTGAAAGACGACAAGTCTTATCCTTTCGTGCGGATAGATTTGAAACAGAGTTATCCGACAATCGACCTTGTGCGTACCCTTAAAAACGACGGCGCAAAGTATTTCGGTCCTTATATGCAATCGGTGAATATAAAGGATATTTTCGACCTTATACACACCGCTTTCCCCGTCCGCGACTGTCACCGCGACTTGTCGAAACCCTCTCGTCCTTGCCTCAACGCGCATCTTGGGAAATGTATCGCACCTTGCACCGGGAGGGTCAGTGAAGAGGAATATGCAAAGGAAATCGCGAAAGTCATAAACTTCCTAAAAGGCAACGACAGGGAAGTGGAAAAAGTCCTCATCGAAAAGATGATGAAGTTTGCAAAAGAGGAAAACTTCGAAGTCGCACAAAGATATAAAGAAAAACTTGCGGTGCTCGACAAAATCGTGCGAAAGCAGGTGTCCGCCTTGCCGAAGGATTTCAATCTCGACGTGTTTGCGCTCGAATCAAACGGCGTCTTTACGGCGGTCAATATGCTCGTCGTGAGAGGGGGGAAACTCGTCGGCGGAGAAAACAAGGTTTGGAGCGGTGCGGAAGAGGATTTGTCCTCATATCTTTATCAATTTTACAAAATCACCCCTCCTGTTGCGGATGAAATCGTTACCGACGGCGTCGTAAACGGCGACGCACTTGCAGAGGGCGTATCCGCTTTTGCGGGACGAAAAGTGTTGGTTCTCGAACCGAAACAAGGGGTGAGAAAACAACTTCTCGACCTTGCGCACACCAACGCACTCGACGCACTCGAAAAGCACGGCACGGTGGAGGAAAGAAAGGAATTGCGCACCATGGGTGCGGTCAAGCAACTTGCGGAATTGCTGGGGCTTAAAACACTCCCGAACCGCATAGAGGCATACGATATATCCCACGTATCGGGGGTTGACAAGGTGTCGAGTATGGTGGTTTTCGAAGGCGGCGAACCGAAAAAATCACATTATAGAAAATTCAAAATCAAAACCGTCGAGGGCAATAACGACTTTGCTTGTATGCGAGAAACTTTACTTCGCAGACTTGAAAGGCTGAATTCTCCCGACGAAACGGACGAGAGTTTCTCAACCCCTCCCGACCTCATTTTGATAGACGGGGGCAAAGGACAACTTGCATACGCAATCGACGCTTTGAAAGAGGCGGGACGCACGGAACTTGAAATACTATCCCTTGCAAAGAGAGAAGAAGAAGTGTTCCTCGGCAGTGCGCCTAAAGAGAGTATTTTGCTCCCGCGCGATAGCGTTGCGCTTTATCTCTTGCAGCGAGTGCGCGACGAGGCGCATAGGTTTGCGATAACCTTCCACAGAAATTTGCACTCGAAGAGGATGGTCGAAAGCGAACTTCGCGAGATAGAGGGCATAGGACCTAAAAAGGCGACGGCGCTCCTTAAAAAATTCGGCTCCGTCGAAAACGTCAGAAACGCTACCGCTGAAGAGATTGCCGAAACCGACGGATTTTCGGTTGATAGTGCGGAAAAACTTTTGCGTGCGTTGAAAACTCCGAAATAGGAAAAAATAACCCTTGAAAACGGAGCGGAAATAAACTATAATCGATATATCGTCACGTTTTACGCGCGCGCTCATATAATCTCGTATGAGAATAGAGAGAAACGTATCGGCTGAAAAGATAACGACCTACAAGGGCGGCGGGACGATAAAGACGTTGTATCTGCCCGAAACGCAGGAAGAATTGATTTGCGTCGCAAAGGATTGTTTTATATTGGGCGGCGGCTCGAATATCATAATCGCGGACGGCGTAGTCGATACCCCCGTTGCGTCTACCGCACTACTAAACAAGGTGTGGATAGAGGACGGAAAACTGCACGCGGAGGCGGGCGCAAAGATTTCAAAAGCGATATCTTTCGGCAGAGAATACGGGCTCGGAGGATTTGAGTTTTTGTCCGGAGTCCCGGCGACCGTCGGCGGCGTAGTGAAAATGAACGCAGGAGCGTTCTTGCACGAAACGAAAGATTATATATCCAAAATCAAAGTATTAAACGGCGATTGTGTCGAATGGCTGGATTTGTCCGCAGTCGACTGGAAATATAGAAAGGGTGCGAAAGGCGTGATATACGAGGTTGAATTCGCGCTTGAAAATACGGCGAGAGAAGAGTCGATAAGGCGCGCGAGAGGATATCTTTGCGAGAGAAAAAATCGTCAGCCGTCTTTGCCGTCCGCGGGGAGCGTGTTCAAAAACGCAGATCTTCCCGCAGGGAGATATATAGACCTTTGCGGGCTCAAAGGAAAGAGAATAGGCGGTGCCGAAGTCAGCGAGAAACACGCAAACTTCATCGTCAATACGGGCGGCGGAAGCGCAAGCGATTATATCGCGCTTGCAAACCTTGCAAGAAAATCCGTCGAAGATAAATTCGGAGTGAAACTAATAAGAGAATTCGAGGTGCTTGAATGATAAGAGGCGATTATCATACCCATACTACGGCAAGCGACGGGAAAAGTTCGATGAAGGACAATATTCGTCGTGCGGTGGAAATCGGGCTTAAAGAGATTGCGATAACCGAACATAGTTTCGGCACCTTTCTCTATCACCTCACCTATCCTAAATTCGATTTCGAGAAGGTCAGTCAGGAACTGAAAAACAGGGAAAACGAAATCAAAGTCCTCGTCGGCGTCGAAGGGAATTTGTTGAATCCGAGCGGGGATACGGACGTGCCGAAAGACGTGATTCCGCATTGCGATATTTTGCAACTCGGATTTCATAGGTTTCTGCAACTGAAACACTTGAAAAACAATTGGCGGTTCGTGTTTATAAACGGATACGCGCCGAGAAAAAAGAGGGAAACTTTAATCGAAGTCAATACAAAGGCGTACTTGTCCGCTATGGACAGATATCCGATAGACGTCCTCGTGCACCTAAACGAAAGAGCCCTCGTAGACGTGGAAAGAGTGTGTAAAAAAGCGGCGGAAAAGGACGTGTATATCGAACTCAACGAAAAGCATATATCCGCACTCGAAGAGGATATAGACGCCGTCGTCGCAAGCGGAGTAAAATTCATAATCGGAACGGACGCGCACGAAACGGCGAAGATAGGAAAGATTGCAAAAGTCGAAAAATTCATAGAAAAACACCATATCCCGAAAGACAGGATTTACGGAATTGATAAGTCCCCCGTCTTCAAGGATAAAAGCAATTACGGAAAATGAGCAAGGAAAATAATTTCAGAGAAACGGCAATCAGAGAATTGACTTCCTCCCGCATACCTACGGGAGCGGAGGCGCGTGCGTTTTTGTCCGCCGTCGCAAAAAACGCCGGATACGTCCATATAAACGGCAAACGCAGAAACTACGTCATGTCCGTGGACGGCTACGGCGAGGCGATGTATCTCGTGGGTGCGCTCAAAGAGTTGTATCCGTCCGAGTTTGAAATCTCCGCGGACGAAATCAAATCGGGCTCTAAAAAGGGTGAGCGCGCGTACACGGTCGCGGTGCAATCGGGATTCGTCCTGCAACTGCTCGAAGACACGCATATCGCGGACGAAAAGGAAACGGACGGAATAGAAGTCGAAGTGCCCAAGGAATTTGCAAGCGATTACGTGCTTGGCAGAGCGTATCTCAAAGGCCTATTTCTTGCGTGCGGCGGGGTTTACGTGCCCAGCATTTCGGAGAGTAGCGAGAAAAAAGACGGCTATCATTTCGAATTCCGCCTCGAAGAAGAGGCGAGCGCGAAAAGCGTTGCGGCATTGCTTTTGGGATACGGCGTGCAAGCGAAAATCAGCGAAAGAGGAGCGATGCACCTTGTCTATGTCAAGGATAAAGAATCCGTGCTTAAAATGCTCGACGTTCTCGAACTTTACGATTGCGAAAGCACCCTCAACAAAATCATAGAGGAAAGGGAAACGGCAAACGCTTTGAATCGCGCGGTCATATGCGAAACGGCGAATCTCGACAAGATTTACGAGGCGTCCAATAAGCAACTCGTAGCAATCGGAATCATAGAAGAAAGGGACGGACTTAACTCCCTTTCACCCGCACTTAACGAAACGGCGCAAGCAAGACTCGAATATCCGCAGGCGTCCCTCCAAGAACTTGCGGACATACTCGGAGTGAGCAAAAGTTGCTTGAACCATAGGCTCAGAAAACTCGTCGAAATCGCGGACAGCGGAGAGAGCGATTGACAAAAACGACACTTTAACATACGAAAACGAACTGATAAAAGTCAAATAACGGAAGGAAAAGAAAAATGGGAAATTTCGTACACTTACATTTGCACACCGAATACAGTTTGCTCGACGGCGCGGTTAGACTGACCAAGCAAGTGCTCGATCCAAGCGATCCCAACAAAGCGCAAACGATAAGTCCGCTTGCAAACGCGCTTAAAGAAAGGGGGATGGATTCGGTCGCAATCACCGACCACGGCAATATGTACGGCGTGCATATTTTCGTTGAAAGGATGCGCGCGGAGGGCATTAAACCTATTATCGGCAGCGAGTTTTACGTTGCGGACGATATGTACGTAAAGACCTCGGACGTGCTATACAAAAATCGACATTTGATTCTCATCGCAAAGGATTTGACGGGTTATAAAAATTTGATGTTTTTGTCCTCGAAATCTTTCGTGGACGGCTTTTACAATAAGCCGAGAATAGACCTCAATCTTTTGAAAGACCACACCGAAGGACTTATTTGCTGTTCGGCGTGTCTTGCGGGACAAGTGCCGCAACTACTTATTCACAACGATTACGAGGGCGCCGTCGAATACGCAACGAAGATGAGAGATATGTTCGCCCCCGGAGATTATTATATCGAACTTCAAGATCACTCTCTTCCCGAAGAGAAAAAGATTTTGCCGCTTTTATATAAACTCGCGAAAGAGATAGGCGTCAAAGTAGTCGCGACCAACGACGTCCACTATATCGAAAGAGAGGACGCGGACGTACAAGACACTATGGAGTGTATAAACCTCGGTTGCAAAAAAACCGAAGTCAACGGCATGCGTTTTGAAAACGACAGTTTCTATCTCAAATCCGAAGAGGAAATGAGAGAGTTGTTCGCTTGGTGCCCCGAGGCAATCGACAACACGAGAGAAATAGCGGATAAAGTGGAGGATTATTTCGTTGCGGATACCAACGGCGTCTACTATATTCCCCGCTACACGAACGAGGAGATAGGGGACAGAACGACGGCGCAATATCTTCACGACCTTGCATGGGAGAGAATCAAAAAACGTTACGACGTCATCACCCCCGAAATCGAACAAAGGCTGACCTACGAACTCGGCGTCATAAACAAGTGCGGATTCAACGACTACTTCCTCATCGTTTGGGACTACTGCAACGAGGCGAAGAAAATGGGGATTCCCGTCGGTCCCGGAAGAGGAAGCGGCGTGGGCAGTTTGGTTGCGTATTCCATAGGCATCACGGACGTAGACCCGTTGCGCTACAATTTGCTGTTCGAAAGATTCTTGTCCGAAGAAAGAGTTTCCATGCCTGACTTCGATATAGACTTTTGTTTCGTGCGCCGTCCCGAAGTCATCGAGTACGTCGTGAGAAAGTACGGCAAAAACAACGTTTCGCAAATCATCGCTTATTCCACTATGAGCGCGAAAGCGGTCGTCAAGGACGTTGCGAGAGTTTACGATATTCCGTATAACGATTCGAATAACTGGGTTAAGAACATCCCGGGCGGCAAGTATCTTTTGAAACAAGTGCTGACTCCCGGCACGGAAGGCTATTCGGAAGATTTCAAAATGCTTTACGAAACCAATCCGCAAGCAAGAGAAATAATAGACGTCGCAATGCGCCTCGAAGGTATGCCCAGACAGACTTCGGAGCACGCGGCGGGCGTCGTCATTTGCGGAGAAGAACTTGTCGGGCACGTCCCGCTTTCGAGAAATAAGGACGATATAGTCACGCAATTCGACAAACTCGTCGTCGAGCATATCGGACTTCTCAAAATGGACTTCCTCGGACTTAAAACCCTCACGGATATATCCGAGGCGATTAAGTACATAAAAGAGGATAAGGGAGTGGACGTGGACTTCCACAAACTCGGATACGAAGACCCCAAAATTTACGAACTCATAGCGTCGGGAGATTGCGAAGCGGTTTTCCAACTTGAAAGCGGCGGCATGAAGAAGTTTATGAATCAACTTCAACCGACTTGCCTCGAAGACGTCATCGCAGGTATATCCATGTATCGTCCCGGCCCTATGCAGTTTATAGACGACTTCATCGCGGGCAAACGTAACCCCGAAAAAGTGGTGTACGCGCATCCGCTTTTGAAAGAAATCCTCGAAGTCACTTACGGCTGTATCGTCTATCAAGAGCAGGTTATGCAAATAGCGCAGAAAGTCGCGGGATATTCCTTTGGCGGTGCGGACATAATGAGGCGTGCAATCGCAAAGAAAAAACTCGACGTCCTTCAAGCGCAAAAGGAAATCTTCCTTCACGGCGGACGACTCAAAGGGGATAAGACGAATAAATATATCCCCGGTGCAATCGCAAACGGCGTCAGTGAAGAAATCGCAAGCGCACTGTTCGATTCCATTTTGAAGTTTGCAAGTTACGCGTTCAACAAATCTCACGCGGCGGCGTACACTTTCCTCACCTATCAGACGGCGTGGCTCAAATGCTATTATCCCGTCCACTTTATGGCGGCGGTCATAAACAACAGAATCACAAACTCCGAAGAGGTTACGCACTACATAAACTATCTGCGCAGACAAGGCGTCAAAATCCTTGCGCCCGATATCAACAGTTCGAAAAAATTCTTTTCAATACACGACGGAAACGTACGCTATGGTCTTATGGGCGTCAAAAACGTCGGCGAACAGGCAATCGAATTCGTCATCAACGAGAGAGAAAAGAACGGCGAGTTTAAGGATATAAAGGACTTCATTTCTCGTTGCACGGGACAGATAAACAAACGTATGGTCGAGAACCTTATAAAAGGCGGTGCGTTCGATTGTTTCGGCAAGACGCGCTCTACGCTCATTGCGTCCTACGAGGGCATAATGAACCAAGTCGCAAGCGATAAGAAGAACAGTATGTCGGGGCAAATGTCCTTGTTCGACGACTTGATAGAGGACGTCGAGGTCAAGTACACCGAACTTGCGGAATACTCGAAACAACAAATCCTGTCCGAAGAAAAAGAGGTGCTCGGAATGTACGTCAGCGGACACCCTCTCGACGATTGCGTCGTGCGTCCCGGTGAATTCAATTTCGATACGGGAATGTTGTACGTGGAATCCGAAGACGTCGGAGAGGACGAGGAAGAATCCGAATCCGCGGGCATGGTCGTAGATAAAAATCTTGCGGGCAAACAGGTCAAGATGGGATGTATAGTCGCATCCTACGAGAGAAAAGTCACCAAGACCGACCAAAGACGTTTCGCCGTCGGCAAACTCGAAGACAGAATGGGTGCGATATCCTTCAGTATGTTCGCAAGGGCATACGAGCAATACGGAAAAATGCTCGAGGGGGACGCTCCCGTCAAAGTGTACGGCAGAATAGACCTTCGCGACGAAAGCGAACCTAAAATCACGGTGGATAGAATCGAGCCGTGGGAAAATTCCGTGCGCGAAACGTCGTCCTCAAAGCGCGGAATACTCTACGTGCTCGTCGGAAACGAAAGCGAGAAAAAACTCATAGGCGGCGTGCTTGCAATGCACAAAGGCACTATTCCAGTGCAAGCGCAGATAAGAAAGGACGGAAAATATTGCCTTATGGAATATCCGCAAAGGGTTGAAGTCACGGACGAACTTATTAAGAAACTCAAAAACATCGTCGGTGAAAACAACGTCAAATTCGTAGTCAAATAAGGATGCGCCGCTTATGCGGCGTTTTTCTTATCGAAATTATTCTACGCGCTTGCGCCCGCTTATTCGAAGTTAGGACGATTGCGCGCAATTTGATATTTTTTTGAAAATTGGTTGTTGCTTTATGCGCGTGCGTATGTTAGAATGTTAAACAGTGAACGTTTAGAGGTGTGTTATGGCACAAAAAGAAAAGAAAATAGCAATATTAACGAGCGGCGGAGATTCTTCCGGAATGAACGCGGGTATCCGCGCCGCAGTCAGATACGCTCTTTCCAAGGGCTACACGGTTTACGGCGTCCGTCACGGGTACGTGGGACTCGTAAACGACGATATATTCGAAATGCAATATAGCAGCGTTTCCAACTGCGTGCATACGGGCGGTACCATTCTCCGCACGGGCAGAAGCGGTGATTTCAAAGACCCCGAAGTGCTTAAAGCGGCGGCGAACAATCTTTTGAAACGCGGTTGCGACAGCCTCATCGTCATCGGCGGGGACGGCTCTTTCCGCGGACTTCGCGACCTTCACAAGATGACTGACCTCAGAGTCGTCGGCATCCCCGGCACCATTGACAACGATATGGGTTACACCGATTACACAATCGGTTTCGATACGGCGTGCAACACCGTCCTCGACGCGATTTTGAAACTTCGCGACACGATAACTTCTCACGACAGAATAATGGTTCTCGAAGTTATGGGACGCCATTGCGGAGATATCGCGCTTTACACCTCTCTTGCAGGCGGAGCGGAATACGTCATCCTTCCCGAAGCACCCGTCGACGTGGACGCAATCGCGAAGAGCGTCAAAGAAGGCTTTGAAAAGGGCAAGACTTCCACGATTATCGTGCTTGCGGAAGGCAGAAACGACATCAAAGACGAACTCATGAAGAAAGTGGGTGAAGCAACGGGTAAGACAATCAACCATATCGCGCTCAGTTACATTCAAAGAGGTGGTATTCCTACTATGAGCGACAGAGTGCTTGCATCCCGTCTTGCAGTCCGCGCGGTCGACCTCATCGACGACGGTCAAAGCGGAAGAGTGGTCGGCATAAGAGGGGGCAACCTCATCGATATGACCGTCACCGAGGCTCTCAACACGCCCAAGACTTTCAACGAGCAAATCTACAATATATCCACACTCATCAGCAAATAATCAGCACGGCGGTTTCCGCCTAAAAATATCAGGAGATTCATATGAAAAATTTGGTTGGAGCATGTATGTTCGGACAAAGCGGAGGTCCTACTTCCGTTATTAACAGCAGCGCGGCAGGCGTTTTCACCGAGGCGTTAAGACAAGGCAATATCACCGCGGTTTACGGCGCGGAACACGGCATCGTCGGTATCCTCAACGAGAAATTCTACGATATGGGCAAAGAAGACCCCAGAGAAATCGAACTTCTCAAATACACCCCGTCCAGTGCGCTCGGCTCTGCAAGATACAAACTCAAAGACGCGGCGGTGGACGACACCGATTATAAACGTATTCTCGAAGTGTTCAGCAAATACAATATCCGCTATTTCTTCTACAACGGCGGCAACGACAGCATGGACACCTGCAATAAGATAAGCAAATACTTGCAATCCGTCGGCTACGACTGCAACGTAATCGGCGTGCCCAAGACCATAGACAACGACCTTTACGGCACCGACCATTGCCCCGGTTACGCAAGCGCGGCAAAATATATCGCAACCACCGTTATGGAATGTAACCTCGACGCGAAAGTTTACAACTTCGGTCTTGTTTGCGTCATCGAAGCGATGGGCAGAAACGCAGGTTGGCTCACCGCGGCGGCGGAACTTGCAAATTACAAAGGACTCGGCGCAGACCTTATTTATCTTCCCGAAGTTCCTTTCGACGTCAAACAATTCGTCGAAGACGTCAGAGAAGTTTGCGCGAAGAATAACAACAAATGTATCGTCGTCGTGTCCGAAGGTATCAAGGATAAAGACGGCAACTACGTTTCCGAAAGCAAAGTCGGCGCAAACGATTTGTTCGGTCACGCGGAACTCGGCGGTCTTGCGGCAAAACTCGCGGGACTTATTAAGAAAGAACTCGGCGTGAAAGTTCGCCCTATCGAACTCAGCCTTATGCAACGCTGCGGCGCACACCTTGCAAGTAGAGTGGACGTCGAAGAAGCGTTCGAAGCGGGTGCGTTCGCAGTCAGATGCGCGGTCGAGGGCGAAACGGATAAGATGGTCATCTTCGAAAGAGATTATTCGAGCGAAGAGTATTCCTGCAAGCCCGTCCTCATGCCTCTCGAACTTGCGGCAAACACCGAAAAGACGGTTCCTCTCGATTGGATAACCAACGACGGCAAAGGCGTCAGCGAAGAGTACGTAAAATATGCGCTTCCTCTCATTCAAGGAGATGCAAAAGCACCTCTCGAAGACGGTTTGCCCAGATTTGCTCAACTCAAAAAAGTATACGCACAAAAGTAACCTACTAAATACGGCATATATGCCGTATTTTGCTTGACGGAGGAAAGTATGGAAAGAAAATACGCGACAACCGAACACGACGCTTATTGGAACGCTCATATCGCAAACGCGAAACGTTATAAAGCCGTTTTGAAATGCGGAAACGCAGAAGAAATCGCAAACGCAAAAGCGTGGAAAGCGGAAGATAAGAAGAAGAGTAAAGAATTCAAAAAACAATACGGAATGTTCCGTTATCCTCTCATGGCGGATATCTTCGACTTTGCGGAAGAGGATAGGGCTTTGCCTAACTCGAAAACGGTTTTCAACAAGGAAATCAAAGTCGTCAAGGACGTCGTCTACAAGGAAATCGACGGTCAACAACTCGTCATGGATATCTATATTCCCTCCGTCCCCGTCGGTGAAAAAAATCCCGTCGTAGTGGACGTGCCGGGCGGCGGTTGGGTCATTCACAATCGTCCGAGAAGGGACGGTTACGCCAGATTGTTCGCCGCTATGGGCGCAGTCGTTTGCGTCATCGACCATAGACTTGCTCCCGAAGTGTTCTTCCCTGAAAATCTTAAAGACGTCGTAGACGCACTCAACTTCCTCGAAGAGATTAAGGACGAATTCAATCTCGACTTGAACGACGTTACGATAACGGGGGATAGTTCGGGCGGGCATCTTTCTGCTTGCACGGGTTGCGCGTCGTCCGTGCCCGAATACGGCAAGAAACTCGGACTTCCCGAACTCAAAGTCAAAATCAAAAGGTGCATCTTTATATCGGGTGCGTTCAGTTTCGAAACCATGTACAGAATCCCGTTCACGCACACCCTCATGGTGAGATATTTCAGCGGGAAGAAGTCGAGAACGGAATTTAGAAATTGGGAGTTTTATAAGGAATCAATTCCCTATAACTACCTCACGAAAGACTTCCCCGAATCCTACAACAACGGGGGCGGGCTTGACCTGCTCTGCTTGGGCGAGGCAAAGCGTATGGCTAAAAAACTCACCGCGGCAGGCGTTAAGAACGAATACAAAGTCGGCAAAAACATTCTCAACAATATGCACTGTTACGTGCTCCGCACCCCCTTTGCGCCCGCACGCCGCGACATGACGATTATCATGGATTGGTATCGTCGCTCCGAAAAGGATGCAGGCGTGGATATGAGTGCAAACTTCGAGAGAGTCAAAAAGGCACTCGAGCATAAATGCAAATGATAAATCTTCTCGTCGGTGACGTGATTGAAGGAGAGGTCGTAGACCTCGGAGTAGAAGGAGAAGGCGTCGTAAAATACGGCGCGTTTCCTATTTTCGTACCCTTTGCGCTCCCCGGCGAAATCGTCAGAGTCAGACTCAATTACGTAAAGAAAGACGTTGCGTTCGGTGACTTAATCGAGGTTTTATCACCGTCAAACGAGCGCGTAAAACCCCGTTGTTGCTATTTTGGCAAATGCGGCGGGTGCGACCTTCAACATATGTCGCACGCCCTTCAAGAAGAAACGAAACGTAAGTTTGTCGAAAGAAGTCTTTCTCGCAACGGCAAAATAGATTTCTCCGTGCCCCCAGTGATTTCTTTGAACGAGTGGGGTTATAGAAACAAGTTGAGTTTGCCTTTCGGCGTAAACGGAGATAAAAAAGTCGTGCTCGGTTTTTACGAAAAGCGCACCCACAAAGTCGTCACTTTGAAACATTGCGCGCTCAACGGCGACGCCGCCGCTACGCTTATAAGCACGGTTACGGATTGGGCAAACGACCACTCTTTGTCCGTCTACGACGAGAGGACGGGGAAAGGTCTTCTTCGTCACCTTGTCGCAAGGATAACGAATTTTCTTTCCGCAGTCGTCGTGATAAACGGGGACGATTTGCCTTTTGCGGACGACTTGACGAATAGGCTTAAAGAAAATTTCGGGGACGTCGCACTCTATTTTTCCGTCAACAAGAAAAACACAAATGTCATTATGACGAATGGCGTTACCCTTGTCGGCGGAGAAGAAAAAGAGCAAGATTTAGGCGCGTTTTCCGCGGCGGTTTCTCCGTGCAGTTTTTTGCAAGTGAACGATAAAATCCGCGATGCTATATACGATGCGGTTGCGGATTCGCTTTCTGATTTCGACGGGGATATAGTGGAACTTTATTCAGGCGTCGGGATACTCACCGCGCAACTTGCGGTCAGACTGAATAAAGCGAAAATCACGTCCGTCGAAATCGTGCACGAGGCGGTCGAGGACGCAAAGGCACTTATGCAAAAACTCGGTGTGGACGACAGAGTGAATTGCATCGAGGGGGACGCAGGCGAATTTATGAAATCCCTTGCCGCCGAAAACGGGAAAAGGGCTATCGTCATAGACCCTCCGAGAAAGGGTTGCTCGAAAGAAACGGTGGAGGGCATAGTGCGCTCGGGATTTGAATTCATAGCCTACGTGTCTTGCAATCCGTCCACTCTTGCGCGCGACCTAAAATACTTCACGGAAAACGGCTACGAACTTAAATCCGTCCAGCCCTACGACATGTTCCCGCAAACCTCGAACGTTGAAACTTTCGCCGTCCTCACAAGATAGCGAGAATTATTCGAGATTAGTTTTGCAAAGACAAAATTAAATGCGGTTTTGAAATCTTGAAATTTAGATTTTTGTTGCAAATTCGGTATTGTATTCTCAATTCGATTTTGATATAATCAAAATAGTAGAATTTATTTTTGCATTAAGGAGGAGCAGAGATGAATTATAAAGTTATCGGTTGGACTTATTACGACAACCCTGAAATTTTATGCAAGTATGGTGATTATTATAGCCGTGCCGAGATAAACGTCATTGTAGACGATATCAAGGAACATCACTACCTTTTTTCGGGATATCATCATCAAGAGAGTTATGATCACGGCGTTGTCCCCGTTTTGAACGACGGAAGGGAACGCGTTTTTTCTATGCGCGAGTGGGGCAAAATAATGGCGACAGCGTACGGAAAGCGCGGCGAATATGCGTATGCGCGCTATATGACGTATCACGACATTAACGAGAAAAAACTACGTTTTCCCGAAATGATGGAAGAAGTGTCCGAAGCCGAGGGGTTTGCGACTGACGATTACGAAATCGACGTAAACGAGGAAACGTTCGAGCGCGCAAAGACGTCCAATCCGTTTTATATCGAAGATTTGCCCGAACTTCGATATATGGACGACAACGATTCGATTACTCTTTGCTGCAATGGTGAAAAACAAAAATTCATCGTTCGAGAGGTTCGTCTATCGAAAACTTCCGCGAAGGAAAAAGGATTTATCGAGGGAAAATGGAAACTCTCCGTCAAACACAAGCCCGAAAGCGAGAGGGAATATCCGCAAAAACCTCTGTATATTTCGAAAAAAGGGGCGTGGGATGAGTTCGAGAGGGCGATACGGGTAGGCGATATAGACGCCGCAAAAGAAGCGCTTGAAGATTGTGGATTTAGCGACGTCCCCGAACGGTTAACCGCGGAAAAAGATAAATTGTCCGAGAATTTCAGGACGCTTATTCTCACGTATCTCGACGAAATGCTCAACACGTCGACGTTGATATTCATGTTGAATTGGCTCGATGATTTTGAGTTGTATAAGGAAATTGCGAGCGACTCATTCGACAAACATCCGTGGATTTACATGGGCTTTTTGAGAAAGTATCTAAACGGCGAACGCAATATCGACGAATATATCGTCAAATTCGCAAACGAGATAGACCCGAAGCAATACTATCACGACGACATCCCATACGATATTTTGATAAAGGCGGTAGAGTTGCGCCCGACGGATAAGTTGCTTGTTGCAAAATGTTATAATATTATGAAGTTTAGTCCCGATTGCGACGGATTTCCTATTATGTTGGCGACGGGTGCGCATAACTTGATTGACCCCGAAGATAGGCGTTTGCTCGAACCGAAAAAGTATATGACGTATTCGATGCACGACGTAAAAAGGATTGTGGAATATATGACTTATCCGAACGACTTCGTAACGTCCGGGAAATATCCGTTTAGTACGCCCGTTATTTATTTCAGCGATGCGAGCATTATTTCGGACGGAATAATCCGTTATCAAGAATTGATGCGAGAACGCTACGATATAGATAGTTTCCTCGGAGATATGCTCGTCTTCTTGCTGGATGGTTTGCTTAAACTCGTGGATTTGTCCGTAAACCGCGCGTTGCGCATGGCAACGTTCGTTTTCGAATTGGACGCAATTACGAACCACGAGTATAATCTTAAAGAAAGGGCTATCGCAAAGTATTCCGACAAAATCGTGGGCTTTAAAGAGGAACTCGAAAAATTATACGGAGAAGAGTAGCGGAAAGGTTTGATCACTCTCCTTTATTATAATAAATATTGTGGAAAGGCGGTAAATACCGCCTTTTCGTATTGTAATTTTTTCGATTTAATGGTAAAATCAAATTTATGAGAATCGCAATCGTCAACGGAAGTGTGGAATACGACGGAATACCCGTGCTCGAACGGGTGGATTTTGCCGTGAACGACCACGAAAAAATCGCGCTCGTCGGACGCAACGGCTCGGGAAAAACCACTCTTCTTAAAGCGTTGACCGGGGAAGTCGAACTCGTCAAAGGCACGGGGGACGCCGACGTATCTTTCGTGAAGACGGGAAATCCCGTTATCGGATTTTTGAAACAGACTGCGCGCGACGACGAAAAACGCACTTTGCGCGAAGAAGTTTTGTCCGCATATTCGGATATTCTTTCGTTGGAAAAGGCAATGGACGACGCTCTTTGCACCTTGCAATCGGACGGAAACGAAAAGAACGCCGCGACGTATTCGCGTTTGCACGACGCGTTTGAAAAGGCGGGCGGATATACGTATAAAAAGGAATATCTCACCGCGGTCAAAAAATTCGGTTTTTCGGACGACGACCTCGACAAACCTCTCGTCAAGTTTTCGGGCGGACAGCGCACCAAAATCGCACTTATCAAACTCTTGTTGTCAAAACCCGACGTCCTTCTTCTCGACGAGCCAACAAACCATCTCGACCTCGAGGGAATAGAGTGGCTTGAAAGATATCTTATGGACTACAAAAAGTCCTGCGTCGTCGTATCCCACGACAGAATGTTTCTTGACAAAATCGTGAACGTCGTGTACGAAATCGAGTACGGCGAAACCACCAGATACAGCGGAAATTATTCCGCCTACGTCGTGCAGAAAAAGGATAATTACGACAAGGCACTGAAAGACGCGCTCATTCGTAAAAAAGAAATCGAGCGACTTCAAAAAGTCGTGGACAGATTCCGCTATAAGGCGCATAAGGCGGCTATGGCACAAGCGAAACTCAAACAAATCGAAAGAATGGGGAAAGTAGAAATCCCCGTCGGATTCGACGTCGCGACTTTCAAAGGAATGTTTCAACCGACCGTCGAAACTGTGCGAAACACGGTGGTGCTCGAAAATCTCGTTTTCGGTTACGACCGCGAAAAACCGCTCGGAAAAGTGAATACAATCGTCGAAAAAGGACAGAAACTCGGAATAATCGGACCCAACGGATGCGGAAAATCCACTCTCATTCGCACGATAATGAAACTAATTCCCGCCCTCGACGGACATACGAGATTCGGGCTACATTCCGAAGTCGGCTACTTCGACCAGACGAAAACGCAGAGTTTTTCCGCGCTTACAGTGCTCGAAGACTTCAAAAACGACTTCCCGCAATATACGGACGGGGAGGCAAGGACTGCTCTCGGCGCATTCTTGTTTTCGGGGGACGACGTATTCAAAACCGTAGGGGACTTGTCGGGCGGTGAGAAAGTGCGGCTTGCTCTTCTCAAAATCATAAAACGTCGCCCTAACGTGCTGATACTCGACGAGCCCACCAACCATATGGATATCCTCGGCAAAGAAACCCTTGAAAAAATGCTATGCGAATATCAAGGCACGGTTATCACCGTATCGCACGACAGATATTTCATCAACAAGGTTTGCGACAGGCTACTCGTTTTCGAGAAAGACGGACTGAAAGCGTACGACTGCGGATACGAGGAATACGAGAGAATTTCGTCTGAAAAGGAAAGCGTGCAGGCGGAAAGTAAGCAAGCCGTCGTCAAAAAAGGAAAACCCGTATCGGCGGAAACGCTAAAAGCGAAACGCAGGCATAGGATAGAGGTGCTCGAAGGGAAAATGTCCGCAATCGATGAGAAAATATCCGCACTGAAAAGGGTTATGACGGAGGACGCAAACGTTTATAGCGATTATAAAAAACTTGCGGAAATAGAAAAACAAATCGAGGCTCTCGAACTCGAACAAGCGCCGTTCGCGGAAGAATGGGAACGGCTGATATCAGAAGAATAAATCAAGGATTTTGCGCTTGCGCAAAAGGGAGGAAGTATGAATAACATAGTAACGTCGCTGTGCCTTGCTTATATGGTCGCACTCGTCGCGGGGATGATAATCCGCGCATGCAGACTTGGCGGGCTCGACAGATTGAAATTCATCAAGAACTTCAAAAAAGGCAACTTCGTATGGATATACTTCGTTGCGATTCCGTTGCATATGCTCGGCATGGCTTACGACGGACAAGAGGGGCTGGGGCTGTTTTTGAATGCGGTCAAGTCTTCCGTCGAAATCGTCGTTTTGAAATTCGATTACGACACCGTATGCAATCTCGCCGCGGCGAATACGTATTATCAAGCGGTGCTGTATCTGTGCTTTATCTTGGTGACTTTGAACGCCTTTATGTTCACGTTTGCAATATTCGGCGAAAAACTTATCAACGCGATAAGGCTCTCCTCCGCAAAGAGAAACGACCGCGTTTACGTGTTCGTCGGCTACAACGAAAGGACGAGAATGATAATCGATTCCGTCGTCGAAAAGAACGAGGGAAAGAAGGCGAAAGACAAGGTCGTGTTGCTTGCAGAAGTCGATTCGGACACGGTCGACGAGTTGTTCGTGGACGGCGTTGCAGTCAAGAAATTCGGCGGAGAAAACCTTTCTGCGGTGCTTGAAAAGATTTGCGGGAAATTCGACGATAAAATCGTAAACGTAATTTTAAATGCTGAAAACGATACGTTAAACCTCGTATATTGCAAAGAACTCGGAGATATTGTAAAGCGCACGGGATTCAACGGACAGTCCATCGACAACCCCAAGGGCATTATTGCTTACGTGTTCGGGGACGAGCAAAACGAGTATGCATTCACTCGCATCGTGGAAGAAACGAAGGGTTGCGTTCGTTACGTCAATAAGTATAAATTGGTGGCTATGGATTTCCTCGATCGCTATCCTTTGACGAAGTTTATGACCGAGGAACATATAGACTATTCGACGGCTACCGTCCGTCCCGACGTGGACGTCAACGTCGTTATGATAGGTTTCGGAAAAACCGGTCAACAACTGTTTTTGACTTCCGTCGAAAACAACCAATTCTTGACCAAAGACGGCAGTGAACTTAAACATAAAAAAGTGGATTACTTCATTTACGATAGAGAAGAATCCGATAACGACAAGGACCTTAACCATAACTACTATCGCTACACGAAAGAGTTTATGCAAAAATCCGCGGAGGATAAGAAGGACGACGACGGTGAATTGAACGACGTTTTCAAGAAGAAAGAAAAAGAAGTCGTCGCAAAACTCGAAGGAAAGGAACCCGGGGAGGACTATTTCCCCCTTCCCGACGCACCTGCAAACGTCAGTTTTGAAAAGGTGGATATAAACGACACGAGATTCTACGGCAAGATAAAAGAAAATCTCACCGCGGAAAACGGGCATATCGCGGTCAACAACGTCATAATCGCATTCGGATCCGACCTCGACAATCTCGACCTTGCGGAAAAAGTCGCGGTCAAAATCAGAGAATGGGGATTTGATAAAAACACCAAAGTCTTCGTCAAAATACGCAACGACGATTTGTACGACAGCGTGCTCGCTGAGGACTACGAGAAAAACGGGGACTTCATCGTTTTCGGCGGAGAAAGAAGAAGCGTATATCACGTCGACAAAATTGTCAATCACGAGGTTGATTTGCTTGCCCGTCGCCGTCACGTTTGCTATCAAACAGAGTATGCGGAAGTCGGCGCAACCGCTGAAACCATTGAGAAAGGCGCTATCGAAACTTGGTACAAAAATCCTCAATTTAAGAGGGAAAGCGACGTTTATGCTTGTATGTCGATAAGGATGAAACTCAATCTGCTCGGTTACGATTTCGCGGGATTGGATTCCCCCGACGAGGACAAGACGGAGGAATTTTTCAAGGCGTATCAAAAGGACGACGAAATCGTATATCAACGCGACAAGTCGGGCAAAATCAAAACGCTGCAAGATAAGGAACAAGTCGATTACGGCAAATGCGAATTCAATAGAGGTACGATAAGGAACAATCTTGCGACTCAAGAGCACGAACGCTGGAATGCCTATATGATTTGTTGCGGATTTATTCCTGCGACGAAAGAGGAAATCAGGTCTTATCTTTTGAACGGCAATAAGGACGAATTCGAGAAGAATTACAGAAAGCACGGCAATCTCACCACCTACGACGGACTTATCGAATTCAAAAATTTCAAAGCGGAAGTGGTTGGAAAGGAACCCGAAAAATGCGACGTCATAAAATACGACTATCAGATAATGGACGACGTGCGCTGGTTGCTCAAAAAGAGGGGATGCAAAGTGGTCTTGAAAAAAAGATAGAAAATAGCGATTAAGAAAGATAAAAGCGCACCGAAAGGCGCGCTTTTATTTAGCCGTTTTCTTTTGGCGATACGCGGGATTTGCACTTTGTGCCGAGTAGAGAGTCGTCGACGAGGATTTTGTCGCAAGAGCAGACTCCGCCCGAGTTGAAAGCGCAAGATGCGGAACATTGCACTATGCTGTCTACGCCGTCCCCGAAAAATTCTTCTCCGGCTTCGACGTCGGCAAAGGATTGCGCAAGCGCACCGCCCTCTCGTTTGATGCGACTTATGCATTTTCCGCCTTCGTTTACGGCGATTATGCCCGCAAGGCATTTGCATTTGACGTTGTGTTCACAGTTTGAAGTTTTGCAATTAATTTCTTTCATGGCGTACTCCTTGAGGTTAGTATTCCCCGTTTTGCAAAAATTAAACCATCCGTTATTATTTTGGATTGAAATACGCACGCGTATGTGTTACAATATGGAAAAGGAGTATATTATGAAAGTTATTTTGTTACAAGACATCAAAGGTCAAGGCAAAAAAGGCGATATCGTCACCGTCAACGACGGATATGCACGCAACTGCTTGCTCAAAAAAGGTCTTGCGCTCGAAGGCACTCCGCAAAATTTGTACGTAGCCGAACAACGCAAGAAATCCGCAGAAGCAAAAGCCGCTCAAGAAAAGGCGGATGCTCTCGCACTTGCTGAAAAACTCAAAAACGTTACCATAGAGGTTAAGGCAAGAGGGGGAGAGAATAACGGCAAAATGTTCGGCAGCGTCACCAACGACGACGTAGCGAAAGCCCTTGCGGAACAAGGTTACGACCTCGACAAAAAGAAAATCGAACTCAAAGAAAACATTCGCGATTTCGGTGATTTCGAAGTTATCGTGCGCGTGTATGCAGGCGTGCAACAAACTCTCAAAATCCGCGTCGTCAGAGCATGAGCGAATTCGTAACCTTTCTCACGGGGGATTACAAGGTCATACAGGACGACGATAAGTATTTGTTTTCGGCGGACTCCGTTCTTCTTGCGAATTTGTCGTCGATAGGCGGGAGCGATTCGGTTATCGAACTCGGCGCGGGAAGCGGAGTTATTTCCATTCTCGTAGCGGTCAAAAAGAACGCGAAGAAAGTCGTGGGCGTCGAGATAGACTCTGCAACTTGCGATATGGCAATGCGTAGCGTCAAGATGAACAAACTCGACGACAAAATCGAAATGATTTGCGGCGACGTCAAAAATTTATCCTCGTTCGTCGCAAGCGGAAGTTTCGATAAAGCGATAATGAATCCGCCTTATTTTTCTCCTAACGACGGCACTTCGGGCGGCGGCGTCAAGGCAAGTGCAAGGAAAGAATGCGAAGGCACTCTCGAAGATTTCGTGGGGGCGGCGGCGTACGCACTTAAAAACGGCGGGGACTTATTCTTGTCGTATAAGTTCGACAGGCTGTGCGATTTGTTCGTCGTTTTGCGCCGTCACGGGCTTGAACCGAAACGTATTTATCTCGTTTATCCCAAACTCTCCAAAGGTGTGGATACGGTGATTGTGTCCGCAAGAAAGGGCGGCAAAGTCGGGCTTATCCCCGAAACTCTCGTCGTGATGGACGAGGAGGGAAGATACACCCCCGACGTAAAAAAACTATACGATTGATATGGCGAAACTGTACATTGTAGGCACGCCGATAGGCAACCTCGGCGATATAACTCTCCGCGCACTCGAAACGCTGAAAAGCGCAGATATAATCGCGTGTGAAGACACGCGTCATTCCCTTGCGCTTTTGAACAAGTACGATATAAAAGCGAAACTCGTCGCTTATCACAAATTCAACGAAGTGGAGTGTGGCGGAAAACTCATAGCGGAAATCAAGGACGGCAAAAACGTCGCGCTCATCACGGACGCGGGCATGCCTTGTATATCGGACCCCGGCTCCATACTCGTTGCAAGGTGCAGAGAAGAGGGGGTCGAAGTGGAATCAGTCCCCGGACCTACGGCGCTAACTACCGCCATTGCTTTGAGCGGAATACAGAGCACGGGATTCACATTTTTGGGGTTTTTGCCTGAAAAAACGAAAGATAAAGTGGCGATTTTGTCAAAAGTGAAAGATACGGGACTTCCTTTTGTTATATACGTCGCGCCCCACGACCTAAACAAAATTGCGTCCTCTTTATATGAAATTTTAGGGGACAGAAAGGTGTACGTCGTGAGAGAAATAACCAAACTTTACGAGAGCGTCACCGTCACGTCGCTATCTTCGTTTGAGTGCGAAGAGCGCGGAGAAATCGTTATGATAGTTGATGCGGGAGAGAACAAAAACGCATATCTCGATATGACGATTGAAGAGCATTTGAGGGCGTATTTAGAAAGTGGAATGGACAAAAAAGAGGCGGTCAAAAAGGTCGCGTCCGAAAGGGGAGAACCTAAAAACGTCGTATATCAAATAGCGTTGAATTTGTAAGGATTATCTATTCCGATAGTTTATATAAACCAAAAACAATAAGAAAATCCCCGCCGACTTTTCGGCGGGGATTCATTTTAATCATCGTAACTTGACGGCCTACTGCCTAAATTGAAGTAATCGTCTACGACTTTTTCGTACGTAAATTGAGGCGACTTGAAAGACTTCTGCGAGTAAGGAGTGCAGGTCTTGAGCCCTTTGCTGAAATTCTTGAAAGTGCCTTGCGCCGCGCAAGCGTAACTTCTGATGAATTGTGAAGTTATGACGGGCATATATAGGCGTTTCACGTACATTTGACCGGGCTTTATAAGGTCGAGGTCGCTGACAGGTACGAGAGCGACTTCTTGTATGGAGTTGATTTTCGGGAGAATTTTGGATTCGAACGTCGGGACGTGATGCTTTCCGCATTCTTCGGAGAAGAGTTCTTTCGTATTTCTATTCTGTGCACCGAGGAATATATGTGAGTTGCAGTTGTCGCGAATGACGACGGATTTTTCCGAACCGTATACGATATCAATCTGTTGATAAGATTGAATTGCAAGGTGGAACCAAATATTTCTCGATCTTGCCGTCGCGATTTTGTTTTCAAAGTCCTTGATTTCGGGAATGTTGCCAAATTCGTCGAGGAGGAAGTGCAACGTCCTTGTGGATTCTCCGTTTTCCACTTTCTCGATCATTTGCCTATATACCCAATCGATGAAAAGTCCCGCGATTTGGAAATCGCTCTTTTCGTAGTCGCGAGTGATGAGAAAAATCGCAAAGGGTTGTTTTTCGGAATTATCCACGGTAATCGTGCTGTTGGTCGTTAAGGCGAATATGTGTCCGCTGAACCAGTCTTTCATCGAGCCGTCGAAGATGCCGCAATAACTGCGCATGGTCCTCATTGCGTTGTCGAGCGCTTCGGACATAAGCAATATGGGTTTCTTCGATTTACCTTTGAGAAGAGGATGTCCGGGAAGTCGAATTTTGCCGGAGAGAATGGGCAATTTAAGCGTCGTGTAATAGTCTTGCAACGTGCTCAAGTTCATCATATCGCGGGTGAATCCGCTTTCGGGATCGATTGCGTCTTCGAGCATGCAATAAATAAGACCTTTGAGGAGTTCTTGCGCACCCATTTCCCACGTCGGATCTTTTGTGCTCTTGATGGATATCATCATATTTGCCAGTTGATTGACAAGACTGTCGATTTCGGCGCCGAGGAAGTCGCGTTTGAAATTCACGTATTCTTCGAACTTTTCTCCGTCGGGGAACGCCTTTCCGTCGTATTCGATATAGCCGTCGCTTGAATACATCTTTTTGGGGCAAGCGTATTCAAGGCTTTTTTTGACTCTACCCGTGTGCATAAGCGCACCTTTTCCGACCGAAAGAGTGCTCATTTTCATATCGTATACTTCGAGAAGGGGATTCCATCTGTCCGAACGAATCAAATCCTTGAAGTTGAGCACGAAAGTCTGATAACCTTGGTCTTTCAAGTGCTGTGCGTTTCTTTCGAAAAGTTCACCTTTCGGGTCGGTCAGGAAGAGGTTGGGTTTGTTCTTTTGAGAGGAAATCGCACGAAGTTGCGGTTCGACGCAACCGGTGGTTTTTCCGCTTCCCGTCGTACCGATATAGATATCGTGGTAGTTGGGAAGGAAATAGAACCTTAATTCGCATTTTCCTTTTTCTTCTGCGGAAAGTTTTTCGAATTCGTTCATCGAATACGCTTTGCCGTCGGGGGATACATAATCGCTTGCGACGGGGAATCCGTCCACTTCGGTGTCGGGGAGGTCCTTATAGAGTACGACTTGAAGACCGTCTTCTTCAGTTAGTTCGGTGTAATCGATTTGTTTCGAGCATTCGAGATAGTCTTCTTCGTATTTTGATCTGATTGAATCTATGATGGAATTTTTCGTAGTCATAACTGCCTCCTTAAAAACCTAATCTTTCGTTGGGGTCTGCGGAGGAGTTCGTGACTTCTCTCCAATCTTGGTTGCGATAGTTGTTGATATAGTACATCTTCTTGAAGTAGTCGAGTTCGGGGGAAGAGAGCGCTTCGATAAACGAGAAGTCGATATTGTAACGCTCGTATGCGTAAACTACGTCTTGCTTTATGGAAGACGCATACACGTAATATTCTCTCGCTTTTTCGGAGTATGTGTTTTTCTCGGACGAGGGAAGAACGGTGCAGCCCGATTTAAGATACTTTTCAAAGAGTTCCGCAAGTTCGTGGAACACGGCGGAGTTTTCTTCGTCGCCGATGAGGGAATACGCGTACGAGATAAAGTGCGCGGAGGGGATATCTCCCCAGAACGTGCATTGGAAAAGTCGTCTGATGCCCTCTTTGACGTCGACGGGACAGCCTATGCCCAGCACGCGCATAATCCCCGTTTGTCGCGTGGTAATAAGGTCGCCCGTTGCGCTCGCGGTGCTGATTTTGGAAAAACGCACGTTTGCCTGATAGGTTTTGTAGTGTGAGTAATCGAACCAACCGGGGTTGATTTCTCCTTTTGCGTCGTCGTGCATTTTTTGCAATTTGGTGAGGACGTCGCCCTTTATGTCGAACAAAACGTCTTTATCCGAATACTCGTCCCAAAGCGTCCTGTCGCCGTATATGGCAAGTTGGTCGGTGTGCAAACCGAGCATTGTCAAATCGTTCAAGATAAGGGAAGAGCAGTCCTCGATGAAATCGTCGTCGAGGCGATATGATTTGCCGATAAAGTGAATAACTTTTTTGGCGTCCTCAATAAATGCTGGTGATAATGCGTTTGACATCACGGTCGTCGAT
The DNA here is from genome assembly GCA_964599875.1 of uncultured Bacteroidaceae bacterium. Classification (GTDB taxonomy): domain Bacteria; phylum Bacillota; class Clostridia; order Christensenellales; family CAG-917; genus RGIG4097. The sequence continues at coordinate 27,438 of CAZRHE010000002.1, forward strand.
AGCACCATGTTGTAAAACGCCTCGTAATTTTCAAAAAATTTGTTCATCTTTGTCATCTCCTGTACTACTTCGATTACATAATACAATTTTTTCTCGCAAATGTCAATGGAGAACGAATATCGATATTGACCAAAATCCGAATCCGTGATATATTTATTTCGAGGAAGGAGCGGTTTATGGTCGTCCGTCGACGGATGAAATTCCCGTCGCTCCGAAAGGAAGGAATCAATGGATAATTCTAATACGTATTATATAGTTTTCAAGAATTTAAGTGAACGCGATTTTATCACTTTAAGCGACGTTTCCGAATGGTGCGACGGCTCGCTGAAGGATGCTTTCGACGTTATCAAATTTTTGGCTTCCAACGGTGCGGTTAAGGACGTAGGAAAAGGGAAATTCAAAGTTATCGCGGACGAGGGAATATTTGAAAATATGCGCAGAGAAATCAACTGCTATAAACGCGCGATAAGCGAGGAAAGATTGCAAGAAATCGCGGATACTATGCCGCTGCAACTGCTTTCCGTCATAGGGTTTCTCGAAAGAAATCCCGGCGCGACTTACGTGGAAATCAGAGATTTCGTGCGTGAAGTCGTGGAGAAAGACCCTCTTTATTATCTTGCGGAAAGCGGAATAATCGTAGCCGTGCAAGACGGTTACATAATGCGTTATTACAACACGATTCCAACCGAAACGATAAATCGCTTGCCCCATCTTTTATCAAACAGTATAGCGACGAACAAAGGCGTCGGATTGACTGAAAGGTTTGCCTTTTGCGGATTCGACTCGTGGGAAGAATGGCATTACGGCGAGGACGAGGAAATCGAAAATCCGCAAGAAGTCGAAATCGAAGAGGTAGACCTCATAACGCGGATAATGCGCAAAATGATCGGCAACGAGTCTTTTGCGGATGAAGAAGCGGAAAGGAAAAAGGAATATCTTGCGTCGAAAATCACAGACGTTTTCAAGGATAGGACTTTTCCCGTCGTGTTCGAAAATTCGAAAGGCGTGAAATTGGCGATTTCGGATGCGACCATACACGGCGATCCGTACGACTGGTTAAAAAAATGCGTTATGGAGAGCGACGATGCCACCATACTCGAATTTTTCGGCGTTGACGTCAATTTGCCCGAGTTGAGAAAAACGGAATGTATTGCGATATCTCTACTTATTGACAGTCTAACTTTGAAGTATAACGACAAAGTCGGAGAAGTCCATATGGGTATGAACCTGGATACGAACGAAGCCGACAATATTACTTATAGATATTTGATGCGCTACGGTGCGCTTAAATTCAACGCCGAAGTTGATACGAGCGAAACCCGATTAAGTGATTTCCGTTTCCATCAAAAACGTGTTTGGTGTTGCGTCACGGACGTTCCCGTCACCCTCGAAAACAAAGAGGTGCCGGGCGTTACTTTGCATGCGCGCGTGTCTTTGAACGGGGTCGCAAAGTACGTCGTAAAAAGCGCGGCGTACACAAACTTGATAAGCGATATAAAACCTTTCCTCGGAAAGTATTTCACAAAGGAAAAGGACCCTTTCGACTCGTACTTGGCTGAAGCGTACGTCGTCATGGAAAGCGAACGGAAGTTGGTACTTGAAAAAGAACTGGTTACACAACTGAGTGAAGAAGAGGTGGCGTCTATCAACGGCGATACCGGAATAACAATCAAATGCGTTTTTAAGGATAAAAAGTAGGCGGGATATATGGAAAACGAAAGAAACAAAATTGAACAAAACTGCGAGAATAATTTGTCTTACCGTATTTTCGACCTACTTGAACACGGCGACGTTTTGACTTTCGACGACGTCGTGGAGTGTTGCGATACTCCGTCGAAGGCGTTTTCTACTATGAAATATCTTGTGAGAACGGGTTTTTTGAAAGAGAAAAGAAACGGAAAGTATGCGATTTTGTGTGGTGCGGAGGATATTCTCGAAATAAGGCGGGCAACTAAAAATTTCAAGAAAAGATACAGCGAGGATGAAATCGAAAAGTTTTGCAACCTTTCGCCTTCCGCTTGTATAACTACGTTGGATGTTATCGATGCAAACGGCGGTGCGACTTATCTCGATATTTATGCGGAAGCGCGTTTCACCGTGCCTTATAATCCTTTGCCGTATTTGCTGAATTACGGCGCGGTCGTTTATTATGACGGGAAGTATTACAGCACTTTTGACACCGAAGTCGTTAGAAATACGTATGTAAATTGTCACGGCGAAGGGTTGTCCCGCGAAGAGCGTGAACTCAATTTAAGGCGGTGGAGATGGAAAGAACCGACCGACGATATCGATTCCTATTTTTCTCGATTGAAAAACGAAACCGACTGGGACGGCTGGGGATATGACGATTATGCAGATTACGGCGTCGTTCCTTTGGATTACGACTTTGAAATCGGTGACGTAACGGAAGAAGAAGTCGCCGAAAAATTAAACGAATTCGTCGACGCAAGAATAAATGCGTACAAAGAAGAACTCGATAAAGAAGATGACGACGAAGACGATGAAGACGACGAAGAAGAGAACAACCGCCGCAGAGATTTGCTTAGGAAACTTTCAAGAGCGGAAGCGACGAGCATAATCAGAGATCCGTCGGACGATCACCTGCGCGAACGATTGTATGTTAATATGACGCGCAAAAACAGATTCGACGATTATCGCATCAACGTAATCGGCGAAAACGGCAAAAAAGTTAGGGAGAAAGAACAATTATTCAACATGAGCGGAGGCTTAAATAATATTGCTTACAATTTGGCGTATGAGGACGAAACCGAATTGCAAGGACTTTTGGACGTCATAAACTTCGACGCAAAGGATTATAAGATCACTCGCGGCAAGGCGATATACGATATCGTCGACAAAATGTACGTTCAAGTAAGTGCGGAAATTGCGGAAATCGAAAAGGCGGACGACACTTATACTTATCTTAAATACGACGAAATCGACGTCTTGAAAGAAATGGTCGAAAACGGCAAAGCGTCGGGGCTCGAAGATAAAGTGTTTTTGGACGTAATGGCAGAAGAATTGTTTAGACAATCATTCGACGATTTGGACCACGACGGCGTCCTCGTCGAACTCGCATTGAAAAGGGAATTGACGGTTTTTCTCACTTTCATAAAGGACGAGGAAAAACTAAACGAACTCAGAGACGACCAAACGAAGTTTGCGGTGAGCACCGCCGTCACTGAGATTGTTTTCGTCAACGAATACGGGAAAGAATTGAACGCATGGCTGAACGTTGAAAGACGTCCCGACGTACTTCTCGAAATTGCGTTTGCTTTCAACGGAGAAGATGCGGTGAAGGATTATTTCGGCGTTGCGGAGATGCCCGTCGACGTCTACGACCCGTTTTTGGATATGGACGAACTCGTCGAATCGGTTGAAATTCTCGTCGGAGACGAACACGTCCCTCTCGACATGCACGATTGCGTTTTACCCCAATTGGAGCAAGAACAAATACTTAAACTGCGCGGGAAGAAAATATTCCGCATAACCACTAACCCTAATTTGAGAGGTTAATATGAGCGAGAAAACAGGCAAGAACGAAATGTCCGAAATGTTGATAAAAAAATTGACGGCAAGCGGAGAATTGACCTTTGATTCCGTTCTCGACGAGTGCGGAGGAAATGCGGTCAAGGCTTTTGCGTATATTAAATATCTTGTCGAAAACGGCTATATCCGCGACAAGAAAAAGGGCAAATTCGAGGTTTTGGATAAGGCTAAAAACGTCGGCAATTACAAAAAGCAATTTCCGAGAAGTTTCATAAAAAACTTAATCGACGTCGTTCATCGCAATTCCATACGCGCGCTTTTCGACCTTGAAGACAAGGGCGGTGTGGAGTGCGAGGAGTTTTTGGAGAGTTGCAAGGAAGAATTCACCTATAATCCCATACCTTTTTTGGAATCTTGCGGCGCAATAGTTTGCCGCGACGGCGCGTATTTCAACGCGATTCCCGTCGAATCTTTCGGCGATTTGTTGGATTTTCTCACGTACACGATAAGAGGGGATTTGAAAGATTACGAGCGCGAAATTTGTTTCAAGCGTTGGGCTTGGGAGGAGGACGAGGATATCTCGCCTTATGATTGCGATTACGAATATTTCGAATACGACGAGAGCAAAGGATATTGTCCCGATACGAGCGACTACGACGAGTATTACGAAGAGGACGACCGCGACGAAGAGGGTAGAATCATCTTGGACCCCGACGAAGAAAAACTCTTGATGGAGATTATTGCGTATCAGGAGGAGTTGAAAAAGGAAGAAGAGGATACGGCGGACGAAACGCCCGACGAGGATTCGAACGATAAAAAGCATAGCCCGTATGAATACGTGCGCATTTGCGAAACCGAGCACGACAGAGAAAGAGAAACAAAAATAAGAGAGAGAACGCTAAGGAATATTTGCAGTTTGAAAAGACTTATGCACGCCACTCTCGTGAACGAGCACGGCATGAAACTCGAAACGGATTTCATCGTGACGGACAGTTTAAAGGACGTAGTCGTGCACGCTATCAGGCACAGTTCGATAGATGAATTAAAGGGCTTTTTCGGCAGAGAAATCGACGCAAGGGACTTGAAATCGACGGACGGCTACTATTTTTACGGTTTCGTCAAAGATATCTATATGGAGTTGGACGGTTCGAGCGTGCGCTCCGAAAGAATCGTCTATCCCAACACCGTAAGTCTTCCGAAATCCATGAGATACTGGTTGAAAGATAAAATGATTCCCGAGGTTAAGGACAAGGAATACGTCGTCGTCGACAAAAAGGAATCTTTCTCCGTGCCGTTTATTAACTATCTACCCGACGGATTCAGCACCCAACTCAACGATAAAAAAACGCTCACTTTCTACGTGCGACTGGAAAGCGACGGCGTGCTTAAAAGCGTAAACAAAATGCAACGAGAAACCGCCGTCGAAAAGTTCGAAAGAAAGTTGCTGTTCACAAGTAAACGTGCGGACCTTTTGATTTCGTATATGAATTTGGACAGATTTCCTCTCGACCTTTTGAGAATGACGTTCGCGTTAAGCGGCGCGGAAGAAGTGCATAAATTCGCGCACGGTACGAAAATGGATAAGGAAAATTTGGATTATGCGTCCGCCGCGCTTGACGAAGTGGATAGCGTGAGTATTATAATAGACGACGAGGAAACCGTCCTCGACAACGAGCGCACCGTCTTGAAACAACTCGAATATAAGGATATATTGCGAATGGATTACGGCGTGGTGTTCCGCGTGAAATTCAAGGGAGAATAAAGATATGGATTTCAAAAAATTGTTATCCGGTTACGTCGATGAAATCACGATAAGACAATGGGACGACTTCGCGGTATTTTCAGTCCCCGTCTATTTCATGGGCACGATGGAAAGTATGGCGATAAGCGTGCGCGAGATTGAAAGCGGATTCGTCTTTTCGGATTGTCATCGCACCGTTGATTATTGGGAAGAACTGGATTTAGACACCACGCAATACGAAGAGAAAATCGAAAAAATTCGCGATTCGTTCAATATCGAAAGACGGGGCAACGAATTTATCATGACCGCACAAAGCGAATGTGAAACTGTGTTGATGAATATGTTCGGATACTTTTTGCAAGGGATAATTATGCTTGCAAACGTAGCGATTGTAAAGTAGTGCGTGCCTGTGTGAAAACAAAGAAAATAGAAGAAAGTAACCGCAGGTTATTTGAACGATAATAGCAGAATAAACAGTTTAGAGGTGTAGATATGAGTAAAAAAGTATTGATTTTGTCGGGTAGTCCCAGAAAAGACGGCAACTCCGATATGCTTTGCGACGAGTTTGCAAGGGGTGCGAGAGAAAGCGGAAACGAGGTCGAGAAAATAAGAATCGCGGATAAGAAAGTCGGCTATTGCAGAGCGTGTTATTATTGCGCGTCCCACGGCGGAGAGTGCGCGATTAAAGACGATATGGCGGATATTTTGCAAAAGATGATAGACGCCGACGTTTTGGTGCTTGCAAGCCCCGTGTACTTCTATTCCATAGACGCACAACTCAAAGCGGTCATAGACAGAACGGTCGCGCGTTGGCTCGAAGTCAAGGATAAGGAATTGTATTATATCGCCACTTGCGCGGACACCGAAAACGCATCCGTCGAAACAACGTTTGCTTGTTTCAGAGGTTATGCGGATTGCGTGGAAGGCGCAAAAGAAATGGGACTTATATACGGCACGGGTGCATACGAAAAAGGCGAAATCGCATCTTCTCCCGCGATGAAAGAAGCATACGATACGGGACTTCGCGTATAAGGTAAAACGGGTGGACAAAAAGCAAGAATAAAAGCGGTTCGTTTTCGAGCCGCTTTTTCAATCGATAAAGAAAGGACGGGTTGACTTTGTCAACTCAAACGCAGGTCTTTGCCGGGGATTCTCTTATATAAGGAGCGTTCGAAATCCGTAAGGCGGGAGAATATGCGCTCGCCGTATCTCGACATAAGGGTGCTTTCGTCAAGGTTGGTGGTTATGACGGTCGTGCGTTTTTCGCGAAGTCTTTCGTCTATGGTGAGTTGCAGATATTCAATCGTCACGTTTTTATAGATAGGCTCGGTGCCTAAATCGTCTATGACGAGAAGGTCTGCGGTCAAGATATCGTCGAGGAGGGCGGCGCGTTTTTCGAGGGGCGCAAGATGACATTCGAGCATTTTCGCGTTGTATTCGTATGCGGAAAGCACGAGTGCGCTTCTTCCTTTTTCAAGGACGGTTTTTCTTGCCATGGCGGACGCAAGGCAACTTTTGCCCGTGCCCGTCGCTCCCGTGAAAACGACGAGATATTTTTTGACGTCGGGATAGCGGTCTACGTAGGTAGATGTGACGGCGTAGAGTTTGTCGAGAGCGTCTTTTTGATTTTTATCCGCTTTTACGGGATTGTTATCGGCAAATGAGAAAGGCGCGCGTTTTTCGATTTCGCAAGCGTCCGCCAATTCTTTCATATATATGGATTTCACGCAGTCGCAAAGTTTGCCGCCTACGTAACCCGTATCCTTGCACTTTTCGCAAAGGCAGACGGGGGAGAAGTCCTTTTCGTCGAATCCGTATCGTGCGAGTGCGAATTGATATTCCTTTTTCGCAATCTCGACCTCTTTCGTGGTTTCCCCGGATTTCAATGCAGCGAATTTGGCGCGGACGTATTCGGATTGTGCGGCGGAAATTCTTTCTATCGCAAAAGCGCGCTCGCGCAGTGCGGCGCGTCTTGCGTTTTCGTCATTTACGGATTTTGCCTTTATCTCAAAGGCTCTTTTGAGTGCGTCTTGCGTTATCATATGTCTATGTCGTCAAATTGGTCTATGCCGCTGAAGAGAGTTTGCAATTCTTCGTCGGTGTACGTGCGTTCGGTGTATTCGGGTTTTTTGCCCGTCGAGGGTGCGGGAGCGGATTTTGCTTTGGCAAGGGTGGTGACGCCCGCCGTCTTCCAACCCGACAAAATCTGATTGATATAGGTGACGGGATAGGGTTTGCCTGCGGCAAGTTCGCTTGCGTATTCGATGATATCGTCGGTGAATCCCCAAGTCGAAGACCAAGTGCGATAATATTCTCTGTCCTTTGCGGATACGTTTCTGCTCGTGCCCGCCTTTTCGAGAATTTTTCTGATTTTGTCGTCCTGCGCAATGCCCGAAGAAATAAATTCGTCTATGCTTTCGACGGACAGATAACCTTGCGAATAGAACTTGTTCACAACGTTGTTGAGCCCGTCCAAAGTGCGGATTCCGCTGACGAAACAGTAGTGCGCGATTTTGAGAAGGGCGTCGTCGTCGAAACCTTTGCTCGTCCAAGGAATTGTGTAAGTTTCCACGACGTGGTCGAGGGATTCGTAATATAGTCCCATAGTTTTGTTGATTTCGATTGCAAGGTTTATAAGGTGTTCGCGGCGTGCGTTTGCGCTTTCCATTTCCTCGGAGGTGAACACGTTCATGCGATAATATTCGTCGAGTTTTTGGTCGAGGCGTTTGAAAGTCTTGCCGCCTTTAAGGAGTTTTGCCGCGGTGAGAATCGCGCTTTGCTCGAATCCCCAACTGCGTTGCCATTTAAGGAGCGCTTGTTTTTCTTCGATATCCGCACCGCCTTTTCTGCCGAGTGCCGCAAGGACCTCTCTCATATCTTCGGTTTGCGCCTCGTATTCGTTGAGTTTGCGCTCGACGTCCGCGACCGTCTTCACTCCGTCCGCAATCCAACTGCGCGCCACGGTGAAAATATAGGGATATCGGACGCTTTGTCCTTTTGCGTTTATGGAATATTGCACTATCATCAACAAAACTTCGGTGTCGATTTTGGTGGATTCGATGAAAGAGTAGTATTCGTTGTATTCGTTAGGCGTGATGAGTCTATCGGGGAAGAGGGATTGCAAAACGGAATTGAAATCGCTCCACTTGTCCGCCTTGTACTTTTTCGGGGGTTGAAGCCCGCGCTTTAAGGATAGATATTTCACTTCTATCGGGCGGCGGGAAAGGATTTTCACAAGCCCTAAATCCTCGAATTCGCCGTATATGGAAAGAAGTTCGTCTTCGGTCACGTCGAGGACGGAACATAGAGTTTCGGTTTCGTTCTGTTCGCTCGTCGTGCAGAGATACAAACCGTAGAGATACACCTTGATTTGTTTCTCGTCGAGATACGGCAAATGTTCGTTGATGAACAAGTTGTCGACGAGGGTGAACGTTTCCATAAGAAAATCGCTTGAAAATTTTGCGAAACTCACTTTACACCTCAAATAATTTTGTCTATAAAGATTAGCACGATTTCCCGAAAAAAGAAAGCAACATTTTCACCGAAAAATATTTTCACAACATATGGTGTTATCCCGCGAACCCATTAACACTCGTTCACAACCGCACGCGATAGCAACCCTCGAATATAATCAAAAAAATTTTTATTTGATATTGAAATTGCAATCGGATAATGTTAAAGTGTTATCATAAAAGGGAAGGAGATTATATGACGTCATGAACAGAGAAATGCTTTATGAGCAGATGAAATCAGGGTTAAACGAATTATACGGCGACGTCGCGCCTGAAAAGCGCATAGATTGGCTTGTCGATTCGTTATGTGACGTCGTTATGAACGACGGAATAGGGCTTATCGACGTTTCGGCTTGCGTTATCGAATTCGAAGAAACGTTGACGCGCGAATACGATTCAAAGTATTATGAGATTTTTGAATTCATCCTTGACAAATTGCCTAAAAGCAAGATAAATGCGGGAAGGTTGTTTTCGTTTTTTATTGAAGACAACAGAGATTTCGCCGTCTTTGAGAAGTTAATGGATGATTTTAGTAAATTTCTGTCGGACGAGCAATATCAAAAAGTGGTTGAAACTGCGAGGGAAGTTTTCGATGAAGAAACTCTATCGCCTTATAATTTAGACGATTGAAACAGAGTGTACTATATTTCGCTTTTGAGAATATCGCGGGCGGTTTCGATGCGCAGAAACGTTTGACTTATCGTCGCGCTGTGTGGTAGTATTTAGGCAGATGGTAGCGGCTTAACCCATCAATAAAAAAAACCGAGGTATTCTCTTGAGTAAGTCTTTGAAATTCATCACTCGTTCTGCTTTAATCGGTGCATTGTATTTTGTGCTGTCGACGGTTGTATCGCCGATTGCTTTCGGGCCCGTGCAATTTCGTTTGTCCGAGTGTCTCGTGTTGCTCGCGGTGTTTTTCCCCGAGGCTATCCCCGGATTGACGGTAGGGTGCGTACTTGCCAATTTCGCGTTTTCGCCGTACGGATTTTACGATATGATATTCGGCGGACTTGCAACTCTTCTCGGTGCGGCGGGGACGTATATTCTCAGAAAAAGGATTCCGCTTTCCGCACTTCCTCCCATATTATTCAACGCATTGCTCGTGCCGATAATTTGGGTGCTGGACGGCAGCGATACGATATATATAATATCCGCACTCGAAATTCTTGCGTCCGAGGTTGTCACGGTCGGGGTTATCGGCATTCCGCTTTGCTACGCACTGAAGCGCGCTTTCTTGCGGACGGGAATAATAGGGGATAAGGACGAAATAATATATAAACGCATGCCGCCCGAAGATAATGAAAAAGAAGATTAAAACTCTTTTCAATTTTCGTCGCGCGTGTTAATATTGTAAAAAAGAATAGGAGCGAATTATGCACGAATTTAAGAATATGGATTTTATGAACAGTTCGTTCAATACGGGCGCGTTCGTCGTTGCAAAGGATAATCCCATGGTCGCAAGTTGGGGATTCGTCGGCGTTATGTGGGGGAAGAAAGTTTTCGTCGCACCCATACGCGAGAGCCGTTACACGAGAGAACTTCTCGATGAAAGCGGTGAGTTTACCGTGAGCGTCCCTGCGGCGGGCACCTTCAAATCCGAACTGTCTTTTTGCGGCACGAAAAGCGGTCGCGACTACGACAAATGGGCGGAAACGGGAATGGAAAAACAATCCGCAAAATCCGTTGATACCGTCGTCGTCAAAGGTTGCGAGAGATATTTCGAATGTAAAATCGTAGGCACTCTTCCTATGGGGGATATGGATATAAGCGCAGTCGAAAAGTGGTATCCGACGAGTGAAAAATTCCCCGCGGGCGACAAACATATTTTCTATTTCGGCGAAATCATCGAGGAATATTGATGAAAATCTGGGGCAAACTAATCAAAGGAGATAGGATAATGAAAGACGTGCTTTACGAAAGTGCGCTCGTCGTTTCACCTACGAATTTCAAACGCGACTTGCAAGAAATTTGTTATGAACTCGACGTGTCTACGCCCGTCGTTTTGCCCACTCATTATAAGCACTTCACAAGGTTTAATCGCATAAAATTTTTGCCGCGCGATTTTGTGGAAGACGTGGATTTCACCTCTCTCGTGCTTGAACTCGTAATTGATAAAAAATAGCACGATCCGCATTTAATCGCTTGATAACGAATAATAAACCTCTTGTTTTGCAAACTAATGCAAACAGGAGGTTTTTATATGTCCAACGGAATCGTAAGACGAATAGACGAACTCGGGCGCATCGTCATCCCTAAAGAATTGCGACGCACGATGAGATTGAGAGAGGGGGACGAACTTGAAATCGCCGCGGACGGAGAAAGACTTATCGTCAAAAAGTACGGCGCGTTTCAAAATATGAAATCCGCATCCGACGGGGTCACTCGAATGATTGCAGAGTACGTGTCGGGGGCTTGCGCATACGTCGTGGATAAGGACTGCGTCGTGTCTGCGTCCGCAAATTCGAAAAGCGTAAGAGAGGGGAAGGGAATAACCGACTATTTGCGAAAAATCGTGTACGGACGCAGTGCTGTGGTGCTCGATATAAAAAACGGTTTGTTCGAGGACGTGCCTTTCGACGGCGTCGCGGTGGTTGAACCCGTCGTCGTAAGAGGAGATCTCGTAGGCGCGGTCGTGGTGACTTCTCCCGTCGCACTCACCGAAAACGAACTCGGATACGTGCGCTTTTCTTCGGCAATTCTCACCGCCGTTATTTCGGATTGATGAAAAGAAAAAAATCTACTCTCGTAGGCGGAGCGGCGTTGCTTGCAATAGGCAACGTCGTCGCAAAAATCATAGGTGCGCTTTACCGCGTTCCGCTCACGAATATTCTCGGCGCGGAAGGCATGGGAATGTATCAATTGGTTTTTCCCGTTTTCGCCCTCTTTATGGTGTTGTCGGGGGCGGGGATTCCTACTGCGCTTTCTCGGATTGTCGCTGAAAAACGCGCTTTTCACGAGGACACTAAAAAGTATTTCGTCGTCGCTTTGATATCCCTTGCGTTGCTGTCTTCGATTTCGGCGGCAATAGTTTATTTTCTCTCGGACCGGATAGCGGATTTACAAGGAAACGGAAGCGTTGCAGTCGGATACAAGATAATTGCGCCGAGTATATTTCTCGTTGGAATTATGGGTGCGTTTAGAGGTTGGTTTCAAGGTGAAACGTATATGGTGCCGACCGCAGTGTCGAACGTTATCGAGCAAGTAGTAAAACTCGCCGTAGGATTGAGCCTTGCGATATATCTCAAAAACCGAGGGACGGAAATAGCGGTCTTCGGCGCGATATTCGGCGTTACCGCATCCGAGGTCGTAGCACTTGCGTATCTTGTTATAACTTACTTTATTAGAGAAAGAAAAAAGGATAAGGAAAGTTTGAAAATCACGAAGGCGGAATGTATTGAAACATTTCGTATCGCCTTGCCTATCGCGGTGGTCGCAATCCTTTTGCCGCTGTCCAATTTTTTCGACAGTATGATAGTAGTCAACGTGCTGAAATTAAAAGGAGTCGCAACGGCGGTCGCAACCGCAGAGTACGGACTTTTGTCGGGACCTATCAATTCCCTTGTCAATTTGCCCGTGGTGACGATAACCGCACTTGCAATCGCAATCGTGCCGTCGGTGTCCGTTTCGAGGGTGAAAAGGGACGCCCCCGCCATTCTTATTAAGAGTGCGTTGTCTCTTAAAATCGCATATGCAATAGGAGTGCCGTCCGCAATTTTTATGATGATTTTCTCTTCAGAAATCATAAGCGTTTTGTATCCGTCGCTTGCCGTGGCGCAAGCGCAAATCGCGCGAAATCTTCTTATCATATCCGCCTCGAATATCGTATTTCTGTCCGCTATGCAAATATACGTTTCGCTCTTACAGGCACTTGACCGCACCAAAACGGCGGTTTTAAGTATTGTTATTGCGATTATAGTCAAAGTCGCGTTATCCGTCGTGCTTGTAGGCAGAATAGGTATAAACGGCGGTGCGGTGGCATCCGTTTGTTTCGGCGCGACGGCACTTATCGCGCTTACCGCGTCTTTTATCCGCCTTACGTCCTTGCGTCTCGAAGAGAAAATCGGACGCATTTTGATATCCGCCTTTATCGCGGGCGGTTTAAGTTATATTCCTCACGTTTTTATATTAAACGATATTGTTGCACTCGTCGTCGGTTTTGTGATAAACTATATCATATACTTCTTTTTAGTGCTTGCCTTCGGCGTCTTGGACGAAAACGAATTTTCCTCTTTGCCCGCGGGAAACGCGCTCAAGAAGTTGTATAGAAAAATCGGATTTCGGAAGTGCGACGATGAACGTTTTTGACCTGAAAGGCTCTTATCAATATTATCTTGCGGAAGATTTCATTCCGCCTTTTTGCCGTCCCAATAAGCGCGTAGGTTGCGTCGTGGATAAGGTTTGCAGTGCATACGAGGCGGTGAAAAACAAAATCATCGACGTGTACGGCAAGGATACGACGGTACGCTATTTTGCTGACGGAAAGACGTTCGATTGCGTTGCCGCCGATTTGCCCGTCTGCGAAAGCGTTTATATCGAAGAAGAGAAAAACGTCGTAAACCGCAAGCGTTTTGATTTCACCGACCTCGAAGAAATCATGAAAAGACTTCGCGCGGACGACGGTTGCGAATGGGATAAGGCGCAAACTTACGATTCCCTTCGCTCAAACGTGCTCGAAGAGGCTTGCGAACTCATCGAAGGTATGGAACAGCATGACGCCGAAAAAATGCTCGAAGAGGCGGGGGACGTGATTTTGCAATCCGCGTTCGTATCCGAAATTGCGGAAGAAAACGGCTCGTTCGACTGGACGGACGTCCTCACCGCGCTTTGCAGAAAACTTCTCGATCGCCATACTCATATATTCGGCTCCGACCACGCTAACAATGCGGAAGAGGCGTTGGCGTTTTGGACGGAGGCAAAAAAGAAAGAGAAACAATACGTCAACGGCACCGATCAAATGGATAGAGTGCCTCTCAATTTTCCTGCGCTGTCGTATGCGGAGAAAATCCAAAAAATCGCAAAGAAAAACGGATTCGATTGGGATACGGTGGACGGCGCGGTCGAAAAGGTGAACGAGGAACTTCAAGAACTTCTTTCCGCCACTCCCGAAAACCGCGAAGAAGAGGGCGGAGATTTGCTGTTTGCAGTAGTTAACGTCCTGCGCTTTTTCAAGATAAATCCCGAAATGGCGTTGCACGACGCAAACCTTAAATTCAAGGAAAGATTTGCGGAAGTCGAAAGGCTGGCAACTGCGAACGGAAAAGAAATGAAAGACTATACGCTATCAGAACTCGACGAGTTTTGGAATCAGGCGAAGAAAACTTGCAGAAGATAGATAATGAAAATAGGTGACTTGGAACTTAAATCGGATATAATCTTCGCGCCTATCGCGGGATTTTCGGACGCCGGGGCAAGAGCGCTTTGCTCACGCTACGGCGCGGGACTCGTATACACCGAAATGGTCAGCGCAAAGGGGCTTTGCTACGGGAATAAAGCGACGGAAGATTTGCTTTATACAACCCCGACGGATGCCCCTGTTGCAGTGCAAATTTTCGGGCACGAGCCTGAATTTATGTACCGCGCGGCGCGCGACGAAAGATTAAATAAGTTCGACGTCATCGATATCAATATGGGTTGTCCCGTCAAAAAAATCGTCGGAAACGGGGACGGCAGTGCGCTTATGGAAAATTCCGCACTCATCACGGAAGTCGTGCAGGCAGTCAAAGAAGGGTCGGGAAAACCCGTCACCGTCAAATTGCGCGCGGGCGTGAGAGAAGGAGAAGTCACCGCCGTCGAATGTGCGCTTGCGGCGGAGAGGGGCGGAGCGGACGCAGTCGCGATACATCCTCGTTTTCGCGAGCAATTTTACTCCGGAAAGGCGAATCACGAGATAACCGCAGAAGTTAAGAGAGCGGTGAAAATCCCCGTGATTGCAAACGGCGATATCGTGGATAGAGAATCCCTTGACGAAGTGCGGAAAATAAGCGGCGCGGACGGGTTTATGGTGGCGCGAGGCGCACTCGGAAGACCGTGGATTTTTGCAGAACTTAACGGCACTCCTTATGAATTCGACGTGAGGTCGGCGATAGACGAGCATATCGCGATTTTGCGTAATCGTTTGCCCGATAGAGTTGTTGCAAACGTCATGAAAATTCATCTATGCCACTACGCCAAAAACGTCGGCAATGCTAAAGCCGTCAGAATTGCGATTTCATCCGTCAAAAACGCGGACGATCTTTTCGCACTCGTGGACGAATATTTCAAGTGAGGAAGATATATGTTTAACGTAGTTTTGGTCGAACCTGAAATTCCGCAAAACACCGGCAATATCGCGCGCACTTGCGCGGCGACGGGCTCGAAATTGCATCTTGTAAAACCGCTCGGATTTTCTATCGACGACAAGTCTTTGAAAAGGGCGGGACTTGATTATTGGCACCTTCTTGACGTTACCGTCTATGAAAACCTTGCGGATTTCCTCGAAAAAAACAAGGACGGCAGAATGTGGTTTTTGACGACGAAAGGCGCGAAAAGATACGACAAGGCGGATTTCAAAGACGGGGACTATCTTGTATTCGGCAAGGAAACGAAAGGACTGCCCGAGGAACTTTTGCACGACAATTACGACAGCGCCGTGCGAATCCCGATGATAGCGGACGCAAGAAGTCTTAACCTCAGCAACTCGGTCGCGATAGTGGTCTACGAGGCAATCAGACAAAACGACTGCGCCGATCTTCTCGAACAAGGACACCTGACGAAATATTGACCTTATCATAATGAAGTAAACTTGCAAATGCAAGTTCAGAAAGGAGGAAAACTAAGGATGAATAGAGCGGAAAGCGTTGTAAAATATTACGTGCTTTGCAATAAATTGAAGAACGTCGTCAGAACGGGTTGGAAAAATTTCAAAATTAAATCCGATAGGCTTGAAAGCGTTGCGGAGCATATTTACGGCACGCAAATGCTTGCTATCGCCGTGAAAAGCGAATATGAATACGACGTCGATATCGAAAAAGTTTTGAAAATGCTTGCCGTTCACGAAACCGAAGAAATTTTGATCGGCGACCTGACTATGTTCGAGATTTCGAAGGAAGAAAAAGAGATTATAGGACACGGCGCAGTCAAAAAAATATTTGCGGGTTTAATGGACGGAGAAGAGTACGAAAATCTGATAAACGAATTTGACGAAAGGAAAACCGAAGAGGCAAAATTTGCATATTTTTGCGACAAACTTGAAGCGGATTTGCAAGCAAGAATATACGATTTAAACGGTTGCGCCGACGTTGAAACTCTGGAAAACAGTAACAAGTATTTTGTGGAATTGAAAAACGAAACGTCATCCGACAATGAGTTGAGTTGGGGACAAGCATGGATTAAATCAGGGCAAATCAGATACGGATACGATTCAAATTTCTATGAGATTTCCGAGTTTGCTATGAACAACGATATCTTGGACATTAAGGCCGACAAGTAATATAACTTGACAACGTTTTAGTCGGAAGTAAAACTACATAAAACGCAAAAACCGCAGTTTATACTGCGGTTTTCTCAATTTAAACGTTTGATTATGTTGTTTGTCAGTCGATGAGTCCGATGAGGTAATCGGCGGATACGTCGAAATAATTTGCAAGTTTGTATATGGCGGACGCACACGGCTCTTGCTTGCAATTCTCCCAATAACTGATGCTTGCGTTGGATAAGGAAAGGTCTTCGGCAAGTTTGTTTTGCCCGATACCTTTTTCCATGCGCAGACTTTTCAGCCTTTCCGCAAACGTTTGGGGATTGAACTGATTGATTTCTTCCATACCAAAATTCTAACAATAATTAGTATTTCCGTCTTGACATCTAATTATAATTAGAGATATAATTTTAAAAAAGGAGGTTATTATGGCTAAACGTTTCGTATGCCCGTCGTGTGGAAGACGCATAGAAATATCCGATGACGAGATTATTTGCTGTGAATGTGGAAAGAAATATAAGAATCCTTTATTGAAAGAGAGAGAACAGGCGTATGAGGAGGGTTTTTGGAGATACGTTCGAATTGAACGAGATGATCGCGATGAACAAAACTTTTTACTATTTGATAAAGGGCAGTTTACTAAATACAAAATCAAATGCGAATGCATTGATGAAGACGTTATGACGGAGGATCATCGTAACGAGATCCTTTATAAATTAAAAGATAAGATGTTGTTTGAAGACTATTATTTCGTTTCCGATGCATTGAAAAAGTGTCCTGATAGAAAATTTGATCAGATTATTTTAAGAGAGTATAAATCTCCATATGCCACGCATGCGTTTTCTCTTTTGTTTGGTGCACTTGGCATAGATAGATTTTATATGGGTGATATTGCGCAAGGGATTGTAAAATTAATTTTTTGCTTGTTTTCTCTGATAATGTATATGTGCGGGAGATTTATTCCAGTAGCACCATTGTTTGTGTTTGGAGAAATATTATTAGGAATTGTGTGTTTCGTACAACTTTGCGAAATATTTATATGCTTCCGTAAAACAAAACAAAATAACTACTTTCTTGTGAAGGAAATTATTGAATTGAAATAGATATATAATGTCGACTGCTAACACTCGATATTGACACACGGGACAAAAAGTAATATCCTATTGATAAGGAGATATTATTATGGCTAAATACGTTAAATGTCCTGCGTGCGGTGCGATTTTGCCTATATCCTCGGAGGAATCTATAAACTGCAGTTGCGGCGTAAAGTTAAGAAACCCGTATTACAATGGACCTATATATAACCTTCAATCGAGTCGTTTGTCAAGCGGGCAGATTTCCGCAATAATGGCGAAGTATTCGAGTGCGTTGCCGTCGGGCGATATTCCCGTGATATACGAAATGCTTGGAAGGTGCCATGAATCGAAATATTCATCCTTTATGGATATTAAGATTAAATCACCCGTTGCCGCTACGATTATATCGATATTTTTCGGTGGAATCGGAGTGGATAGGTTTTACGTCGGTGACAAAAAGGCTGGATTTGGAAAACTTGCGCTTTGGCTGATTACGCTGATATTGACGATTTGCACTATTGTTAAATATATGGGCTTCATAAATAGCGGTGTGGAAACAAACGACTTATATGCTTTGATTGGGTATTACGTGGGAATTGCAATTGTCGGATTTGCATTGTCTACGTGGTGTTTTGTCGATATGTTCATCATTCACAGTCGCGCGAAAAAGGCTAATGCAAAAAGATTTTACGAAACGATAGGTTGATAACGCTATAAAGCCGACGCAAACGTGCGTCGGCTTTTGCGTGATGCTTAAAAAATTATTAAAATTATTTTTCGATTGATATTGACACTCTGATGATAATATAATATTCTAAATAAAAAAGGAGGGATATTATTATGAAGAAAATTAAATGTCCTAATTGTCAAACAATAATAGAAGTCGGCACCGGTGAATATTTGGAATGCCCTAATTGCGGAAAACGCTACAAAAATCCCGCATATCAACCGCAAGCACCCGCTGAAGCAGCGACCGTGCAAGTTGCGCCCGTAGCGGCAGTACAAGTCGCCGCACCTGCAAAACCGGTTGAAAGTGCTCCCGCAAACGAGGTAGTCGTTGCAAGCGTCGTGCAAAAAGAAAATCCCGCAAGCGCGCCTATGACGGAAGATCAAAAAGGAGAATTGCTCCGTCACTTCTCCTGGTATTTGCCCAAAAACGAAACGATAAACTTCCTTGCCGCATTGAATGGTGCAAAGCAAGATAAATACGCGCTCCTTATGAGTTATCAACCCAAGAGCCCTCTTTATACGAGCCTGTTTGCAATGTTCGGCGGATTCCTCGGCATGGATAGATTCTATATCGGAAGCAAAGGCAGTGCGGTTTGCAAATTGATATTCGGTATCGCGACTTTCGGACTCTGGTATCTCATCGATATTTTCGTCACTTACAAGAAATGCAGAAAGAAAAATCTTGAAGCGCTTATGAATTTGCTGACGGTTGGTAACGTAAAGGGCAAATGACACGAATTGTGTACTAATAAGGCGCACTTGGAAACGGGTGCGCTTTACTTTTGCTTAAAATTCGCATAATATAGGTGAAAATACTAGGATTTCAGGGGGGATATGAGAATTGTTTATTGAAATTAAATACACGATATGTGTATCAAAGTTTTAAGTGTATTTTGATTAAGTACACGATAAGTGTTGTGAATAGGGTGGGCAAGTGGAATTTTGCAGAGATTGTTCGGAAATAAGTCGTGTTTCGGGTCTTCACCCAATATCGCTCATTTTATTGCAATCGTTATCAAAAAGTGATATAATCAGTGAGAATAAAATTATGCGTGCGCTTGCACGCTTGTAAGGAGATTTCAGTTTATGGCAAAAATGACTGTACGCGACATCGACGTCAAAGGTAAGAAATGCTTGGTGCGTTGCGATTTCAACGTCCCCATGCAAGACGGCGTCATCACCGACGAAAACCGTATCAACGGCGCACTTCCCACCATTCAATATTTGGTTGACAACGGCGCGAAAGTGATACTTTGTTCTCACCTTGGCAAACCCCACAATATCTTGACTCCGGGATTCGGTCTCACCAAGAAAGAAAAGAAAGCGGTTGAAGCACTCCCCGAAGAAGAAAGAGAAGCCGCAAAAGCGGAATATATAGCAAAAGCACTCAAAAACGATCCTAAAAAATTCTCGCTTAAACCCGTTGCGGACAGACTTGCCGAGATCTTCCCCGGAAAAGTTTCCTTTGCAACCGACCTCGTCGGAGAAGACGCCCACGCAAAAGTCGCAGCACTCGGCGACGGTGAAATCGTCCTCCTTGAAAACACTCGTTTCTATGCGGGCGAAGAAAAGAACAGCGAAGAACTTTGCCGTCAACTCGCAGATTTCTGCGACGTGTACGTAAACGACGCGTTCGGCACCGCACATAGAGCGCACGCAACCACCGCGGGTATCGTCCAATACGGTTTTGCAAAAGTAGCGGTCAGCGGTTTCCTCATCGAAAAGGAACTTAAATTCCTCGGCGCGGCTGTCGAAAATCCCGTCCGTCCTTTCCTTGCAATCCTCGGTGGCGCGAAAGTCAGCGATAAGATCGGCGTCATCGAAAACCTCATCAACAAGTGCGACGCAATCATCATCGGCGGAGGCATGTCCTACACCTTCCTCAAAGCACAAGGTTTCTCTATCGGCGCAAGCCTTCTCGAAGAAGACAAAATCGACCTCGCAAAAGACCTTATGGCAAAAGCGGAAGCAAAGGGCGTAAAACTCTATTTGCCCGTTGATAACACCATTGCGGACGCATTCTCCAACGATGCGAATATCAAACACACTTGCGGCGACGGAATCCCCGACGGTTGGCAAGGTCTCGATATCGGTCCCAAGACCATCGAACTCTTCACCGAAGCAATCAAATCCGCAAAAACCGTCGTTTGGAACGGACCTATGGGCGTTTTCGAAATGGAAAACTTCGCAGTCGGCACCAAAGCGGTCGCGTCCGCACTTGCAAATATCGATGCAACCACGATTATCGGCGGAGGAGATAGCGCAGCGGCAGTCGCAACCCTCGGTTACGCAGACAAGATGTCTCACATCTCGACGGGTGGCGGAGCGTCCCTCGAATTCCTCGAAGGCAAAGTCCTCCCCGGCATCGCGTGCCTCAACGACAAAGACTAACGATATGATTTAGGCGAACCCTTGAGGGTTCGCTTATTCACAATAATAAAGAAATTCTCGCGCTATACGCACGATTAAAGGAGAAATAATTATGGCAAGAAAACCTATCATAGCAGGCAACTGGAAAATGAACAACACCATCGCGGATACCAAGGCGCTCATCACCGACCTTATCCCTCTCGTTAAGGACGCAAAATGCGACGTCGTCATCTGCACTCCCTACACCGACCTCGCAACCGCAGTCGAAATGACCAAAGGCACCAATATCCACGTCGGCGCAGAAAACGTGCACTGGGCGGAAAAAGGTGCGTTCACCGGTGAAATCAGCGCCAATATGCTCGTTGAACTCGGCGTCGAATACGTCATCATCGGACACAGCGAACGTCGCCAATATTTCGGTGAAACCGACGCAACCGTCAACGGCAGAGTCAAAGCGGCACTCGCGGCAGGTCTTAAACCCATTATCTGCGTAGGCGAAACCCTTGAACAACGCGAAAAGAATCGCACCAAATCCGTCGTCAGAAAACAAGTCAACGGCG
Organism: uncultured Bacteroidaceae bacterium; assembly: GCA_964599875.1. Classification (GTDB taxonomy): domain Bacteria; phylum Bacillota; class Clostridia; order Christensenellales; family CAG-917; genus RGIG4097. The sequence goes on from CAZRHE010000002.1 coordinate 48,368, forward strand.
CATTCGAAGGCATTGCGGAAGAAGAACTCAAAAACATCGTTATCGCATACGAACCCGTTTGGGCAATCGGCACCGGCAAAACCGCAACCGCGGAACAAGCGGAAGAAACCATCAAAAATATCCGCAGCATGGTCGCGAAACTCTACGGCAGAAAACTTGCAAACAAACTCCGCATCCAATACGGCGGCAGCATGAATCCCAAGAACGTGTCCGAACTTATGGCACAACCCGACATCGACGGCGGCCTTATCGGCGGTGCGTCCTTGAAGGCGGTTGATTTCAGCCAAGTCGTCAACTTCTAATAACTCGTCATTTCGCAGAAACGACGTTTTAACAAATCAAAATGCGTATATGAACGTGCTGTTTTGCTTTGAAACGGCACGTTTAGTGCACGCACGACAAATAAAGGAAACGTTATGAAACAATTAGTTCTCGTTGTCATGGACGGCGTCGGGCAGTCTAAAACAGGGCTCGGCGACGCCGTTACGCTTGCAAACACTCCCACTCTCGACAAACTTTTGTCCACGTGCCCTCATACCTATATTAAGGCGCACGGCACCGCGGTCGGACTTCCGTCTGACGACGATATGGGCAACAGTGAAGTCGGTCATAACGCACTCGGTTGCGGTCAGGTCTATTCGCAGGGCGCAAAACTCGTCGAAGAGGCTATCGAAAGCGGTGATATCTTCAAGTCTTCCGCTTGGACCGCGCTCAAAGAAAACTGCTTGAAATCGGGCGGCGCAATGCACTTCATCGGGCTCCTCTCGGACGGAAACGTGCATAGCAATATATCTCACCTCATCGCCCTCGTCAAAGGCGCGAAAGCGGACGGAATCAAAAAGGTCAGAATACACGCTCTCCTCGACGGCAGGGACGTCCCTGCGACTTCCGCACTCGTCTACGTCGAACAACTCGAAACCGCTTTGGCGGCGCTCAACGACGCGGATTTCGACGCGCGCATAGCGTCGGGCGGCGGCAGAATGAAAATAACGATGGATAGATACTTCGCAAACTGGGATATGGTTCGCGACGGATTCTATACGCACGTGTACGGAGAGGGCAGAGGCTTTGCAAACGCTACCGAAGCCATTCAAACTTTCCGCGACGAAACCCCCGGTATCATCGACCAAGACCTTCCCGCGTTCGTCGTCAAAGAAAACGGTGAACCCGTCGGAGCAATGCACGACGGCGACAGCGTGATACTTTTCAATTTCAGAGGGGACAGAGCAATCGAACTCAGCATGGCTTTCGACAATGCGGATTTCGATAAATTCGACAGAAAAGATATGCCCAAAGTTCAGTACGCGGGCATGTTGCAATACGACGGAGACCTTCATCTTCCCGAAAAATTCCTCGTCGAACCCCCGAAAATCAAATATACGCTTTCGGAATTTTGCGTGGGCTACGGCATTTCCTCTTACGCCGTTTCCGAAACTCAAAAGTACGGCCACGTCACTTATTTCTGGAACGGAAACCGCAGTGAAAAATTCAGCGATACTCTCGAAACGTGGGAAGAAATCCCCAGCGATAAAGTGTCTTTCGACGAGCGTCCTTGGATGAAATCCGCGGAGGTTACGGACAAAGTCATAGAGGCGATAGAAAGCGGAAAATACGGCTTTATCCGTTGCAACTACCCGAACGGCGATATGGTCGGCCATACGGGCAATCTCGACGCAACCATAGTCGGTGTCGAAGCGGTGGATTTGGGCCTTGCAAGGCTTCTTTCCGTCATTGACAAAAACGACGCAATCCTTGTCGTCACCGCAGACCACGGCAACGCGGACGAAATGCTCGAAAAGAATAAGAAAGGAAATATCGCAGTCCGTACGGCACATTCCTTGAACCCTGTTCCGTTCATCGTGTACAACGCGGATGCGGAAATCGCAGACGGCGAATTCGGACTTTCGAACGTTGCGGCAACGATTGCAAAACTTATGGGACTCGAACCCGATTCTCATTGGGATAAAGCGATTATTAAGTAAGCCTAATTTTAGTGCATAATGAAAAAATCCGCCGTTTATCGGTGGATTTTTTATGCTTTAAGTGCCGTTTTTTTGGAATATGGTGCCGTTCCCGGAGATTTTTCGTCGTGCTTTGCACTTCCTCTGAATGACGATATAGCGGTATACTCACTTTTTTTGTCATTCCGAGCAAACATAGGGGCATCCCCACCGCAAAAACAAGCCAATGGCAATATGATTTAGCATTATGCTGAAATCAGGCGCAGATTTTTGCGGAAGGGGAAAAAGGAACAAGGCTCAACGCATAAAGCCCTCGTGAGAGGGCATAGCGCAAAGTGTCTTGTGACGTAATCTCGTGGAAACGAAACGATACTTATGTTCGCATCAATTAAGAACGGGTGCGGGTGTCCCGCCCACACCTATTACCTATTCACTATTACTTCTTACCTATTTTTTATCGGGTTTTGGAATAGGGGAGAAGCACTTATCGAGTTCCCCTCTTCTTTCAAGCACTTCGTAGAGGTCGTCGGGGACGTTGTCGATGATTTGCGGATTGCGCGTGAAACATAAGTATTCATTGGATAAATCCACGTTGCTCGCGTGCAACAGTATCAAATCTTCTTCTTTGACCACTAAGTCAACGTCCGAGCAGGACCACATGCCGTCTTCTTCTTGGAAAATTTCGCCCTCGAAAATAACGAGCCAGCAACCCCCTATTTTTCTCGGGTCCATGATGCATCCTTTGGCTCCTTTATGTAACCCCATGCTTGCATAATATTCATTCTCTACGTTTAGAGCAACCCAATCGTATTCTTGCATAATGCCTCCTATTTTTTATCGGGTTTTGGGATAGGGGAGAAACACTTGTCGAGTTCACCTCTTCTTTCAAGCACTTCGTAGAGGTCGTCGGGGACGTTGTCGATGATTTGAGGATTGTGCGTGAAACATAAGTATTCTTCGGATAAATCAACGTTCATCGCTTTTACGAGTCTTAAGTCCTCTTCTTTGACGTTTACGTAAGCATCCGAACAAGTCCAGACGCCGTCTTCACCTTGGAAAATCTCTTTGTCAAAAATAACGAACCAAGTGCCTTCGATTTTTCGCGGGTCCATAATGGTGCCTATATCCCCTTTGTGTGCACCCTCTTTGGCGTAGCACTCTTTTTCGACTATCAACTCAACAATATCATATTCTTGCATATAATCAAATCTCCTTATTATGAGTATAATATAGCTTTGTAAAGTTTGCAAATTTATTTTTTTTGATTTGCAAATGGCGTTGCAAGCAAAATTTTCCCGTCAGGGTAAACGGTCCAACCTGTTTTAAACGCAATATACTCGCCGTTGTCTTTTCGTTTAAGTATAATTTCAATGTTGATTGATTGAGAATACTTGTTTAAATTTGTGAGAGTGTAATTCCCGGTAGAATAAGCAATATATGCTTGTTTTGCAAATTCTTTTTGCAAATATTCAGAGTCGTTAATATCAAATCCCCACGATTCAAAAAGTTGTTTTTTATCTCCTACCTCATGATGAACGAATGCATATCTTGTAAATTTAATTATTGGACATTCTACCATAACGGTCATATGCTGTACGTTTTTCAAAAAGCAATGGCAATGTGGATGGTGTGGGATTGTAGGACACTTGTCAATAACAAAACAACAGCCGTTCAAATTTAAGCAAATAGAGCAGTGTGAAGTATTGTTTTGTTCAGCATATATTCTTTTCATTTCTGCTGTGGTTGCCGGTGCCGTGCCGGGATGAATGATTTTTACCCATTCTTCCATACACAATTTTTCTAAAAGTTTTCCTGCTTCCGATAAGTTCATATGGATTTTCCTCCTTGAAGAGAAAGTAACTTATGAAAACGTCGAAAAGCAAGTTTTTATGACACGGAAAAATTTTTGTTTTTTGTTTCATAAACAAATCCGACGTTTATGCGTCGGATTTGAGAGGTTAAAGTTTTGGTTTTGCAAAATGTGTGGGATTTCGTCTTTGATGAAATTATGCGACGAATTCCGTTTCGGGGGGATTGAGTGCGAGATTTTCTTCGGCGCGAAGGGCAAACTCTTCGTCCTTCTTTTTGAAGATTCTCTTTATCGTGGCAAGGGCGATCGGGAAGAATATTGCCGTCGTCACGAACTCTGCGACGGGGAATGCAACCCAAAATCCCGTAAGTCCGAGGTCGGTGTAGTTGGACAGCACGTAGCCGAGAGGTACGAGGATTCCGATTTGACGGAGAAGGGAAATGAGCATTGCTTTTATGCCTTGTCCGACCGCGTTGAACATTGCAATCATAATGACCGAAACGCCCGCTGAAACGAATGCGATAGAGCAAAGTCGGAGTGCCTCGGAGCCGACTGCAACCTTGTTTGCGGTGTCGGGGGAGAATAGCGCAAGGATATATTGCGGCATCGAGTGGAAAATAATCAGTCCGAAAGTCATATAGCAAAACGCTATCAGCATCGACGTGTAGAAAGTCTTGTCGAAACGCTTGCGGTTGTTTGCGCCGTAATTGTAACCCATAATAGGCATGCAGCCTTGGTTCAGACCGAAGACGGGCATAAACACGAAGGATTGCACTTTGAAGTAGATTCCGAACGCCCAAACCGCATCTTTGAATCCGTTGAGAATGACGTTTGAAATCATGTACATAATCGAGCCGATTGCGTTGAGGACTACGGAGGGCAGACCGACTTTGATGATTTCGAGGACGATCGCCTTTTGCACTCGGAAACCTTTTTTGAAGAAGATTTGTATGTCGTAGTGCTTTTTCGTTAGGACGATTAGCGGCACGAACATAGACGCGATTTGTCCCGTAACGGTTGCGATTGCCGCGCCGACCGCACCCATATCACACGCAAGAATGAAGATGGGGTCGAGAATGATATTGGTTATTGCGCCCGTCAATTGCGCGAACATAGGAATTATCATATTGCCCATCGCTTGAAGTATACGATTGAGCATGGTTTCCACCATAACGCCTATCGAGCAACAGATGCAAATGGTGAGATAGACGGTTCCCATTTCTTGAACTTTCGCCCAATCCGCCGTATCTTCGAGTTGTGCCGCCGCGCCCGTCGTGTAAGCGGAGATGAATCCGTCCGCGACGAAGTAGCCGATTATCAAAAAGGTAAGTCCCGAAAGAATGGAGAGGAGAAGTCCTGTTTGCGCCGCCGCGCTTGCGTCTACGTTTTTGCCCTCGCCGAGTTTACGCGATATGACCGAGCCCGTGCCGACCGCAAATCCGATTGCAAAAGCGTTGACGAGGAGTTGCATAGGCATGGCGTAAGAGAGCGCAAGGACGCCGTTTGTTGCGTCGTACATGCCGACGAAGACGCTGTCTACTATGTTGTAAAGCGCTTGCACGAGCATGGACAATATGGAAGGGCCGCTCATTTGCAAGATGAGTTTTCCGATGGGTACGTTTCCGAGTTTTGTCGATTGTAAATCCTGAGCCATTGTTATCCTAACGTGAATTTAATATTATGCGTTTGTATCGTTCGTGGTTGCGTCCGCTGTTTCGAGGACGGGATTTATAGGGGGAGGAAGGGTGTTTTCGCCCTTGTAACTTGCCTTCAAAATAATGGGGGTGAGAAGGGAAGTAAGGATGATAAGGATGATGATGAAAGGCATAATTTCCGCGCTGACCATACCTGCCGAAACGCCCTTTTGAGCGCACACGAGGACGACTTCCGCACGCACCATCATACCGACTCCGACTCTCAAAGAATCCTTGACGGAATACTTGCAAACGAGTGCGCCGAGACCGCACCCCACGACCTTGCCGAGAATACCCGCCAAGATGAATGCGAAACCGAAACCGACCATTTTCCCGTCGATTCCGCTAAATGAAGTCTGTATTCCGATATTTGCGAAGAAAACAGGAGCGAAAATCAGATAGTTGCTCGTTTCGATTTTTTGGTCTACGTAATGCTTCTCGCCGATGTTGGAAAGGATGAGTCCCGCGACGTAGGCTCCCGTTATATCCGCCACTCCGAACCAATGTTCCGCAGCCCACGCGTAGAAGAAACACATTGCGAAACAGAAGATAGGGATACGTCTTGTATGGGGGTATTTTTTGGACGCCCATTTCATCGCTATATCGAGGACGATACCGACCGCGATAGCCGCCGCGAAGAAAGCAATCATCATGCCGATGGTTTTGCCGATTTCGCTTGCAGAGCCGCTGTTTTCAAGGCTGATGAAAAGGGAAAGGAGTATGACGCCGATGATATCGTCGAGGATTGCGGCGGACACTATGGAAGTGCCGACTTTGGTGTTGAGTTTGCCGAGTTCTTTGAGAGCGGCGACGGTTATGCTGACCGAAGTCGCGGCGAGAATGGTGCCGTAGAACATATTGCAAAGGATATCGTGGGTGGAAAGTCCCGAAAATCCGCCGTTATTGAAAAGGCACGCCACGATAAAGCCGAATCCGAGAGGGAACAAAACTCCGAGAGAGGTGATTATAATCGAGGGAATTCCCGTGGATTTGAATTGTTTGAGGTCGGTTTCGATGCCCGCCGAGAACATAATCAAAATGACGCCGATTTTCGCAAGGAAGGAAAGTCCTTCGAGGGTGAAAGACGAAAGGATTTTTTGTCCGGGGATGAGTTTGATAAGACCGATGAGTATACCCGCGACGAGCATTCCTATGACTTGCGGAAGCCCTATTTTTTTGCAACCCATCGAGAGCACTTTCGACAGGATGAGTATCATCGCGAGAGGGAGAAGAATCTCGTATTCCATATATTCCTTATCGCGCACCTATGCGCTGAAATTTAATCTTCGTTTTAGAAACTCGTTATACTCTTTTCGATAAAAATAGTCAAGCGTAGCGGTATGGTTGCGGAAAAAATCGCGATAAAAGGCGGATTTTCCACGCGCGAATTAGGCGGAGGCGTCAAAATGCGCCTATTCCGTTGACACGATTGTGCGCACGTGGTAAAATGGTACAAGATATTGTGTATATATACGCACGCGTATCGGTAGCAAAATTATGATGAACATGAACGTAATTCTCAACTTAACGAGCACTTTCCTCGGCATTGCGTGTGCCATAGCGGCAATCGCGATATTGTTCCTTTTGGGCGTTTTTATCAAAAATCTCCCGAACGGCATAAGTCGTTTGCTTTCCGCTATATTGGCGTCCATGGTCATCGCGACTTTTTTGACGGGGCTTGCGGCGCAATTTTTGTACGTCCTGTCCTCTAAAGCGATGCTTACCGCCGTGTTCTCGATAAAAATCGTGAGCGTCACGGCAATGGTAGGCTTTTTACTTTATTCCGCAAACCGCTTTTTATGGTTCGTATTGAACGAAAGACGCTTTTTGAAAGGATTGTCTTTTTGCGTAAACGGATTTGCGACTTTTGCGAGGAATAAGAAATCTTCCTCGTCTTTATTCGAATTGAAAACGTCGTCGGTGCTTTTGTGGTGACGATAAAATTCCCTTTCGCGACGGGCGGTCGCAATATTAACTATTCAGGAGAAAAACATTATGCTTAAAATAGAAAATTTGACAAAGAAATATCCCAAAAGCGACAGACTTGCGGTAGATAATATCAGCATCGAACTTCAACCCGGTGAAATCTTCGGATTCCTCGGACAAAACGGCGCGGGCAAATCTACCACCATTAAATGCCTCACGGGCATACTTCCTTTCGACGGCGGCACGATTGAAATCTGCGGACACGATATCGTGAAAGACCCTATCGGCGCGAAGATGAATATGGGTTACGTCCCCGACAACCATTCCGTGTACGAAAAACTCACGGGCAGAGAATACGTCAATTACGTTGCGGACCTATATAAAGTTTCTCTTGCGGACAGAACGGAAAGATTCGAGCGTTATCTCGACCTTTTCAAACTTCGTTACGCGGCGGATAGACAAATCAAAGCGTATTCCCACGGTATGAAACAAAAGATTTGTATCATAGCGGCGCTTATACACGAGCCTAAACTTTGGGTTCTCGACGAACCGATGATGGGTCTTGACCCTCAATCCACTGCGGAAATCATCGCGCATATGCGTGAACATTGCGCAAAAGGCAACACGGTTTTCTTCAGTTCGCACAACCTCGACCTCGTCAAAAAACTCTGCGACAGAGTGGCGGTCATCAACGAAGGCAAACTCATCGACATGTTCGACCTCAAAGATAACGAACAAAACAAAGCGAATCTCGAAGAAAGATTCTTCAAAATCACCGGCACTTACGAAAAACGTTTGTTCGAGGACTACGCCGCACAAGAAAGCGCGGATATGCGCCCCGACCTTCCTCTTGAAGAAGTTGCAACCGAAGACGTCGCCGAAACGGAGGACAAGGACTGATGAAACAATCCATCTCATGGCAAAGCGTTAAAACGCTATTCCGCCTCGACCTGCGTTCTCGTTACGGCACGAACACCGAAATGACGGCGAAAGACAAAGGAATGAAAGCCGTCAACGTGTTGTTCGCCCTCGTCGTGTACGCACTTCTCGTAATGGGCATATATTTCTTGACGAGAATGTTCGTCGTGCGTTCGGGGCTCAGAATCGAATTTTTGGTCATAATAACCCTGCTCACGATGGGCATCGAAACCATAGTCGCGACAAGTACGGTCGTGAAGAACTTATATATGAACGGGGACAACGAACTGTTGTTGCGCTTCCCTGTAAACGGCGCGGAAATTCTCATCGCGAAATCCATATATTGCGCTCTTCACAACTTCGTAGTGTGCGTGCTGTTCACCCTTCCTTTCTACGTGGTGTTCGGCGTGGTCACGGACGCGGTAGTCGGCTACTATTTTGCGGCACTCGGCATGATAATTTTCTCGACGATGTTCCCGTTTTTCGTGGCGAACCTCATCGCAATCCCCGTGATGAGAGCGGTGAATGCGGTCAAGAACCAATTCTTGCTCATTCTCATATTCGTCATACTTGTCATATGCGGCTGTTTCGTGCTGTATATGGAAGCGTTGTCCGGCATACTTACCTATCTGTCCGATAACAACGCGAACTTATTCGGCGACCCCGTCATCAGAGAGAAACTCATAAACTTTGCGGCGCACGCGTATCCTTTCAACTGGTACGCATACGTGCTCAACGGCAAAGTGGCGGGCGGACTCACCGCAAAAGACCTCGGACTTTCCTTCCTTTGGATATTCCTCATCGACGTAGTGCTCGGCGTAGGCGCGTATTTCGTGACGACGAAGTTCTATTACGGCACCATTCTCAAAGGTATCGAAACCGAAAAGGTCACCTTCCAAAAGAAAAATCAGAAGAACAGAAGGCGTTCCATATTCGGCACTTTGCTCAATAGGGAATTCTTCCTTATCTTCAGAAGTTTCAATTACAGTTTCCAATATTTCGCGATGGCATGCGCCGCACCCGTCATGGTGTACTACTGCAACGACCTTGCGGCGTCTATGGGTAAAAAGAGCGTGGGCGCGTCTATCGTGCCGGGACTTACCCTCCTCGTCATCATCATATTCGTCACCATAGTGGTTTCCTTCGCCTCGACGTCCATATCGAGAGAGGGCAACGTGTTTTATCATACGAAAGTCATCCCCGTCAGTTACACCAATCAAATCCTTGTCAAACTGTTCCTGTACGCACTGGTCGGCACGATATCCGTCGCGCTGTCCTGTATAGTCGTAGGGGCAACGTTCGGCTCGGAGAAGGGCGGCAACTTGCTTTCCGCAATGGACGTGGGAGCGATATTCGGCATATCCGAAATGGTCGTGCTTGCGCAGACTTGCTTGTCTATGTGGGCGGACATCAAATCTCCGACCTTCAACGTGTCGGGGGACGGTGAACTCGTCAGCGCGAACAAGAACGTTGCGCTTGCTTTGTTCACGGGCATAATCACCGCGGTTTTGTACGGCGTGTTTGCAATGGTGTTCAGTTTCGGATTCACTATCGGTGACTCTCAATTCGAGATGACCCCCTCGGTCGTGTACGGCATACTTGCAGGCGTATCGGGCGTGGTGTTGATCGCAAGCGTGTGCTTGCTGTTCATCAATCTCGAAAAGCGCTATACGAAGATAGTGCCTTAATAAGGGAGAATTGAAATGAAGAAAATAATGATCGGAATATTGATAATCATTCCCGTGATTATCCTTGCGGTCGTATCCGCAGTGTCCGTCGTGGTGTCCACGAGGGCGCACATAGGCGTTGAAGAAGTGTCTTTCGACCGCAACTCTGTTGAAATCGTTTTCGGCGACGAGTCGTACGATATCAACGATTACCTCACCGTCACCGTCCTTCCCGAAAAGGCGACGGACAAAACTTGCGTGTGGGAAATAGTCGAAGACGGCATGCAATGCTTCGACGCGGACTATAAGGACGCATACGACTACTATCTCGCGCATTTAGGCGAGGCGAACAACAAAGAGGTTTTGCCCCCCGTCACCCTCGTGGACGCGGACGGCAACAAAGCGGACACCAACACGACGGGCAAGTTCAAAGTAAACGCAAGTTGCTCGTTCATTCTCGAATGTAGGGCGGAAGGAAAAACCGCAAGATGCACGGTCATCGCACTCGATTACGAACTCAAATCCGTCGTTGTCAAAGGTGACGTAGTGAATATCAAAGAAAACGAAAACCTTTTGCTCTCCGCGGAATTGTCCCCCGTGGACGCACTTGTGGAGAGAGTGGAATGGATATCCTCGGACGAATCTATCCTCACCGTCGATAGCAACGGCGTAGTCGTCGGCAAGAAAGAGGGAAGTGCTGAAATCGTCGCAAGAGCGTACGTAGAGGGCGGTTACGTCGAAAGCGCGCCTTACGTTATAACCGTTGAAAAGAACGCATCCTTGCTTGGAAACGCAGTTTCTACGGACGTCAGAAGAATTCCTTTGTCCGCATTCGGAATTGCGGAAAACGATATCGTAAACCTTGTCAACGCGAGTATAGAAGGGGATGAAATCGTCATCGCGGAGGATAAGAACGAGGCGCAAATCGAAACCGCATACGGCGTAGTCACCCTGACCGTCGAAGACGGAATAGTCATCAAAAACAAAAACCTCTTCGCATACGTGGACGGCGAAAGCAGTTTCGTGTTTGCAGTGGGCGAAAAACTCAATCTCGAAGTCGTGTGGAAGAGTGTATTCAAGGCGGATAAACCTCAGGTTACTTGGAGCGTAGACAACGACAGAATCGCTACCGTCACGGACGGCGTGCTCGAAGGAAAGGGCAACGGCATAGTGACCGTGACCGCGACTTGCGGAGATTATAGCGACGTTCTCACTCTCAACGTGAGAGAAAAAGCGGTGTCCGTCATTATGGATAAGACGGCGGACGAATATACGGACGCGGGACTTGCGCTCGAATACGTAATCCCCACTCTCAAATACGAGAATATAGAGGCAAACAAAAACAAGGTTGCAAACTATATTGACGTTGAGTTGGTGCGTCCCGCACCCCCTGAAAGTGAAAAAGCGGCGTTTTACGAGGCATTCAAGTTCGAACTTCTCGAAAACGGAGAAGTTAGCGACAAAGGCTACTTTGTGAGCAACAGACTTTATCTCAATCACGAAAAAGTGACCGAGAAAACAGTCCTAACCGTCAAGGTGACCGCAAAATATCCGAAGTATCCCGATAGCACGCTTTCTTACGACAGCGTTGAAATCACGGTCGTGGACGGCGTGGAAGTGAAAAATTACGTTGAACTTAAATCCGCAACGGACGAGAAATACAGCGTGTGCCTCGTGAACGATATAGAACTTTTCGACGGCGACGAAAGCCAGAAAGTGTACGAAAACAATCAAAGCACTTATCTTTTCTGCAGAAAGGCGTACTACGGCAACGGATTTATGTTCTCCGCAAAACCGGGACAACTGACCAACACCATGTGTGCATTGCTCTTCGTGGTCGACGATAACGCGGTTATATCCAACGGCGTTTTCCGTGCAAATACGGGCGTAGGCGATATCATCACATCGGAAGATACCGAAGGACTGCAAGGCTCTTGCGTTATCGCAGGCGCGAGATATTCGGGTGATAGGGACGCAAACGGCAATAGATTGTTCGTCGAAAACATAAGGACGGAATACAGCATTTTCGAAAACGGCAACGTGCTTTACAAGGCACTCACTTGCGAAAACTATATCGAAGGTTGTATCTTCCGCAACAGCGCGGGCGTGGGCATTTACACTCGTACTTGGGCGTTGTTGGGTGAACCATCCGTAAAACGCGATACTGCTATGTATACAAAACTCACCACCAAAAACTGCATTATGTCCAACCTTACGGGGCTCGGCATAAACTTCGACTTCAACAAAGTCACCAATGCGGGTGAGGAATACAGACAACAACTCATCGACGAAGGCAGAATGACCACGTACAACCAACTCGGATTCCTCGATATATACAACTGGCAATCCGTCAATACGATGAAATTCTTGCCGCAAGACGTGCTCGGAAACGGAATGGAAGGGGTCGTCGATATGTTCAACTCCCTCATCCGCGACAAGATAGCGGACAAGCGACTCGACCCGTATCGTTACACTTATAACCGCGAGGACTATTTCTGTCTTGGAATGATGAGCACGGGCGCGCTTGACAAGTCCTGTTTGACGGGCGTCACGCAAGACCCGAGAATCAAGATTTTCAACAGCGATATGTTCGGCACGGATATAAAGAAAGTCATCGCAAACCCCGTGTGGATAATCACCTACGGCAACGACGTGGACGATATCATCCCCGGCAGCGAATATAAGATAAACAAAAAACTCATCAACAGATTGCACGGAATAGGAGTGGAATACGGCGAAGAAGTGCCCTTCTCCTTCATCTAATCTCGCGTGAGTGCGTAACAATAAATAACGGCGCGCGTGCCTGCGCACGCGCCACCTATACGGAGTAATATGAAAAAAGTCACGATAGGAATATTAATCGTAATACCGGTCATCATTATGCTCGTCGTATCTCTCGTGTCCGTCGTCGTGTCCGCAAACACGCATATAGGCGTGGAAAGCGTGACCCTCGACAAGTCGAGAATAGACGACGTGCCTTTCGGACTGGATATTTACGATATCAACGATTATCTCACCGCAACCGTCCTTCCCGAAAAGGCGAAGAATAAGACTTGCACTTGGGATATCGACGAGGGAAGTATAAAATTCGACAACTCGGAGTTGCAAGAGGAGTACGAGAATTATCTCGAAAACCCCTCCGACCCCTCGGTGAAAGTCGTCCTTGCTCCCGTCTATCTCGTGGATGCGGACGGCAATAGGACGGATACCAACACCACGGGCAAATTCAAAGTCACGGACAGTTGCTCTTTCGTCATCGTTTGCAATGCGGAAGATAAATCCGCAACCTGTCAGGTTTTCGTCACTGACGTCACTTTGAAAGCAGTTGCGGTGCAAAGCGAAGTTTCTGCGATTAAGGAAAGCGAAAACGCACTCCTTTCCGTCCTGCTCAATCCCGTAGGCGCAATCGTTGATAGACTTGAATGGATATCCTCGGACGAATCCGTCCTCACCGTCGATAGCAACGGCGTAGTCGTCGGCAAGAAAGAGGGAAGTGCTGAAATCGTCGCAAGAGCGTACGTAGAGGGCGGTTACGTCGAAAGCGCGCCTTACGTTATAACCGTTGAAAAGAACGCATCCTTGCTTGGAAACGCAGTTTCTACGGACGTCAGAAGAATTCCTTTGTCCGCATTCGGAATTGCGGAAAACGATATCGTAAACCTTGTCAACGCGAGTATAGAAGGGGATGAAATCGTCATCGCGGAGGATAAGAACGAGGCGCAAATCGAAACCGCATACGGCGTAGTCACCCTGACCGTCGAAGACGGAATAGTCATCAAAAACAAAAACCTCTTCGCATACGTGGACGGCGAAAGCAGTTTCGTGTTTGCAGTGGGCGAAAAACTCAATCTCGAAGTCGTGTGGAAGAGTGTATTCAAGGCGGATAAACCTCAGGTTACTTGGAGCGTAGACAACGACAGAATCGCTACCGTCACGGACGGCGTGCTCGAAGGAAAGGGCAACGGCATAGTGACCGTGACCGCGACTTGCGGAGATTATAGCGACGTTCTCACTCTCAACGTGAGAGAAAAAGCGGTGTCCGTCATTATGGATAAGACGGCGGACGAATATACGGACGCGGGACTTGCGCTCGAATACGTAATCCCCACTCTCAAATACGAGAATATAGAGGCAAACAAAAACAAGGTTGCAAACTATATTGACGTTGAGTTGGTGCGTCCCGCACCCCCTGAAAGTGAAAAAGCGGCGTTTTACGAGGCATTCAAGTTCGAACTTCTCGAAAACGGAGAAGTTAGCGACAAAGGCTACTTTGTGAGCAACAGACTTTATCTCAATCACGAAAAAGTGACCGAGAAAACGGTCCTAACCGTGAAAGTCAGTGCGAAGTATCCCAAATTCCCGACGAGCAGTCTTTCCCGCGATAACGTGGAAATAACCGTCGTGAATGCAGTCAAGGCAACCGATTTCGACACCTTGAAAGCCGCAACCGAAGAAAAAATCAACGTGTGTCTTGTGAATAATATCGAAATCGACCACTCTATCCGCACGGATTCTCCCGTTCTTTACAACTCGGCGGGTTACTACGGCAACGGATTTATGCTCTCCGCAGAGCCCGGTCAACTCACAAACACCCACGCCGCGCTTATGATTTGCAATGCGGATAACTCTTTCGTGTCCAACGGCATATTCCGCGCAAACCGCGTCGTAGGGGATAGTATCTCGCAAGACCAGACCGAAGGTTTCCAAGGCTCCGCCATTATGTTCGGCACCAGAGGACGCACGCACGGCGATTACGAGAACGGCAATTATTGCTATCTCTCCAACACGAGAGCGGAATATTGTATCTTCGAAAACGGCAACGCGCTTTGCAAAGTGTTCACTTGCGAAACCACGTTAGAGGGTTGTATTCTCCGCAACTGCGCGGGCGTCGGCATCTACGTGCCTACGAGAACTTTCGGAAACGACCCCGACACCATGACCGTCAGTTACTCGAAACTTACCACCAAAAACTGCGTCATGTCCAACCTTGTCGGCATGAGCCTTTCTTTCGAGTATAAAGACTATGCGCTCGACGCAAACAAAGAGATCATCGTAGAAAAACGCGACGCACTCCTTGCGGAAGGCAAAAACACTTTCTACAAGCAAGAAGGTTTCCTCGATATATACAACTGGCAATCCGTCAACACGATGAATCTTCTTCCGAGCGACGTTTTCGGAAGCGGTGATACCGACGTCGCGCTTGCACAGGGCATAAACACCCTCCTTCGCGAAAGACTTTTGGATAAGAAGATCGAGGATTATCGCTATTCGTATAACCGCGAGGAATTCTTCCTCATCGGCTTTATGAGCACGGGCGTAAAATATCCGACTTATCTCGAATGGTCGTTTGAAGACGAAAGACTGACTTTCGTCACGAGCGATATCTTGAGCGGCTTGGATATCATCGCGAATACGGTCTATCTCTTCACGTACAAGAATACCGTCGAAGATATCGTGCCGAGCAGCGATTATAAGATAAACAAAAAACTCATAAATAAATTGCACGGAGTCGGGTAAAACTGACAAAACGCACTTTAACATATGAAAATCGATACGTAAACACCCGTATCGGTGAGGAGCAAACTATGCAACGGGAAAAACTCGGTTTAATTCTTGAGGGCGGCGGCGCAAAAGGCGTCTATCAAATGGGGGCTATAGAAGCACTCCACGAGGCAGGCGTTGTTTTCGACGGCGTCGCAGGCACGTCAATCGGTGCCGTCAACGGCGCGGTCTTTGTCGCCGACGGCGTAGAAAGAATGTCCGCACTTTGGGACGAGGTCACTTTCAGTACGGTTTTCGATATCGATCCCGACTGGATTTCCAAGTACAAAAACAAGGATTTCGACCTCGATATGATGTCGTACGCGGGCAAAAAACTCACCAATCTCCGAGAGGTCATAAAGGACTCCTACGTCAAGAGCGAAAAGTGGCTTTACGACCGCCTCGAAGAAAGAAAAGTGAGAGAATCAAAACTCGATTTCGGGCTCGTGACTTACGATATCACCAATATGAAACCCGTCGAACTCATGAAAGAGGATATCCCGGACGGTAAACTTTTGGACTTCGTCATCGCGTCCGCCTCTTTCCCCATCTTTCCGCCCAAGGTCATAGACGGCGTGAAGTATATCGACGGCGGCGTCTACGACAATATGCCCGTCAATCTCCTCGCTCGTCACGGTTATAGAAAATTCGTCGTCATCCGCACAAACGTCGAATCCAAGCCCCCTAAACGCAATATCGAAAGGGACGACCTCGATATCACTTATATCATGCCCGAGTCAGACCTCGGTCTTGCAATGGCGTTCAACGAGGAGAAATTCGGCAAAATGCGCAAGCAGGGTTACGACGACGCAAGACGCCTGCTCGACGCAGGGCTTATCTTGCCTTACAACGAATAGATGTCAAACAAAATTATTTTAATAGACGGCAACAGTTTGCTTCATCGCGCCTATCACGCCCTCCCGGGACTCAAAACCTCGAAGGGTACGTATACGGGCGCGATTTTAGGTTTCTTGCGCCTTACCGCTAAACTTGTCAAAGAGCAAAAACCTACTCATATCGCAGTCGCTTTCGACCTCAAAGCGCCCACTTTCAGACATAAAATGTTCGACGGCTACAAGGCTACCAGAAAGCCTATGGACGCCGAACTTGCAATGCAGGTCGAACCGCTTAAAAACATACTATCCGCAATGCGACTTAAAGTCGTGAGCCTCGAGGGTTACGAGGCGGACGATATCCTCGGCACGCTTTCAAAGCGTTTCGACGACGAAACCCTCATCGTCACGGGGGATAGGGATAGTTTCCAACTCGTCGGAGAATCTACGCACGTCCTTTGGACGAAAAAAGGGGTGACGGATATCGTGGAAGTCACTCCCGAAAGTTTGCTTGCAGACGGTTTCACCGTTGAAAAATTCATCGACTACAAGGCGCTCCGCGGCGACCCGTCCGACAATATCCCCGGCATAAAGGGCGTGGGCGAAAAGACCGCGAAAGACCTTCTCGACAAATTCGGCAGTCTTGACGAAATCCTCGCGCGTGCGGACGAAATCCCCGGCAAACTCGGCGAGCAAGTCAAAAACGGAAAGGATATCGCACTCCTTTCCCGCACTCTTGCAACCATAGACCGCGACGTCCCCGTCGAGTGTACTCTCGAGGATATGGCGTTCAATCCCGTGTTCCCGAAAGAAGTAAAAATCATGCTGCAAGAACTCGAACTAAATTCCATAGTCGCGTCTATGGAATTCGAGGAGGGGGACGCTCCCGCGGCAAGGGAAAGAGCGGAAGTCGAAAAAGTCGAAATCACCGCAACCGCAGATATCGAAAAGTATATGACGGGGGATTCCGTCGCCGTCCTCATCGGTGACAAAATCTCGTTTGCCGTCGACGAAAAGAAAGAATACGTGTTGTCTTGCGGAGACGATTTGTTCGCGGATATGACCTTCGACAGCGCGCTCGACGAGGTCAAACGACTTGTCAAAACCAAAACCCTTATCTGCTACGATTCCAAAGCACTTCGCAAAAATTACGGCGTGGAATCCGAAAAATTCTTCGACGTTATGATTGCGACGCACCTCGTGAGAGAAAGTGCACCGATTAAGTCGATAGATGCCGTTCTCGGCGCGGAAGGGCTTGAAATAGGGGCGGCGCAAACATTCTTCTATGCCGCCGAACTTAAAGACAAAATCGCAAAAAAGGGACTTGAACGACTGTTTTACGACGTTGAACAGCCACTTTCGGTTGTTCTCGGCAAAATGGAAGAGAGAGGTTTTTCAGTCGAGGCGGAAAGACTCGACGACCTTAAAGTCAAATATACGAATATTGTGGACGACCTCACGAAACGGATTTACGACGCCGTCGGATTCGAGTTTAACGTAGCGTCGCCTAAACAACTCGGCGACGTGCTTTTTGAAAAACTCGGGCTTAAACACGGCAAAAAAACAAAGACGGGTTACAGCGTCGGGGAAGAAGTTTTGTCGGGGCTCGTATCCGAGCACCCCGTCGTCCCTCTCGTCCTCGAATGGCGAAGATATAATAAACTCCTGTCGACTTACGTCGTCGGACTTCAACCGCTCGTCAACAGAGGTAAAATCCACACCGAATTCAATCAGTGCATAACTACGACGGGCAGGCTGTCGAGCACCAATCCCAACTTGCAAAATATCCCCGTCCGCAGCGAAGAATCAAAAGACGTAAAGAGTGCTTTCGTCGCAAGCGGAGATAACGTCCTCGTGTCCGCCGACTACAGTCAAATCGAACTTCGTTTGCTCGCGCATTTCAGCGGGGACGAGAAACTCATCGAGGCGTACAACCGCGCGGACGATATTCACGCGCTCACCGCATCACAAATCCTCGGAATCCCCGTGGACGAAATCACTCCCGCGCAAAGACGGGACGCAAAGGCGGTCAATTTCGGCATTATCTACGGCATGAGCGACTTCGGGCTTGCGGAAAACCTCGCTATCCCCAAATATAAGGCGAAAGAATTTATCGAAAGATATTTCGAAACCTATCCCACCGTCAAAGAATACCTCGACGGAAACGTGGCGTTTGCAAAGGAGCACGGCTATGCGGTCACTTTGCTCGGCAGAAGAAGAAATTTGTCGGATATAAACGCGTCCAATTATCTCGTGCGCTCGTCCGCTGAAAGAATGGCGAAGAATACTCCCTTGCAGGGCTCGGCGGCGGATATCATCAAACTCGCTATGCTCGGCGTGGAAAAACGCCTTGAAAACATGAAATCCAAGATGATTTTACAGGTGCACGACGAACTCATCATCGACACCGCACCCGACGAAAAAGACGAGGTCGTAAGGATTTTGAAAGAGGAAATGGAAGGCGCGGTTTCTTTGAGAGTACCTCTCATCGCGGACGCAGTCGTCGGCAAGAAGTGGAGCGACCTCAAATGAAAATCGCGATTATAGGCGGAATAGGGAGCGGAAAAAGCGCGGTGTTGTCTGTTGCAAAAGCACTCGGCTATACTACACTGTCCGCGGATGATATAAATCGCGAATTGCTGTCCGACCCCGAATACGTCGAGAAGATAGAAAAAAGATTTCCGTCAGTCGTGAAAAACGGCGTCGTGGATAAATCCGCACTCTCCGTTATCGTGTTCTCCGATGAAAACGCAAGGCTTGACCTCAACGCAATCGCTCATCCCGAAATCGGGAAGAGAATTTTGAGTGCGGGGGATGCGGTCGTAGAGTTGCCGCTTGCGCTCGAGAGCGGCGTTATCGACATCTTCGATGAAATAATCCTCGTCAGGTGCTCCCTCGATAAGCGTTTGGAACGTCTTGAAAAGAGGGGAGTGGAAAAAGAGCGCGCGTTGAAAATCATCGAGGCGCAAGTCCCCGTGTCCGAACTTGAAAAAGTCGCGACGAAAATCATCGATAACGACGGCACTATGGAAGAACTCGTAGAGAAAGCAAGTCTCGCACTCAAAAAATAGACTTGTTTTTTCGACGCAATTCGATTATACTTTAGAAAACAAAACCTTTTAGGGAGATAAATTATGATTACCGGCAAAAAAATCGTACTCACCGGAGCAAACAGCGGTATCGGTCTTGAAACCTTGAAACTCCTCGTCCAAGGGGACAACAAGATTTTGGCAGTAGACCTCAACGTCAACAATCTGGAATCTTTCGATAAGTCCAAAGTTATCGTTATGCAATGCGACGTTTCCACCAAAGAAAACGTGGACCTCATCTTCGCAACCGCAATCGAAAAACTCGGCGCAATCGATATCTTCTACGCAAACGCGGGATTCCCTTACTACGAGAAAGTGGACTACGTCAACTGGGAACGCACCGAAAAAATCTTTGCGGTCAACGTATTCTCACCCATCTATTCTTACGAGAAATACGTGGAATATATCGGCGAAAAGAAAGGCGTATTTGCAATCACCGTTTCCGCAATCGGCAAGATGGCGATGCCCGGCTACGCACTTTACAGCGCAAGCAAATTCGCAATGCAAGGTTTCCAAGAAGGAATCCGCTACGAGAAAGCGAAAAACGTACAACTCACTTGCCTCTATCCCATCGCTACCGATACGGGATTCTTCAAAAAGGCGGCGGAAGGCAGTGGCAGAACCATAACCGAGCGTCCTTTCCCCGTGCAAAAACCCGCACACGTCGCAAAATGCATGGTCAAGGGCATAGAGAAAGGCAAAAAATACGTCAATCCTTCCAAGTTGTTCGTTATGTCCAGAGTGCTTATGGCGATTTGCCCTCCCGTCAAATGGGCGTATCTCGCACTCGAAAAGAAAAAACTCGCAAGATATCTTGCAAAATAACAAGTCGAGAATATGCGAGCCGTGCAAAAGCGCGGCTCGTTTTCTTTTAAAGCCGCTTAACGACAAATTAAATAATTTGTATGATTATTTGCTTTTTTGAAAATACGACGTTTATGCGTTTGACTTATTTTTTCCATAAGACTAAAATACCGTGCGAGGCGTAATTATGGAAAAAGATTTAACGGTCGGCAAACCGCTTAACGTCATTTGGAAATTCTGTCTGCCGCTTTTCGGCAGTATCATATTTCAGCAACTTTACAACCTTGCGGACAGTTTCGTCGCGGGCAAATTCATCGGCAACGACGCTCTTGCGGCGGTGGGCAATTCCTATGAAATAACCCTCATTTTCATAGCATTCGCATTCGGGTGCAATATAGGTTGCTCGGTCATCGTTTCGAGATTATTCGGCGCGAAGAATTTCAGGGATATGAAAACCGCAATTTACACTACTTGGATTTCGGGTAGCGTACTTTGTGCAGTGCTTATGATTCTCGGCGTCACGTGCGGAGAATTGTTGCTTTCTCTCATCAACACTCCGGATTCCTTGATGGCGGATTCCTTGTTATATCTCGACATTTACGTATGGGGACTTCCTTTCGTCTTCTTCTATAACATTTCTACGGGTATTTTCTCGGCGATGGGGGACAGCAAAACGCCGTTTATCTTCCTTGCCGTATCCTCACTTGCAAATATCGGGGTGGATATACTTTTCGTCGCGTCCTTCCATATGGGAGTAGCGGGCGTTGCTTGGGCGACCTTTATTTGTCAAGGCGTAAGTTGTCTTGCGTCCGTCGTAGCGGTGCTGTTTAGACTTCGCAAAATCAAAACGGAGGGCAAAATTCAAGTCTTCTCTTGGCGCATATTCAAGGATATCGCGATTATCGCGGTGCCCAGCATAATGCAACAGAGTTTCGTGTCCGTCGGCAACCTCATCATTCAAAGCGTCGTCAACTCTTTCGGAGAGGCGGTCATGGCGGGATACGCCGCAAGCGTCAAACTCAACAACCTCGTCGTCACGTCCTTTACAACACTCGGCAACGGCATATCGAATTACACCTCTCAAAACCTCGGCGCAAACAAAACAGAGCGAATTATGCCCGGATTTAAGGCAGGCATGATATTTATTTGGATACTCTGTATCCCTATCGTCGCGCTTTATCTTGCCGCGGGCAAGCCGCTACTTCTCATATTCCTCGAAGAGGGCGGGGCGGAAGCAATCGAAACGGGACTGAAATTCCTGACCATAGTGTCCCCTTTCTACTTCTTGATAGCGGTGAAAATCATCGCGGACGGCGTGTTGCGCGGAGCGGGCAAAATGGTGCGATTCGCTATCACGACCTTTACGGATTTGATTTTGAGAGTCGCGATTGCCGAACTTCTTTATAAGCCTCTCGGATACGTCGGCATATGGTGGGCGTGGCCTATCGGTTGGGCGGTCGGCACGGTGCTCTCCGCGATATTCTTCTTTACGACGAAGTGGAGAGGGTCGCTCCCCGACAACGAATACGTGCGTGAACCGAGAAATCCCGAAGTCCTTAAAGAGCAAAACGAAGTTGCGTAAACTATTGACAAATTTTTATAGAGGTTATATAATCTAACCCAGTTAGATATCTGCGAGGTGAATTATGGCGACCGAGAAACAAATCGAATACGTTGTAAATGCATTGGAAAATTCTCATATCGACGAATTTTTGGGTCACCTTAACGGAGCGAAAGAGGGCGTAGGTTTCGTGCTCAAAATTTTGAACGAAAGCGGAAGTCCTTTGACCGCGGGGGATATCAGCGAAAAAATGAGCGTCAGCACGGCAAGAGTTGCGGTGCTTTTGCAAAAAATGCTCAAAAAAGACCTCATCGTCAAAAAGGCGGACGAAAAAGACGGACGAGTTACTATCGTCGAGTTGACCGCGCACGGCAAGGACGTCGCACTCTCCATGCAGTCGGAGATGAAAAAACACGTATCCGCAGTCATCGACGGGGTAGGAATGGAAAAAATCATTGCGTTTATCGCACTTGCGTCGGAAATCGAGGAAGTCGCAAGGACGAATATCGACGTGAGTGAAATATAAAAAGAATTGCGTTTTTGAAAACGCTTATTTTTTACGGAATTATCTAACCCAGTTAGAAATATATTTCAAAGGAGAATAGTATGAACTTTTGGTATTGGTTTGTAGGCACGGGTTGGCTTTACCTGATGGTCGGGATAGGGTTGTTTCTATCCGTATGGCTTGCGGTGAAGTGGAAAAAACTCGATTGGTGCAATAGGCTCGGTACGATTGCTATAATAGTGCTCGTATTTCACGTTTGGGAAGAGTGGGTTATGCCCGGCGGATTCCATTATATATACAATGAAAATTCCGCCTTGCCCGACCGCTATCCCATGAGTCAGATTACGGATATGATAACAAACCTCGGCGGAGCGATAGTAGGCGTTATCGTGCTTTTCGTATGGGGACTGAACACGGGTGCGGGAATCGCGATATCTCTCTTCAGTTTATTCGAGGCGGTGATACATATAGTGCTTGCTTCAAAGTCACTTGCCGCTTTCGGAGATATGGGGCAGACGGCGTTTTACGCACCGGGACTTAACACCGCGCTTTTCGGATTTTTGCCCGTTGCGATTGCGTACCTTTTGTATTTCATTTTCCATAAACCGAAGCCTAACGTTAAGCAATGGTGCGGTGCAATCGTAGCCTTGCTGTTGTTGTCTTTCTTGCTCGTGAACTTGCCCGAAATGGTGTTGAAGTCAGAGGACAGTCCCTACGTTTTCCCGACGCACGGCTACTACGACCAATTTTTGAACGGCACGGCGACGAGCGGTTTAAGCGGCGGCACGATAGGCACTATAATCATAGGCTGTGCGCTGATTGCGGGGATTATCGGCGTATGCATTTACTATTTCGGCGTCAAGAAAAAGACGATGAAAGACGTAGCGGCGTATTTGCGTGGAGTATTCAATCCGCAAATCGAAAATTCGGAGAGCGTGGAAAATGCTGACGATTAGGAATATTACTAAAAACTACGGTAGTGGTCAAGAAACGACGAAAGCACTAAAAGGCGTGAATCTTGATTTTTCCGAAAACGGTTTAACAGCCGTGCTCGGTCCGTCCGGGTGTGGCAAAACGACCTTGCTTAATATCATCGGCGGGCTTGACAAGTATACGGACGGCGACCTGCTGATAGACGGAAAAACCACGAAAGAGTTTAAGGATAGCGACTGGGACGCGTACAGAAATGCGAAAATAGGTTTCGTGTTTCAAAGTTATAATCTGATTCCGCATTTGTCGATTTTGGAAAACGTCGCTATGGCACTATCGCTATCGGGAGTTTCGGCAAAAGAGAGAAGGGAAAAGTCGAAAGAGGCTTTGGCTGCCGTAGGATTGTCCGAGCACCTCGAAAAGAAGCCTAATCAACTTTCGGGCGGACAAATGCAACGCGTAGCCATTGCGCGCGCTCTCGTCAACAATCCGTCGATTATTTTGGCGGACGAGCCGACTGGCGCACTCGACAGCGCGACGAGCGTTCAAGTGATGGAGATTTTGAAAGAAGTTTCCGAAACTCGCCTCGTAATTATGGTCACGCACAATCGAGAACTCGCGGACAAATATAGCGACAGAATAATCGAAATGAGGGACGGACTCGTCATAAACGACAGTAATCCGCTTCCCGAAAATGCTTCGGAAAACATCGAAAAAATGTTGAATAAGCATACGAAAATGTCTTTTCGCACCGCACTTTCGTCCTCTTTCAAAAACCTGCTTTCGAAAAAAGTTCGGACGATTCTCATATCCGTTGCGGGGTCGATAGGCATCGTGGGTGTCGCGCTTGTACTTGCGATTTCAAACGGAATGACGATGTTTTTGGATAAAACCGAAAAGGATACGCTTTCGGGATTTCCTTTGAGCGTAAGCCAAACGGTCGCGGCGGATTTCACTATGCCCGACGGAAATATGAACACGGGTACTTTCCCGACCGACAACGTATTCCATGCGTACGATAAAAGCGGTTCGACAACTTTGCACGTAAACAAAATAACCGACGAATATTTGGATTACGTAGCAAAGACGGACGAATCGTATTATAGTGCGATCGAATACAATTACGCCATAAGCAAAAACGTGGTCAGTCGCGCGGACGACGGAAGTTATAAACTCGTGGATACTTCGATTAGCAGTTCGGACATTTTTTCGACGACGAGCGTGTTTTCGGAAATGCCGAACAATAGAGAGTTTATCGAAAGTCAATACGATTTGTTGGCGGGCAAGTATCCGACGGAGTACGGCGAATTGGCTCTCGTCGTAGATAAAAACAACAGAATAGACACCACGATTTTGGAACAATTCGGAATTACTATTGCGGATGATTATCGTCCCGACGACTTATTGGGACGCAGTTTCAAAATTGTCTTGAACGACGACTTTTACGTGAAAAAATCCGACGGTTTTTACGTGGCGGGTAACGATTACGAGGCTATGTATAATTCCGAAAATTCTTTGACGATAAGTATAACCGCGATTATGAGAGTCAAAGAAAGTTCTTCGAGCGAATTGCTTGCGACCGGCGTGAATTATACCACGGCTTTGACGAAGAAATTGTTGTCCGAAAACAAGGAATCCGAAATCGTCGTGGCTCAAGAACAAAATCCTTCTATAAACGTATTGACGGGGGCGCCGTTTTTCGGGCAAATCACGTATGAATCCGTGATGAGAGCGATAGGCGGGGACGCCACTCCCGTCGGAATCAGGATATATCCGAAAAACTTCGAGGACAAGGCGAAAATCAAATCCTATCTCGACGAATACAACAAAGATAAATCCGAAGAGGATAAGATAATTTATACGGATGCGTCCGAAACGATGTCGCAGACGATATCGTCGATGGTGGACACCGTATCCGTCATATTGATCGCGTTTGCGGCAATATCCCTCGTGGTTTCCACCGTGATGATAGGCATAATAACCTACGTATCCGTCGTGGAAAGGACGAAAGAAATCGGAATCATGCGGGCGATAGGGGCGCGCAAGAGAGATATCACGCGGATTTTCAATGCGGAAACGATAATCATCGGCCTCGCGTCAGGCGTCTTGGGAGTGATATTGACATATATTCTGAGTATCCCCGCATCTTCGATTATTTCAAAAACCGTGGGCGTCGAATTTACCGTTTTGCTGCAACCTTATTGGGCAATCGCACTTATCGGAATAAGCGTTTTGCTCACGTTGATTGCAGGCTTTTTCCCGTCGAGAATCGCGGCTAAAAAGGACCCTGTCGTCGCTCTGCGGACGGAGTGAGGACGATATTCAAACAAAATGCAAACGTCTAACCAAAAAGAGTCGCGATTTTGCGACTCTTTTCATAATCGATATTTTATCGTGTAGTTTTACGATGATAAACCGCTTGTTTCGACGGTTGGTTTATTTTATCACATTCACGTCGTCAATGCCGTAATAGGCAAGGGCGTCTATCGCGTTTCTTGAAAGTCGCTCTCCGCATATCGCGATAGGCACGGCGGGAGGGCAGGATAGCGTCAGCCCTGCAAGCACTCTTCCTTCCGCGTTTTTCGACGAGATTTTTTCGGACGGGGAGAAAACCGCTTCCCGCACGGACAAAACTTTTTCTCCTTGCGCGGGTTTAGGGCAAGGAGCGAGGATCGCGGACTTTTTAGGCAAGGCGCAAAGTGCGTCGAGGAGTGCGTTTAAGTCGTCGGGGGTGTTACAAGGGGATATCATCACGGTGAGAAAATCTTTGTCCGCAAATTCGACGACGATATTTTTTTCGTTGAGCGCACTCGCGATTTCGGTACCGAGATAGCCATAGGGCTTTGCGGATATCGTGATTTTCAAAGGCTCGTTTCCGACGAGAATATGTCCCTTTTCGTTAAGTGCGATTTTGACTTTTTCGGTCGCTTGTACCGTGGATTGCAATTTTGTCTTGAAGTCGTCCGCTTTTCCGTTGAATTCGTCCAAGGAGGACAACAGCAAATAAGACGGACTGGTGGATGCAAACAGCGACAGCGCATTATTAAGATTCTCCGCAAAAAAGGTAGGCGCGCTTTTTGAGATGTGCACGTAGGCGGTCCCCGTAAGGCAGGGGAGAGTTTTGTGTGCAGAGTCCACGACTATATCCGCGCCGAGTGCAATAGGATGACGGGATTCGGATAAGAAATTAAGATACGCGCCGTGTGCGTCGTCAACGACGAGGAGCGCGCCGTACTTGTGACAAATATCCGCAAATTTCGACACGTCGGCGATATTACCGAGATAATCGGGAGAGGTGAGATAAAACGCCGTTGCATCCGTGTGGTTAAGTGCGTCGTCGAGAATTTCGGGCGTGACGGAGGAGGATATGATTTCATCGTCCTTTCCGTACAGCCAGTCGGGGCTGACGTCCGAGAGCGCACAAGCGGATATGAAAGTCGAATGTACGTTTCTTGCCGCAATTACGACGGGGTTTTTGCCGATTGACTTTGCGTAAGTCGCGACGAGATACACCGCCGCACGTATGCCGAGGGAAGAGCCTTCGACGGAGTATGCGGTTTTTGCGGTGCCGAAAATCTCCGCCGCGTTTTTTTCGCTTTCCGCGATTATGCCGTGCGGAGAGTATAAGACGTCCGCGCCGTCCACTTCGGTGATATCGTAGGGGTTGACTTTCCCTTTATGTCCCGGCATGTGTAGGCGGACGACGCCGTCGTACGATTTCAAAAAGTCTAAAATCGGGGTGTTCATTCGTTTTTGGAGAGTTCGACCATAATGGCACATTCCATACGCTTGCGGAAAAGTTCGCAGCCGTACTTATAAACGCCGTTGACCGAGCCCGTTGCGTGATATGCGTTTGCCGCGCAACCGCCCGAGCAGTAGAGTTTCGCCCAGCAATCGCGACATTCTTCTCTCGTATATACGTTGCAAGCGGAGAATTCGTCTTGGATAGTCGTGTTAGTAACTCCGTGCCAAACGTCGCCGAGTTTGAATTTTTCTTCGCCCACGAATTGGTGGCAGGGATAGAGGTCCCCCCACGGAGTGACCGCCATGTATTCCGTGCCGCTTCCGCAACCCGAAACGCGCTTGTAAATGCAGGGGCCGCCTTTGAGGTCTATCATATAATGATAGAAGGTGAACGGTCTTCCCTCTTTGCGTCTTTCAATCATAAGGGTTGCAAGGTCTTCGTATCCTTTGAGAACGACGGGTAAATCTTCTTCGGTGAGGGCGGAGGGGTCGTCGGGTGCGCAGACGACGGGTTCCATACTAAGTTCCGTGAAACCGAGGTCGAGCATCGCTTTGATATCGTTGAGGAAGTCGGGATTGTGATGGGTGAAAGTGCCTCTCATATAGTAGTCCTTGTTTCCTCTTTCTTTCACGAGTTTCTGGAAGAGCGGAACGATTTTGTCGTAACTGCCTTTGCCCGCGTAGTCCACTCTGAAACGGTCGTGTACTTCTTTTCTGCCGTCGAGGGAAAGAACGACGTTGCTCATTTCCTTGTTTGCGAAGTCGATGACGTCGTCGTCGATTAGTACGCCGTTGGTGGTGAGGGTGAAACGGAAGTTTTTGCCGCGTTCTTTCTCGATCGAGCGCGCGTATGCGACGAGGCGTTTCACGACGTCGAAATTCATAAGCGGTTCGCCGCCGAAGAAGTCTACTTCGAGATTTCTTCTGCTTCCCGAATTTTCAACGAGGAAGTCGAGGGCTTGTTTGCCCACCTCGAAACTCATAAGCGCTCTGTCGCCGTGATACTTGCCTTGACTTGCAAAGCAGTAGGAGCAGTTTAGGTTGCAGGTGTGCGCGACGTGCAGGCACAACGCCTTGACTACGCCCGCGCTACGCTCTTTGAGTTTGCCCGCAAGTGGCTCGAAAACGTCTTCCGAAAAGAGTTTGCCTTCGTTTTTGAGTTCTTCGATTTCGTCTACGCACTCCGCGATTTCTTCCGCGGGGACGGAGGGATAATCCGAAGAGAGTTTCTTCACGATTTCATCTTTCGGCAGGGTGGGGAATAGGGCTATAGCGTCGTATGCGACTTCGTCCACGAGGTGTACGGAGCCGGATGCGACGTCGAGGACTACGTTATATCCGTTAAGTTTGTATTGATGTATCATTTTGTCAAAAAAAGGCTCACTACACCGCGGTATAGCGAGCCTATCCGTATAGATTGTCGAATGAGGTTACTTGCTTTCTTTTTCGCTCTTGGTGTTTTCGCACTTTTGGTTTGCAATGCCGCAACTGGTTTTGCATGCGGATTGGCAAGAGGTTTGGCATTCACCGCAACCGCCCTTGACGGCGCTTTCGCAAAGATTACGAGTTTCAACGGTTTTGATATGTTTCATAATACGACTCCTTGTTGTGTGGATATTTTTTCATAGTTTAACATATCCCCCTGCAAAAATCAAGGGGAAAGCCGTTATATTTTGCAAAACCGACTTATTTTTCCTTTTTTGCGCACGATTATATAAAATATATCATACAAAAAATATTCGTTTGACATATAGGGTGTCGTGTGATAAAATTTTCCTTACGAATGTCGCATTATTATGCATATGCGTATTGAAACGAAGTATAAACGATGAAATAATGCATAATTTTTTTGATATTATGCAACGAGGCGGTACGATGGTCGAAAAGTTCAAAGAGATGAAAAAGAAATACGCCGTGATTACGCTTTTGAAAAGCATGATCGCGGGTGTGTTTTTCGCGCTTTTTGCAGTGGGCGTCGTGCTTCTCGGCGTCAAACTCGGTGCGGCGCGTCTTGCTTGGTACTATTATCTCATTATCGGCGTAGGCACGTTCGGCGCGGCGTTCGGCGTTACGTTTTTGCTGACTCGTTACACGGATAAATCTCTTGCGAAACACCTCGACGAAGAGTTCGGACTCAAAGAAAAAGTTCAAACCATGGTCGAGTTCGCAGGGCAGGACGGGGAGGTTCTCCAACTCCAAAGAGAGGACGCGGAAAGAACGCTCGAAAATCTTCCCAAAGAAAAAATAACCTTTGCAAAAATTTGGAAATACGTCGTGATAACCGTGCTCGGCATAGCGTTTTTCGTATCCGGCGTAGTCGTCCCGTCCAGATACGTCGTTCCCGACGTGGACGTGCAGGATAAATTCGTTTTGAACGAATGGGACGAAAAAGCACTCGAACAACTCATCGCGGACGTGAAATCTTCGGACCTCGAAGAAAAAGTGTCCGTCCCGACGATTGCCGCGCTCGAACTTTTGAAAGACACTCTCGGCGAAATCAGAACGAATTCCGAAATGCGCGAGGCGGTCAAGAATTGCGCGTCTTTCATAGACGAAGCGGTCGTTCTTGCAAATTCCTATCGCGACGTTGCGGAAGCGGTGAACGAGTTTTCCGAACTCGATAAATTCAAATCCGCGTTGATTAGTGCGAGTAAATCATATGAAGGCGACGTCGGAATCGAAACTATGACTCAAGTCAAGGCGGAGCAGAAACAGTCCGAAGGAAAAATCCGCACGGCACTTTCGGTTTTCACGGATTCGTTCTTGGCAAAGGTCAAGTCGGCGGGTAGCAACGTCGAAATCAGGGATATCGTCTTTGAAATCGTAGACCCGCTTAACGAGGCTATGGCTGACGAAGAACTTATGGAAAAACTTGCGGAAGACGACTTGTATAAAGCCATATACGACTTCTCGGAGTCTTTCGAAATCGTGCGTAAAGAGTATTATTGGAGAGATGATTTGAAGACTATCGTGTCCTCCTCGTGCACGAATTTCGTTTCGGCGGCGGCGAAAGAACTTGTGGTTCAAGTGTACAATCGCATGATGGAAGATATGATTTTCAATTCTCTCTACGATATTTTCGGCGTCAAGGTTTATCCTTCGGATTTGACTTTGTCCGACACTTCCGACGACGACGTAAACGACGGCGACAACGGAGCGCAAGGCGGAGGTCTTGGCGACAACAACGCCGTATACGGCGGAGAAGACGCGGTTTACGACCCGACGACGAAGACGTACGTGCCTTACGGACAGGTTTGGAACGAATACGTCGCGAAATTGTACGAAAGACTCAGTGACGAGGAATCCGGTTTGAGCGAAGAAATGAAATCTTATATCAACAACTATATCGGAATTCTCTACGGCAACTCGACGGACTCGTCCGAAGACGCCGACTAATATCAAAAATACACACATGGAGATAGAACTATGGAAAATGAAGCAAGAATAAAGGAATTCAGTCTTGTTATCAACAGAATAAGAGATGAATTGCACAAGGACGTCGTAGGTCAAGACGAAATTATCGACAACGTTATCATCGCAATTATTGCGGGCGGCAACGTGTTGCTCGAAGGCGTCCCCGGCGTCGGGAAAACCCGTTTGGTGCGTTCGTTAGGGAAAACCCTCGGACTTCCTTTCTCCAGAATTCAGTTTACTCCCGACCTTATGCCGTCCGACGTGACGGGCACTAACGTCATCGAAAAGGACGACAACGGCAAACTCAATTCCGTGTTCCAAAGAGGTCCTATCTTTGCAAACCTCGTGCTTGCGGACGAAATCAACCGCGCCACGCCTAAAACGCAGGCGGCAATGCTCGAAGTTATGCAGGAGCATAAGATAACCGTCGCAAAGAAGACTTATATCCTCGACGAGCCTTTCTTCGTGCTTGCGACCGAAAACCCCATCGAGCAAGACGGCACCTATCCGCTTCCCGAAGCGCAAATGGACCGCTTTATGCTCAAACTCATCATGAGTTTCCCGTCAACCGACGAACTTAAAGACATCGTCAACATGACGCAAATAACCATGGACGAAAACGCAGACGCAGTCGTAGACGGCGCAACCGTCCTCGAAATGAGAGAAATCGCAAAACAAATGCCCGTCATCGACGACGTGCTTCACTATGCGGTCAGTTTGGTTGCACATTCTCACCCCGAATTGGCGTCTACTTCCGAAGTCGCGATGAAGTATCTCAAATACGGTGCGTCGCCGAGAGCCGCGCAAGCACTTATCACCTGCGCGAAAATCAGAGCGTTGATGAAGGGCAATTACAACGTTTCTTACGAAGATATCGACGCCCTTGCGCACCCCGTGTTAAGACACAGAATCAAAATCAATTACACCGCAATCAACGAAAAACTCTCCGTCGACGACGTTATCGACCGCCTCGTCGAAGAGAACAAGAAAATCTGCAAAGTCAAATAAGCAAAATAGTTACGGAAGCGTTTTATGAGTAAATTAGCGATAACGGACGAGTTCCTCAAAGAAGTTGAATTGTTGGAAATACTCGTCAAAAATAACGTCGCAGGCATGTTCGGCGGCAATCACAAGAGCAAGACGTTCGGCTCCTCTTGTGAATTTGCCGATTTCAGAGAATACATGCCCGGTGACGACGTTACCAAAATCGACTGGAATGCTTTCGCGCGCTTCGACAAACTCTACACGAAACAATATCTCGACGAACGTCGTCTGCACACCGCAATCTATATCGACGCAAGTAGATCTATGGATTTCGGCAAGGCGAAAAAGGCGGAACAAGCGTTGAGGATAGCCGCCGTCTTGGCGTATCTTTCCATAATCGCAATGGATAAAGTTTCCATTTTCGCAGTCCGCGGAACCGAAATCGAGGACGTCGTTTTGAATATGTCGGGGAAGGAATCCTATCTCAATTCGATAGGGAAGTTGAATGATATCGTTTTCGACGGCGACAGCAGTTTGAGCGAGGCGATTTTGCCTACGAAAGTCGGTTACGGCGACGGCGTGTCCGTGATTATTTCGGACTTCCTCACCGACAACGACTACGAAACCGCTATCGACTATATGATTTCCAAAAAGAGGGACGTGCTTTGCGTGCAGGTTTTGTCCGGCGACGAACTCAATCCCAAAGTCAGAGGGAAAATGCACCTTTTCGACTCCGAGGATTTCAACAAGTATTATCGTAGAAATATAAATAGAGATATTATAAATGCATATAAGAAAGCACTCGAATACGTGCAGAACAGAATCAAGGATTTCTGCTCGGCGAGAGGGGCGGACTATTTGCTCGTTTCGGACGAAGATTCCGTCGGCAAAATCTTCTTTGAAACGCTTACCGATATGGGGGTGCTGAAATGAACTTTACGTATCCTCTCGGATTATTGGGATTGATAGGCGTACCTATCCTCGTCATAATCTATATCATCAAGAATAAGTATACCGAACAAACCGTTACTTCCACTTATATCTGGACGTTGAGCGAGAAGTTTTTGAAACGCAAAAACCCTATCAACAAACTCCAAAAGTGGATAAGTTTGGTTTTGCAAATTTTGGCGGTCGTGTGCGTATCTTTTGCAATCGCGCATCCCACTCTCGCACTTGCGGGCAGAGCAAACGATTATTGTTTCGTTTTGGACGGCTCGGGCAGTATGGCGGCGGTCGTTGACGGAGAATCTCGTTTCGACAGAGCGAAGAAGAATATCGAGAATATCATTCGCGAATCGAAAAACGGAAGCACGTATACGCTTATTTGCGCAAGCGAAACTTCCGCAGTCCTTTATCACGGCATTACGGACAAAGAGCAAGCGATAAAACTTCTTGCGGACGCAGAGGCGTCGGGTGCACAAGCGGACTTTGACGGCGCACTCGAAAGCGCACAGGAATATTTCGACGAAACACCGTCCGCGAAAATCTACTTCATGACGGACGGCGATTATAAGACTTATTCTAACGTCGAAATCGTCAACGTCGCGGCAAAAGAAACCAATTACGCACTTGTGAGCGCAGAATGTAGTATTCAAAACTCGGATTTGGTCGTTAAAGGCAAAATCGCGGCATACGGCGGAAGCGGAATGCTTACCGTGTCCGTCTACGTGGACGACGCGGAAAAACCCGCTGGACAAAAGACCGTTTCCGTGGTCGGAAAGTCGGATAAAGTGAACGTATCTTTGAACGACGACGAACTTGCATCTCTCACTTTAAGTAGTGCGACGGGATTCGAAATTAAGTGCGAGTCCGTAGCGGATTATCAATCCGTGAGAGTGGTTGTGGAAAATAAAGACGCGATTGCGTCTGATAACGAAATCGTCCTTTACAACGTCAAGCACGGCGCGTCGTTCGACACTCTCATCGTGAGCGAACATCCTTTCTTCCTGAAATCCATTCTCAACTCTCTCGGACACAGACAAATAGACGTCATGGCGCCCGAAGAATACGATGCGGCGGCGGTTACGGGATTGAGTTACGGACTTTATATCTTCGACGAGTTCACTCCCGCGGAGTTGCCGTCCAACGGTGCTGTTTGGTTCTTTGCGCCTTCCGCGACGGTAGCAAATTCGGGATTCGCATTCCAAACCGAAGCCGAAACTTACGAAAAATCCATTGAATACAGCAATTCGTCGAAGTCCGAAGTTAAAAAACTCCTCGAGGGGTTGGACAGAAACGAATCGCTGACCATAACGGATTACAACAAATACAGCACCGACTTTTTGACTTTGCTCACTTGCGAGGGAAGTCCGGTCGTGTTCGTGGGTAACAACGGCTACAACAACAGAGAAGTCGTCTTTGCGTTCAGTCTTAATCGCTCGGACGTACCGTTGACTTACAACTATATCAGACTCGTCAGCAACTTGCTGGGATACACTTTCCCGCAGGTTATCGACGAGGCAAACTATTTCTGCGGGGACGTCGTGGATATCAACGTGCTCGCAAACACTCAAAGTATCAAAGTGGTGACTCCGTCCGGGGAAGAAGAATATCTTTCCACGGAAGCCGCAACGGCCAAGTACACGCTTGCGGAAGTGGGGTTGTATTCCGTAAAAATCCGCGTCGGCAGCGGCAACAACGTTTCCGAACGCACGGTTTATATGTATTCCGAAATGCCGTATTCAGAAAGCGCAACCGTTTCGGAAGCGAATAGTTTTTCTATCGTAGGCACCGCGGTCGCAGGCGGTAGGGACGGAATATACGATAATCTACTCGCATTGTTTATTATTCTCGCCGTGATTTTCGTCGCGGATTGGATGGTGTATTGTTATGAGCAGTATCAACTTCGATAACGCCTATCTGTTGTTAATCGCGATTCCTATCGCGGTATTGCTCGCAGTACCGTTCTTTTGGGCTGTCAGAAAGGATAACGCCAACGCGCATAATATCGCGTCCGGCGTCCTTCACGTCCTTATGGCACTCTGCATTGCTTTCGCACTTGCGGGCGCAACCGTCGAAACTACGGTGACCGAAACCGACGTTTACGTGCTTGCGGACGTATCTTTTTCCGCTGAAAAGAATCTCGATACCATCGACAACTATATCGACGAACTCAAAGTGAATCTTCCCAAAAACTCTAAACTCGGGGTGGTTTGTTTTGCAAAAGACCAACAACTTCTCGTCCCTCTCGGCAAGTCCGTGAAAAGCGTCAAGGCGGCGGATACCGACCTTTTGGTTGAAAGCGAAACT
Source organism: uncultured Bacteroidaceae bacterium (assembly GCA_964599875.1). Taxonomy (GTDB): domain Bacteria; phylum Bacillota; class Clostridia; order Christensenellales; family CAG-917; genus RGIG4097. Next base: position 82,998 of record CAZRHE010000002.1, read on the forward strand.
GATATAGAAGGCGCACTCGACTACGCGACCTCTCTCTTCCGCGACGGCGTTATCAAGAGAATAGTCTTGATGACGGACGGCAAACAAACGCACGTCAAAGACTCCAACGCGTTGAAACGCGCGGTCGACGCAGTGCGCGCGGAAGGAATTTTCGTGGACGCGGTCTACGTGGACGACAATCTCTCCGCGGATGCGCAGGAAGTGCAAATGATTTCCGCCGTCGCTACGCAAAATACTTACAACGGCAAAGAGGAAGAAGCGGTCGTTACCGTCCGTAGCACTTACGAAACAAGAGCGACCGTATCCCTGTATAGAGGGAATTTGCAGATGAGCAGTCAACCCGTTCGCCTAACAAAAGGCAACAACAACGTCACTTTCGATCTCGATACGAGCGTGAAAGGCACTTTCGAATACGAGGTTAGAGTGGACGCGGAAGGTGACGAAAATTCTCTTAATAACAACGCAAAATTCTCGCAAACCGTTTCGGATTCCGTCAACGTGCTACTGATAACCGAAAAAGACGAGGACGAGGCTGAATTCAAGGAAAGATATTACGGAAAGGCAAACGTGACCGTATTCGCACCCGACGGGGATATCCCCATGACCATCGAGGATTTGTGCGGTTACGACGAAATAATCATAAGCAACGCAGATATGACGAAAGCAGCGAACAGCACGCTTTTCCTTGAAAATTTGAATATCGTCGTGTCTAAATTCGGCAAGAGCCTCGTGACTTACGGCAACGTTTACACGCAGGACAACGAATCCCTCGTCTCCCTTGCGAATATGCTTCCCGTTAAATTCGGAAACGCGGACAGAGATTCCAAACTCTATACGATAGTCGTGGACGCGTCGAGAAGTATGGAAACTTATTCGAAGTTCGCAATCGCAAAATCCGCAAGCAAACAACTAATTTCGAAATTGAGCGAAGGAGATTGGGCTTGCGTGGTCGTGTTCAACGGCAACTACTATACGAAATTCGCACCCGCGGAAATTCACGACGAACCCGCTACGGGAGAATCCGTTTCCACCCGTCAAAGCGCACTCGACGCAATAGATTCCATAGAGGCGGAGCACGGCACCGTCATCAGTTTCGGTTTGCAAGAGGCGTATAAACTCATGAAGAATCTTCGTTTCGAGGAAAAACAAATCATGCTAATCAGCGACGGTTTGTCCGTTGATAACCAAGGCAACGGCGACGAAGAAGAAAAGATAACCCAAGTGTTGAACGATATGAAGAGAAGCCGCATATCCGTGTCCGTTATAGACGTGGGCAGAGGCGGAGATTTTACGAGTTCTCAATCCATACACGCAAAAGAACTTCTTAACAATATAGCGAGTATCACGGGCGGCACTTATTCCTTTGCAAACACTCTCGACTCTCTCGACGACGTCGTATTCGGCGACGGAATCATAGACGACCTCACCGAAGTCGTTATGGACGACGAACCCGCAAACGTCGTAGTGGTGCGTTCGTCGGATTCCGCTTTGAGCGGAGTGAATTTCGTGTCCGACGATTATATAACGGGATTCGTAGTCAGCAAAGCAAAGTCGGGCTCGACAACCGTTCTCGAATTGTCTTACGACGACAGAAGCGTTCCGCTTTACGGCTATTGGACTTACGGAAAGGGCAAAGTGGCGACCTTTGCGGCCTCTTTGAAACATACGAAAGAGTGGAGCAACGCCGTTGCGGATCCGTTCTTCGAGAATTTGCTCTCGACGAATATTCCCGACGAAAAGGCGAATTATCCTTTCGTTCTCGAAACAATCGAAGAAAACGGATATATCCATATTACGGCGACCCCCGCGAGAATGTCCAACAGCGCGGTCGTGAAAGTCACTCTCACCACCCCCGGTGAAACCGAAAACGCGGAAAGAATAACCGAACAAAGCAATATGACGTTTGCAACGTCGTGTTATAAATACAGTTTTGCAACCTACAACGTCGGCAAGTACGAAGTCGTCATCGACTATATCGAGGAAGGACGAGCAAATTATTCGGCAAATTACTCATACTACGTGACGTATCTGCCCGAATACGACAGTTTCGCATCCTACGACATAGCAACGCTTTACAAGATGATAGGCTCCGAAGGCAAGGTCATGGACGTCGACGACGTCATCAGAATAGAAAACGACGAGAGTATGATTGCAAGTTACGAACTTGATTTGTCCCTTATTCTTCTCATCATATGCGTAGTTTTGTTCGTCGCGGACGTCATCGTGCGCAAGATTAAGTGGGAAGATATACGCAGCCTTTTCGGCAAAGGAAGGAAATGATATGAAAATAGCAAGCGGAAAACTGAAAACGATTTTGGTTGCGGTGATTATTTTCGTCCTTGCCGTGACTATGGTTGCGTGCAACTACAATCCCGCGACTAACGACGGAATCCCATCGGGCGGCGGAAACGATAATAACGGCGGAAACCTTTTGGGCGACGATTCGAGCGGCACGACGAGCGGAAGTTCGGAGGACGTTTTCACCGTGAGATTGAGCGAAAAGGTGGCGACTGCTTATCTTATCGACATAAAAGTCATCTGGACGGACGTTGAAAGCAGTAGCGGCGCGTATTATTCGGCAAGTTTCGACAAAGACGGCGTCGCGCGAGTAAGCGGTCTTGACGGAGATTACAAAGTCACGTTGTCCGCAATTCCGAAAGGATACACCTATAACCCCAATGTCTACGTCACGAACAGGGATGAAAGGGATATAGTCATTCAAATTTTCAAGTTGGGCGAGGTGAGCAATCCCGACGCTACGGGACTCAGCAGTTACGACCGTTTTATCCTTAAATCTACGGGCGCATACAGAGCGGTTCTCACTGCGGATAACTTCGAAAACGGCTTGTGGTTTACGTACGAGCCTCAGACCGCCGGTGAATATTCCTTGGAAACCTTGATTGACGTCACGGCGAACAAACTCTGTCCCATGCTCGACTATCACGGCGGCTCCTTTGCCTTCGTCAATCCGACCGGCACGACGATAGAGGGCGGCGGAGAGGAAAGCACCTATACGAAGAACGTTCGATGGGAAATGAAGGTCAGCGGAAGTCAATATCCGACGTTCCATTTCCACATTTACGCTACGACGCTGGATAAAAACGTGTTCCCGATAAACGTGGACTTCATTCTCGAAAGGGACGGAGAATACACGGATAGCGGAAAATTGCAAACGATAGAGGTCGAGGCGACGCACGATTTCGACGCGATTTCGGATATTGCTTTCAGCGATTATAGAGGAAGTTTCACCGCGTATTACGAATTCGACGGCAACAACGGTTTGCTCGACGGCTCCAAAGTCCACTATGCGGGCGAAAACGCGAAGAGCGAAGCGGAGAGAAGAGCAAACGACTACTATTACGTCGAACTTGCGGACGGCACGAAAAAGATACTGTACGCAAGGATTACGAAGGACACGGGAAATTCGGATACGGGCGTCGAAATCCCGACGACCGACGTCATTACGACGGATAGCGCGAGTTTGTTCTTGGACCCCATGAACGCACCGAAAACGGTGGAGGGCAAGGACGAAAAGGGGCAAAACAGATATTACAATTACGTAGGATTCATAAAAACCTACGCAGAGTATACGAACGCCGTGGGCTGTTATCCCGTGACGCAGGAATTGCAACTGTTCTTGCAACGCATAAGCATCACGAAGAGATTGTTTAACGACGGCGGCGGCGTAGCGGAAAGCAAGGGCATTATGTCGTCCGAAAGCAATCAATGGCTGTGGGCGTGCGTTGTGTTCGAGTGAGGAGAGTGATAAGAATGAAGAAAAAACTGAATAGATTATCTATCGTTATTATGGTTCTTCTCGTCGTGGCGGCGGTTGCGACGCTGCTTACCGCGTGTTCGCACGACCACGAAGTGCTGAAATGGAAAACGATTAAAGAGCCGACCTGCACGACCGAAGGCGTCGAAAGAGGTGCGTGCGTCGATTGCGGAGAGGTTATAGAACAACCCGTTGCGACGGTTGCGGACAATCACGTGTGGGGAGAATGGGAAATCACCGTTGCTCCGTCCTACAACCGTAACGGAAAGGGCGAGGCGCAGAGAGTTTGCAAAGAGAATTCCGAGCATAAACAAACGGTTTCATTGCCCATATTGTCCTCGAAAGGCACGGGCTACGAAGAATACGAAGTGTTTGAAGAGCCGACCGTCGTATCCGAGGGCAGATTGTCCGCGGTGTACGCAAGCGAATACGGCCTTATATCTTTCAACGTGGCGATTCCGAAGAAAGAATTCGACCCCGAATCCGTTGAAGACGCAGTGTATCTCGGCTCGTCCAACAAGGATTTGATAAGAAAGGGTAGCGGTTTCGTGGATTCAGGTTTCAATCCCAACGGCGGACACAGTTACGCCGCGTTCAACTACGAATTCGGCGAGGACTACATGCACTCTTACGACATGGGCGCGAGCAAGGATTTGTGGGTTTCGCGCACGTCCGACGGCGAGATTTTCGCAATAGCGAAATACTATTTGAACGACGGCAAAACCGATATATTGAACGTCACGGCAACCGAATTGGACTTCAACGGCTATCATTATAACGTATCGCGCGCGGATAAAGACTTCTACGGCGCGGAAGGCTTGCTCAAAAACGCATACCTCTGGGGCAAGAGAAACGTCAACAAGGACTTCTCCGAGGGCAAAACCACGAGCGAGGTCGAAAATACGCACGGCGAAGTCGTCAATCCTAACGGCGAAACTGTGTATTGGTTCAAATTCGGCTATTACAGCGTGCCCCAATACTTCTGCAAAGTGGAATGTAGGTTTATGTTGACGGAAAGCGGCGCAATCAAATATATCGTCATGTACGTCGATTCGTATTCTCGCAACCCCGGACGCGACGAGGAATTGAAAAAAGGCGACCAATTTGCGCTCGATATCGACCCCGAAACCAACAATTCGATAGCGCATTTGCTCGAAGGTTGCGGCAAACCCGTATATAACGAAGTCGTGGAATACACGCAAGAGTTGAAAGCGGATTATCCCGACGAGCCCGTGCACGAATATACCGAAGACGCGTTCAAAGTGACGAATTTCAACGTGACTTATTTGAACGACGAAGGTAAATTCGTCGTCGTGTCCGACGAGCAAGACGAAAACGCCTTGACTTTCCCCACGGGTGGCGGAGATAAGAGTATATTGCTCACCTTGGGGGATATATATCCCGACACGTCGAATTTCGACTACGACCCGATAACGATTTATAGAGTGCTCGACAACGGATTGAGAGTCAAACTCGGCTCGTCGCCTACGTCGTCGAATCCCGTATTCATCGCACCGGTCGACGAGGATTTCAGAGCGAATACGTATACTCTACGATCCTATCTTGCAGGATATATCCGCCTCGTATTCGTGACGGAAAGCGGTCTTGAAAGATACGTGACGCTTTACGCGACGTATTCCAAGCCTACGAGATTGTACCCTGCGACTTACGATTATTCCGACGCGGGTTACGTGTGGCGCGAGAGTAGCGAAAAGGAAATGACTGCAACCATATACGCAGGTCAGTCCCTCACGATGAAGGCTTTCATCGCAAAGGATAAGGTTTTGTACGTGGACGGCACTTATACTGCGACTATCGAAAGCGGCCCCGACGGCGCAACCCTCAAAACGATTGAAGACTCCGACAACGTGAAATTCGTCGCGGACACCCCCGGTGAATACGTCGTGAAATTCACGTCCGTATTGAATGAAAAGGTGGCGGCACAAGTCAAAGTCACCGTCAATCCCGCCCCCGATATCAACGAGTTGATGACGGGGGAATACAACGCAACCCTCAAAAAATGCGTGGCAACAGTGTCGTTTGCGCCCGCGGACGCGGACGGCAAGATACTTGCAACAGTCACGACGAATAAAGGCACCGAAATCATCAGCGTCTACTATGACGAGCAATATAAGGTGATAATCACCGAGCATGCGGACGGCGCATCCCTTGGCGTCGAAATCGAACTCAACGAGGCGTATAAACTCGTACTCACCAACCCGACCGGATTCGGCAGCGGTAGAGAAAGAGCGGTCATGTACGTCGCAGAAACAGAGGAAGAGGCGTAACGACGTGAATATAAATAATGATTATATAATATAATAATAAGACAGTAATGTAATAAAAACGATGCGTGAGAAACCGCGTCGTTTTTTTTAAGTAAGAAGTAATAGTGAAGGAGTAAGAAGTGCCGGCGGGACACCCGCACCCGTTTCGAAGCGTGCTATAAATACACTCAATTATGCAATATACAGAAAAGGTGAATAAATATGCGGGAAATGTATAAAGAGTGCACGCGGAAGGTGCTTTTTCGATTTATCGCGAAAAAGCAAGACAGGGCGGATATTTGAACAAAAAATAAAAAATGTATGAAAATTTCATTAAAATTAAATTAAAGTCTTTACAAACGAAAAAAACGGGTGTATTATTATACAAAATATCGCAGTATATTTGAAATTTCGAAAAAAAATACATAATAAGGAGCTTACAGAAATGAAAAAGTTCACCAAAAAACTTACGTTTGCATTTGTGTTGGTTTTGGCATGTGTTCTTGCTCTCACTATGATGGTCGCATGTAACGGCAACGGCGAACCTCAACCCCAAGAGCCTGCACATACTCACAACTACACCAAATGGGCGAGTGACGAAACAAATCACTGGAAGGTTTGCGACGGCGCAGATTGCACTGCAATAGACGAAACTTCGATTGCGGCGCACGTTGACAGCGATAGCAACGGCGTTTGCGACGAATGCGGTCGCGAAGGTTTGCACGTCCACACTTACGTTTGGAAGAGCAATGCTGAAAAGCACTGGCAAGAATGTAGTGATAGTGCTTGCAGCGCAAAGACTGCTGAAGCCGAACATAACTTTGGCGAAGGCAACACTTGCGAAGTTTGCGATTACGTCCGTCACGTCCATGATTACAAATGGGTAAACGACGAAACCAATCACTGGAAAGTCTGCAAGGATTCTGATTGCTCCGCAATAGAAGAAGGCTCGACCGCAGCGCACGCAGACACCGATGGTGACGAACTTTGCGATACTTGCGGATACGACATGCACGTACATGCGTACACCCAACAAAAGTACGATGAAACTTATCACTGGATGGGATGCCCTAAAGACAGCGCACTTGACGAAGATACCAAAGCAAAGCACACCGATGCGGACGAAGACGGCAACTGCGATACTTGTGGTAGAAAAATAACCCACAGCGTTATCGTCAAAGGCCCCGACGGCAATCCTATCGCAGGACTTACCGTGTCTATCGACTTCGGCGATGAAAAGACCACCGACGCAGACGGCAAAGTAACGTTCGACGGTTTTGCACCCGATGAAGGCTATATCTCTATCGAAGGATACGATAATGCATATCTTTATCTTACGGAATATACTGAAACCGGCAAATTCACTTATGAAATAACTCTCACCGAAGAAGTTACCAACACTTTCAAAGTTAAGACTGCGGCAGGCGGTACCGTCCTCGGCGGCATCACCGTCAAAGTCATGAGCGGCGAAACCGTCCTTGCAAGCGGTGCGACCGATGCGGAAGGCTTGGTTGAACTCACTTACAAGTGGAGCAATAACAATTATACGATTGCCCTCGAAAACCTTGGCGAAAACTATTATTTCGACGGCAAAACCATTCGTGGCGACAACTATGAAAGCGTACAAAATATCAACGTCAAAGAATATAAAACCTATACCGTTACCGTAGAACTCGGCACCGGTGTGGAACTCACTACCGAAGGCCTTGTCGTTGAATTGTACGAAAGCAATTATTGGACCGGCGCCGAAACCAAAGCCGGTAGCGGCACCGTCAATGCAGAAGGCGTTGCAACCATCAAAACCACTGCAAGCGGAATGAATGCAATCAACGTCAAAATCAAAGATCTTGCATCCGATTATACTGCAAGTGCAACCATAGCGGCGATGTCTACGGAAACTTCCGTCACTTTGACTATTAATGCGGCAGGTTCCTCGAGTGGCGGAGATGATACTCCCGTAAGCACCACCTTGTCCGTTGGTGAACAGACAGTAAATGCAGCGGCAGGAGTCGGAACCAATTATACTTTCACGGCAGAAGAGGCGGGCACATATAAGATTTCCACCACAAACGGAGATGGTTGGATGGCTTATGGCTATGACGAGGGTATGGAATTAAGTGTTACTCTTACTGAGGGACAAACGATCACTATCAACTGCGGTTCGTACTGGGGTAGCGCATGCTCTTACATTGTAAAAGTTGAAAAGGTCGAAGGCAGCGGATCCGATACTCCCACTGCAAACGTTTTGACGCTTGGCGAACAAGAAGTAAACGCAACGATGAACGGAACGACTTACACCTTCACTGCAACAGAAGCAGGCAACTATAAGATTTCCTCTACAGATGCAAACTTTGGTTTGACTGATCCTAACTGCGTATTCGACGGCGTCTGGGGTGCGAATGAGAGCAAGGTTTTCACTTTGACCGAAGGACAAACGATTAGTGTCAATTTCTGCATGTATGATGAATCTGCAAGCGGAACTTACACTGTAAAGGTTGAAAAAGTCGAAGGCAGCAGCACTCCTGATCCCGAACCCGATCCCGAACAAGCAGATTACACTTTCCCCGAAGGTGCACAAGGCACTTGGTACCTTGAAGACGGCACAGTAATCATCGTCGACGAACATACCGTCAAAGCAGACGGCGTATGGGGCGACTATTACACCACTGAAACTGCAACCATCAACAGCGCATCCGTAACGGTCTACAAAATCCAAATTGAAGAGTTCAATTACGGTCTTTACACCGACGGAACCGATTGGTACTTTGGTGAATATCAAAGAGGAAACCTTGTTGCTGAAAAACTTCACTCCATAATATTCCCCGAAGCGGTGAGAGGCACTTGGTATATTGAAGACAGCAACGGCACCGAAATTACCATTACTATAGATAGTTTTAGCAATGGTAATCAAACCGGATACAAATATTCGATTGTGGAAGAAAGTGGTGTCACAAAATACTCGTTTATGTTAGGACGCGCAAATTCGTACGTCTACAAAAATGGTGAAAACTGGTATTTTGTTCAAGGTCCTGAAGAATATCAACTTCTTTCTGAAGCACCTGCGGCGGCGACTATCCCTGATGCAATCCATGGCGACTGGAAAGATACTACAAATAATAAAAGCATAACCATCAGCGAAACCAAAATTACCGGTGATATCGAAGCATATAGTCAATATAATGATTTTTCTGTATCAGAGGAAGACGGAATAATTACGATTGCTGATGCTTATGAATATTGGACCATGGTATATGATTCTGAATCCGATACTTTAGAATACGTTATGAAAGAGTGGGATTTTGAAACTAGCGCTATGGTTACCATAGAAGGATCTTTTACTAGGTCCGAAGGCGGCGACGATACTCCTCAATACGGCACTTTGACCGCGGGTGAAAACACCGTCACTGCAACTGCGGACGGTTCCAGATCGATATTCACGTCTGAAAACGGCGGAACTTACACCGTAACGTTCGGTAGCGACGTGACTGTGCAATATTTTGAAGACTTGAGCTGGGAAACCGCTACTTCCGGTCAAGAATTTACGCTTGCAGAAGGCGGAACGTTGTGGTTGAGATTCGCAATGACCGGTGACAACACCGAAGGCACTGTCACCATTACTGAAAAGGTCGCAGAATAAGAAGTATCAAAACAATTTTAGCAAACTTATACAGTCACGGAGGCTTTTGAGCCTCCGTGATTTTTGTAGGGGGAGATTCCCAATAAAAAAATTGCCCGTCTCACGACAGGCAGTTCAAAAACCGCCTTATCCGTCACCTAAACCGAAAAAGTTTTTACGGAAAATCCGTAAAAACTTTGTGATTTCGGGAAGTTTTTCGGTTTGGGCAGTAAAAACTATGACAAATTCCGAAGTTTTTCGACAAAATCCGTAAAAACTTTTTGCGGAGTGGTTTTCGTTTCAGTCACGACAGGTTTTTCTCTCGTGTTTATGCGCGTTTTATATAAGATATCGCGCGATTTTCATCCCCTCGAAATCACCTCAAGTCGAAAAACGGGGAAAATTCCCCATTTTTCGAACTGAAAGTAGGTGGCGTGATTTTTTTTCGAGGCGGGGGAGGATATCGTGCGTGTTTTATTGCGAACAATGAAAAAACAGTGTATAATATACTAAATAAGTGCGCTCACGCACGCATAAGGATAGCCTAAACTATGGATAAGAACGACATTACGGACGAAAACGTGCAAAATCTCGAAGATAATTGCGACATCGCGGAAAACGCCGCCGAAAACGATAACGAAAATATCGATTCCGCTCAATCGGAAAGCGTCGGAATCGACGAAGTTAAAACCGAAGTCGCGGACGGCAAAAAGAAAAAACTCAATCTTAAAGAGGCGTTTACCAAAGACAATATGAAAAAGAACGGCAAGGCGCTTGTCAAGGAACTCCCTAAAGTCGCCCTTGTGCTCTTGAGTGCGCTCCTATACGTCACGGGCGTCGAACTCTTTGTCGCGGACAACGGATTCGTTACGGGCGGTATTTGGGGCATCGCGCTTATGGTCGAGCATATGACGGGGCTCACCGCAAGTTACATAATGCTTGCAATCAACGTGCCTTTGCTTATTTTGGCGGTCATTTTCCTCGGCTGGAAGTTCACGATTTACACTTTCCTATTCGTCGGCGGACAAACCCTGTTTTCCTCTCTCGTGGAACTCATCGAAGTGTCGAAACCTATCTTTTCGGGGGACGCGCAACAACTCTTATCCGCTCTCGTCGCGGGCGCGATTATGGGCGTAGGCCTTGCGATATGTCTTCGTTTCGGCGGTTGTACGGGGGGCACGGATATCATCAGCGTTATCCTGCAAAGGAAGAAACTCCCCGTCAGCGTGCCTTGGATTATCTTCGCAATCAACAGCGTCGTCATCGTGTCCTCCGTCTTCGTGTACGGCAAAATCGAGGCGGTCGTCTATTCCATTATCCTCGAATTCGTGGCGTCTAAAGTGTCGGATACCATTTTGAGCGGCGCGAAAGGCGCGGTCAGATTCGAAATCGTCACTTCAAAGGGGGAGGAACTCCGCGACGCTATCATCAATCGTATGGACAAGGGTGCAACCTTAATAGGCGCGAAAGGCGGTTATACTCTCGAAGACAGGTCGGTAATCGTTTGTATCGTTCACAAACGTCATACTGCCGATTTCAAGAAGTTCTTGAAAGGCATCGACCCCGACGCATTCATCAATATCGCGAAGGTTTCCTCGGTTATGGGCAAGGGCTTCAGAGGGGACAACGACTGATTTTTGTATGAATATACAATGAATTTTACATAAAAATTCCGACGTAAGAAGAAAAACGCTTGCATTATACGGAATTTTATTGCACAATTATATAATAATTGAAGTCGTATCGCAGGATTCGACTTTCTATAAGGAGTTCTCAAATGAGAAATAATAAGTTAGCGTTAATTTTACTCGTAGTCGTCGTGACGCTTTGTCTGTGTACGGCGTTCGTCGCTTGCAACGATAAGGGTAACGGCGACGACGGGAATAAAGTCATTCCCGGCGTGACTACCATCACCGCTCCCGACGACGGTATCGAAGACGTGGACTACAGAGTCACCGTCCTTTATCCCGACGGCAAAACTCCCGTCGTAGGCGTCGAAGTTCAACTTTTCTTCGTTGACGACGACGATGAAGCATATTGTGGCGCGACCACCGGCTCTGACGGCGTGGCTGTCCTCAAAACAAGTAAAGAACTCGAATATTACGTCGTGCTCGTCGGCGTCCCCGAGGGATACGTTTACGAGGACGAGGACGTCATTTTCGATAACGAAACCTCAAAAACCGTCGTTATCCAATCCGAAGTCGCGAAAAATCAATATAACGTTTCGGTATTTTCCGAAGGCGGAATGCCTATGAACAATATCACCGTTTCTTTGAAAAACGAAAACGTCGTCGTCGGCTCTAAGGTTACGGACAAAAACGGCACCGTTTCAGTCAAAGTGGAAGAACTCGGTGAATATACCGTCGAACTCGGCGGACTTCCCACGGGTTACTCTGTGAAGGGCGGCACCATAAAAACTTCCGCAGATTCGAACAACGTCGCGATTACCGTCGTTTCTTCGGTCATCAAAGAGAATATGCCTTCAAATCTCCGTTATCAAATGGACGATATCATGTACGATTTCTCCTTGACCACTTCGGACGGCACGACTTTCACTCTCTCTGAAGTCCTCAAAGAGAAAAAATTCGTCATGATTAATTTCTGGGCGACTTGGTGTTCTCCTTGTAAGAAAGAATTCGAGGATATCCAAAAAGCATACGAGCGCTATCAAGACGATATGGCAATCATCGCGATTTCCACCTCGGATAGCAGCACCGCGGTTGCGACTTTCAAAGCGGAATACAGTCCGACTTTGACTTTCGATATGTCCGGAAAAGACGACGTTTACGGTCTGTACGGTCGTTTCTCGTCCTATTTCGGTTCGACCGTCCCCGGCACCGTCTTTATCGACCGCTACGGCAAAATCTGCAACTTCATTCAAGGCGCAGGCACGGAGGCTCTCTTCAAACAAGAATTCGCGCGTTATACGGCGGAAGATTACGTGCAAGTAGCGTACGATCCCAGCAATGACGAAATCCCCGTGGAAGAAGGGGATAAACCCGACGTCAAAATGCCTTCTTCGAGCAATATCTCCGAAAAGATTAGTCCCACCGTCAGCGGCACTTACTCCGAAGTCGGCGACGGTGAAATCTGGCCTTGGTTGCTCGGCACCGACGAAAATAACAATAATATCTTCTACGCAGGCAATATCAACCATAACAATACCGAAGCGCGCGTTACTTACGAATTCACTATCGCGGACGGTCAATTCCTCACCTTCGATTACTTCGTGAACACCGAAGATATCGGCAACGCAGATATCGTGAGCCTGTATATAGACGGTACTTGGATGTGCGACCTCGACAGAGTGTCGGGCGGTTGGAAGACTAAATATCTCTACACGCCGAGATCCGCAAGCGACGCAGAATCGAAACATACCCTTATCATCACTTACGTCAAAGACTCCAGTGACGGCGTATACCTTACCGGCGACGAAATGGTCGCAATCAAGAACGTTCGCACGGTTACGCAAGGGGAACTCGTAGGTGACGTCAATATCCTCCGCGAAGCATCTTGGAATTACACCGAGAAGGACGGAATCGAGCAATACACCGAATTCATCACTCCCGTTTATAACGAAGAGGACGGCTACTATCACGTCGGAACCAAAGACGGTCCGTATTTGCTTGCAAACCTCGGCGGTGCGACGCACTATAACAATTACTCCGTGTCGCAATTGTCTTCAGGCGGATTCTTCAAACTCGCAGGACTCTACGCACAAGCGGAATATATTACCGAAGGTCCCGAAAATCCTCCCGCGGGCAGTTATATCGAATACAGCAAGGGCTACGCATGGATGGCGGTGAACTCCAACCTGCCCAACTACTGCTACGTCGACAAGACTTTGAAGAATACTCTCGACGTTATGGTCAAAGAGTTCAGTAGAACCGTGTACAACGGAAGTAATCTTGGTAGATACTACAACAAAAACACGTGGCTCGAACTTTGCAACTACGTCGAAAATTATTCGGGCAACGGCATCGGCAACATCCTCGAAGGCATCTGCAACAAGGAAGCAATCGAAGCGAAGGGCGACAATCAAGCGAACCACGTCGTGGTCGATAAGACACTCGTGCCGAGAGGAATCATCCATAAGTACACCGCACCCAAGTCCGGCGCATACAGAATTTACTCCATAATTCCCGATGAGTATGCAAGTCAACAGGGTGGTTATATCCATATCGAAAGCGATAACCTTTGGAAGAGTGAGGACGCGTCCAAGAACTTCGACCAATACGTGACTTTCGAAGAGGGCAAGACTTACTATATCGGCGTCGCATTCGACCTTCCCGGCTCCTGGGGCGAACTCGACTTCTATATCCAATACCTCGGTGAATCCTACGATTACTTCACCTACTGCACGGACGGCTCGTACACCTTCTTGTACGACGACAACGACAATATTGTCTACGACAAGAACGGTCAAGTCGTGTTCGTTCCCAACAAGAACGACGGACTCGAAGTCGGTCTCGGCACGGACGGATATTATCATCAAAAACTTGCGGACGGTACTATCGATATGGGCGCAAACTCCTACATTTGGATTGATATGCTCGATCGCGACTACAACGCGGATCCCGATCAATACACCACCATTTTGTACGCGTCCCTCGAATCCCTCGCAAGCGGCAAGGTCGGCGTACAAGGATTGGATTGCAAGTTCTTCGACCTCACCGGAGAGGGTGATGAGGATTATTCGGATTATATCCTCGATATCTGCAAGAAACTGAAGGAAGATGAGAATGCGGATAAGAGCGCGAAGACTTACGGCATGGTTAAGGCGGACGCAAAACTCGTGAATATCCTCAAGAAAGCATTGGCGAGAATAGACCACGATTCCGACGAATCTTGGCTCGGACTTGCGTTCTACCACGAACACCTCGGCAAGTATCCCGCAGAGTAAAAATCAAAACCCTAAAAGGCGCGATGAAAATCGCGCCTTTTTCATATCTCCGCGCATAGAATTTACAATATACAAAAATGCATAAAATAATGAATAAAAGTGCATAAAATGCCATTCGGCGTAAAACTTGTTGATTTTATCAAAATCGTGTGTTATTATGTTTCGCGGAAAAATAATCAATATCGGAGGTTCATATGAACAAATTATTCAAGGTTTTGACTGCGGCAGTGGTTGCGATAATGCTGATTGCTTGCGTGGGCGTGCTCGCGGCTTGCAACGATAATAACGACAATAACAACGCGACCGATAACGGCAACAACGGCACGGTTGAAGAAAATTACGTCTATAAATTCACCGTCAAAGACGCCGACGGCAATCCTATCGAGGGCATTCAAGTGCAACTTTGCAAGGGTAGCGACTTCTGCCTTATGCCCGTATCGACGGACGCAAACGGCGTTGCGACTTTTGGTTCCGACGATATCGAAACTCCCGACGTGTACGATATTCACGTGCTTAACGACGGTTACAATTTCGATAACGACGCGTATAAGACCAGCGCAAATCAAAAAGATTATGAATTGACTTTGAGTAGATAATATCAAGACAAAATAAAGGGCAGGACGCAAGTCCTGCCTTTTTCATATCCGCTGATATCGGATGGTTTTTATAACAATTTGTCAATCTCCGCGGCGAGTTCCGCTTTGCTCATTTTGTTTTGTCTGACGTATCTGATTACGCCTTCTTTGTCGATGATAATCGTTATGGGGTAAACTCTTTTTCCTCCGAGTTTTTTGAAAAGATTAAGTTCCGCAGTGTCTTGTGCGAAAGTGACTTTGAAGTCGCTATACGTCGAATCGATGAACGCTTGCTTATCTTTGTCCGTGTCCACGTCGGAAGAGTGCACCGCTACGATTTTGACTTGGTCGCCGTACTCTTCTTGCACTTCGTTGAAGTGGGGGAGTTCTTCGTTGCAACCGCCGCAATTTACGTACCAGAAGTTTAGGACGAGCACTTGTCCGCGCGCACTTGCGGAAGAGAAAGTACCGCCGTCGGGATTTCCTGCTGATACGTAGGAGAGAAGTTCGAAGTCGGGGCACTTTTCGCCGATTTCATAGCCTTCTACGACGGGTTCTTGATATATTACGTTGAAATAAATTATCGCGACGATAAGGATGACGGCAAGCAATGCCCAACCTATTCTTTCTGCGACTTTGGCGGGGATTGCACGTTTCATTCTTCGGTTTGCTCCTTATCGATTTGTTCGGCGACTCCGATTTCGTTCGTACCGTTTGCTCTGTTTGCCATTGCCGCAAGGTTCACTTTTTCGGATACGGTGGGGGCGGATAGGTCGTTTTCTCTGAGGAAGAATTTGGAACCTTTCCAACTTATTGCTTTGGTGGGGCAAACGTCCACGCACGCGCCGCAGTGGATACATTCGTGGTCGCCCACGTGCTTGATATCCATTTTGCAAGCGGATACGCACAAACCGCAGTGTGTGCACTTGTTTTCGTCCAGTTTAACGCCCAGTAACGCAACTTTGGAGAAGAAACCGTATATCGCGCCGAGAGGGCACAAAAAGCGGCAGAAAATGCGGTAGACGAACACGCTGCCGACGAGCAAGAGCACGAGCACGAGGAATTTCCAAGTGAACAGCGCGCCGAGGCTTGCGAATTGGTCCGCGTTGTTGGGGTTTATAAGCAGCATTATTCCGCCGAGCAAAGTCCCCGACGGGCAGATATACTTGCAGAATGCGGGCACGCCTGACTGCTCCATGAACATAAGAGGAATGGTTATAACGAATATTACCAATATTACGTACTTAAAATAAGACAAAACTCTCGTGACTTTGCTTTTTTCGATTTTGGGAGTTTTGATTTTGTAGAGCCACTCTTGGATAAGTCCCATAGGGCAGAGGAATCCGCATATCGTGCGTCCGAGGATAAGCCCGAACATGATGAGTATGCCGAAGATATAGGCGGGCAGACGAGTATCCGAATTTGCAAGTGCGTTTTGCAAAGAACCGAGAGGGCACGCGCCTATCGCGCCGGGGCAGGAATAGCAGTTAAGACCGGGCACGCACATTGCTTTCGTGCTGCCTTCGTATATTTGTCCCGTCTTGAAACCCTTAAAGTTGCAATTATACAAAAGCATTGTATAAACTTGTATAATTCTGCGCTTGCTGGGGGCGTGGTTTTTGAGCCACTGCCAAGCGGACGAGAAGAATTTTTTGGAGTTTTCTTTTATAGTCGTGCCAGATTTCATATTCTTAACCCAGTCCTATACATTCGCTGCAAATAGCCGCCGCTTTTTCGAGCACGTCGCGAAGTCCGCCGTTGACGATGCCTACGATTACGAGCACTATGGACGCGATGAGAAGCGCGATTCTCGTGCCGAGTAGGGCATAACGACGGAAACGTTCGTCCTTGAATTTTTCGGGGACGCGGATATCTATTTTTTTCTTTGCGGATTTTGTCGAAATTTGCACTGCGTCGGGATTCTTTTTGGATTCCGCTATAATCTTCTTAATTTCCGCAATTTCGCGTTTTGCCGAAATCTCGTCGTAGACGGCGACTCCTATCGCGAGTGCGAAAGCCGCCGCTACCCACGGCATAAATTTCGGGAGCATGTTAAGTAAATCGTTGGTCGGATTGAAAGAATTGCCGAGATGATAATTGCCGCTGTCCCAAACGACCAACCCCACCATAATCACGGTGAGAACAGAGAATGAGATTGCAACTCCCCATACGATTTTTTTGACGAGGGCGGATTTGTCGAGAAGGGGACTGCTTGCGCCCTCGGGCATACGACCTTTCATTTTGACGACGAGGTCGGTGCTGTATATCGTGCCGCGAAGTTTTTTCTTTTCGGGAGGGATGACCTGCCACAATATCGCGCCTACGACTACTGCCGCAATCCAGATATAAAGCACGGGGGATATGGTTTCGAGATATGCGCCGACGATTTCACGCGAATAGGGATTCGGGGAATGATATATGCGTTGAGATTGCACGATAAGAAGCACCCCCGCCGCTATGGTCAGAAGGCTCATTACGATTCCGTATATCAATCTCGTGATTTTACGTTGTTTTTCAGTCATTCGTTTTCTCCGAATTTAGATATTGCGCGTGCGCTTATGCTCGCATACTTATTGAAATTATATACTCAAAATAAATTGATAGTCAAGCGTTTAATCCCGCGTATGCTCGTAACTATTGACAAACGCCGCCCCTAAATGCTAAAATAATTGACGTTTTAATCGCGACTGCGTACAAAACGAATGAGGAATCACCTATGGAAAAATGCGATTATCTTAATTATCTCAAAATCCTCGAAGAAGAGTTGCTCCCCGCGATGGGGTGTACCGAGCCTATTGCGGTCGCATACGCCTCCGCGCTTGCAAGGGACGCTCTAAATGATACTCCCGTCAAGGCGAAAATATCCGTCAGCGGAAATATACTCAAAAACGTGAAAAGCGTCGTCGTGCCCAATACGGGCGGTCTTCGCGGAATAGCGGCGGCGGTGGCGGCGGGAATCGTCGCGGGAAAGACAGAGAAAAAACTCGAAGTGTTGTCCGAAGTTTCGGAGGAGGATATCGAGAAAATCAAAGAGATGCTCGACTCGTGCGAGTTTGTAGTCGAGAAATCTCATTCGGGTGAAATCTTCGACATAGCGGTGCGCCTGTACTCCGATAAAAACGAATCTTACGCAAGAATCGTCGGCTATCACACCAACGTTGTCAGGGTAGAAAGAAACGGCGAAGTCGTGTACGACCTCGAAAACTCTTGCGAAGAATTGACGGTGCACGGCGAAGAACTGAATTCCGCGGACAGAAGTACGCTTTCCGTGAAAAATATCGTGGAATTTATTGAAACCGTCGACGTAAACGAACTCGAAAAAACGGTCGGAAGACAGATTGAATATAACGTCGCAATCGGCAAAGAGGGGCTGAAAAACGACTACGGCGCAACCGTCGGAAAAGTGCTGATTTCATCCTTCGGAAACGACGTCCATACCCGTGCGAAAGCCTTTGCGGCGGCAGGCTCGGACGCAAGAATGAACGGTTGCAATTTGCCCGTCGTCATAGTGTCGGGCAGCGGAAATCAAGGCATGGTCGCGTCTTTGCCCGTCGTCGTTTATGCGGAACATCTCGGCGCGGATAGAGAAAAAACGGTCAGGGCGGTCGCGCTTTCCGACCTTATCACTATACACCTTAAAAGCGGCATAGGCAGACTCTCCGCATATTGCGGAGCGGTGTCCGCGGGATGCGGCGCGGGAGCGGGAATTTGCTATCTTTACGGCGGCGACGTCGAGCAAATTTCTCAAACCGTTTCAAACGCTCTCGCAATAGATTCGGGAATGATTTGCGACGGCGCGAAGTCCAGTTGCGCGGCGAAAATCGCATCCGCGGTCGAAGCCGGACTCGTCGGCATGGAAATGAGCAGAAAGGGTAGAAAATTCATGGGTGGCGACGGCATACTCGAAGGAACCGTCGAAGACACGATCGAAAACGTCGGGGATATCGCTCGCAACGGAATGAGGGAAACCGACGAGGAAATCATCCGCCTCATGATAAAAAATTGCAACTGAAAAAAAGTTTTATTAAAAACCTTAAAAAATCAGCCCGACGGAAAAATGCGAAATTCGTCGGGTTTTATTTTTCTTGCGAGGGATTTACCCCTCGAAAAAGTATATTTTCCGGCTAAAAAATGAATTTTTATGCAAAAATACAAGGCGTTTTATGCACCCTATATTTTATATAAAATATGCGTATAATGTTAGCGTATGCATTTGACAAGCATAATATTTCATGATAAAATATTGACTTAAATGATACAGTCGAATATTTGCGGCTTTCGACGGGAAAAATAAGTCGAAAAACTAAAGTTTTTATACGTGCCGTAAACGACGACGAACGCTAAAACAGTCGGAGGACGTCATCGTCTTTCCGTAGGAGGTAAAAATTGAAATCCGGTATAAAAAAAGCCGTATGTTTTGCACTGATACTCACGTTGTGCATTTCGTCCGTGGTGGCGTTGCGCGACAGTTCTACCGCAAGCGCCGCATCTTTGAACAGAGGCACGGTCGCATCCAATAGCAGTAGCAACGTGCTTTTCAAAGACGTTACCGGTGAGACGGATCTTTCGTCCATTGCGTTGCAGAATCTTTCTACCGCGGTTATGCAAAACACTGCGTCTTATAAGGAGCGTACGGTCATCGTCAGCCTCGACGGCAAAAACCTCGTCGAACTTGCGGACGGAAAAGACGTTGCGGAATACGCGGCTTCTCCCGCAGGTCAAAAGAAGGACGCCGCTCTTCGCGAAATGCAAGACGACTTTTTGAGCGAACTCGATTATCTCGGAATCGAGTATACTCTCAAAAATCGCTACACCGTCGTGGACAACGCGGTCGCAATCACGATTAACACGCAATACGTTTCCGTGATTAAGGAACTCTCTCACGTCAAGAGCGTTTGCCTTTCCGAAACTTACTCCAAACCCGAAACCGTGGATATGGGTGCTTACGCCCAAGCAAGCGAAGAGGATATGGACGAGGCGTTGAAAAACGCAAGCAGAACCGCAAACGAAGTCACCAACAAAACGAGCGTTTACAAAACCGGCGTTTACGATTCTTCTTCGGTCATGGAAGAATACGGCTACAAGGGACAAGGCTCGGTCGTCGCAATCATCGACACCGGTCTCGATTACACGCACAACGCGTTCATCTGGGACGACGAACACAGCAGCGTTTACGCCTTGGATACAACCAACTTCAACAAAAACACCGTGGCAACCGCACTTGCAAACAAAAACTTGCTTGCGGAAGAGAGATCCTCTCTCAACGGTCAACAAATTTCCGTCAACGACGTTTATATCAGCGAAAAGGTTCCGTTTGCGTACGACTATGCGGACAACGACACCGACGTTTATCCGTCCTCTTCCAACCACGGCACTCACGTCGCGGGTATAGTCGCGGGTTACGACCCCAGCGGTTACGTGGATAAAGACGGCAACGAAGTCAACGAACCTTTCGTCGGAGTTGCGCCCTCCGCGCAACTCGTCATCTGCAAAGTCTTCACCGACGACCTCGACGACCCTGAAGCGGGCGGCGCGGACACCGAAGATATCCTTGCGGCACTCGAAGACTGCATCCTCCTCGGAGTCGACGTCATCAACATGAGTTTGGGTACTTCCTGCGGATTCTCCACCACCGACGACGGCGATGAAGAAGGGGAGATGCTCAACGAAGTTTACAACGCGGTTAAGGACGCGGGCATAAGCCTTGTTTGCGCGGCAAGCAACGATTACAGCGCGGCGTACGGCGGTACTTTCGGTACCAACCTTGCAATCAACCCCGATTCGGGCACGGTCGGCTCTCCTTCCGTTTTCGCGGCGGCACTCTCCGTTGCAAGTATCAGCGGTCAAAAATCTCCGTATATGATTGCAAACGGCGAAACCGTCGTCTATTACGAGGAGTCCAGCGACCAATACAACAAATATTACGATTTTTCCGAAATGATTTTGGAAGGACGCGGCGACAGCGCGACTTTCGAATACGTCGTCGTCCCCAACTACGGCAACGCGGCGGACTATAACAGAGTCAGAAACTTGATTACAGGAAGAATCGCTCTCGTCAAACGCGGCGACATAACCTTCAACGAAAAAGTCAAAGCCGCTGAAAGAGCGGGAGCAATCGGCATTATAGTTTACAACAACGTTTCGGGCACCGTCAGAATGGCGCTCGGCGAATTGAACGATCCCATTCCGTCCTGCTGTATCTCTATGGAACTCGGCGCAACGTTGGTTGCGGCGGCAAATAGAAGCGTAGGCTCCATCACCGTCGACAAGAATTTGTCCGCGGGTCCGTTCATGAGCGAATTCTCCTCTTGGGGCGGCACTCCCGACTTGAAACTTAAACCCGAAGTCACCGCACACGGCGGAGAAATCACTTCCGCAGTCCCCGGCGGCTACGGCGAACAAAGCGGTACCAGTATGGCGTCGCCTAACATGGCGGGCGTCGTGTCCATAATCAGAAGTTACCTCAAATCCACTCAAAGCGACTTGGTCGACGATACCAACGCACTTACGCAACGTATCAATCAACTCGTTATGAGCACGGCGACTCTCGTCAAAGACCGCGACAATCTCCCTTATTCTCCCAGAAAACAGGGTGCGGGTCTCGGTAGCCTCGAAAACGCGATTTCTACGAGAGCGTATCTCTTCACCGACGACGAAAGCATCGACTATAGACCTAAAGTCAATCTTCTCGACGACCCCGATAAAGTCGGCGTCTATAAAGTGGAATTCAAAATCAAAAACTTCGGCGACGGTGCGTTGACGTTCAATCTCAATCCCATTTTCATGACCGAGAAACTCGCGATTAACGGTCTTGCGGTCGCAGAGCAAGCGCACATTCTCGACGACGTTGCGCCTACTTGGACTCTCAACGGCGTAGCGCAAACCTCTAACGTTCTCGTGGTCGAAAGCGGAGCGGAGGCGACGGTGGCCGTTACTTTGACGCTTTCCGACGCGGAGAAAAATTATATCGACACGAGTTTCGCAAACGGAATGTACGTCGAAGGATTCATCAACCTCGTCAGCGCGACCGAAGGACAATGCGACCTCAATTTGCCTTTCCTCGGTTTCTACGGCGATTGGTCTGCAATTCCCATGCTCGACTACGACGCGTACTACGTTGACGAAGCGGCGCAAGATACTTCCATCAAAGACGAGGACAAACCTCAGGCAAGCACTTGGGCAACTCAACCTTACACGACTTACTACAACGACAATTACTCCATGCCCATGGGCTCCTTCGCATACTTGCAAGACGAGAATGCGGACAAAGTCTACACGACCATGGAACACAACGCGGTGTCCTGCTACGATAACTACTACGGCGACGACGACCCCGAAAACTATCTGACCACTTACGAATTCAGAGGTCTTTACGTCGGTCTTATGCGCGGCGCGAGAAAGGTGGATTATCAATTGGTGAACGACGCAACCGGCGAAATTCTCTACGAAAGCACCGCATATCGTATCAATAAAGCATATTCGGGCGGCGGCAGTGCAGTCCCCGGATTCATCAAATTCGAATTGAATCCTCTCGAATACGGTTTCGTGTCCAACGGCAAGTATCGTATGGATTTCCAATTCTATTGCGACTACGGCGATAAGGATAGAACGGAACCCGACAGCACGTTTACGTTCACGTTCTACGCGGACTACGAGGCGCCCTCTCTCCGCGACGTCAGAGTCAGATATCAGGACTACAAAGAAGACAACCAAACCAAACAACGTATTTATCTCGATATGGACGTGTACGACAACCACTACACGATGGCGGCTCTTCTTTGCTACTACGACGGAGAAGAACTCAATCAAGTGACGGATTACGTCGTGCCTTTCTACGATTGCGAGAAGAACAGCACGAACACCGTTTCTATCGATATCACGGATATTTACGAACAATACGGCAGTATGCTTTTCGTCCAATTCGACGACTATGCGCTCAACCACGCGATTTATCAAATCAGTTTGTCCACCGCGGAAGCAGGCGTAACTCCCGATACGTTCGAACTTGCAGAGGGTGAAGATAAAATCAGCCTCGATATATACGAAACGCACAAAGTGTCCCTCGTTTACGGCGGAGACGCGAATCTCTCCAACTTCACGTGGGAATCTTCCAACAGAAGCGTTGCGGACGTCAAAAACGGTGAAATTGTCGGTTTGAAGGCAGGTGTTGCCAAGATGACCGTTTCAAACGGACGCGGCTATTACAAGTCGATTGAAGTCACGGTAAGCAACAACGAGAAAAAACTCAGTTTGCCGTCCATATCCTTTGCGACGATAGTAAACTCCGAAGATAAATTGTCGTCGGATAGCACGGTTTCGCTCTATCCCGACCAAGACGTCACCCTTACGATAAACACGGATCCCTGGTATTATCCGAAGGAAACTCTCAAAATTAAATGGTCGTCCACGGATTCGTCCATCGTGTCCGTTGACGAAAACGGCAAACTCGACGTCATCAAAAAAGGCACGGCAAGTATCAATGCAGTCGTGCTGAAAGAAGACGGCTCCGAATCGCCTTTTACGGCATCTATCACCATAGATGCGCTCGATCCGTTCGTCATTTCGGGATATGCACTCTCTAAATACAGAGGCAAAGACAAACTTGTCGAAATCCCCGACGACAAGATGATTATGTATATCAGCGAGGACGCTTTCGAGGATAATTCCACTATGGAAGAACTCATTATCCCGAAGACCGTCATCAATATTTACGAGGGCGCGTTTAGAAATTGTACCGCACTCAAAAACGTGTATCTCGTCGAAAAAACGGCGACAGCGATTCCCGATGCGGACTTGAAGATAATATATCGTTCCGCATTCGAGGGATGTACCGCACTCGAAAAAGTTGATTTGACCAACGTCAAGGTCATCACTCTCGGTGCAAACGCAATGAAGAATTGCTCGTCGCTCAAAGAAATCGTGAACATGAAAGCAATCGGCACTGCGTTCAGCAACGCGTTCGAGGGCTGTAAATCTCTCGCGAGCGCCGACCTTTCCGGCATGCAAGTCGCAGGAAGTCAAGTGTTCTTGAACTGCACGAAGTTGAAGACCGTCACCACGGGCACCTTTACCGATATAGGCGACTATATGTTCGAGGGTTGTACCGCTCTTGCGTCAATCGAACTCAACAACACCGTCGTCGGAAAAGGCGCGTTCACGGGTTGCTCCAACCTCAAAAACGTCAAAGTAAACGGCGTCAAGGGCGAGAGTTTCGTCATCGAAAACGCGGCGTTCTACAACAGCGGACTCAAGAGCATCACCTTTGGTGATGATTGCATCGTTCGCAAGATAGGGGATATGGCGTTTGCGAAAACCAAACTCACGTCTATCGTCCTGCCCGAAGGCTTGACCGAAATCGGCGCAAGTGCTTTCTCGGGCACGATTACGTTCAAGAAGATAACTCTTCCCGCGTCATTCTCGTACGACCAAATCACGCTCGCGGGCGCGTTCCTTAACGGATACGAAGTCGATATAAAAGACGGCTCGGCATACGCAATCGAGGACGGTATACTTTATAGCAGCGATAAGACCGTGCTTTATTCGGTGTACGGCTCTTCGATAACCTCGGTGACCATACCCGAAACCGTGCAAACGATTTACGACTATGCGTTCTCGGGCACTGCGATTACGTCGATTATCATACCCGCATCCGTAACGGAAATCGGAGTAGGCGCATTCAAAGATTCCGCACTGTCTTCCATTACGATAGAGGGCGAATCCTTGGCCGGAATAGCGGCGGATACCTTCAACGGCACCAATCTTACCACGATAGCACTTCCTGCATCCGTGACGAAAATCGGAAGTTACGCGTTTGCGAACACTCTCCTTATAAATATCGACTTGAGCAACGTAATCAGCATCGAAAGTTACGCGTTCTCGAACTGCTTGCAACTCAAGAACGTCACGACTACGGCGGCGCTTAATTCCGTCGGCGACTACGTGTTTGAGGGTTGTGCGTCCATCGACACGATAACCTTCCACGCGGTTGAAGTTATGGGCGAAGGCGTGTTTGCAAATTCGGGAGTGAAGACGGTTATATTCGGCGACGAAACCACGACTATGGGCACGTACACTTTCGCAAGTCCCAGAACTCGTATAGTAATGGTGGAAGGGGAAGCGATTAATGCAAACGTCTACAACTTTGCGGGTTTGAAGAATCTCAAGAAAGTCGTTATCGGCAGCGGAATAACCACGATTCCCGACTATGCGTTCTACAATTGCACCGCACTCGAAGAAGTGGATTTGGGCGGCGTGGTCGAAATCGAAGACTTTGCGTTTGCGGGCTGCAAAAAACTTGCGACCATAAACCTCGGAAAAGTCAAGACAATCGGCGAAATGGCGTTTTATAACTGCAAATCGCTCGGTGAAGTGGCTCTTTCGTCGGCAAGGACTATCGGAGCGGGTGCATTCGCAATGTACGGCGATGTCGGCGGCGTGACCTCCTTGTCCATTCCCGTTGCGGTTGCGATTGGCTATTCGGCGTTCGAAGGAACGAGCATCACGACGGTCACTTTGCCTTCTACTCTCGGCGAACTCGGCTACGGCGTGTTTGCATACGCGATGAACCTTGCGGAAATCAAAGTGGCGGAAGACAGCACGAAATTCTTCGTCCGCGACGGCGCGCTTTACAAGGACCTCGGAAACGGAAGTTACGAACTCATGGCGTTCCCCGCGGCGCACGCAATCGAAAGCAGCACGTTCACTATCATAGACAATACGATTAGAGTAGATGCGAGCGCATTTGCGGGAATAGGTCTTAACAAGACGGCAGAGGACGATGCAATCACTCACGTCGTGTTCCCGTATACGCTTACCAATATCGGTGACGGTGCGTTCTACGAAAGCGGAATCACCGAATACACCTTCACGAGTCTTAACGCTCCCGTCCTCGAAACCTTCTACAACGAGGAAGCGGAAGAAATTATGACGAAATACGGAACTTTGATGACGAATCCCGCTATCAACAGTTTCTATTACTCCAACTTCAACACCTTGTTCGTCCATTACGTGGACACCGTTACGAGCAGTACGGGTGAAGTCAGCACGATGATTATTCACCGTCCCGTCAACGGCGTCGGCTACGACAACTACGTGTACGCGCAATACTTCGGTACCGTCGATAAGACGGCGGTCGTCAAGGACGCGACTACGCTTGCATTCCTCGAACAAATGACGAAATTCGACGATTATACGAGCGATGCAATCGCCACGTGGACGAATATGGCAAACAGCGGCAACACGACTCTATACGCGCAAGAAGTCAAAGACTTCGCGGATATCGTCAAAGAGGCAAGACGCTTGTATTCGGGCATCAAGGATGCGGATCAACTTGCGTTCATCGATCCTGCTCTCGTGACTTTGCTCGAAACGAGAGAAACCGAAATGCGTGCGGTCAAGGCGGCGTACAACATTCCCGTCACCCTCAAGTATATCCTTGCGGAAGAGGGCAGTTACAAGTACGAATACAACGAATACGAAACCTTCGATATGACCGGAATCGTGGTCAATCGTTACTACGACGACGGCTCGGTCGAACGCGTCGACAACTCTAAACTTCAACTCGTGACGACCACCGAACTTCGTAACTGGGAACTTACCGTTAAGATTCTCGATACCGAAACGGGAACGGAATTCAACGTCGGAATCATCGTCAACGAGGGTTCTAAGGGAACCGTCGACGGCGACGGCACGGTTGATAATAGTAAATCACTTTCGGGCGGAATGATAGCACTCATCGTCGTTACGTCCGTCCTCGGCGCGGGTCTTATCGCGGGCGCGATCGCGTTCGTCCTTATTAGAAAGAAAAAATCCGCAACGCAAAAAGCGGAAAGCACTTACGAAATCGTAACGGAATCCGTCGAATCCGAAAGCGAAAGCGCGGAAGAAAACTCCGAAACCGTAGAAAATGCGGAAGAGAACGTCGATAACGCATCCGATAGCGCGGACGAAGAAAAAGAATCTGCGGAACGTGTAGAAGAGAAGTCCGAAAACGAAGAAAAGGAAGAATCCGTCGAAGAAACGGCGACTTCGGACGAGGAAACCGAAAATACGGTTGAAGAAGAGAAACAAAACAACGAAGACGAAAATTCTTCGAGTGGCAAAGACGGAGATATAGAAGAATGAAATCTAAAATCAAAAAACCGCTCGTTTTGATAGTTATGCTTATTCTCCTCGCGGCAACGCTGACTGCGTGTCAGTTCGGCATTACCCTCGAGGGAGAAAAAGAGCAATACGGTTTGACCGCGAAGATTACTTACCACCTCAACGGCGGTACGCAAGTAGACAACAGCGATCATCTCGATATGTATTACAAAACAGGTGACGTCGCAATCGATCTCGGTTTCGACGAAATGACCAAAGGCACTATCAACGTACAAAGAAATAACTACTCGTTGGTCGGTTGGTTTTATCCCGCGACGAAGGAAGACGGCTCCATCGATTACGTAGACGAGGAAAAAGGCATCGTCAACGTGGACAAGAACAGAGCGTTCGACTTTAAGACGTACAGAGTGGCGGAAGGTGACGAAATCGATTTGTACGCCTACTGGCTGCCCAATCAAAAGTTGGAATTCGTTCTTGCAAACGAGGAAACCTTGAACAATCAAGTCGTCGTCGGCGAAACCACCTATCTTGCGGGCGGAGCGCCTCTCAAAGTGGAGGAATTCGGCAGAGATACTTATATCAATAAGTCCATGTACGACCCTTTGTATGGCAACGTTAATTACACTTTCGTCGGATATTACGAAGACGTCGATTGCACCACTCCCGTCAAGTGGCCCGTGGAAAGAACGAACGAAGAAACGAATATCAAAGTGTATGCGAAATACCTGCCCGGCGATTGGACGGTCATCGAAACCGTAATGGACTTGAAGGAAGTCGTCGGCAAGTACGTAAATAAGGGCAAGTATTATATCAACAACGACATAATCGCGAACGGTTACGTAATCGAAATTTCCGAAAACGCCACCTTCAACGGTACGATTAGAGGAAACGGACACACGATAAGCGGCATCACCTTCAAGAAAGCGAGCATCAAAAACGGCAGTTACGTTTCCATGTTCGGCACGATAGGCGAGAACGCGGTGATAAAAGATATCACTTTCAAAGACTGCAAAGGCGACTTTGCCGCAAACAAGGATTGTTCGATTTCGGCGTACTTCTTCGCGGACGATATCTACAATGCGGCAGTCCTCTCTAACGTCAAAATAGACGGCGGAGAATTGATAGTAGACGCAAGATCGGGAGAATGGAAGAACGCATCCGAAATCTGTCCTATTTATAGAGGAGAGGCGGGCAGAGAAGGAATCGAAGTCGTCAACGCTCCCACTGTGAACGAAATATAAAAAAGACCTAACAGGAGGTTAGACATAATGAAGAAATATTTGAAGAACGTTATATGCGTTGTTCTCGTAGCGGCGTTGCTCGCATCGTCCTGCGTGATGCTTTTTGCATGTAACAAAGACGAAGGAACGCATTACGATCCCGAAACTCGTCCGCTTACTTTCTCGATAAGCGCACTCGACGGAACTTTCAATCCGTTCTTTACGACGAGTTCGACGGACTCCACGATTGCAAACTTTACGCAAGTCGCAATGCTCACCACCACAAACGAAGGCGACCCCGATTGCGGCGAAAACGTGCCCAGCGTAGCGTTGGATTACAAGATTACGTCTTACGATGCAAACGGTCAAGTGGTTGCGGGCGGAAACGTCGACCACACGACTTATGAGTTCGTCATCAAAAACGGTATCAAGTATAGCGACGGAGAACCTCTCACCATCGACGACGTGCTCTTCAACCTCTACGTCTATCTCGATCCTATGTACAGCGGTTCGTCCACTATCTATTCCGTAGACATTCAAGGTTTGAAAGCGTATCGCTACAACGACGCGTCCCTCGCGGATACCGCAAACGTCGGCAATTCGTATTTCAGCACTCTTGCGCAACAAAGAGTGACCAACCTCATCGAATGGGGCAAGGATACCAAAGACGAAAAGGTTTTGACCGAACAAATGGCAGCGGACCTCGAAGCAGTCAAGGTACAACTCAAAAAAGACCTCGAAACCGACTGGAACGCAAACGCAGGTACTCTTGAAAGCGATTACAAACTCTATACGTTCACCGAAGACTGGCAATCCTTCTTCTTCATCGAAGGCGTTATTCAATATGAAACCGCCCAAAACACTCAGGGACGTGACGTAATCGTAAAACAAGGCGACAAGTACGTCACTTGGCTTGACGTCAAAGACAGCGACGGAAATTGGTCTTACGACGAAAACAATGCGTATGCGGCGGTTATAAACGAAGCGTGCTCCGACGAAGAAAAAATTGCCGAATACATGAGCAAAAACAACTATTCGAGAGAAAGCGCAATCGAAGATATCAAGAAAGACGCGGCAATCGATTACGCATACGAGTATTATGCGTACGACGTCAACACTTTGAAGGCTCAAATCAGCAATATCCTCGGCGGAATGAGCACGGGTAGTAATATCGTCGAACAATGGATTCAAGAAGAACAATCCAATTACTATGCGCAACAAAGCGGCAGCGTCAAGCATATCAGCGGCATCACGACCAAGAAAGTCACCTCTTTCGACGGTGTGAAGAAGAATAGCCTTAACGGTGAAGAACACGACGTCCTTTGCATCACCATCAACGGCATCGACCCCAAGGCAATCTACAACTTCGCGTTTGCAGTCGCGCCCATGCACTATTATTCGGATCAAGCGACTCTTGCAGACAAAGATAGTTATCCTTACGGCGTCAGACCGCGTAACAAAGCGTTCTTCGACGACGTCCTCAACTCTCCTGCCAAAAACGCACTCCCCGTCGGGGCGGGCGCATACAGAGCAAGTAACGAAGCGGGCAACGCAAGCGAAAATCCCGCGCAAGTCGTCGCAAAAGATTTCTGGTCCAACAAGAAAGTCTACTTCCAACGCAACGACTATTTCACAACTCTCGGTAGCGGACTTGACAATGCGAAGATTAAACGCATCGTCTATCAAGAAATCAGCGAAAACAATATCCTTAACGCGTTGAAGACGGGACAAATCGACTACGGTGAACCCTCTGCGTCCAAGGACAACAAGAACGCACTCAAAGACGAAAGCCACCTCGATTCCATCGAATACATGACCAGCGGTTACGGCTATATCGGTATCAACCCCAAATACGTGAAAGATATCGAAGTCAGACAAGCAATCATGATGGCGTTCAACACCGCTTCCGTCATCGGCGAATACTACGGCGGAACTATGGCTGAAACCATAAACAGACCTATCAGTAAACTTTCCTGGGCGTATCCCGAAAACAGCACGAGAACTTATCCGTTCGATTCTACGGGTCTTAAGATCGAAGAAAAAGTAGAAGAAGCGGGTTACACGAAGGGTAGCGACGGCGTGTACGTCAACTCCAAGGGCGAACGTCTTAAATTCAAGTTCACGATTGCAGGCGACACCACGGATCACCCCGCGACGAAGATGTTCGAAGAAGCGCGTATACTTCTTAACGCACACGGATTCGAAATCACCGTCGACACGGATATCCAAGCACTCAAGAAACTCGCAACCGGCGGACTCGAGGTCTGGGCGGCAGCGTGGACTTCCACCATCGACCCCGATATGTATCAAGTCTACCACAAAGACAGTAAGGCAACCAGCGTCAAAAACTGGAACTACGACGAGATTCTGAATACCAACAAGTATCCCACCGAAAAACAAATCGTCAACGAACTCTCCGACCTTATCGACAGAGGTAGAGCAACGGATAACAAGAACGACCGTATCCAAATCTACGCGGAAGCACTCGATAAGATTATGGAACTCGCAGTCGAATTCCCGACTTATCAAAGAAAGGACCTCGCCGTGTTCAACAAGGACGTCATCGACCGTAGCACTCTCAACACGAGATCGGATATGAAGTATTCGACTCCCACTGACAGAATCTGGGAAGTCAACTATAATTGATGATAGATTCACACTAAAAACTCTTTTTTCCCGACCGTAAATCGCGGTCGGGAAAAGCACGATAAAAAACTCCTGAAAAGGAATATAAAATGGCAAAATATATAATTAAAAGATTATTACTTGCGGTTCTTATCCTCTTCTGCGTATCAATTATTTTGTATACGCTCATTAGAGTTATGCCCGTAAACTTCGTCGAGCAGAAGTATATCGCGTCGAAAGGTCAAAGCGGCAATTTCGACGAGGAAGAACTTCGAGAATATATGCTCGGCTATAACTTGGAGGACATTGATAAGGCGCAAGAAAGAGGTTACAGCGAACTCTGGAACAAGGTTTTCAGGGAC
Organism: uncultured Bacteroidaceae bacterium; assembly: GCA_964599875.1. Classification (GTDB taxonomy): domain Bacteria; phylum Bacillota; class Clostridia; order Christensenellales; family CAG-917; genus RGIG4097. Next base: position 114,443 of record CAZRHE010000002.1, read on the forward strand.
GGCGAAGTCGAACTCAACGACGACGGCACTGTCAAAACCTTCTCAAAGAGTACGATTGCGGTCAGAAGCGTCGTCGCGGGTTACTATAACTGGGTGACGAACTTCATGAAAGGGGATATGGGTATCTCGTTCAAGTACCAAAGACCTATATCCGAGGTTATATCCGAGAACATAGGAATTTCCTTCCTCGTGTCCCTCGTGTCCCTCATCCTGCAACTTCTCATCGCTATACCTCTCGGCATTCAAAGCGCATATCATCAATACGGAAAACTCGACTACATAACGACTATTCTGACTATGATAGGCATATCATTCCCGTCCTTCTTCTTCGGGAGTTTGCTCATCAAGTGGTTCGCGGTCGATTTGCGTTGGTTCCCGGTAAGCGGTATAGTTTCGTCGGATATCGGCGACGTGCTTTACAGTTTGGTTCTCCCCATCGCGACCTTGACTATTCTGTCTATCGGCTCCATGATGAGATATATGAGAACGAACACCCTCGAAGTCTTGAACGCGGATTATATCCGTACCGCAAGAGCAAAGGGCGCGTCCGAAAGTTCGGTCGTGTATAAACACGCTTTCCGCAATACGCTCATTCCTTTGGTCACAACTCTCGCCGGCATCCTCCCGGGACTTTTCGGCGGCGCGATGATTACCGAAAGCGTATTCGACTTGCCCGGCATAGGTAACGTGGCGTACAGAGCGTTGCTCGAAGGCGACGTCCCGTTCGTTATGGCGTACAATATGTTTATCGCAGTGCTGACCGTCCTTGGCATTTTGCTCACAGACGTCATGTATGCAGTCGTTGACCCGCGCGTCAAACTCGGTGAATAGAGGAGGAGAAAAGATGATTAATTTGATTAATTTTGTGAAAAATCTCCGCAATTTGCCCACCGACGAATTCGTTTTGGAGCCTAAACCCACCGTAAGCGAAGACGTCGCAGTCGGTTTGACGGATGAAATAGCAGCCGAAAATCTCAACGGCGAAATCACCGAAGTCGGCGAAAGCCTTGCAAGAGCAGAGGCGTCGGACGAACTTCACGGCGAAAATCTGAACGACCGCGTCAAAGTGCTTTCCCCCGGAATGACCGTTCTCAAACGTTTCTTCCGCTCGAAACTCTCGGTCGTCGGATTGTCTATACTTATATTCTTGTTCTTGTTCTCGTTTATAGGACCGTTGTTCTCGCCTTGGGGTGAGGACGATATGGACTACACCGCGGGCAAGGACGACGTCGTCACAAGCGTCATTCAATTCACGGGTGAGGACGGCGAAACCAATACTTGCTATTATATCGCGGTTTCCCCCAGCACTTCAAACGCAAAGGGCGACATAACCAAAGACCACTGGCTCGGCACGGACGACTATGCAAAAGACATCCTTACAAGACTTATGTACGGTGGAAGAGTTTCGCTGACCATAGGTTTGGTCGTCGTCTTGCTCGAAACCTTGATCGGCGTTATACTGGGCGGCGTCGCAGGCTACTTCGGCGGTTGGGTTGACAACCTCATCATGCGTATAGTGGATATCATCTACTGCATACCGCAACTTCCGATTATGCTCATTTTGTCTGCGATGTTCCAATCTCTCGGCGTCGACGGCATAGAAAGACTGTACTATATGATGGGTATCCTGACCTTGATGGGCTGGGCGGGCACCGCTCGACTCGTCCGCGGTCAAATCCTGTCCCTTAGAGAGCAAGAATTTATGCTCGCGGCAAAATGTACCGGTCTTTCCACGAGAAGAAAAATATTCAATCACCTGATTCCCAACGTCCTTCCGCAACTAATCGTTTCGATGACTCTCGGACTCGGCAGCATCATCCTTACCGAAGCAACTCTCGGCTTCCTCGGGATCGGCGCGCCTATCAACAAGGCGACTTGGGGCAGTATGATTCAATACGCAACCAAGAGTTGGGCACTCGATTCTTATCCGAATTTCTGGGTCCCCGCGGGCGTGTGCATTACGCTTGCAATACTCGGATTCAACTTCGTCGGCGACGGCTTGCGCGACGCGTTCGATCCTAAAGCGAAGAGGTAAATATGGCTAAACACGATAATACCCATTATATTTCCGCGAAGGATTCAAGACGCATTGCGAAAGAAAACCGCGCGAAAATCAAATACTACGAAAAGCAGAAGAAACGTAAGATTCGCGAAAGCGAATACACCACCGAAATGAAGGACCCCGCCAATCTCGTGGAATTCGACGGACTCAAAACTTACTTCTTCACGGACGCGGGCGTCGTCAAGTCGGTCAACGGCGTGACTTTCTCCGTCCCCGAAGGCAGTACGGTCGGCGTCGTCGGTGAATCGGGTTGCGGCAAGAGCGTTACGTCCCTTTCCCTTATGCAACTCGTGCAAGGTCCTACGGGACAAATCGTCGAAGGCTCTATCCGTTTCCGCACAAACGCGTTCAAGCGCGACGCAAAGGGCAAGAAAATCCCCGTCTACGAGCGCGACGAAAACGGCGAAATCAAAAAGGACGAGAAGGGCAAACCTATCAAAGCGAAAAACGACATAGGCGGCACCCTCTTCGAAATGCAAGAAAAGGTCTACGATATCGCAAAGATGCCTACGGACGAAATGCGCACCATAAGAGGTAGGGAAATCGCGATGATTTTCCAAGAACCCATGACGTCGCTGAACCCCGTCTTTACGATAGGATATCAACTCGACGAGGTGTCCAAACTTCACATAGCCGACCTTCCTAAAAGCAAAATCAAGGCGAGAAGTATAGAAATGCTCGACCGCGTCGGAATCGCGGACGCAGAGGGCGTTTACAAAAAGTACCCTCACGAACTTTCGGGCGGTATGCGTCAAAGAGTTATGATTGCTATGGCACTCATTTGCAATCCCAAACTCATCGTCGCGGACGAACCTACGACCGCACTCGACGTTACCATACAGGCGCAAATCCTCGACCTCTTGCGCAATATCAAGGAAAACAACAAGAGTAGTATCCTTTTGATAACTCACGACCTCGGCGTCGTTGCCGAAATGGCGGATTACGTCGTCGTTATGTACGCGGGTAAAATCATCGAAATGGGTACGACGGAAGACATTTTCGATCGTCCTCTTCACCCGTATACCGTCGGTTTGCAGAAGAGTAAACCCACCGTTGACGACGACGATAGCAAAGAGTTGTACTGCATCCCGGGATTCGTTCCCAATCCCGTCGATATGCCCGACTATTGCTACTTCCGCGACCGTTGCGAAAAGTGCATGAAGAAATGCGCGGGCAAATATCCCGAATTTATTAGCGTAAGCGATACGCACAAAGTGGCGTGCTACCTCTACGGTGACGCCGAGGAGGCGGATAATGACTGATAATATGGAAATTAAAAATATGAATCAGGAACTCGAAAACGCCACCGAGAGCGTTGAAAATACGAACGAGGTTTCGGAAAACGTAATCGACGCCGCTGAAAACGTGGATGAAACCGCGGCGGAAAACAATAACTCCGAAAACGCGGAAGTAAAGCATAACGATTTCGACGAAAATGCACCTCTTTTGGTGGTCAAAAATTTGAGGAAATACTTCACCGCCGGCACGAATTTCTTCGGCAAGCCCAACAAATTCTTGCACGCCGTCGACGACGTATCTTTCACCCTCGAAAAGGGCAAAACTCTCGGCATAGTCGGTGAATCCGGTTGCGGAAAGACCACTATGGGAAGAACGCTTTTGCGCCTTTACGACGTCACGGGCGGAGAAGTCTACTTCAAGGGTAAAGAAGTTTCGAAAATCAGCAACAGAGAATTTGAAAAACTTCGTCCTCATATGCAGATGATTTTCCAAGACCCCTACGCAAGCCTTTCTCCCAGAATGAGAGTCGGCGAAATCATAGGGGAGGCGGCGCTCGAACACGGAATCGTGGACAAAGCGCATTATCGCGAATACGTGCTGTCCGTCATGAAAATGTGCGGACTTCAACCGCATTACTACGAGCGTTATCCTCACGAATTTTCGGGCGGACAACGTCAAAGAATTTGTATCGCGAGAGCGCTTGCGCTGAAACCCGAACTCGTCGTTTGCGACGAACCCGTTTCCGCACTCGACGTTTCCATTCAGGCGCAAGTCATCAACATGCTCAAAGACTTGCAACAAGAATTGGGGCTTTCGTACATATTCATCACGCACGATTTGTCCGTCGTCAAGCACATTTCGGATAATATCGGCGTTATGTATCTCGGAAAAATGGTGGAGTACGCCTCGAAAGAGCAGATTTTCAACAACACTCTTCACCCTTACACGAAGGCACTGTTTTCCGCAGTCCCCGTCCCCGACCCGCACGTCAAGATGAACAGAATCATCTTGGAAGGGGATATTCCTTCTCCCGTCAATCCTCCGTCGGGTTGCAGATTCCACACTCGTTGCGGAAATTGCATGGAGATATGCAAGTCCATATGCCCCGAATACAGAGAGGTCGAACCCGGTCATTTCTGTTCGTGCCACCTGTACAACACCGACGAGATGAACGAAAAGTACGCTGAAGAACTCGAACGTATTAAGGAAGAGGAAAAGAAAGCGGAACTCGAAAAGAATAATGGCAAAAAGAAAAAAGGAAAAGGCTGAACTGGATACCGAAACGACGATTGCGGATATGAACGTCGAGGGTTTTAGATGGTATAACCCGAACAAGAAAAAAAACGCGACGTCGAATCAGGCACCTGTTAAATTGACGAAAAAAGAACGCATTGCGATGATTAAGGGCGCGTTTCAAGCGGTGCTCCCCTTCGTCGGAGTGGTAATCTGTATATTCGTCTTGGTCTTTGCAGTAGCATACTTATGGTTAAAATGAAAAGTTTGGAGAACGTTATGAAAAACAAAAAGTTTCTCATTATAGCAAGTTTGATCGTGATATTGGCAATCGCGTTCGTCACGTGCGCTTGCAACCCCGAAAATCCCGACGAGCCTAATACCGATAACGGAATCGTCAATCCCGATGACGGCACGAATACCGACGGCGGAGATTGCACGATAACTTACGAGGGCGTCGACGGAGTAATCTTCTCTTCTTCCAATCCGAAGTCGGCAAAGAAAGGAGAGAGTTTCACGTTTGAATTCAGCGTGGACGTCTTTTACACGGGCACTCCCGTCGTCAAAGTCAACAATCGCGACAAAACCGCTGATTACGACGAAGAAAACTACGTCTATACGGTCAATGGGACCGTTACGAAAGATATGGTCGTGTCCGTGAGCGGCATTGAAAAAGCCGTTTCGGATATGTACACCGCAAGCACGGGCGAAATCGAAACCCCCTTCCTTATCAACGAGCCTATCGACTTGTTGGCAATGGCAGAACGTATCAATTCGGGCGCAGACAACTCGGCAATGGCTGTTCTCGGTTACTACGTGCTTGAAAACGACATCGATTTGAGAGGACAAGAAATCCCGATTATCGGCGACGGAAACAACAATTACGCGTTCTTCGGCGGTTATTTGAACGGAAACGGTCACACCATTTCCAACTTCAAAATCAATTCCGACGGCAAAGATTACGTCGGTTTGTTCGGTATCGTGCAAGCGGGTTACTACGAAAGCCTCGGCTTCACGGGCGGCACGATTTTCAATTTGAAATTGTCCGATTATACGATTGCCGCGACCAACACCGGTAGCACTATTACTTGCGGCTCCTTTGTAGGTCAAGGCTTCGGCGCGACTCTCGTCCTTTGCGAAGCGAAGAACGCGACTATCGACGTTATGGGCGACAACAACTACTTCTCCTATGCGGGCGGGATTATAGGACTTCAACGCTCCTATCAAAATCCTTACTTCTCGAAAGTGAGTTACTGCTCGACGGATAACGTCAACATCGTTTGCAGCAGCGGCACGACTTACGCCGCAGGCGGCATTTCGGGTTACGTGTACGCAGAGGACGACTCCATTGTTTCTCTCGTTACTAACTGCTATACGAACGGCGACGTCACGGGATCCTTCCACGCAGGCGGAATCGTCGGTTGGCTCAGCAATTACACCGCGGTTATATCCTGTTATTCTACAGGTACCGTACACGCACAATCCCACCTCACCGATACGGTGAATACCGAACAATATTGCCACGCATACGCGGGCGGTCTTGTCGGAATGGCGCAACTCGATTCAGTTATTGCGGATAGTTTTGCGACGGGCTCCGTCAGCGCACACGCCGCCGCAGGCTCTTCCTATACTCACCTCGGTGAAATCGTGGGCAGAGTAGAGGACTTGGAAGACGGCTTGTACAATGCAAAAGAAATGAGCATCTTCAACTGCTACGGCAGCAATTCCGGCATCGACTTCACCAACCCTGAAAACGTCAAAACCAAACTCGGTTGGCACGACGTCGACTGGAAATTCGAAAACGGTTCTTATCCCGTCGTTAACACCGTCAACAGTTACAAAGGAGAAGACGACGAAACCGAAATCGTATCCTATTCCTATACCGTGAAATTGAACTACGGCGGAAAGACGGATGAAAACGGCAAGACCGAATATTCTATCGAAATCAAAGACCAATACGAAGCAATGACTTATTGGTATCAAGTTTTCGAATACGGCGACAACGCGGAAGAGGGCATCCCCGCAACAATCAAAACGAAGGATGGTTATACGTCTTACGGGTATTATTTCGACAGCGAGTTGACCCTTCCCGTCCCTGCTGGGTACGTGCCTATGCGCAATATAACCCTGTACGTTGCGTTTGCGAATAACAGCGACGTCGCGGGCACGTATTATTTGGTTTCCGAATACGAGGATAACGACGTCGAACTCGTACTCAATGCGGACGGAACTTATTCTTGTACGGACGTCTACGGCTCTTATGAGGGCGAATACGTCTACAACGGCGAATACGTCGTGTTTACGGGCGCAAGATTCGCGCGTTACTACGGCGAAGGAGATCTCGAAAACTACCAAGCATATGAATTTAAGGCGGTCAAGACCGCAAACGGATTCGAAATCTACGGCGCGCTTTACTCGGATGAGGACGGCGAAGTCGTCGAACTCGTGCCGAGAGATAATCCTCTCAAAGCAATCAAAGAAGACAAAGCGATAGTAGGCAGTTACTTCCTTAACAGCGGTGCGAACGCTCTCATTATTGAATTCTTTGCGAACGGAACGGGCATCATGTATTCGAGCGGCGACGAAACCGAATTCGAATATACGTTGAGCGAAGACGGAAGCACGATTGATCTCGTCGCGGGTGAAGACACCCAAACCATTACTATCAGCGGCGGAACTTTTTATATCTATTCCGCGCCGCTCTATAAGACGGATGCGTTCAGAGGCAAGTGGGAAATTTCTTCCTTGCCCAACAAGTATATGGAATTCGACGGCGCGGGCAACTGGACTTACTCCTACGTCGGATACAAGAAAGAAAACAATCAATTGTTTGAAACCGTTCTCGCAACCCAAGAGGGAACTTACACGGTGAGCGCAAGCGGCGACGAACTCACGCTTTCAAACGGTGCGGTGGTTACGTTCACAAACGACGGATTCATAGAAATCACGTCCGCGGATTCGTCCTACGTGTACGGTCGTCCCGACGGCTATTTCGGCAAGTGGACGTCTCAAGACGGAAGCGTGGTTCTCGAACTCAACGGCATTACTTCCGCTGGCTACGGCGATGCGAAAATCCGCTATATCACCAAGGACGGCGATATAACTAAAAACGAAATCTATTACTTGACCTATGCACCCGATATGCTTATCGAAGGACAAATTTGCGTGTTCTACGAAGGCGAATATTACGGCTCTATTGCGTATAACTCCGGCAACGGATATCTCTACGGCTCGGTTTATTCTCTTGCGTTGTCCGACTTTGCAACCGTCGTTTTGTATCGCACGGACGAATACGCGGGCGAATGGGTCGGCGACAGTTTGTTCGATATCGTATCCTTCAACGGCTACGGCGTCTACACGATATTCGGTGATGTCGCATTGAACGGCACTATCACCATCGACGGCTCCGTAGTCAACTACTATCTCGACAATTTCTCCCTCTCCGGAAGATTCTCTTATGGTGACAAGACCTATGAAATGACTTTGGACGAGGGTAGAAACGTGATTACGATTACCTACGTCGGCGGCAATGCGGAACTCGCAAGAAAAGACGCTCTCGGCGGTAAAACTTTCGTGGACGAAAACGGAACGGAATACGTATTCGACGGCAAAGGCTCTCTTGCGTCGAAAGGAACTCTCACCGTTAAATACGCAAACAAGACCAATACGTACTCTTACGTCGTCGAAAAAGACGGCTCGGTCGCAATCTACGACGGCGATAATAACGTCGGCGGAATAGCGGTCGAAGGGGAAGTCGGCAACAGAAATTATGCGTTGACAATCGGTTCTCAAAAAGTCGTCCTCGGCGTCAAGACGGCGTTCACGGGCTCGTGGGCACTCGAATCCTCTTTCGACAGCGACCTCGTCATCGGCAGTATGAACTACGACAACGTCCTCGTCGGAAAAGTCCCGCTCACCATCAACGACAAAGCATCCGTGTACGACGCGTCCTTCACGCTGACCGACGACGGTTATCTTGTTTGGGAAGTCGAAGAAGGCGTCAATCTCTACGTCGTGGAAATTGCGGAAGAAACGTTCATCGTTTCTACGCACCTCAACTGGTTCAATTACGACGACTCCGATAGCACCGAATGGGTGTATAGTTACGCGATGAAGGCGGACGTCCTCAGAGGCAAGTGGACGAATAACGCAAGATATCAAAGTTACGTTTTCGACGGAATGGGCAAGAACACCGAAGCACTCGGCACGTTTGCGGTGTATATCACAGGCTCCACCACCGCAGTGGATAACTTCTACTACGGCTACTTCGAGAGAGTGGACGGCAGCGGTTACGACTTCCTCATATTCACCGAATACAGCACCACCGCGCGCTCCGCATTCAAGGTCAATATGCTCGATAAAGTGCCTACGGACGATGAAGACGTCTACGTGAACGAGGCAGGGGATAAAGCATTCTCCACCGAGTCCGTCGACCTTGGCAAATACAAAGCGTTTGCCAAAAACACCGACACCGAAGAATAACTTCTTCACAACTCAAAATCAAAACGGCACCTGAATCGGTGCCGTTTTTCATAAATTCAAATCGATTTTTCCTCATAAATAATTCTATTCGTTTGTTTCACAAATTTCCGATATCGGAAATTTGTCAATGCGATATGCCGTGATTATTTCCGATATCGGAAATATTATACCCAAAAACACGCTGAAAACTTCCGTTATCGGAAATTTGCGGTTATGGATTGGTGCTTTAGATAGGGAAGAAAATATATATTATTTTTTAGTGTAGATTCAAAAGATTTTGTTGCCGAATTCGTCTTCAAGACCTAACAAATAGTCCGCACTGACGTGAAAGTATTTCGCAATAGAAATGAGTGCAGATGCCGTAGGTTCCGTCTTTGCAAGTTCCCATTTGGCAACGGCGGACTGGCTGACTTGCAACGCTTGCGCAAGTTCATATTGGCTCAATCCTTGTGCTATTCTCAAATCTTTGATGACGTCTTTGAACATACGATTAGCATAACTCATTTAAGTCTTTTTGTGCTTGACAAGTCTTAAAAGACTTAATATAATTTTTTTATCAACAATCATTTACAAAAATGAGATTGACAAACTTTTAAGAATGATACAAGAAGGAAAAAAATGAAAGTAGAAAAGAGCCTATATGAAATTGATATGCAAAAGAATTTGAAAAAACTAAGAAATTATATTATGATGAGTTTTGCGTTAACTATTTGTCAGTTTGTTATGCTAATTGTAGGCGCATCCGGTCATGCTGTGGCAATGGCTGTAGTCGGAGGAGTTGGTTTTGTGCTGTTTATGATTGTGTTTTTTTACTAATACATTTGTATAGTATTACGGCTCATAAAGACGTCGAAAAATGACGATGAAATTTAATAAAAAGATAAAAATGATTTCCGTTATTCGATAAATGTCGGAAGTCGTTTTATTATTATACTTCCAAATCTTTTGAGGTTTTTACGATGATGCGTGCCATTTCCACCGAAATGTCGTTTAAGGAACAATCCAACTCTCCTTTAAACCAAGCTTCGTACATACGCATCATACCGCCCGCAAACAATTGAACACGTAAAGAAAAGGTGACGGAATGTCTTACGCTCTCCGGAATGTCTTTATCCTCCGCAATAAAACTCAGAAATGTTTTTGCAAATTTATCGAAAAATCCCGCTGAATTTTTAAAGAGAATAAGTGTGCGATAAAATTCAATATCCTCTTCGAGATAACGATTTATTTTTAAAAGTACTGGCAACGGATTCGTAAAGAAAGAACGGAATGTAAAATCGGCTAAAATATCTCGCATTCTTGCAAAAATTTCTTCTTCGAATGTTTCTATCACGTTAGGGATATCAAGATAATGAGCATAAAATGTAGAACGGTTTACATCGGCTCTTTTTACCACGTCCGAAACGGTGATTTTGTTGACATCTTTTTCTTTCATCAATGAGAGGAATGCTTCTCGAATCAGTTTTTTAGAACGTTTTGCGCTTTTATATTCTGCTTTTTTTTGCTCCATTTTTATCAATCTCCATTACTTTTATTGTAGGCTGTCGGAAATCCGTTAATTGTCGAAAAATTGATGAGCAGTTACCTATTGATTTTCTTCTACGAGTATTATATCATATAAACAAATAAAGTGCAACACTTGTCGGACTTTATTTGTTGAATTTTTTTCGGAGGTAAAAATTATGCGAAATTATGACAGAATACATGCGAGAAAACCGCAAGGTATCGAAAACAGAAAGGCTTACATTGTCGGTGGAGGTATAGCAGGCTTGTCAGCGGCAGCATTCCTTGTGCGAGACGCTTATATGCCGGGAGAAAATATCATCGTGTATGATAAATTGCCGGTATTCGGCGGTTCTATGGACGAATGCGGTAATGAGGAAACAGGTTACATTTCTCGCGGAGAAAGAGAACTTGAACCTTATATGGAATGTCTTTGGGATTTGTTTGGCTCTATACCCTCTCTGTACGAGGAAGGAAGAACGGTTCTTGACGAAACGCGCGAATGTAACCGCGAACATATGATAAACGCAAAACATCGTTTATGGGAAAAAGATTTTATTCCATGCGATGAATCGGATATGGGGCTTAACAAAGTAACGACCGAACAACTCATGAAAATGTTGACGATTGATGAAAAAGAAATCGAATACGTTACGATAGAGCAATGGTTTGATAAATCGTTCTTTCAAAGCAATCTTTGGTATTATTGGTCGGCAATGTTGGCATTTCAACCATATCAAAGTCTTATAGAAATGAAACGCTACGCAATCCGCTTTATGCATCAACTGCATTTGATAAAATCGTTAAAACAAATATTGCATACGAAGTACGATCAATATCATTCGATGATTTTACCGCTCCAAAAATATTTAAGCGATCACGGCGTAAAATTTGTTGCCGATACCGAAATTATCGATATGGATATACAAACGTCGGACGGTAAAAAGACAGTTACGGCTTTGAGGCTGAAACACAACGGAAAAATCTCTTCGCAAGCGGTCGATAAAAACGATATGGTGTTCTTTACCAACGGCTCGATGACTCAGAATTCCACTCGTGGAAGTATGACCGAAGCACCGATTATCAATCTCGATAAAGCCGAGCGCGGTTGCTTTACATTATGGGAAAAACTTGCAACCAAAGCCGACAACTTCGGACGCCCCGAAACATTTATAAGCGAACCGATGAAAACGGATTTTGTTACGGTTACGGCAACGATTAAAGATTATCCGCAGTTATTTCGCTATTTCGAGGAAAAATCGGAAAACAAAGCGGGTACGGGAGGAATACAGACATTCATTCACTCACCGTGGTATATGAATTACGGAATAGCAATGAATCCGCTTGATCCGAATCAGCCCGAAAATGTTGACGTGTTCTTCATTTACGGTTTGCATGCGAACGAGATCGGACATGTTGTGAAAAAAAGAATGATCGATTGCAGCGGCGAAGAAATTTTAAAAGAATTTTTGTATTGGATAGGGCTTGAAGATAAGTACGATGAAATCAGAGAGCATGCGATTTTAATTCCAACCGTAATGCCGTACATTACTTCGCAATTTATGCCGCGCGGAAAAAAAGACCGCCCCGAAATTATTCCCGAAGGCTCTCAAAATCTCGCATTTATCGGACAATTTGTGGAACTTCCGGGTGACGTTGTATTTACTGTGGAAACAAGCGTAAGAACGGCAATGACGGCGGTTTATAAAATGACAAATCTTGATAAACCCATCGTTCCGCTTTTCGAGGGACATTATGATGTACGTATGGTCAAAGCGGGGTTGCTTACGATGATAAACAAAACAAAACTCAAAGAGGAAGATTTGCCGAAAATCAATCCCTTGAAAATCAAATCCGAAATGGCAAAGCTTGTGGATGCGATAAATGATATTCCAGACGTGCCTGAAATTTATTGAGGTCATGAATATTATTACAAAATCATAAAATGCAAATAGAAATGTATGTAGGATAAAAACGCAACGGCTATTTATTCCACGGTGTTCTTGACTTGAGCCTCTTCGGAGCGTGTCGGTAAGGCAAATGACCGCCAACCGACACAGCCCCAAGGGGCTTTCCGTTTGCCTTTGGCAGACAGCCTAACACGCTCCTACTCACGTCAAGAACCTTTCGCGGCATAAACCGCCGTTGCTTTTTGATTTTAACGCACGAAAAAAGCCTAACTCTTTTCACTATCTCTAATGAATCAAGTTAGGCTTAAAGTGGTGCGGATGACGAGACTTGAACTCACAAGGGCGTACTGCCCACTAGAACCTGA
>CAZRHE010000003.1:0-112728 GCA_964599875.1 uncultured Bacteroidaceae bacterium
GTTCCCCCTCTACGGGGAACCCACGGCGGGTGCTTGCGCACGGGGACACACTCGGCACTCACATAAAAGGCTATCGTCGCCTAATTGTGCCACTTCGCACCCTGCGCCCGCTACGCGAATCACATGGCTTGTGTGCTCGTACTGCCGTCCGAGTTCGGCACTCGCTTACTCGGCGCCGTTGCGCCTCGTATTCCGTCTTCGAAAGAGTGAAGTCCGTGCATAAGAACGCCCCGAACGGTTAAGTGCGTTCACTACCAGCACCTATTGCCATTGCGAGCGTAGCGTGGCAATCTCCTGGAAGGGCATCGCAACGTAAGAAACTACACGCGCGCGAACTTATAATAAGATAGTGCTTATATAAGTTAACAATATAATATTTGTTTTGGGAAGTTGGGAGAAAAATTGCGAGATTTGTCGCATATTGTACTTGTAGAATTTTGCGGGCGGGTGCGTCATATCTTTTATTATGTTCGGTGGACTTATTGACGGAATTTTGGCTCGTGCCATAAAAGAAAACGCAAAAGAGGGCGAAATCACAGAGGTGCGCCTCAGAGTAGGTCGTCCTCTCGTTTTCGCTACCGCCGAGGGGAAGCGGTACGCTTTGCTCCCTTGCGGACAGCCGTATATCGTGACGAAAACGGACGTCGAACGCCTTGTCGGGCTTGCGTCCGATTTTTCCTTTTACGCCGTGAACGACGAACTCGTCAAAGGCTACCTCGTGAAAGAGGGAGTGCGTATCGGCGTGGCGGGAGAGGGCGTAGTTGACGGCGGTCGGTTGATAACCGTGAAAAATCCGTCCTATGCCGTTATGCGCATTCCGCACGAGATAAAGGGGTGCGCGGACGGGATTATGGAGCGTATCGCAAACGCAAACGTGCTTGTCGTGTCTCCTCCGGGCGGTGGGAAAACCACTTTGCTTAGGGATATGGCAAGGCAGTCGTCGAAATTATTCAACACACTCGTTATCGACGAACGCTACGAAATCGCATCCGTGGACGGCAAGGGTTTGCCGACACTCGACGTAGGGGACAGCGAAGTCGTCAGCGGAATATCAAAATGCATTGCTTACGAAAACTGCATACGCGCAATGTCCCCGGAAATCATAGTGACGGACGAGATTTTTAGGCGTGAAGAAGCGGATGCCGTTGCGGATATTGCACGGAGCGGAGTCAGGGTGTTTGCATCCGTTCACGGCAGATCGTTTGCGCAAATAGCATCGTCGGCGACTTTTTCGGCGCTCGTGAAGTGTTTCGACGTTGCCGTAACGCTGATGCCGACGGGGAAAATCGTCGAGGTAACGAATGTATGACGGTTTGAAACTTATCGGTGGCGGACTGCTTGCGCTCATTTCGTCGTATATAGGTTTGCTTGTCAAAAGACGGTATTTGTCGAGAGAAAAGTTCTATGCGCGCCTATGCGATTTCATCGGCTACACACGTCGCGAACTCACCTCGAAAATGACGTCAATCCCCGAAATCTGCTTTGCGTTCGCGGGGGAGAATAAGGACGATTTTTCGGTGGCGTTGCGTAGTTTTGCTACGGACCTTCGGAGCGGAAAGGCGACTTCGTTTTCGCCGTCTCACTTGAAAGACGATGAAGTGCGGGAAGTATCCGCATTTTTAGAAGGTCTCGGAAAGTCGTCTCTCGCGGAGCAAATCGCATACCTCGACGACAAGGGCGGTGCGTTCAAGCAGAAACTCTCGTCGTGTGCGGATGAAAGCAAACGGCTCGGCGGTATGTATTTCAAATTGTTCGTATTGCTCGGTGTCGCACTTATGGTCGTCACTGCGTAAAGGAGAAAAATGGAAGTCGGTATCATTCTCAAAATTGCGGGGATAGGGTTGCTGACAGCGGTCGTTTCAATGATACTCAAAAAGAGCGACCGCGACGATATTGCAACCTTTGCAACACTTGCGGGGCTTATCGTCGTTATTGCACTCGTCATCGATATGGTCGGCGGACTTTTCGATACGATAAAGAATATTCTCTCTCTGAACTGATGATTTTCAAGTTGATAGGAATTGCGCTCGTCGGCGTGACCGTAGTTATGCTACTTCGCACCGCCAAGCCCGAATTTGCGGTATTTGCCACGATTGCGACGGGAGTCGTGATGGTGGTGTTTTTGCTGGGTACGCTTCGCGACGTCGTGCTTGCTTTCGACGACATAGTGAGAAAAAGCGGGGTGGACGACGGAGTGTTTTCCGCCGTCCTCAAAATCATCGGCGTCGGGTATTTGACTGAGTATTCCTCGTCTATCGCGACGGATGCGGGCTGTCCGTCTATTGCCGGCAAGTTGCAATTCGGCGGAAAACTCACCATTTTCGCTATGAGCGTGTCCATTCTTTCCGAACTCATAAAGGTGACGTCGGAACTCATCGATATCGTCTGAGCGGATATGAAAAGAACAAAAACGAAAATTTCGCGATATTTTCTTCTTTACGCAATAGTTTTTTCGATTGCGATAGTCGTCTCGTTATCGTTTTCCGGGATTGCGTTTGCCGAAGGTAGCGAGGACGTAGAAACCGCGCTCGGTGAAAACGTAGAAAAAAGTATCGACGACCTCGATCTCGACGCTTTCGAGGAATTCGTGAATTCGCTCGATACGGGGGATTTCTCCTTTTCAAACGTGAAAACCACGCTGAAAAAATTGGTGAACGGAGAGAACGAAAACTTTTTTTCGGAAATCGCTACGGCACTCGGCAAGGACGTAGGGAAGTATTTTCTCGGCTTTTTGCCGTCCCTCGTCACCGTCGTGATTGTATGTTTGCTGAAAAGCACTTTGCAAGGAATGACCGCGTCTTTTCTTGACAACTCGACGACAGAAGTCGTGCACGCCGTATGTTACTCCGCCGTCGTAGTGATAATAACCGCATCCCTCGTCGACGTCGTCGGTACTGTGGTCGAAACCGTTCGTTCTCTTACGACGTTTGCCGAAATCGTATTTCCGATATTGCTCACTCTTCTTGCTGGACTCGGAAGTACGGCAAGCGTAGCGACTTATCAGCCGATGATGGCGGTGCTCGGCGGGGGAATTATGGAGTTGATTTCAAAAGTTATCGTCCCCGCGTTTATTGCGTGTGAAGTGTTCTCGGTGGTTGGCAATCTGTCGGGCAACGTGAAACTGACAAAGATAAACAAACTGTTTCGTTCCGCATCTACTTGGCTCGTCGGGATAGCGTTCGGACTGTTCGGTACGTTTCTCACCGCCGGCGGGATTTCGGGCGGGGTCGCGGACAAACTCGGATATAACGTGGCAAAATTCGCTTTGTCGAGTTACGTGCCTATTCTCGGCGGTTACCTATCCGACGGGTTCGATCTCGTTGCGTCCTCACTTGTACTTGTCAAAAGTGTGTTCGGGTATACGGCTGTTGCAGTGCTCGTTTGCGTGGTGCTGTTTCCGACGGTGAAGCTTGTGGCGTTTTTGTTGTCTATGCGCCTTGCCTCGGCTATTGCGGAACCCATCGGAGATACCCGCATATCGAATATGCTGTCGGCGGTAGCGGACAACACTTCCTTGCTTATCACCGCTCTCGTCGGTTCGGCGTTTATGTTTTTCGTTTTGATTATGTTGTCCGTAGGGACGGTGTCGGTGTAGATATGAAAGAGTGGCTTTTGTCGATTGTCGGGGCGGTATGCCTCGGAGTGTTGCTTGAAATCGTTATGCCCGAGGGGCAGACGACGAAGTACGTGCGGGGAGCGTTTTCCCTGCTCGTGATTTTCGTGGTGGTATCTCCGCTCCCGTCCTTTTTCAAAAACGGCTTGAAACTCGAAATAGGCGAAATTGCGATAACGACGGACGGCGAATATTTGTCGGCGGTAGGGGAACGAGAGGAGCAGGAAAGAAAACTATCCATCGAAAAAACCTTGCTCGAAAACGGATACGAGGCTACCGTAGAAGTTTCGGTTGAGGACGGAAATCCGACGAAGATTGTCGAAATCGTCGTCAAAATCGACGAATCGGTTCTTGCAAACGAAAACGAGAATACATATATCTCGTCGGTGCAAGAAATCGTCGCGAAAAGCGCGGGTGTTTCGGAAAGCGTCGTTACGGTGGAGTTTTATGGAAGTAGTTGACGAGAGAAAACCTAAACTTGCGGACTCGATAAAGTCTTTGCCCGTCGTCAAAAAACTCGGCAAAATAAAAAATCTTCAACTTATCGTTGCGGTATTCATAATTGCGGTAGCCCTCGTCATATATTCTAACGTAGCCGAGGAAGAGGAAACAGCAGTCGTCTCGAACACGTCGGTTATGACCGAGGAAGAGGAGAGATTATCCTCGGTGCTCGAAAGCATAGACGGCGCAGGCAAAGTCGAAGTTATGATTACGAGAAAGGACGACGACGTGGTCGGTATTCTCGTGATAGCGGAGGGCGCGGGTGACATATCCGTCCTTCTCAAACTGCAACGTGCCACGGTGTCCGCAATGGGCGTGGACAAAAGCATAGTGGAAATCTGTAAAATGAAATAAATTTCGTGGAGGAGTTATGAAAATAAAATCTAAAACCAAGAAAGCAATCGTATTGTCGGTCATGGTAGCGTTGCTCGTTGCGACCGGCGTGCTGAACTGGGCTCTCAACGAGAGACTCGACGGCGAACAGGCAAGCGCGGACGGCAATGCGACCGTCACCGAAACCTTCTTCGCCTCGTATCGTAGCGACAGGGACGCGACTCGCGAATCCGAGTATCTTTATCTCGACGCGATAATCAAGTCCGAGGACGCAAGTGCGGAATCAAAAGCGAGCGCCGAGCAGAAAAAACTTGACATCGTCACCAAGATGGAAACCGAACTCGCTCTCGAAACCCTCGTCAAGGCTAAAGGATTCGACGACGCAATCGTGGCAATCGGAGACGACGGCGTAAACGTCGTAGTCGGGGCGGAGGAGTTGACTCTCGAACAAGCGACGCAGATACTTTGCATAATAACCGACGAAACCGATTATAAGGCGACGGACGTAAAAATCATTCCGTACAACTAAACTATACGGCGGGCAAGCAAATTGCCCGCCTTTTTTTTCTCAATATCTTGCTAATAATTTTTGCTTATGCTATAATACGCGTATGGCAAAGGATACGAACAAGAAAATGTCCGTGTTTTCGGACGTAATAACCTCTCTCGCATACGACGCGGCGTCGGGCGTCGACGGTATTCAGGTGCTCGCAAAGGACGGAAAGAAATCTTTCCGCGGTTGCGGTGTCTCGGTATACTTTCTCCCCAACGACAAAGTCACGATAGATTTGTTCGTCAATATCTTATTCGGCTACCTCGTCCCCGATACGGTCGCTACCGTGCAGGAGAGAGTGAAGACCGAAGTGGAGAATTCCACCAAATACCAAGTTCATTCCGTCAACGTACAAGTGGTTGACGTCATCTATCCGCAATGAGAAAAGTAGCAAGAGAAACGGCGTACAAACTTATATTTGAATATACCTTCCTTTTCGAGAAAGACGAAGAGGCACTTTCCCTTTTGGATTACGCAGACGATCTCACCGCAGACGACAAGGATTATATCCGTCGCGTATACGCCGGTGTGACCGCGGATATAGACGGATTGAAAGAGAAAATTTCCGCACACCTTGAAAACTATCGCATCGAAAGATTGTATCGTCCCGACCTCGTAGCGTTACTTCTTGCGATGTACGAACTCGAAACGGATGAAGCCCCCGCAAAAGTCGTAATCAACGAAGCGGTTGACCTTGCCAAGCGTTACGGCACCGACAAATCGGGCAAATTCGTCAACGGAGTGCTTGCAAAAATGATAAAAGCCTAATATAGGCTTTTTTTTGACTTCAAAAACGGCTAAAAAACCTCAAAAAATCGTTAGTTGTTGCATAAAAGGAAGATAATCAGTCAAAAATGGAACTTAAACCGTCGATTGTGCAAAATGCTATATCGGTAAGTGAACTAAACGCCACGATTCACGCGTGTATGGACGCACCGATTTTCCAAGGGCTCGAAGTTTTCGGGGAGATTTCCAACTATAAACTCAGCGGTCCTCACGCCTATTTCGTTTTGAAGGATAAGGACGCGCAAATTTCGTGCGTAAAGTTTTACGCGGGCAGAGATTATCAACCCAAGGACGGCGAAAGCGTCATCCTCAAAGGCAAACTCGACTACTACGTAAAGGGCGGGCGACTCTCGATACAAGTGTCCTCGATTACTCCCGTAGGTCAAGGACTGCTGTTTTTACAATTTGAAAAACTCAAAGCGAAACTCACCGCCGAGGGACTTTTCGACGAGGCGCACAAAGTGCCTATTCCGAAGTTTGCAAACAACGTCCTCGTGGTCACCTCTAAAACCGGCGCGGTTATTCGAGATATAGTCACCACAATTCGTCGCAAGAATCCGAGAATAAATATCGTCCTTCGCGACGTCAGAGTGCAGGGCGAGGGTGCGGGTAAAGAAATCGCGAGCGTCCTTTCGAGAGTGGATAGGTTGGGTTACGACGTTATCGTTCTTGCGAGAGGGGGCGGTTCTCTTGAAGACCTCGCTCCTTTTTACGACGAGGAACTCGTGCGTGCCATATACAAAATGCAAACGCCTATAGTGTCCGCGGTCGGTCACGAAACGGATTTTTCTCTTGCGGATTTCGTTGCGGATATGCGTGCGCCCACGCCCACGGCTGCGGGCGAACTCGTCGCATACGATTGGTACGAACTCGTAAGACGGGTGCGCGAAGATGCGGAAAGACTTGGATTCCTCGTTCAAAAACAATTCGACAGAAAAACTATGCGCGCACGCCTTGCGGTTACGAAACTTGCGCACTCCGCCGAGACCTTTTACACCTTTAACGCAAACCGAGTGAAGACTCTCGTTACAAGACTCGGCGCGCTCACCGAGAATAAAATCGCAAAATCCGAATTTAGGCTCGAAAAGGCTATGAACGCCCTCGACAATCTCAGTCCGCTGAAAACCTTGAAGAGAGGTTATTTCGCCGTTGAAAAAGAGGGGGGATACGTAACCTCTCTCGGCGGAATAGGCGTCGGGGATAAAATCAAAATCAAAAGCGCGGATGGCTCTGCCACCGCGGAGATTATTTCTATCGACAAGGAGGAAATATGAACGAAGAAATGAAAAAATTCGAGCAGGCGCTTGCCGAACTCGAACTGCTCGTCAAAAAACTCGAAAACGACGTCCCCGTCGACGAGGCTACCAAGGCGTTTGAAGAGGGTATTCAACTCTCTAAAATCTGCATGGACGACCTCAACGGCGAAAAGGGTAAACTCGAAATCCTTATGGACGACCTCAACAAACTCACCGAGGAAATCAAAATCGACTGATGAATATCAAATCCTTTCTCGAAACCGTCGCAGAAGAACTGCGCAGGTATCTGACCGTCGAATACGCCGAAACGCAGATTATGAATATGCGTGCGAAAAATCCGCTTTCGGACGGGCTTTACTATGCGGTAGCGGACGGCGGGAAGAGAATACGTCCGCGGGCGGTATATCTCGGAGCGCTTGCGACGGGTAGGGATTTCAGCGAGGACGAAAAAGAAAAACTCGTGCGCCTTGCGTGTGCGGTAGAACTCATTCATTCCTATTCCCTCGTTCACGACGATTTGCCCGCAATGGACGACGACGATACGAGAAGAGGAAAACCCGCCGTACACGTGAAGTACGGAGAGGGTACGGGGATTTTGATAGGCGACGAACTTTTGACGCTTGCGTCTCTTGTTATACTCGAAGAAAAAAACGCGGACGAAAATTATCTCACCGCGTGTCGTACCCTCGTGCGCGCGGCGTCGGATATGGCGATAGGACAGGCGTACGACCTCGACGAAAACGATACGGATTATCCTCGCACGTACGCACTCAAAACTTCGGCGCTTATATCCGCATCTTTCAAAGCGGGTGCAATTATCACGTGCGGTGCGGACTCGAAAGAAGCGGTCGCTATCGGTAATTACGGTTTTCATATAGGGCAGGCGTTTCAAATAGCGGACGACCTACTCGAAGAAAGCGACGAACGCTCCTACGTTTCCGTCGTCGGAAGGGAACGTGGACTGAGAACCCTCGAAGAAGAAACAGAAAAGGCAATCCTTGAAGTTGCGGATTTGCCGAATGCGGAAACCCTCGCAAATTTCGCAAACGAATTGAAAAACAGAAAAAGATAAAAAATCTGTTGCAAAATTCGTCTTTGTTTGATATAGTATTAAAGCGCACTTGTCGTGCGGGAGTGACTCAGTGGTAGAGTGTCACCTTGCCAAGGTGAAAGTCGCGGGTCCGAATCCCGTCTCCCGCTCCATAGGAACGCGCAGAAAGGCGTGAACAGTCAACGCAAACCGAAACTCGAAAGATATTATCGGACGGGATTCGGCTTCACGAAGTGAAGGGCGCAAAATCGGCACCATAGCCAAGTGGTAAGGCAAGGGTCTGCAAAATCCTCACCCCCAGTTCAAGTCTGGGTGGTGCCTCCAAAAAATCCTGCACGATAGTGTGGGATTTTTACTTATTACCTCTTACTTCTTCACTATTCACTCTTCCCTCAAAGAAAGAATCGCGCAGAATTTTTTGGGAAGTAAGAAGTAAAAAGTAATAGGTAAGAAGTATTTTGGATTCATGGTGTAGACGCTTATTTTAGCATAATAGCCTTATCCGTTTTTTTTGCTATTTTTCTTTTCTTGAAAGCAAAATTTCATATTGTTTTTTGAAGTAATCATTTTAAAAACTTTTCTTGAAGAGCGTACTTGTGTGTGCTATAATAACTACAGAGAACGGAGGTTAATTGCGATGGATAGTCCATTGATTGTTAAATCAAAAGAATTTGCATTGCAAATCATTAAAGTTTGCAACGACGTAAAAAAGAATAGCAAGGAAACTGTATTGACAAATCAATTAATTCGCAGCGGGACAAGCGTCGGTGCAAATATTAGAGAAGCATTTTTCGGGCATAGTACGGCTGATTTTGTGTCAAAACTCCAAATTGCATTAAAAGAATGTTCCGAAAGCGAATATTGGTTAGAACTTTTGATTGAAAGCGGTTATTGTGATAACACTGAAGTATTGGCTACTTGTGTCGAAATAAAAAAGTTATTGATTTCATCAATCAACACTGCAAAAAACAAAACGACAAAGTAATTCGATTGCCCGTCAAGGTGTTTTCGTGGTGCCGAAAATCGTGGGTCGTAAGGAGCAAAGCGACGGAATAGCGATTGTTGCAAAGCCAATCGCGTCAGCAAGAGGTTTGACCCCGATAGGGCATAAAAAGAAAACACCCGTCAAGGTGTTTTCGTGGTGCCGAAAATCGTGGGTCGTAAGGAGCAAAGCGACGGAATAGCGATTGTTGCAAAGCCAATCGCGTCAGCAAGAGGTTTGACCCCGATAGGGCATAAAAAGAAAACACCCGTCAAGGTGTTTTCGTGGTGCCGAAAATCGGGGTCGAACCGATACGATATTGCTATCGAGGGATTTTAAGTCCCTTGCGTCTGCCTATTCCGCCATTCCGGCAAATGATATTAAGTTTCGAGGGGCAGACGCGGGGATGAACATCGTTCATTACAGTCTGCCTATTCCGCCATTCCGGCAAATGATATTAAGTTTCGAGGGGCAGACGCGGGGATGAACATCGTTCATTACAGTCTGCCTATTCCGCCATTCCGGCAAGTTATATTTGTCAAGTGAAAATAAACTTATCACAAACGCTTGCCGTTGTCAAGGACGATGAAAACTATTTTGCAATTTTTGGGTGCTAACAATACACGTGTCGGGAAACAAATGGGGAGCAAAATTTAATTTTTGTTGCATTGCGCGATTTTCTATGATAATATTACTATATACGTGTATAGTGCGCGCCCTTATGCGCACTGCGCAGGAGAGAACTATGCTTAAAACGGCATACGCAAAGAGAACTACATACAAACCTATCGACTTTTTCTTCCGCGGAGTCGCCGACTCGAAGACGAAAAAGGTCGTTTTCGTAGACGCATTCCAGATTCTCAACGACAGATATCTCGGAAGAATGAGCGTGTGCAATTATTTCTTTATCGCTGAAAATTCAGTCCGAATCAACGAACTCAACGTAATCGCCCTCGACGAACTCGTCAACTATCATCTCGTGATGAGAGAGAATTTTCTCATTCCCGAAAAGGTGACGTACAGTTTGCCGATAACGACGCGTTTCCTTGAAAACGAAAAGGAATTCGAGATTTTGCTTTCGACGCTGAAGGACAACGGCTACAAGAAAGGGGATCTCGTCATTTCTTTCAACAGCAACACGATTATGAAAATCGACGACGACGCAAAGAAACGTTACGACCGTTTGCGCCGTTTGGGATACAAGACCTGCATAAACGGATTCGGCGAGGAATTCAATTCTCTCGACGTTTTCGCAAGGTTCAATTTCGATTATCTCCGCCTCGAGGCGCAGTATTTCGACAGCACTCAACCCAAGAAACGCATACTCAATATGCTCGTGAAGTATTGCAGTGCGAACAAAATCGGTCTTATCGTAGAGGGCGTGGATACGCCGGGACAACTCAATAGGTTCAGAAAAGAGGGAGTGAAACTCGTGACCGGCAAAGCGGTGTCGAAGTTATCCCGCTACGTCACGAACGAATTTTTGGGACTTCCCGAACTCAAAGGGGAGAAGAAAGAGGCGTATCTCAAAAAACTCGAAAAGGAACTCACCGCGCTTGCAAAAAAGGAGCAGGCGGAATACGAAGCGTTGGTGCTTGCTGCAAGAGAAAGAGCGAGAGCGGATGCGGCTGACGGCAAGGTACGCCCGACCGCACCTCGTCCCGAACTTGTGAAATCGCCTTATCAAATCAGGCTGGAACAGCAGAAAGAGAGCGCAAGACGCGCCGCACTTGCACGAGCGGAAAAATCCGCGGAGCGCAAGGAAGAACAACGTTTGACGAGAGAGGAATATAAAGAACAACGCCTTATCGAAGAGGCTCGTCACGGCATGTTCGAAGGGGACGTGCAAAGCATACTTGCATTGGGTGCGCACTCCGACGAAAAGGAAAAGGCGAAAATTGTCGAGAACGAGCCCGAAAAATCTAAAAAGAAATCTGCAAAGAAGACGGAAACGGCGGAGCCTATTGCGGAAACGGTAGAAACACCCGCGGTTGAATCCGACGACAAGCCCGAAACGAAATCCAAAAAATCGCAGTCCAAAAAGGCGAAGAATATAGTTGCGGATACGGATAAAGAAAACAAACTCCTCGGCGAATTCAAGGGAAGTAGCCTCGATAAGCAATTGGGACTCGGCGGCGACTTCGGCGGATTCGGCATGCACCTGTCCTTCACCGACGAGGACGAGCAGGAAATCGTCGGACACTACAACGAAAAAGGGCAGTGGGTTGACGAGGACGGATATATTTACAACGGATACTTTGACGAGAAAGGAGAGTGGCACGACTACGAAACTTTCGACGCAAAGGAGGAAGGACACTACAACGACGACGGTCAATGGGTGGATAAGGACGGAAACGTTTACGACGGATATTTCGACGAAAACGGCAGATGGATAGATTACACCTACGTCGACGCGGACGGCAATACCGTATCAAACGGTTATTACGACGAAAAAATAAAAAAATGGGTTCCTTACGGCTACTTCGACGAAGACGGCGTTTGGAAACTCTTCTGATAACGGATAATGGCAGACGAAATCAACAACGAAATCAATCCCGAAGTCAACGAAACAGAGTCGGCAAACGTCGAGAGCAAATCTCCCGATAAGTCCGACAAGGCGGATAAGCCTAAAAAAATCAAGGCTCACCGCATGACCAAGGAAGAAAAAGCAGCGGCTCGCGAGGCGCAAAAAGAGAAATCCCGCCGTCAAAAGGAGTGGGAGGACAGTATCGTTGCAAACAAGCGAGTGAAACGCGAAGAAACGCGACGCAAACTTAAACGTGCGTTGCTGATTTTACTTGTCTTTTCGTTGATATTGACTTCCGTCGTGTACGTCATGTTGCTCTTCATCGAAGAGAACAATATCCGCATAACTGCGTCATCCAAGGACGATAAGTCGATAGAGTTGTCTTTCGACCGCGATAATTGGTCCCCGTTTCTCGACGTGAAAGGCCCTGAAGAAATGTGGAATATCAGTTACGATCCGACTTATAAACAGGGCGACGTGCCTACGCTTGCGACAATCGAACAAAAACTCCGCAGTTACGAGGAGAATCCGTCCGAAAACGAAATCGCGGGCAACCATAGCAGAAGTAACGTGATAGAATTCTGTTTCTTCCTCCGCAACAGCGGTTCGGAAAGAGTGGAATATAAGGCGGAAATGCTCCTGTCCTCGAACGACGAAGGGCTTGAAGACGCAATCCGCGTCGCGTGGGGCGAGGGATACTACGGCACCAACGCCGAGCAACCCGACCGCGCGCAATATAACGTCAGGTGTTACGCGGCTCCGTCGGATAGAGAAGTGCTTGCATACAACAAGACGGACGGCAGAGGCAACGTATATGAGCAGGGCGGTGTGGAAAAAATCGCATATCCCGTTTGGACGAGCGGTTCATGGGACTCTGCAAAGAATCCTCCTTGCACCACCGAAAACTTGCAAAAGTACGAAGAGGGGCTCGAATGGAATTCCGTCACGGGCAACTATCAAAGCGTTAGTTTGAAAGGGGAGGACGGCAAGGATAAGTACGCCTCTGCGGAAGAATACCTGCTTGCTACGGGATATGAAAACACCATTCCGTTCCTCGGCGACGATTGCGTTTTGAATGAAACGTCTTACCTAAACGCAGGCGAAACGCTGTGCGTGTATATAGCGATTTGGATTGAAGGTTCTGACTTCGATTGCGGAGATAGCGCAATCGACGGCTACGTCACCTTGTCGATTAACTTCACCGTAGAATAAGAGCGCAGACGCGATAAAACTTCGTTTTCCTGGTCTGTCGCTCTCGGCGCCGAATGTCGATGCATGCATCGAGCGCCGACGCACGTCGCCAGTTTGCTCGACCGCAAACGCGACAGCGGTGCGTTTTGCTAGAGGCGGCTCGTCGCAAAACGAGAGTTGAATGTGTTTTAAATCAGTGTTCCGCTAAATTTTCGTTTTGGTGGAATGTGAGTATAAGTAACGTTTCGCTTCCGCGAGATTCTCACGCTGCGCTCAGAATGACAGAGAACGAGGGTGGATAGGTTACAATGTCATTCGGATAAGTTGCTGAGAAAGAAACAGTATCCACAAAAACAAGGTTTGAATTGTGGAAAAATCAAAAATTTTTAAGAAAATTTTCATAAACTTTTTGAACAAGTTTTTTAGAGAATATTCGCGTATGCGTACGTATGTAGGCATATGCACGCGAAATGATTTTGCAAAATAATTATGCAAAAATCTACGTGAAAATGGTGGAAGATTGCAATATTTACGGAATAATTATGCGGCACGCTAAATAAGGTTGAAAGGTGAATTCTGGATAAAATCGAGATAAAAAATATCGTTTTTTCGGTGTTTTGGCGGGGGAAAATGAACAGATAAAAGCAAAATGTTGAAAAAATACTATTGACAAATTTTTGCAATAAATATACAATATGCGTGAATAAGGGTAGGGCAGAGTGCGCCCTCGCGCGTAAGCGTATGCACTCGTCCGAAGTTATTCGTGCACGTTAAAGGGGGGTTTCGCGGTGACGCGATAAAACTTCGTTTTCCTGGTCAACCGCTCTCGGCGCCGAATGTCGATGCGCGCATCGAGCGCCGACGCACGTCGCATGTTTGCTCCACCGCAAACGCGACAGTGGTGCGTTTTGCTAGAGACGGCTCGTCGCAAAACGAAAGTTTGAAGATATGGCGGGACACCCGCACCCGATTAGGAACGGCACCACAAAACAACGAATTATCAAACATAAAAATATACATTCAGTCACTGCAAGTCGGCGGCTGATGAAAAAAGGAGAGATTATGAAAAAGAAAGGTTTGATAGTAGCAACCATCGTGATGGTACTCGTCCTCGCAGTATCCCTCTCGACCGCAACTTACGCCTGGTTCTCTAGTCAAGCACAAGCAACCGTTGAAGATTTGACCGTTGCCGTTACGCCTGCAACCGGTGTTGAAATTGCAGTCTATCAAGGTGATTCGTTCTACAACGGAAACATGGAATACACGAAGAATACCAAATCTTGGTCTTCCGATACCGAAGGTTTTGGCACTTTGGTTAATTTCAGCAGCGTAGAACTCGGCAAAATCAACAATGCAATTCTTTACGCAAGCAGCGCAAATCTTGCAAAAGTTCCTTCTGCGGCACAATACGTTTACACCATTGCTTCTAAAGAAACCGGTACAACTCTTGCGGCGACCGATTATATCATCAACTCGGACGGCAGCATAACTGCATGCACTGCAAGCGACACTGCGGTTGCGGATACTGTTTATGCAACCAGAGTTGCTTTGACTGCGGACAACAAGTTCTATAGACCCACGGGTCTTGACAATGCTGGTGATCCTTACGGATTCTACGTAGCAGATGCAAACGACAAACAAGAAAACGTCTACACCACTTATTATGACATTCCTCTTGCAATGCGTTCTGTCAAAGACACCAAAGCAATCGTTTGTACGCTTAAGATTAAACCCGACGGAGATAATAAAACCAATCTCTATCCCGGCATGGCGGCATCCACATTCGTAAATATGTACGTTGGTGATGACCTTGCGGCAACGTTTGAGGCATATAAATCTGCAAAATATTCATCCGGTACTATCACTGGTGCAGACGATGCAGAAGGCGCATATTCCTTCATAGTTGCAAAAGGTAACCTTAATACAAGCGACGTTTACAAGATTCGCTTTGAAATTTGGGTTGAAGGCACCGACAACGAATGTAACAACACCACCACTCAAGCAACCAGTTTCACCGTTGATTATTCCTTTGACATTATCGACGAAGCAGTGACTGGCAACAGCGTTGAAAAAGACGGCGTAACCTATAAAGTCGTAGATGGTTTGACTCAAACCAAAGCATAATAATTCAACAAACCTTACATAAAAAAGAGAGCCGCTCGGCTCTCTTTTTTATTGCGGTTGTAAAATCCGTAAGAATGTGTTAATCTTTGAATGAGGTGTGAGTATGAAAGAGATAGTCAAAGACAACGCCAAAATAGTCGGGAAAACCGCCGCATCCATTGTCAAAGAATTTTCGAAAGAAGTTCTTGCAAACGTTCCGTACGTCAATGCGATTATCAATTCATTAAGCGAAGTTTATCACACCTGCAAAAACTTGAAATTGAATTCGTTTTTATATTCCCTTGCCAAGAGCATTGAAAGCAATTCGCAAATAGTAGACTACGATTCTCTTGTCAAAATGCTGTCAAACGGTTCCAATATCATCGGCGATATTATTGATAGCGTATTAATTTCAAGGTCTGAAAAAACGCAATTCATTTTGGGCATAATTGCAGGCAATTACTACTATCACGACACTTTCGATTATGAAGATTTAACGCTTATAGGTGCGATAAGAAACCTTTTGGACGAAGACCTAAATAAGTTCGCGGAATTGTATGAAACTATTGAAAAATATGGTAGAGATTCCACTTCATACACACCAAACGAAATCAATCCGTCCACGTCGGATTACGTTTGCATTGAAAAACTTGTTTCGGCAGGACTATTCGGTTCAAAATCTTATAAACCGCTTACGTTTGCCGATGAGAAAGTGAACGGCATAACTTTGGTTATTACTCCTGTTTCAACACGGCTAAAAACATATTTAGACTACCTAAATGGTGAAAACTTCACCGCTGATCTATTCAAATAAAGGTGAGTGGCATATTTCATTCGCCTACAAACAAAAACCCCCAACGCATCTACATAAACCGTCCACGCGAACGCGTAGCCCTTCGAATACGTTAGAGGATTACTGCTTCAATTATATGCAAGAAAAGGATTTCTCATTCACTTGCAAATTTATTGTAAACAACTTTTATCCGTTTGTCAATAAACGATGACAGTTTTGTTTCATATTTGTGCAACTTTTTTTCACTTTTAGTGCAAAAGTTTTCGCATTTTGCGCAATTTTGTTTCGCATTTGTGCAAAAGAATATCATCGTTATTTCAGCGATTTCAACTTGGGAAAACACATAAAAAAGAGAGCCAAGCGGCTCTCTTTTTTATGGTTTGATTAGTGTTTAATTATTGTGCGTTCGTGTAATGGCTTGCGTTAATATCGAGGAATTCGATGGTGATATTTGCCGCTGCGCCGGTTGCTGCAGTCGAGCAGTCAGAATCGGGACCACAAATGTAGATAATCAAGTGGAGTTGTTGGATGCCTGCCGCACCGGTAGTTGCATAGTCGGTAGAAGTTGATGCATTTCTCAAAGGAATCCAGAGTTGAGCATCGCCGTTTGCATACGTAACCTTGGAGCCTTCGTAGGTGACAGTTTTGTCTGCTATTTTTGCAGTAGGCATCGTAGGAGCCGTTACGGAATCAATTGCATCACCGGCAGTTTTGTTGCTATAAATATCGATTTCTTTATAATTGGTACCATCAGTCGAATAGAGCACGTGAATTGCCGCATTCATACCAAGGGAAGAGATTTCAGTCGTAATATTATCAACGGAAATCAAGCAACCGAAATTGAGAACGTCGGGTTTACTTGCCGCTACGCCGAATACAACGTCCAAATAGTCGGTATTCTTAACTGCAGTTTCCCAAGAATCTTTAGAAATCGAATCACCAGAGCCGGATGCTTTGAGGATAGTACCATTTCTATCAAGACCAGTCGCTATTGCGGTAGTTGCTTGTGCATCTTTCGCATAAGCAGTTTGAGTTGCCGCGGTGATTTTTGTGTTTTCAGCTTCATCATAAGTTACACCAGTGAAAGAATAAACTGCTTTCGTCATACTCTTAAGGTCCAAACCAGTGTTGATTTGAAGACCAAGACCATCGGTAGAACCAGTCCAAGTATCGCTACTTGCGGTATATTCGGTTTGGTCACTCGTGTATGCGCTCCAGTTTTGACCTTCTACCCATTTGTTGGTTTTGGATACACCAATAACCAAGTCGGATGCAGCAGCAACACTGAATTCAATGGTATCAACGTTTGCAGAACCGGTGTTCGTAAACCATGCGTAAGTTGCGGTCGAGAGGGATACTGCGAGGACGAGTACCATCACGATGGTTGCTACTATCAAACCTTTCTTTTTCATAATCTCTCCTTTTTTCATCAGCCGCCGACTTGCAGTGACTGAATGTATATTTTTATGTTTGATAATTCGTTGTTTTGTGGTGCCGTTCCTAATCGGGTGCGGGTGTCCCGCCATATCTTCAAACTTTCGTTTTGCGACGAGCCGTCTCTAGCAAAACGCACCACTGTCGCGTTTGCGGTGGAGCAAACATGCGACGTGCGTCGGCGCTCGATGCGCGCATCGACATTCGGCGCCGAGAGCGGTTGACCAGGAAAACGAAGTTTTATCGCGTCACCGCGAAACCCCCGTTTTTCATCACGGCGCAAGCGCGGGCGCGTGTGGGGGAGGAGAGGATTAAATCTTCGTTAAAATTTTGCTGTTGACACAGTTAATTATTAGTTATATAATAACTATGAGTAAGTGGGGGAATTCTCGCTTGCTCGAAGGTTCGGTCGCCGAAGCGGGTCATCCGTGTTAGGGCAATAAGCATATAGGCGGTCGACAAAATACTCGCTTGCAGAGGACGTAGCGCGCCGTTACGGCGTGTGGAAAGGGCAATAGGCATTTGTTTTCGGCAGGAAAGGAAAAGGGATATCATGTCCAATTTGTTTGCAAAAAGGGAGAAGAAGGAACTTACTCCCACTCAAAAGAAGGTCAAAGAAGTTTTGGGGTGGGTTGTCAGCGTTATTTGCGTGATAATCATCCTTGCGGCTTTGGCGATTTCGGTGCTCACAATCACTCGTACGACGAGCGATACCAACGTGGCGCATATCGGCAAGTCTACTTTCAACTCCGTCGTTACGGATTCAATGGAGCCTACGATTAAGAAAGGCGAACTCATCATCGCGAAACTCTACAACGACGAAACCGACCGCGCCAATCTCAAAGTCGGTCAGACTATCGTGTACAAGGACCTCGTATACAACGCGGCGGCAGGCGGAAATATCACCATAATAGAGGTGCATAGAATCGACGCTTTGAACTCGAATACCTGCCACGTCGTAGGCGATAATCCCGTCACGGGCGCAAAGGGCGACACCGTAAATTACACCGATATAGTCGCGACTTGGGGCACTCCCGCCTCTCAAAACGAGGACGGCACTTTCAACGTCACCGAAGACACCGAAGGCAAATCCCTCGGTCAACTGGGCACTTTCGTCAACTGGCTGCAAGAGGATCGCACCAATTATTTCTGCGTCATCGTTTTGCCGCTCATTCTGCTTTTCGTCATCTACGGATTCATCCTTATCCGTTCTCTCATTTTGGCGAAACTCAACAAAGAGAATAGCAATAAGGTCAGCGTGGACGAACTCTCCGAAGAGGAGAAGAAACGCCTTGCGGAAGAATTGCTCGCATCTCTTAATAAGCCCGAGCAAGTAGGCGGCGAAGCGGAAATCGTAGAAACGGATTCGTCCGAAAATCCTGAAATCGAGGAAAATAATTCCGAAATCGCGGAGCCCGCAGTCGAGGAAGAAAACACCGAAATTTTGGAAACCGAAGGGGAGGAAGGCGGACAAGAATAACGCACCGTCGCGTGCGTATTTTGCGCGTAGCGCAAGTCCGTGAAAATTATGAATATTAGTCTTGTTTTCAAGTTTTTGAGAGCGTTCCTCGGAGCGTTCTACGTCAACGGCATCGGCTCGATCTTTTGGGGCTTTTTGCATATCTTTTACAACGACGGTTACTCCGAGGCGTTCAAGAATTACACCGACCAATTCGGCGCGGGCGAATGGGCTGTCGCCGTCATCTTCATCATCCTCATCGTCGTGGCAATCGTCGCTATCGTGGGGCTGATAGTTTTCGGCATAATCAAACTCGTTCGTATCAATAAGAACGTCGTCCTGCCTCAAGACCTCGTCGAAGAGTGCGCGAACCTCAAAAAACAAATCATCAAAATGTCCGCCGAAAAGGATAGAATCCTCGGTATGAAGGTCAGCGATATCGGCAACTACGACGGCGAAGAGGGCGAAGAAAGCAAAGAGCCCGGCGCGGAAGAGGCGGTCAAAGCAGGGGAGTCGCGTTTCTACAAACTCACCGAAATCGACCAAATCTACGAGAACTACGTTCCGCCCGTATACGACGACGAAATTACGTTGCCCGAACTTTGCGACAGATTTAGAAACTTCGCGTGCTCGCGTATGCGCCTTTTCTATAATCCGCGCATAATACGTCTTTTCATCGCGGGTATGTCCACCTCTCGTTTGATGATTTTGCAAGGTATATCCGGTACCGGTAAAACCTCGCTGCCGCACGCTATGGGTATCTTCCTCAACAACCCCGCAACGATAGCGTCCGTCCAGCCGTCCTGGCGTGACCGTACCGAACTTTTCGGCTACTTCAACGAATTTACAAAACGATTCAACGAAACCGAAGTCCTCAAAAAAATGTACGAGGCAACTTGGAATAAAAATATCTACCTCACCGTCCTCGACGAAATGAACATAGCGCGTGTTGAGTACTATTTCGCGGAAATGTTGTCAATTCTCGAAATGCCCTCCCGCGACGAATGGATCGTCGACCTCGTTCCCTCCGGCTGGCCTAACGACCCGAAACATATCGAAAAAGGCCGTTTCAAACTTCCCGAAAATATGTGGTTCATCGGCACCGCGAACAACGACGACTCGACCTTCGCTATCTCGGATAAGGTTTACGACCGTGCAATGCCTATCAACATTAACTCGAAAGGCGTCGCGTTCGACGCACCTTACGCCGAATCCATCTATATCAGTTACGAACACCTCGAAAGCATGTTCAAGGACGCTATGGTCGAACACAAGGTTTCGCAAGAAAACCTCGACAAAATCGACCAACTCGACGACTACGTCATCAAACACTTCAGACTTGCATTCGGCAACCGTATCGTCAAGCAACTTAAGGAATTCGTTCCCGCATACGTCGCTTGCGGCGGCACCGAACTCGACGGCCTCGACTACGTCCTCTGTAACAAGATACTCCGTAAGTTCGAGTCCCTCAACTTGTCCTACATTCGTGACGAAATCGACGGCCTTATCCTTTACTTGTCCGATCAATTCGGGGAAGACTCGATGGAAGAGTGCAAGGAGTATTTGCAACGCCTGAAGAAACTCTTTTAAACGGTACTATTTGGTGTCTGACTTTGTCAGGCTTACGGATGCCCGTTTCTTACGCATCGATGCCGTCTGCGATTTTTTGCGAAATCGCCCTGACGGCACTTGCGACGAAACTCTCTACCGCACGAAAATTTTTTGCTACAACTCTTGCCGAGTCTGTAACTCCAGTCGGTATTCCGCAAAATTTTCGTTTGGTGAAATGAGGGCGGGACACCCGCACCTGATTCGGAGCGTGATATACAAGCACTCACTCGTTCAAGGACGGAACACGAGGCGCGACGCGCCGAGAACTTCGAGTGTTGAGCGAAGTCGTATAAGTACAAGCGACTGCGTGCATTGGGTTCGCATAGCGGGCACGCACAAAGTGCAGTGACATAACGAGGAACGTTGCCTAACGCGAAACCGAGTGTGTCCCCGTGCGCAAGCACCCGTCGTGGGACCCTTTAGGGGGAACGGCGGTGGGGGAAACACGTGAGGAAAGGGGAAACATAAATCAAGTGAAAGCACTACACTGTGCTTCTAATAACAAAGAATAATAATAACTTATCGCTTTAGCGATAAAGAGAACTATGTCCGATAACAAATTGACCAAAGACGTTTATCTGCAGTATGCAAAGAAAATCGTATCCGTGCTTTACGGGGACGACTTCTTTAACCAGTATAAAAAAAGAGTAGAGGAAGGCTACTCCGATTTCAAGTTGGTCAAAAAACGCCTCATTCAAGATATATCCGTCGACTGGATTTCCACTATCGAAGACGTCCTTCCAAACCTCGACGCTATCGTGCGTAATCCGCGTAGGTTTATCGTGCAAGAAGAGGATATCGTTGATATTTCGCTTGCGAAGGCTATCTCGACGGAATCCGTCAAGCACCTCGCACAACATACGAATATGATTTCAAAGGTGGACGAGGACGGCACGGTTACGCCGAATAGAATCCTCAATATCACCAAAGAAGAATCCTTTGAAATTTACGAAAACCGTTTCATTTTCACCCTGCTTTTGAAACTCAAAGACTTCGTGCAAATGCGTTACGACAAAATCAAGAAGGCGTCCGCAACACAAGACGTCCTTCAACTCAACGTGGACAGCAAATTCAATTTGCCCTCCAAGAAGGTGACCTATCGCACCGAATACATGGCGCAACTCAGTTTCGACGAAATCATGAGAATGGATCCCGAAACCCTCGAAAAAATCGAAAGAGTCGCCAAAATCGATAGAATTATCACAGACTTTTTGAGTTCGTCGTTTGCAAAATCGATGAGAAATTCCGCGCCCGTCCGTCCTCCTATCACTCGTACCAACGTCATTTTGAAAGAACCTAACTTCAAAAAAGCGTTGACGCTGTGGCAATTTATCGAAACTTATCAGGCTACGGGCGGTTTTTCAACCTCCGACGATATCGAGGACTACAAAATCGAGGACGAATCCCAACAAGAACTTCGTCAAATGGTCACTCTCAACACTATGCTTTTCGAGAGTCTTTACGACCAGCACGAAACGGATATGGACCTCGACGACGCGCAATTTACCGACCTTTTGAGGGTAGGCGACCTCGATTTTGGCAAGGACGAAATTCAGCACGACGAATACTCTCAAAAACTCGACGAAGAGGATAAGACGGAGGATAGCGATAAGCAGGAAGAAGTTTCTCAAACCGAATCCGAAGAGCAGAAAGAGCAAGAGCAGGAAACTCCGCCCGAAGAAGTCGAAGTCGAAAAAGAAGTCATAGAAGAACAGGAAGTAGAGGTCGATAAGGACGTCGAAGTCGAAGCTCCGCCAAAGGAAGAACCCGACGACGAAGAGCCCGACGCGGATCAATTCGACCAAAATCTGTTCGACGTGCGCAAACTCTATAAGCGTCCCGAAGACGACAAACTCCGTCAGGAAGAAGTCGCGAAGATTAAGGACGCAATCGACCGCTGTCTTGTCGCGTATCGCAAAATCAAGCAAGAAGAACTCGACGAGAGAGATCGCGAAGAGAATGCGAAACGCAGAAAAGAAGAACTCGAAAAACGCGCGGAAGCGTTCCGTGCAAGAAAAGCGGATCTCGGATATGCGGACGGTCAAGTTTATCTCGGAACGGATGCGTTCGGAGAATCCGCCGTCGTTTCCAAGAACGAAGAGTTCAAGAAAGCGCATAAGGAATTGTTCGCAAATCGCAACGAAAGGCTCGATCTCGGCGATAAAGACCTCGAAAACATCCGCAAGAGTATCGAGGCTATGGAGCAAGAACGCGCCAAAGACGAAGAACGACGCAATCGAATTGCGTTTGCAGGGGATAACGAAGAGAGAGAAACCGACGAAAGCGAAATTCCCGTCGTCGATCTCGATGCGCAACTCAAAGCAAAAGAAGAACTCGATCGCAAAAACGCAGTGCGTCTTCAAGGTGAACGCAATCTCCTTTCTGGCGGCGGAAACACCGAAATCGGATTCGTCGACAAGAGAGAGAAGAAAGAGGAAAAGGAAATCAAGCCCGTCAAGACTACGCTTAAGCCTACGTCGAGTACGGTCAAACGCCAGCGCGTAATCCTTCCCGTAGACGAAAATAAAGTGCAAGTCGGCGACGCTCCCGTCGGATTCGGCGACGGAATAAGCGGCACGTTCGGCGAGCAAAAAGCAAATCTCGGCGACCTGACAAAGGTCGATAAACCCGTAAGAAAGAGAAAGAAAGCGGAAGAAACTCCCGTGGAAACACCGGCGGAAACTCTAGTAGTCGCCGAAACGCCCGCAACCGAAGAAACCTCGGTCAAACCGAAGATTAGAAAATCCGAACCCAGAGATCCGTGGGCACTCTCGCCTACCACCCTCAACCAGCGTTACGACGTTGCAAGCGGAAAAGTACGCAACTTCGAAGCGGTCGACGAAAACAAGGTCAAAGTTGGCAAGGCGCCCGTAAAACACGCGGATGCGGGGGATCTTCTCGACGATACTTTCGAAGACCAAAGAGCAAATCTCGGCAACTTTGAAAAGAAAGCGGATAAACCCGTAGAAGAATCGGTGACGCCGCCCGTCGAAGAAAAGAAAACCGAAGAGAAAAAACCCGCGAAGAAGAGAACGAGAAAACCCAAAGAAACGCAAGAGGTCAAGACGGAAACTCCTGTGGAAACAGTGGCGGAAACTCCTGTGGAAACGCCCGCAGAAACCGCGGTCAAACCGAAAATTAGAAAATCCGAACCCAGAGATCCGTGGGCACTCTCGCCGACAACTCTCAATCAGCGTTACGACGTCGCAAGCGGAAAAGTACGCAATTTCGACCCCGTTGACGAAAACAAGGTCAAAGTTGGCAAAGCGCCCGTCAAGAACGCGGACGCAGGGGACCTTCTCGACGACACTTTCGAGGACCAAAAAGCAAATCTCGGCATAAAGAAGAAAAAGCCGCAAGACGAAGAATAATAGATGTCACCCGAAGCCAAAACGAAGATAAAAAAAATATATAATATTTTTTCCACGGTCGTGATAGCCGTGGTTTTCGTTTTCTTCGTATTCGTGATAATCTTCTCCATGGTGCAGAAAAATCAAGGGAAAGACGTCAAAATTTTCGGGCATTACATGTACACCATTTTGACTGACAGCATGGTGCCCACACTCAATCCTTCCGACGTCATTTGGAGCAAGGCGGCAACCGAAGCGGATATCGTCGAGGGTGCGATAATCACGTTCGTAGTCCCCGAGGGCAACGGCGGAATTTCGGGAATGAACGACACGCATAGAATAGTCGAAGTGGAGAGGGACGAAAACGGAAATATAACCGCAATTTACACAAAGGGCGACAACGCGTCTTCGCGCGACCCTTGGACACTCACCGTCGGCGACGTAAAGGCGGTTATGAGCAAAAAACTCGTCGTTATAAGCGCACTCGTCGGATTTATATCCGAATATCGTTTCCTTGCCTACGTAGTGCTTATCGTCCTGCCTTTGAGCGCGATTGCTATTGCATACGCAATAGGTTTCATCAACGAAAAGGTCAAGGAAAAGAGGGAAGAAGAGAAAAAGAATATCGGGATAGAGGATTTGACCGACGAAGAAAAGAAAAAGATGCTCGAAGATTATCTTGCCGGAATGAGTGACGATGCGGCAGTAGACGGAGAAAAAGAAGATAATAACGGAGAAGAAAGCGATATAAAGGAAGAAAACCCCGTTAGAAATCCTGAAAACGAAGAAGAACAAGAAAAAACGGACGCAGATGAAATTTCCGTCAGCAAAACGGGCGACGAAAACGCGGATTGAACCTCGAAATAAAATATTGAAAATATTTTCAAATTTACGCACTCTAACGGGTGCGTTTTTATTATCACGTCGGCGGGCGTCAATTTGTGCGTTATCGCTCTTGCGTTTTCGGCAATACTATGTTAAAATAAATTACTAATATATATTAATATGGAGTTTGCTATGCTGGCGAAAGTCAAAAGTTATGCGCTCGACGGGCTTGTCGCGTACGCCGTCGACGTCGAACTGGATATTAACAGCGGTCTTCCTTCGTACGAACTCGTCGGGCTTGCGTCTACAGCCACGAAAGAGTCGAAAGAAAGGGTGCGTTCCGCGATTAAAAACAGCGGTTTCACGTACCCGATGAAGAGAGTTACCATAAATCTTGCTCCCGCCGACGTGAAGAAAGAGGGTCCGTCCTTCGATCTGCCTATTGCGGTTTCCATGTTGCAGGCAAGCGAACAAATCACGGGTGTGAAATACAAGGATTTCGTATTCGTGGGAGAGTTGGGACTCGACGGCAGACTTCGTTCGGTGAACGGCATTATGCCTATACTCTTGTCCGCGTTGCAAGCGGGGTGCAAAAACTTCGTCATCCCGTCCGCAAATGCGAAAGAGGCAAGTTATATAGAGGGAATAACCGTCTACGCACTCGACAATTTGAAACAAGTCGTGGACTTTTTGAACGGCGGAGAATATATCCCCGTGAAGACTTCGGATTTCGTGTCCGTATGCACGGTGCACGGTTACGGAGTGGATATGAGCGACGTAAAAGGGCAGGCGGTTGCAAAACGCGCGCTCGAAATCGCGGTCAGCGGAGGACATAATCTTCTGATGCTCGGTCCTCCCGGAGCGGGCAAAACCATGCTTGCAAAATGCGTCCCGACCATTATGCCCGATATGACTTTCGACGAGGCTGTCGAAGTCACCAAAATACATTCGGTTGCGGGAATACTCGACCCGTCTGTCGGCATCGTGACGACAAGACCTTTCCGCACTCCGCACCATACGACGACGGTGCCTACGCTTGTAGGCGGCGGCGCGAAAGCGACTCCAGGTGAAGTCAGCCTTGCGCATAACGGCGTGCTTTTCCTCGACGAAATGCCGGAATACAGCCGTAGGGCGCTCGAAACTCTCCGTCAACCTCTCGAAGACAGAAGGGTTACAGTCGCAAGAGTGGCAAGAAGCGTGGAATATCCGTCGAACTTTATGCTTATCGCGAGTATGAATCCCTGTCCTTGCGGAAATTACGGCAGCAGGACGCAGGTTTGCAGATGCACTCCCGCGCAAATTCATTCCTACGTATCCAAATTGAGCGGTCCCCTTCTTGACAGAATAGACTTGCAAGTAGAAGTGGACAACGTCGTGTACGAGGAACTTCGCGGCAAGGAAAAGGCGGAGTCGTCCGCGGACGTCAAGGCGAGAATTAACCGCGCGAGAGCGATACAGACCGAAAGATTCGCCGAAGACGGAATATCTACCAATTCCGAAATGGAAAGCAAGCAGATAGAGAAGTATTGCGCACTCGACCGCGACGGAGAAAGATTCTTGCAAAAAGCGTTCGAAAGGCTCAACCTCTCCGCACGCGGCACGACGAGGATTTTGAAAGTCGCAAGAACGATTGCAGACCTCGACGGCAGTGAAAACGTACTCGGAAAACACGTTGCGGAAGCGATTCAATATCGCAGTCTTGACAGGAAGTACACCATATGAACGGAATAACCGAATCGCATAAGGCTTTGCTTGCGTTGCAATCCGTCGAGGAACTTTCTTTGAAAAAGAAAAGGGAGTTGCAATCCCTTATCCCGAATCCCGACGAATGGGCGTGCGCCAAAAATTCCGAAGTGCTTTTATCCGTGCTCGGAGAAAAGTATAAGGCGGAGTTTTTAAGCAAAATTTCATCGGTCGAGGATATAATAAGCAGACTGAATCGCGAGGGCGTGAATTACGTGTCCATAATCGACGACGAATATCCCGATCAACTTCGCGAAATATACGACCCTCCTCTCGTGCTGTTTTGTAAGGGTGACGTATCCGTCCTTAAAACGAGATGTATAGGAGTGGTCGGCACGAGGACTCCCACGAGATACGGACAAAAGGTTTGCGACTCTTTTGCAAGAGAATTTGCAAGAAGCGGACTGACCGTCGTGTCGGGGTTTGCAAGGGGAGTGGATTCAATCGCGCACAAAGCGGTCGTCGACAGCGACGCTCCCACGATTGCGGTGTTTGCGTGCGGACTCGACACGTGCTATCCGTCCGAGAATAGAGGGCTGCACGACGCGATTATCGCCCACGGCGGACTTATCGTGACCGAATATCCTCTCGGCGTGAAACCACTGCAATATCACTTCCCCGAAAGGAATAGAATTATAAGCGGACTGTCGGAAGGCGTATTCCTTCCCGAAGCCACGCTGAAAAGCGGGTCGCTCATCACCGCAAGACTTGCGATAGAGCAGGGAAAGGACTTATTCGTAGTCCCCGGCAATATAAACTCTCCCGAAAGCGAAGGCACGAACAAACTGTTGCAGGAAATGCCTCATGCGTTCGTCATCGCCCCAGAAGACGTATTCGATCGTCTTGGAGTGAAGCAGGTGAAAAGAGAAACCGAAGTCGTCGAACTTAATATGGCGGAAACCATGATAGTCGACGCATTGCACGACAGAGAAATGCATTTCGAGGAACTTCTCGAAATAAGCGGACTGGGTGCGGGTGAACTGAACACCTTGCTTATGAATTTACAATTAAACGGCATAATAGAAGAAACGGGCGGAAATCATTACGCACTCGCGTGACCGCCGTGCAAATAAAGGAGCAATAATGAAAAAACTCATAATAGTTGAGTCCCCTTCAAAAGCAAAAACAATACAGAAATATCTCGGCGGCGACGTCACGGTTATGGCGTCTGCGGGGCACGTGTGCGACCTTCCCGAAAGAACTCTCGCAATAGACGTGGAACACGGATTCGAGCCTCAATACATTATCAATCCGAATAAAGCGGATATAGTCAAGAAACTCATTGCGGCAGTCGGCAAAAACGACGTCGTGTATCTCGCAACCGACCCGGACCGCGAAGGTGAGGCAATCAGTTGGCACTTGAAAACTCGTCTTGGAATAAAAGAGGAGAAAGTCCGCGTGGAATTCAACGAAATTTCACCCAAAGCGGTCAAAGAAGCCCTCGAACATCCGCGTGCGATAAATCAAGACCTCGTCAATTCTCAACAGGCAAGAAGAGTCCTCGACCGCCTTGTAGGTTACAAACTCTCTCCCATTCTCGGAAGAAGAATCGCAGGTGCGAAGAGTGCGGGACGCGTTCAGTCCGCCGCACTCAAAATGATTGTGGACAGAGAAAACGAAATCCGCAATTTCGTGCCGAAAGAATACTGGAATATCGCCGTTTTGCTCGTCAAAGCAGGACTTGAAAAGACGAAAGCAAATCTTTTGAAAGCGTCTTTGAACGACTACGACGGAGAAAAAGTCAAAGTCGAGGACGGAGAAGTGGCGGCGGAGATAGCAGACCTTCTTCCTACCGCGTCGTATGCGGTCGATAGCGTGAAAAAGGGCGTATCCACCTCTCGTCCCGCACCTCCGTTTACTACGTCCACCTTGCAACAAGAGGCGAATAACAAGTTGAATATGACCTCGGAGCGCACTATGTCGCTTGCGCAAAAACTGTACGAAGGTTTCAACGTCCCCGGCGAAGGTCATTTCGCACTTATCACTTACATGCGTACGGACAGCGTCAGAGTTTCTCCCGACTTCCAAAAGAAAACCTTGGATTATATTGCGAAAAACTACGGCGGAGCATACGTGCCGTCCAAGCCTAACGTCTACAAGACTTCGGACAACGCTCAAGACGCACACGAAGCGATTCGCCCCATATCCCTCGAACGCACTCCGCAGTCCCTCGAGGGCAAAATCAGCAACGAACTGTATAGGCTGTATAAACTTATCTACGAGCGTTTCCTTGCTTCGCAAATGGCTCCCGCACTCTACAACACCTTGCAAGTCCACGTGCTTGCGAAGACTACGGGTAAGAACGTAGGCTTCCTCATCAAAGGAAAGAGAGTGAAATTCAACGGATACACCGCCGTTTACACCGCGACCGTCGCGGCAAGCGACGAAGATAAGGACGAAAGAGATGATTTGCCCGCGTTTGAAAAGGGTGACAAACTCGATTACGTAGACACCGTCAAGGAACAAAAATTCACCAAACCGCCCGCGAGATACACGGACGCGACTTTGGTCAAGGGACTTGAAGAAAACGGAATCGGCAGACCGTCCACCTATGCGTCTATCGTCATCAAACTTGCAGACCGCACTTACACCGAAAGACAAGGGAAGAATATCGTCCCGACCGAACTCGGAGAAAGAGTTTGCACGTTTATGGAACAAAATTGTCCGTCCATAATGAACTTGTCTTTCACCGCGCGCCTCGAAACCAAACTCGACGAAATCGCGGAAGGCAAAATGGTGTGGAACGAACTTGTAGGAAGTTACTATCCCATTCTCGAAGGTTACGTGGAAAGAGCGTACAAAGCGGGCGGCGTCGCACCCAGACGCCCCGTCGTCGAAACGGATGAAGTTTGCGACAAATGCGGCGCGAAAATGGTGATTAGAGAGGGTAGATACGGCAAATTTATGTCTTGCTCCGCCTATCCGAAATGCAAAAACGTCAAGAATATAGCAGAGAAAGCGGGCGTTTGCCCCAAGTGCGGCGGCGACGTCGAAAAGAGAATGAGCAAGAGCGGCAAAGTCTTCTACGGCTGCGGAAATTATCCCAAGTGCGACTTCATCACGTGGGACACTCCCGCACCTCATCTTTGCCCGAAGTGCAATTCATTTATGAAGGTCAGCAACCGCAACTATAAGAAGAGATACGTTTGCACGAATGCGGATTGCAAATTCGTC
This sequence comes from uncultured Bacteroidaceae bacterium, assembly GCA_964599875.1. Classification (GTDB taxonomy): domain Bacteria; phylum Bacillota; class Clostridia; order Christensenellales; family CAG-917; genus RGIG4097. The sequence continues at coordinate 29,286 of CAZRHE010000003.1, forward strand.
GAAGAGGTCGAAGAATAAATGTCTAAAACCGTAGTCAACGTAATCGGAGGAGGGCTTGCAGGCTCGGAAGCGGCGTTTAGACTGCTTGACGCAGGATTTGCCGTCAAAATGCTTGAAATGCGCCCTAAACGCACTATGGGCGCGCATACGGGCGATAGACTTGCCGAACTCGTTTGCTCGAACAGTTTGAAGTCGATTTCACCCGAAACCGCAAGCGGACTTCTGAAAGACGAACTCGATTTGCTTAATTGCAGTCTTCTTAAAATCGCAAAACGTTGCGCCGTTCCGTCGGGAAGCGCGCTTGCCGTGGATAGAGAATTGTTCTCCGAAGAAGTGGAAAAGGAGTTGTTTGCGTATCCCGATTTCACGCTCGTGAGAGAGGAAGTAACTTCTCTTGAAGAGGACGTGCCTACGATTATCGCAACGGGGCCGTTGACTTCGACGGAGTTTGCGGAATATATCGCGAAACTCACGGGAGAAAACAGATTGTTTTTCTACGACGCAATCGCTCCCATCGTTTCATTCGACGGCATAGATATGCAAAAAGCATACTTCGGCGGAAGATACGGCAAGGGCGGAGAGGACTATCTCAATCTGCCCATGCAAAAGGACGAATACGAGGCGTTTTACGACGCTCTCGTCAATGCGGAAACCGCAAACCTGCACGACTTCGACAAGCGAGAACTTTTCGACGGCTGTATGCCTATCGAACTTATGGCGAAAAGGGGTAGCGATACAATGCGTTACGGCCCCCTTCGTCCCGTCGGACTTCGCAATCCGAAAACAGGGGAAAGCGCGTATGCGGTCGTGCAATTAAGAAAGGAAAACGCGGCGGGAGATTGCTATAATCTCGTGGGATTTCAAACCAATCTCACCTATGGTGAGCAAAAACGCGTTTTCAGCATGATTCCCGCGCTTAAAAACGCCGAGTTTTTGCGCTACGGCACCATGCATCGCAACACCTACGTCAAGGCGCCCGACGTGCTCACGGACCGTTTCAGACTCAAAAACTCCGTTGCACCCGTGTATATAGCGGGACAGTTGTCCGGAGTGGAGGGATACGTCGAGAGCATAGCAAGCGGACTTATCGCCGCGGACGCACTCGCAAGAGAATTAAAAGGAAAATCAAAACTCGAATTGCCCGCGACTACTATATGCGGCGCACTTACGAGATATATATCGTCGTGTCCCGGGGATTTCCAACCCATGAACGCAAACTTCGGCTTGTTGCCCGAAATGCATCACGTTCACAAAAAGGAGAGGAAACTCGCTTATCACGACAGAGCAATCGCGGATTTGACTTCCGCAATCGAAAACGAGAGGTAAATATGGAATTCAGAGGAACAACTATTTGCGCGGTCAAGCGCAACGGCATTACCGCAATCGCAGGGGACGGACAAGTCACCATGGGTGAAAGCGTCATCATGAAGGGCAACGCCGTCAAGGTCAAACGCATCTACAACGGAAAAGTGGTGGTAGGTTTTGCAGGTTCGGTTTCGGACGCGTTCGCACTATCCGAAAAGTTTGAAGAAATGCTGCAAAAGTACAGCGGAAACCTCATGCGTTCCGCGGTCGAACTCGCCGAACTTTGGCGCAGTGACAAAATGTACAGAAAACTCGAAGCACTTCTCATCGTCGCGGACTCGACTTCCCTTTATATCGTGTCCGGAAGCGGAGAAGTTATCGAACCCGAAAGCGGAATTTGCGCTATCGGTAGCGGCGGAAACTACGCTCTTGCGGCGGCTCGCGCGCTCGCACAGGCGACCGAACTTCCCGCAGACGAAATCGCTCGTCGCGCACTCAAAATAGCAAGCGAATTGTGCGTTTTCACCAACGACCATATCACCGTTGAAACAGTTTAGTCGAGGTATATTATGCAAGACGTATTGACACCGAAACAGATAGTACAAGAACTCGACCGCTACATTATCGGTCAGCAAGAAGCGAAAATCGCAGTCGCAATAGCACTTCGCAATCGTTATCGCAGAAGTAAGTTGAGCGACGAAATGAGGGAAGAAATAACCCCCAAAAATATCATTATGAAAGGACCGACGGGTGTTGGTAAAACCGAAATCGCAAGAAGACTTGCAAAACTCGTGCGCGCGCCTTTCGTCAAAGTCGAGGCGACCAAATTTACCGAAGTCGGTTACGTAGGCAGGGACGTGGAAAGCATCATCCGCGACCTCGTCGAAGTTTCTATCCGCCTCGTCAAAGAAGAAAAATTCAAGGAAGTTCTCCCCAAGGCGACCGAACTTGCCGAAAACAGACTCGTCGAAATCATTTTGCCTCTCCGCAAAAAGGCGGAAACGGGTGAAAAATCCGACGCGGAACTCAAAGAAGAACTCCTTCAAGACATCAGAGCGGGACATCTTGACAATATCACCATAAAAATGGAAGTCAAGGTTCAACCCAAACCCATTCAAATCAACGCGCAAGGTAACGGCGGCGAAATCGATATGAGCAACGTCATCGGCAGTATCTTCGGTGGACAAGCGGGTGCGAAAAAGACTCGTTCTCTCACCGTCAAGCAGGCGATGGATCTCATAATCAATCAGGAATCCGAAAAGATGGTCGACCAAGACGCAATCGTCAGCGAGGCTCTCCAAAGAGCGGAACAAGACGGCGTCGTATTCCTCGACGAAATCGATAAGGTTGCCGCAAGAAGCGGTCGCGACCAAGGTCACGACGTGTCGAGAGAGGGCGTTCAAAGGGATATTCTGCCCATAGTCGAAGGAAGCACCGTTCAAACCAAGTACGGCGCAATCCGCACCGACTTCATCTTGTTCATCGCGGCGGGCGCGTTCCATATGGCGAGAATGGAAGATCTTATCCCCGAACTTCAAGGCAGATTCCCCATTCGCGTCGAACTCGACAATCTCACCGAAGACGACTTCGTTCGCATTTTGACCGAACCCGACAACGCTGTCTTGAAACAATACAAAGCACTTCTTGCAGTGGACGGCGTCAGCCTCGAATTTACGGACGACGCAATCCGCGAAATCGCAAAAGTCGCGTATAACGAGAACGAAAACAGCGAAAACCTCGGCGCAAGACGTTTGCACGCGGTCATGGAACACCTTCTTAAAGAAGTGCTTTACGACGCGGACGACGGCGTAACCAAGGAAATTATAGTGGACAAAGACTTCGTGGACGCACACCTTGCATCCGCGCTCCGCGAATCCAATCTCAAAAGATTCATTCTGTAAGAGGATATTATGATAAACGTACCCAAGGGAACAAAAGATATGCTTCCCGCAGAGGCATATAAGTGGCACTACGTCGAGGATATCGCGCGCAAAACGGCGGCGAATTTCGGATTCAAAGAAATCCGTACTCCCATATTCGAACATACGGAACTTTTCTTGCGCGGCGTGGGAGAAACTACGGATATCGTCAACAAAGAAATGTATACCTTCCTCGATAAAGGCAACCGCAGCATAACTCTTCGTCCCGAAGGGACGGCGGGCGTTGCGAGAAGTTTCATCGAAAACGGACTTGCACAAAACGGTTTGCCCCTCAAAGTATATTATATCGCTCCCGTTTTCCGCTATGAAAAGCCCCAAAACGGCAGACTTCGCGAGCACCATCAATTCGGCGTCGAAATGTTCGGAAGCGAAACTCCCAAAGCGGATGCAGAAGTTATTTCCCTTGCGTATTCTTTCCTCAAAAACGTCGGACTTACGGCGTTGTCGCTCAATATCAACAGCATCGGTTGCAAAACTTGCAGAGCGGAATATAATAAGGCGCTCAAAGAATATATAGGCGCAAACCTTGAAAATATGTGCCCGACTTGTCAGGCAAGATTTGAAAAGAATCCTCTCCGCATCCTCGACTGCAAGGAAGAAAAATGCAAGAGAATTACAGCAAACGCTCCCAAAATCACGGATTATCTTTGCGATGATTGCAGAGCGCATTTCGCGGGCGTGCAAGAAGAACTGACCGCACTCGATATTCCGTTCAACGTAAATCCCGGCATCGTCAGAGGGCTTGATTATTACACCCGCACGGTGTTCGAATTTATCTCGAACGATATAGGCGCGCAAGGCACCGTTTGCGGCGGCGGAAGATATAATCATCTCGTCGAGGAAGTTGGCGGTCATCCGACACCTGCGGCAGGTTTCGGCCTTGGACTTGAAAGACTGTTGTTAGTTCTCGAAAACACGGGCAAACTGTCCGCAGTCGAGCCTAAAATCGACGTTTACGTCGCGCCTCTCGGAGAAAACGCCTCGAAAAAAGCGTTGTCCATAACAAATTCGCTTCGCTTGCAAGGCGTTTCCGCGGAAACCGACCTTATGAATCGTAGCCTTAAAGCACAAATGAAATACGCCGACAAAATCGGCGCGAGATACGTGGTCGTCATCGGCGACGACGAACTTGCCGCGGGCGAAGTCGTCGTCAAAAATATGGCGGACGGTACGGGCGAAAAAGTCGCTATCGAAAACGTCGCGGAGTACGTGAGCAAATGACCGAAAGAGGAGTCGTAACCAAAATCAAAGGCAATAAAGCCACCGTGAGTTTCGACCGCAAGTCCGCTTGCGACAGTTGTCATATGTGCGCCGTCACGAAGGACGGTATGAAAGTGGAAATCGTCGTCGAAAATACTCTGGGTGCAAACGTCGGAGATTTCGTTTCGATTGAAATGGGCGATAAGTTCGTATTGACAGCCGCTACCATAGTTTATATAATACCTTTGGTGCTCGTCCTTGCGGGCTTGCTTATCGGCAGAATCATGTCCGAACTTGCTGAGATACTGTTTGCCGTAGGCGGTTTGGTGTTAGGATTCGTGATAGCGTTCGTCTTAGACCGGTGCGTAATCAGGAAAAAACCCGGATTCAGTCCGCGAATGAAGGAAATTTGCCCTCAAGACGCGGTGACAACGGATAAATAAGGAGCAAATATGGAAAAACATATAGTTTTGACTGAAAGCAATTTCGACGAAGTTATATCGTCGAACGACGTCGTTCTCGTCGATTTCTGGGCGACTTGGTGCGGTCCTTGCAAAATGCTTGCGCCGACTATCGAAGAACTTGCCGAAGAATACGAGGGTAAAGTCCCCGTATGCAAAGTCGACGTAGACGACTATCCTTCGCTTGCGGAAAGATTCGGAATTATGTCCATTCCCGCAGTGTTCATTTTCAAAAAAGGAGAAGTCAAAGACAAACTCATCGGACTTCGCCAAAAAGCACAAATCTCCGCAGTCATAGACAGCCTTCTTGACTGACGAATTATAAGGGGTGCATTATGATAGACCTTTCAACGATTAAAGCGGTGGACGAGGAACTTTATCAGTCCTTGAAAGACGAACTCGAACGCCAACAACACAACGTCGAACTTATTGCAAGCGAGAATATCGTTTCTCCCGCAGTGCTTGCCGCGGCGGGGACTCATCTCACCAATAAATACGCCGAGGGTTATCCCGCAAGACGCTACTACGGTGGTTGCGAATACGTCGACGTCACGGAAAATATAGCGATAGAACGCGCAAAACAACTGTTCGGCGCAAAATTTGCCAACGTTCAACCTCACTCGGGCAGCAATGCAAACCTTGCGGTTTATTACAGCGTGTTGAAACCCGGCGATACCATTCTCGGAATGTCCCTCGACGCGGGCGGACACCTCACTCACGGCGCGAAGGTCAGTATGAGCGGAAAACTCTTTAATTCCGTGTCATACGGCGTCAATGCGGACGGTCTTATCGACTACGACGAAGTGAGAAGAATCGCTCTCGAAGTCAAACCGCAAATGATTGTCGCGGGTGCAAGCGCGTATCCGAGAATAATAGACTTCAAAAAATTCCGCGAAATAGCGGACGAAGTCGGTGCATATCTCATGGTGGATATCGCACACATCGCAGGACTCGTTGCAACGGGACTTCATCCGAGCCCGATGCCTTATGCGGATTTCATCACCACGACCACTCACAAGACGCTACGCGGCCCCAGAGGCGGTCTTATTCTTACGAACGACGAGAATCTTGCAAAACTCGTCGATAAGGCGATATTCCCCGGTTGTCAAGGCGGACCATTGATGCATATTATCGCGGCAAAAGCGGTTGCGTTCAAAGAAGACTTATCTCCCGAATTTAAGGATTATCAACTTCAAGTCCTCAAAAACGCTAAAGCGATGGCAAACAGATTCCTTGAAAAGGGTATAAAACTCGTCAGCGGCGGCACGGATAATCATCTTATGCTATTGAATCTTATGGGCACGGGCGTAAACGGCAAACAACTTCAAAATTGGCTTGACGAGGCGCATATCACCGCAAACAAAAATTCAATCCCCGGCGATCCTGAAAAACCCTCTCTCACAAGCGGACTTCGCATAGGCACTCCCGCAGTCACGACGAGAGGAATGAAAGAGGAGGATATGATTCTCATCGCGGACGCAGTCGTTGAAATCATTGAAAAGGGAGAGGAGGCAATCCCCGCGGTCAGAGAAAGAATCATTGCGCTTTGCGACAAGTATCCTATCTATAAAGACGCCGTCTTGTAAAAACCTATAATCGCATAAAAAAAGGTTGCAATTCGTTGCAACCTTTTTTTTGTTGGAGCAGTGGGCTTTCTTTCAAGCGTGTACTCATTTTAATCATCATCTTAAAGTTCAAACGTCGCACTCTTTTCAAATTAGTATCGGGAAACAGACCGATGAATTTTGCTCATTAAATCAGATCGTTAAGGCGGAATTTTACGTCGTAACGCTGATTTCCCTGAAAAATTTGGGCAGGTCAAATACGCTTAAAAACGCTGCGTTTTTGATTGTTATGGCGTTATTTTGCCGAAAGTATTCTCATTTTCTGCAAAAAGTAGACTACTTCGTCCCCTGCAAACGATATTCGAGTACAAAAATCGGGGCGATATTTCGAGTTTTTCGCGGCGCTTTCTTTTTCGTCTTCGCGCATGAAATTTTGCGAAGAAACAGTGTCTTGTGCGTTTCGATTGCACTGTTGTTTTTCTCCTCGCAATCCCGCAAGCGCACCGAGCATATTGCTTATATCCGTTCCGCCGTTTTTCATTCCCATGATTAAAGGAAGAAGGGACAGTGCGTCGAGATTGAAACCCTTGCCGTCGGCATTGTTATACTCCGTGTCGCCGCAAGGCTTGCCCGGCATAAAAGTTTTCATCATCGTCATCAAATTCATCATCGTATTAAAGTCGAAATTCATAATTTCACCTGCACCTTCAATATATGACGGCATAAAATGATTGTGACGGAGGACGATATGAATTTTTGGGAAAGAAAAAACGGATATAATGCGGATAACGTCGGAGCGGAGCAAAACGGGAAAGGTTTCGGCGGTAAAAACGATACGGACGGCGGACGGAATTTTGAGGGAAACGCATATGGAATTAACTACGGCGGGCAAGGGGACGGTCAAAATCGTTCTTGCAACGGCGCAAACGGCGTAAATAATAGCGATAAGGGACAGAATTTTAGCGGTGGCGCAAATATCGAGGATGAAATCAGGCGATTTTCGGGTATGTCGAACGACGAACTCACGGCGGAACTCATCGCAAGAGCCTCCGCATCCCGCGCAAACGGCACTTTCGACGTTATGGAACTTGAAAAGTTTTATTCCGTAGCGACTATGTTTATGAATACCGACCAACTCACGCGCTTGCGCGCCCTTCTCAATATGCTCGAAAAATGAATATGAATAAGATAGATCATTCTCTTGCGGGGATTTTATCCGTCAAAGAAAAGGCTACCGCTATAGTCAGGTTTCGCAATTTGTCGCAATACGCCTATATTAAGCGGAATTTCAAGGTTGTGAAAGAATATCCGTTCATTCGCTCTGCGGGAATAGAGTGTGATATGGCGGATGCAGGCAGATTATCCGTACTTCGCGACGTGGAATTTGTCACCGCACAAAGTAGGGTTAGCACTCTTGCCGTGGACGAAAAAACGGATTTTAGTGCGATAGAATCCATAAAAGACGCAATTTGTCTTTCGGATAAGGACGGTTTGGACGGCAGGGGCGTGCGACTTTGCGTCATGGATACGGGAGTGACTATACATAGCGATTTATGCATCCCGAAAGATAGAATAGTCGAATTTGTCGACATGATCGACGGAAAGGATTATCCGTACGACGACAACGGACACGGCACTTTCGTCGCGGGTGTTGCCGTCGGAAACGGCACTGCGTCCGGGCGGGAAGTAGTCGGAATCGCTCCTAAAAGCGAAATCGTCGGGTTGAAAGTCATATCCGCGTCGGGAGAAAGCGGAACTTTCAAGATTTTGGACGGAATGCAATGGCTATTCGACAATTTCAGACGATACGGAATCAAAGTCGTTTGTATGAGTTTCGGCGCGGAGCCCGCGGAATATGCAGACCCGCTGAAACTCGGTGCGGAAATGCTTGTAAGGAGCGGACTTACGGTGGTTTGTGCAGTGGGAAACAGCGGTGAAAACGGGGTTAAATCCCCTGCCGTCAGCAGTGAAGTAATTTCGGTCGGGGCTGTCGATGAGAATTTCGAGAGAGCGGAATTTTCGTCGAGAGGGACTTATAACGGCGTATATCGTCCCGATTTATACGCGTGCGGAGTGAAAATCAAAGGACTTGAAAACGGCGGGACTTACGGATATATGACGGGGACGTCTGTTTCCGCACCCGTGATTGCGGGCGCATGCTGTCTTCTTCATCAAAAATATCGCAATTTAACGCCATATGGCGCAAAGCGCGCATTGCTAAACTCTTGTAGAAAAGTCGGTGAAAACCTCGTGTTTCCGTGAATTATTGACCATATGCGCGCAAGAACTCTTTGATAGCGGATATTAAAACACGTAAATCGTTTTCGTCGTTGTCCGCACCGAAACTGACTCGCACCGCGCCCGTTCCCGTCGTGCCGAGAAATTCGTGCACAAGAGGTGCGCAATGTAGTCCGCTTCTTACCGCAATATCTTTTTCGGATAGAAAGTTAGCAACGTCCGCGGACTGAATATTCGGCAAATTGAAGGATACGATTCCCGTGTCCGCGTCTACGACGTATACTTCGGCGCCGAGCGATACGAGCACGTTTTTGCATTCGTCGGCAAGGTGTTTGACGTTTTGTTTTAGATAATCTAAATGCTCGAAACTCCATTTCGCACCTTCGTAAAGAGCGGCGATTCCGCCTGAAAAAACAGTTCCCGCCTCATAATCTTCGGGAATAATATTCGACTGATAAACGCTTTCGGAATAAGTCCCCGTCCCGCCGTACAATAGCGGTTTCAATTCGATATCCTTTTTGAAAATCAAAAATCCCGTACCTTGTATTCCGTGCAAACCTTTGTGTCCGGGGCACGCAAGCATATCGATTCCGTCGTTTTTTAAGGATATATCTACTATCGGGACGCTTTGCGCGCCGTCTACGAGGATTTTGACCTTTGAAGAAGTGAGTTTTGCACCGAGTTTTTGCAAATCGACGATTGCGCCCGTGACGTTAGATGCGTGACCGACGACGAGTAAATCCGCATCTTTCGCTTTATTCGCGATTTCGTCCGTTGATATTCGTCCGTCAGCGGATTGTTTGACTACTGTCAAGTCGATTTTGCCGCCTTTTGCAAGGATAAACAGCGGACGAAGTACGCTGTTATGCTCGTTTGCGGTCGTGACTACTTTTGCGCCGTCTTTTAAGAAACCGAAAATCGCAAGATTAAGCGCCTCGGTGCAGTTTTTCGTGAAAACTATTCCGTAATTATCGTCCGCGCCGAGTTTTTCGAGAAGATATTCCCTTGTGCGTTCGATTTTCAAGGCGCAATCTGTTGCGTAGCGGTGCGCGCTTCGTCCGCTGTTTGCGGAGTGCGTCAAATCGTAATATAAAGCGTTAAATACGCTTTCGGGTTTGAAATGCGAAGTAGCGGCGTTGTCAAGATAAATCATAATAACCTCGATATATTCTATGAAGAAAAAGCCACCTTGTAATCACAATATTTAGAGAAAAACAATAGTATATTTCGGGACGCATACATAAAATATTCGGAGGAGTTATGAGAGAATTTTTCGTTGCGTTCCGTTCAAGGTCCGAAGGGGCGAGATATTACGAGGAGTTGCAGACGTATCGTATTCCTGCAAAGATAATCAACACGCCGTCGAGCGCGTCGGTGGGGTGCGGACTGTCCGTAAAATGCCTTGTTAGAAATTTATCGCAAGCGATGCAAGTGCTCGAAAGAGGTCGCTATAATTCCGTCATCGGCAGATTTTACGTCGGAGATAACGGAAAAAGCGTAAAATTTTGAAAGTCGCGCTCTAATTCGGGTTGCTATACTTCGGGTTAAGTGTTAAAATACACTTATGGAAAGCACGAAAGACAAAATCTTTGCCGCGCTCGAAGCGGAACATCCCGACGCAAAATGCGAGTTGAATTATCGCACGCCGTTCGAACTACTCGTAGCGGTGATATTGTCCGCGCAATGCACGGATAAACGAGTCAATCTCGTGACGAAGGATTTGTTCGAAGTTGCGTGCACTCCCGAAGACTTTGTAAATATGCCCGTTGAGGAACTCGAAGAGAGAATACGTTCCTGCGGATTTTATCACAACAAAGCAAAGTCGATAAAGAGTATGGCGGAAAGCGTTCTATCCCTCGGCGGCGTCCCCGAAACGAGAGAGGAGTTGATGAAATTGAGCGGAGTGGGAAGAAAAACCGCCAACGTAGTCTATTCCGTCGCATTCGGCGGAAACGCAATCGCAGTAGACACGCACGTGTTTAGAGTAAGTAACAGAATAGGGCTTGTAAATGCGGATACTCCCGAAAAAGTCGAGGACGGATTGACTGCTTTGTTCGAGGAAGAAAAGTGGGGAAAACTGCATCACCTACTCATCTTTCACGGCAGATACACGTGTACGGCAAAAAGCCCGAAATGCGAGGAATGTAGCCTGAAAGAATGGTGTAAGTATTATAAAAACAACCAAAATTGAGAATACTTTTCGGCAAAATACGCTGAAAAATAGACGAAAGAGATAAAATGAAGAACTACGAAATCATCAAAATAAGAAATCTTGCCGAGAGAGTGAACGAGTATACGATTTACGCTCCCGACACTGCAAAACACTGTCTTGCGGGACAGTTTATCATTCTTCGCACGGACGAAGACGGAGAGAGAGTCCCGTTCACGATTTGCGATTATTCGCGCGAAAACGGAACGGTTTCCATTCTCGTGCAAGAGGTCGGATATACGACCGCAAAACTTGCCTCGATGAAAGAGGGGGACGCACTTGCGGACTTTGTAGGCCCTCTCGGAAATCCCACGGACTTATCCGAATTTAAAAATATTTTGCTCGTCGCGGGCGGAATAGGGGCGGCAGTTATTTATCCACAAGCGAAACAACTTTTTTCGGACGGGAAAAAATCAGACGTCGTACTCGGCGCAAGAAACGTGAGTTTGCTCACCTACGTGGACGAATTTAACGCGTGTTCCTCACTTCACCTTATAACAGACGACGGCTCGAGCGGAAAGAAAGGTTTCGTAACCGACGAAATCCGCACGCTTGCCGCAGAAAAACGTTTCGATTGCGTGTTTGCGGTCGGTCCTCTTCCCATGATGAAAGCGGTTTGCGCGCTCACGAAAGAACTCGGCATACACACCGTGGTCAGTATGAATTCCATTATGGTGGACGGCACGGGAATGTGCGGTTGTTGTAGGCTAACCGTCGACGGAAAGACGAAATACGCTTGTATTGACGGGCCCGAATTCGACGGACACCTCGTGGATTTCGACGAGGCGATAGCACGCTCGAAGATTTACGTCGAGCACGAAAACGCACATAAGTGCAATTTGAGAGGTTAGTATGGAAATTATAGAAAGAAACTCGATGCCTTCTCAATCCCCCGAAGTCAGAAAAAACAACTTCAGAGAAGTTGCGCTCGGATTTACTCCCGAAATAGCACTCTCCGAGGCTAAAAGATGTCTCGATTGCAAAAACGCGCCCTGCATGAAGGGTTGCCCGGTCGGCGTGCATATTCCCGATTTCATTCGCAAGATAAGAGAAGGGGATATGGACGGCGCGGTTGAAACGCTCGGAAAAGACAACAACTTGCCCGCGGTGTGCGGAAGAGTTTGTCCGCAAGAAAATCAATGCGAAAAATATTGCGTGAGAAAGGTTAAATTGGGCGGTTCGGTTTCTATCGGCGCACTCGAACGCTACGTGGCGGATTATGCGCTTGAAAAGGAAAATAGTGCCGTAAAACAAGATTCTAACGCAGTAAATCTCGGAAAAGTGGCTGTAGTCGGAAGCGGACCCGCAGGGCTTTCATGCGCGGCGGATCTTGCGAAAGCAGGGGTTAAAGTCACCGTGTTCGAGGCCCTTCACAAGGCGGGCGGCGTGCTCGTGTACGGCATCCCCGAATTCAGACTTCCGAAAGTCATAGTAGCAAAGGAAATTGAAAAACTTCAAGAACTCGGCGTTGAAATAAGAAGAAACGTCGTCGTAGGGAAGACGTTGTTTATAGACGAACTTCTCGATGAATACGACGCCGTGTTTATCGGTTCGGGTGCGGGACTTCCGTCCTTCCTCAGAATTAAAGGGGAAAACCTCAACGGCGTTTACTCTGCAAACGAATATCTCACGAGAGTGAACCTCATGAAAGCGTATGCGGACGGTGCGATAACTCCCGTATATAAAGGCAAAAAAGTCGTGGTCGTAGGGGCGGGCAACGTCGCTATGGATTCCGCAAGAACAGCGGTGCGACTGGGTGCGGAAGTGCATCTCGTATATCGCAGAGGACGCGAGGAAATGCCCGCAAGAGCGGAAGAAATAGCGCATGCCGAAGAAGAGGGAATAATATTCGACCTTCTCACTAATCCCGTCGAAATTCTTGGTTCTAACGGGGCGGTTTGCGGAATGAGAGTGATAAAAATGGCTCTCGGAGAACCCGACGCAAGCGGTCGTCGCTCTCCCGTCGCGATAGAGGGGAGCGAATACGATATCGAATGTGACGAAGTTATCGTCGCACTCGGCACTTCGCCCAATCCCATAATCAAGCACAGTTGTCCCGACCTTGCGGTAAGTCCCAAGGGCACGATAATCTGCGACGAGGACGGAAGGACTTCCATTCCGAGAGTGTATGCGGGCGGCGACGCTATGACGGGGTCTGCTACGGTTATTCTCGCGATGGGTGCGGGAAAGAAATCCGCTCAAGCGATAATCAAGCAATTGCAAAACGACAAGAAATAGTGTATAATCTTCGAAAACAATACATATAAAGGATAAATATGTTCCTCGATTACGTAAAAATCTTCATAAAAGCGGGCAACGGCGGCAACGGCGCCGTGTCTTTCCATAGAGCGAAATACGTGCCTAACGGCGGTCCGGACGGCGGTGACGGCGGCAACGGCGGCAACGTCGTATTCGTTGCGGATAAAAATAAAAACAACCTTGTGGACTTCAAATTTCAAAAGCACTTCCGCGCGGAAAACGGCGTGAGCGGCGGCCCTCGCAACTGCACGGGAAAGAGCGGTGAAGACCTTATCGTCAAAGTCCCTGCGGGCACGGTCATTAGAGATACCGAAAGCGGATGCGTGATTGCAGACCTTTTCGAAGACGGCGAAACTTTCGTTGCGCTTACGGGCGGCAGAGGAGGAAAGGGAAACGCAAGATTCGCGCACGCACAGCGTCAAGCGCCCTCGTTTTCGCAACTCGGCGAAAAGACGGACGAGCATCAAGTGACCCTTGAACTCAAAACCATAGCGGACGTAGGACTGGTGGGATTCCCTAACGTAGGAAAATCCACTCTTCTTTCCATGTTGACGTCTGCAAAACCTAAAATTGCCAACTATCACTTCACGACCATAAATCCCAACCTTGGCGTAGTTCAAATGTATGACGACAGTTTCGTCATTGCGGACATTCCGGGACTAATCGAGGGCGCAAGCGAAGGTGCGGGACTCGGACATTACTTCCTCCGCCATATAGAGAGAGTGCGCCTTATCGTGCACGTCGTGGATATCAGCGGCAGCGAGGGCAGGGACCCGTACGACGATTTCGTCAAAATCAATCAGGAACTCGAATCGTACAGTTTGAAATTGTCCTCGACCCCTCAAATCGTCGTAGCATCGAAAGCGGATCTTCTTTACGATCGCTCCGTAGTCGAGGAATTTGAAAAGAAAGCGGGCGTGAAAGTGTTCGTCATCAGTTCGCTTACCGGAGAGGGGCTCAAAGAACTTCTTTCCGCAATGAAAGAAAAAGTGGACGAATTGCCCCCTCCGTCGAGGGAAGAAGTGGACGAAAACTTCACTCTCGAAGAAAAATCCGACCAAAAATTCACCGTCGAAAAACTTCCCGACGGCACCTATTTCGTGGACGGCGGACTGGTGGATTTCCTCATCCAAAACGTCACCATTTCGGATACGGACTCCTTTGCGTTCTTCCAAAAGGTGCTCAAAGACCGCGGCGTCATCGACGAACTCAAACGTTGCGGCATGAAAGAAGGGGATATCATCAGCATAGGCGACCTCGAATTCGAGTGGGTAGACTGACGAATATGATACGAAAAGCGGAAAAGGAATTGAAAGTATTCGTGTGCGATAAGCCTAAAGGCGTGCGTATGAAGGCAGAAAAACTGTCTAAGGATTCCTTTTCCGAATCGCTATGACGGGACGAAAATTCCGTTACGGCGATTTTTTTATGGATATAAATTTTTATTATATAAGGAGCAAATATGAAAAGAAAATCTTTAGCGATTATCGTCTTGGGATTGCTTTGCGTCGTTTGTACTGCGTTGTGCCTTACTGCGTGCAGTGCGGATGAAAAGCAATGCAATCACTCCTACTCGGATTGGGACGTAGTAACTGCGGCGACTTGCACTACCGCGGGAGAAAAAACTCGCACTTGCACTCTGTGCGGAAACGTGGAAAGAGAGGAGATAGCGCCTGCTGGACACGATTATTCATCTTGGAGCGAAATCACCGCCGCTACTTGCACGGAGGCGGGCAAAAAAAGACGCGTCTGCACCGTTTGCGAAGACGAGGATGTCGAAACTATAACCGCACTCGGACACGAATTTGCAACCGAATGGACTAGTGACGAAAACGGACACTGGCATGCTTGTATTCACGATGGTTGCAACGTCAAATCGGACGAGGCAATCCATACCGAGAGCGATCACTATTGTGCGTTTTGCCGCAGCAAAACGAGTGAACACGATTACGATGTCACTTACGAATGGTCTGAAATGCACGACGAATGTTTAGCGCGTCGCACCTGCCGTACTTGTTCTGCGGACGCGGCGGGACACGAAGAAACCGTTTACGGCACCGTGACTTCAACTGATACACAAGAAGTAAGTTGCGAAAACGATAAACTCACCACTTACACCGCGACTTTCGCGGTGAATTGGGCGGAAACGCAAATAGTGGCGGATATCGTCACGTCGGAAGCGCTCGGACACGTATATAGCGACGAGTGGAATAGCGACGAAAACGGACATTGGCACGAATGTACGACTTACGGTTGCGGAGCGAGAAAAGACGAAAGCAGACACAACGACGTGGATCACGTTTGTTCGACGTGCGGTTATGCTGTGAGCGCACACGTTTACGGCGAACCAACCTACGTGTGGCTACTGAATAACACGATTTGCAATGCGACGCGCGTTTGCTCTCTTTGCAGTGCGGATACGGCGGGACACGAGCAAGTTGCATATGGCGAAATCACCGCGGACGTCACTCGTCATGCGGATTGCGATAATTCCGAACTCACCACTTTTACCGCGACTTTCGTAGATGATTGGGTGGAAACGCAAACTCTCGTAGACGTCGAAACCGGCGGCAATCTCGGACACGAATATAGCGATAAGTGGCTTTGCGACGAAAACGCGCATTGGCACGTTTGCAATCGCACGGGTTGTGTGAGTTTGAGCGGACTTTCCGCGCACGTCGACGAAAACGAAGACGGAGTTTGCGATAGTTGCCTTATTACGCCGAGTGCATGGACGAAAACGGCGGTCGCATACGCGGTCGGGGACGGCACTTCGAAGGACGTAAATATAATCCTCAATCTCTTGCCGTTGGCAGGCGAAAGTGCGTTCGCAGGTATCAGAGAAGGATATGAAAATGCGAAAGACGGCTCCATAAACCTCACTATAAACGGAGTGGAAGAAATCCCCGATAACGCATTAGCCGGAAAAAGTATATATGGATCCGGTAAATTTAAAACCGTAGTTTTGGGTGACGGCGTGAAGAAAATCGGCGAAAACGCATTCATGTATTGTCGTGCCATAACGTCTATAACAATTCCTGCAAGCGTAACAAGTTTCGGAAATAATGCGTTTATAAATTGCGGTGGTTTAGCGGACGTATATTATCTCGGCGAAATCGACGACTGGGCGAAAATAGACTTCGGAAAAATCGACGAGTCTATAACGAAAAAAGAAGATATCGACACCACCGCTTTGAATTCGTCCAATCCGTGCTACTATGGCAATGCGAAGTTGTATTTCAACGGCACGCTCGTTGAAACCGTCACGATACCGAGCAGCGTAGGCACGGTCAAACCGCGCATTTTTGCGGGTTGCTCTTCAATTAAAAACGTCACGATTGAATCCGGATTGAGTGAAATCGGCGATGCGGCGTTTCAATCTTGTAGCAATCTTGAAAGCGTTTTTATAGGCGCAGGAGTGACGAGAATAGGGGATGATGCGTTTAATTATTGCGAATTGCTGAACAGCGTAAATATTCCCGACGGCGTCACGAGTATAGGCGAATCCGCGTTTTATACGTGCACTTCGATTACGAGTATATCCGTCCCCGCAAGCGTCACGAGTTTGGGCAAAAGTGCGTTCAGTAATTGCACGAAACTTGAAACCGTCACCCTTGTAGAAGGACTTGTTTCCATAGGCAACTATGTATTTAGCTCTTCCGCTATCAAGAGCGTAAGGATACCCGATAGCGTGACGACGATAGGATTACGCGTATTTGCCGCATGCGAGTCGCTGACCGACGTGACGATAGGTAGCGGCGCGACCGATTTATCCGTATGCGAAAATTTGTTCCAAAACTCTTCCGCACTTACGAGCATCACTTTCAAAGCACCGTTGACGGCAATCAATAAATATATGTTCAGTTTCCTAAGTTCTGCGGTTGGAAATATCACGATTACGGTTGCGGAAGGACAAAAAGTGCTCGTCCCCGGCAACGGCGAAGTCTACGTTGAATCCGAACAATATATGACGGGTGAAGAAACATCTTTCGGCTATACCGGCGGATTCAAAGCAATCGTAATAGCAAGCAGCGCCGACAACGAATAATTTCGTCCTATAGAAAAGATAACAAGCGGCTCGATAAAAAACGGTGTTATAGTATTTGTACGGACGGCAAAATCAAATATTAGAATCCGATTAAAATAAAAACGAGGTCTAAAAAGACCTCGTTTTTATATGCGGTGTTTTACAGGACGTTGAGGACGAAGAATTTGAGATAACTCGTTTCTTCGGCGGAGAGATTGGACGGGTGGTCGGGGGATTGCGTTTTGATTTCTACGATGCGCACCGTGCGGCCGCTTTCTTTCGCCGCTTCGGACAGCATTTTTTCAAACAGTGGCAAGGTCATATAGTGGGAGCAGGACGCCGTGACGAGAAAACCGCCTTTTTCGACGAGTTTCAGTCCTAATACGTTGATATCCTTATATCCGCGATATGCGTCCTTGACCGCGTCCGCGCTCTTGCAAAATGCGGGCGGGTCCAAAATCACGACGCCGAATTTGCGATTATCCCGTCTTAGTCCTCTCAAAACCTCGAAAACGTCCCCTTCGAGAGTGGTTATATTGTCAAGTCCGTTGAGGGATGCGTTGCGTTTTACGTTGTCGAGTGCAAGGGCGGATATGTCCACGCTCGTGACCTCTTTCGCGCTCAAAGCGGAGTTTATACTGAAACCGCCGCTGTTGCAGAAACAATCTAAAACCGTTTTGCCCGTTGCATAACGGCGGACGGCGTAGCGATTTTCTTTTTGGTCGAGGAAGTATCCCGTTTTTTGTCCGTTTTTGACGTCTACGCTCATTTTCAGTCCGTTTTCGGTGATTACGACCTCATCGGGGACTTCGCCGTAAATCAAGCCTTTGCGTTCTTCAAGTCCTTCTTTTAGGCGCACCGCTACGTCGCTACGCTCGTAAATGCCTTTCGGCGAGAAAAGGTCGATAAGACATTCGGTTATCAAATTTTTGCGCTTGTCTATTCCGAGGGACAAAAATTGGCATACGAGAATATCCGCATATTTATCAACGATTAGGGCGGGAAGACCGTCTGACTCTGCAAACACCATTCTATATGCGTCGTCGAAACCTAAATTTTTGCGATAATCGTCCGCCTCTTTGAGTTTTTCAAGATAAAACGCTTTATCGTCCGTCCCGTTTTCGTCGCGGATGAAGATTCTAATCAAAATTTTGCTCAAATGATTGATATAACCTTTGCCGATGAATTTGCCGTCGAAAGTGTATACGGACGCAAGAGAGCCGTTTTTGTCTTTGCCCTCGATTTTTGCGACTTCGTTGGCGTAAACCCACGAATGACCTTGAAGAATGCGTTTTTCTTCGCCTTTTTTGAGATAAACGGAATACATAATTTACACCTCGCAACTATTTTAGCGGTTGACGGGGCGGATGACAAGTGTTTTTAAGAAGTGCGAAGTTTTAGATTGCGAATTTATTGAAATTTCAAGATTCAATTCGATGAAGATTTCAAAACGAGAGCGTTATATAAGGATTTTTCAACCCGTCTTAATTTTTATCCTCGTCGTCGCTTTTGTCGTTTGTCGTTTCGATATTACCTAAAATGTTTTCGTCGTTTACGTTTTTGGTTTCGTCGGGTAGGGTAAACGTTTCGGTTTCCTTTATAAGTGCGTTGAAAGCACTCGTCGTGCCGAATTCGCCGTTTCCAAGAGGGGTCAGCGTGAGAATTGCAAGCACAAGAGAAATCGAGCCGAAAATCAAATAGTAAATTTTGTACGGCGTGAAGAATGCGACGGATATTAGCACGACTCCCGAAAAGAAATAGTTTTTCATATTCGAGCGCGCAAGAAGGGAGGTGCAAATTTCTTTTGCCGAAAACTTCTTCTTTTTCTTGTCAAGGTCGGGGAGAGCAGAGTTGCGCATAAGAAAATTATATATGCCTTTTATTTTGACTACGTTCAATTTTATATCGCGCGTTTCAAGGAGATGCACCGCCTTTCGGTCTACGCCTCGACATAGCAAAAACACCTGCTTTCTATCCTTTTCGACTGCGAGAGAATAGACGTTTGCGACGTCGTTGAGCCCGACGGGCGTAAACCTGAAATTCGCTATAATCAGTGCGTTTTTAAGCAAAATCCAGTTGGAACCACTCTCAAAAACCGTGTTTTTTAGAATACTTTTGAGAATTTCGACAAGATATGCGTTCCCTTTTAGGGACAATTCGAGCGCAAGTCTGTCCGTGCCGTAAGGCTTCGATTTTTGCTTTTTGAAGTATATCACGGAAAATGTCGCGACAAGTGCCGCCACGATTGAAAGCGTAATCGCAAGCCCGATATCGAGGTATAAATTCGTCCAAACGAGGGTCAGCATAAAGACGGATATCGCAAGGAAAATCAAATCTATAGTTTTCGCCATATTCATATTCTTGCCGAGTGTAGAGAAGTTTAGTCGAGAAACTTTCGTTTTGATATTGAAACTTATCCGCATTTTTGATATACTATATATATGCTAACGATAATATTCGGCGGTGCTTTCGATCCGCCGCACTCCGAACATGCGAATATGCTGAAAAACGCAGTAGGCGAACTCGGCGCGGATAGGCTCGTCGTCGTTCCTACTTTTCGTCCTCCGCACAAAAGCGAAGGATTTTTGCCTTATAGCGCGCGCATAGACCTAATTAAAATCGCATTCGACGGCATAATAGACGACTTCGTCGTGGACGAAATCGAGAGAGAAAGGGCGGAGAGCGGGGAAAAATACAACTATGCGTCCGACGTTTTGCCATTGCTTAAAGAAAAGTACGGGGATATTATCTATCTCATCGGCGGGGACAGCGTGGAATATTTCCCCACTTGGCACGAGCCTGAAAAGATTTTGTCCGTTTGTCCCGTCGCGGTCGTCGAGCGAAAAGGGTTTGAAAACGCGTCTTCGTCCGTTCAAAAAATAGTGGATAAATTCGGGTGCGGAGATTTCCGCGTTTTGAGTTACGTAGGGGAGAGGGTATCTTCTTCGAAGATAAAGGCGGAATTATTGCTTGGTTTGCGTCCGTCCGACCTTGCTTGCGGCGTCCTTGAATATATCGAAAAACACGGCTATTTCAAGGAATATGCGACGTGGCTAAATATGCTCAAAACTTATCAAGAACCCGAACTTTTCGAGCATACTTTGAACGTCGTTTTGCGCGCAATCGACCTCAATTCGACGCACAACTTAAAGCAAGACTTCAAAAAGACTTTCGAGGCGGCACTTCTTCACGACAACGCAAAGCGGCGCCCGTCTTTGGACGGATTGGACGTCCCGTCCGACGCCGTCGGCACAACGGTCTTGCATCAGTTTCTCGGAGAAAAGAAAGCGGAGAGGGATTTCGGCGTGACCGACCCCGAAATCTTGTCTGCAATCAGATATCATACGACCGCAAAGGCGGATATGAGCGTCTTTGAAAAACTGATATATACCGCGGACAGCACTTCGTACGATAGGGACTACGATCCTATTCCTACGCTTCGCAAAATCGCGGACGAGGACTTCGAAGCGGGATTCCGCGCGGTGCTGAAATACACCTACGACAAACTTGCGTCGGCGGGGAAACCTATTTATCCGCTGACTCTAAATGCGGTGGAGTATTATCTCAAATAACCGCAAAAACTATATTCTAAACAACTAAATCGGAGGAATAAATGGAAAGTTTAGAACTCAAAAATCTCATTTGTAAGGAACTCGACGAGCGTAAAGCGGTGGATATCACCGTCCTCAAAGTCAAACACCTCACCGTCGTTGCCGACTACTTCGTCATTTGCACGGGAAAAAGCAATAGACAAGTCAAGGCGCTTGCGGAATATCTGCAAGAAAAAATGGAAGATAACGGCGTAAAATGCTTGCGCATAGACGGGCTCACCGAAGGAAAGTGGGTCGTGCTCGACTACGGCGGAGTAATCGTCCACGTCTTCAACGACGACACGCGCATGTTTTATTGCCTCGAAAAACTTTGGAGCGACGGCAATAACGTGGAGTTTTACAAGGGAGAATAGCCGACTTTTTTGAAGAGTGCGGCGATATCTTTTTCGTTCATATCCTCGCGAATCGTCAAGTACGCGCCTACGTCGAAGGTTACTATCGTTTGAACGCCGAATTCGTTTTCGATTTTCAAGCGGATATCTTCGCGTAGCGACGTACGCTCGCTTGCGCTGTAAATAGGGGCGGTCAAGACTGCGACGACGATTATATCGTCGCCGATAAAATATCTTGACGCTACGACCTTGTCGAAAGATAGGGCGACGTCCGCAACCGTGTTTTCGTAAACTAACATATCCTTATTGTCGACTAAAACTCGGTTTTCATACCGAAAACGTTTGCGCCGAAAACCGTTGACAACGGATAATGCGTAGCATATAATAAAATTGCTTCGGGGCGAGGTGTGATTCCTCACCGGCGGTATAGTCCGCGAACACGCAATGCGTGCCGATAGGGTGCAATTCCCTGACCGACGGTATAGTCCGGATGATAGAAGCGACGCATAAATTGCGTTAGCGCCCCTGAAGGCGCATTTTTTTATCCCGAAAATTTTTAAAGTGCGCCGAAGGAGAAAAATGGGCAACGAACAAATAACAACTGAAATCAGTGCGAAGGAAAAAATCAAAACGTTGTTTTCAAAGTTCAAAAATCCGCGTTTCACGACGGCGTATATC
This sequence comes from uncultured Bacteroidaceae bacterium, assembly GCA_964599875.1. GTDB lineage: Bacteria > Bacillota > Clostridia > Christensenellales > CAG-917 > RGIG4097. Next base: position 51,111 of record CAZRHE010000003.1, read on the forward strand.
GCAAAAATCGCGATTTTGACCGCAATATCCTTTTTGCTGTATGCATTCGGCAAATTCAATCTCCCGTTCATATTCCCGCAATTTTTGGAAATTCAGATAAGCGAACTTCCCGCACTTCTCGCAGGTTTTTCAATGGGGCCCGTCAGCGGTTGTTTGGTCATCGTGCTGAAATGCCTTTTCAAATTTCCTATGACGAGCACTGCGTACGTTGGCGAGGCTACGGATATTTTGCTCGGGATACTTTTCGTTTTGCCCGCGTCTATTATTTATCATCGCAAAAAAGACAAAAAGCACGCACTCGTTGGCATTTGCGTAGGCGGATTGTTGTTCGTAGCGGCGTCCATTATCGTGAATAGATATATATCCGTACCGTTTTTCGTGAGATTGTATTTCGACGGAAATTTCGGTGCGATAGTCGGAATGTTGCAACCTCTATACAAAAACGTGACCGAAGAAACCTTTTACGTCTATTATTTGTTTGCAGGCGTGTTGCCTTTTAATCTTTTAAGATGTATAATCGTAGGAGCGTTGACGTTCGTGTTGTACAAACGTTTGACGAAAATATTGCACTGGGACGGCACTTCGATTGTGAAACACACCGCGGACGAAAACGAACTCAACGACGAAACGGCGGATAATGCCGAAGAAAACGAGGATACGGCGATATACGAAACCGAAAACGCGGAAATTAGCGCGGACGAAATTTCGGGAACGGAAATCGTCGAAACAAATAGTGTCGAAGAAACCTACGCGCTTGCAAAAAGGATTGCGGATACTCTTATAGGCGGAGAAGTGATTCTTCTCGACGGCGACTTGGGTGCGGGAAAAACCACTTTTACAAAGGGGCTTGCAAAGGCACTCGACGTGAGCGAAGAGGTCACGAGTCCGACTTTCACCATTCTCAACGTGTATGAAAGCGGACGACTTAAACTCAATCACCTCGATATGTACAGGGTGGAGTGCGAAGACGACCTCGTCGAACTCGGCGTTGAAGAGGCTATTGCGGACGACGGCGTGACCGTCATAGAATGGAATAAATTCGAGCGTTTGAACGGCAAAATCATACGCATACGGATTTCGAGCAGAGGAGAAAACGAAAGAGTTTTTGAAATAGAGAAATGAAAGCACTTGCAATCGACACTACCAATACGACTTTGACGATTGTCGCAATAAACGGCGACAAGACTTGCTATACCGAATTCGAGGTCGGGAAAAGCGGACATTCGTCCTTGCTGATACCCGAAATCAAAAAGGTTATGGACGAGGCGAATTTGACGCCCGACGAACTCGAAATCGCGTCCGTAGTCGTCGGTCCGGGGTCTTTCACGGGAATCAGAATAGGCGCGTCCGCAATGACCGCGATATCCTTTGGTGGCGGTGCGAAAAGAATTGCCGTCAACTATTTCGAACTGCTTGCATATAGTAGAGGGCGGATAACCGTAGGCGTGGACGCAGGACACGGAAATACCTATCTTGCGGAATGTGAAAACGGCAAAATCCTCGAAACGAGATTCGTCGAAGAAGCGGATAAAGACAGTATTCCGTCGGATACGCTCTACGACCTTCCTTGTCCCGCGCATATCGCACTTGAAAAAGTGCTCGTTAAAAAGGCGGAAAACGGAGAGTTCGTCGAGGTTTTCGAGCCCGTCTATATGAGAAAATCCCAAGCGGAGAGGAATTTAAAATGAGATTTGAACCTTTGCGCTTCGAGCATCTCAAACAGATGGCGGAAATCGAAAGAGAGGCTTTCGACCAACCTTGGACGGAAAATATGTTTATCCCTGAACTCAGTGCGGACAACGCGTATTATCTCGTGGGCGTCAGGGGGGACGAAGTGCTGTGTTACGGCGGTTTTCACAAGGTGCTCGACGAGGGGCATATAACTAATATAGCGGTGAAAAGCACCGAAAGAGGTCGCGGATTTGGCAAATTTTTGATGGCTATGCTCATCTCGAAAGCGAGAGAGGCAGGCATAAAACACTTGACTCTCGAAGTCAAGTCCACAAACGAAGTGGCGAAAAATATGTACTCGGGATTCGGATTCCGAGTGGAGGGCGTACGCAAGAAGTATTACAACAATCGTGAAGACGCCCTGATTATGTGGATGGACGTCTAAAGGAGGACGTATAAATAAAGTAGTCGTCGGAAAAGGCGAAACGGTTTTGTTTTTACACGGGTGGGGCGGAAGCGCGTCCGCCTTTTTGTTTGTCGCAAAACGGCTTGCGGGATATAAGTGTATTGCGGTTGATTTCAGCGGTTTCGGGGATAGCGCGGAGCCTGATAGACCTTACACCGTCAAGGATTATGCGGACGAAGTTATTTCGCTCCTTCAAGAACTTAAAGAAAACTCTGTGAGCATAGTCGGACATTCGTTCGGCGGAAGAGTAGGATTAGAAATCGCGGCGACGCATCCTGAAATAGTCCGCTCTCTCGTGCTCGTGGATTCCGCAGGACTTAAACCGCGCAGAAAACCATCGTTTTATTTGAGAATATATCTACATAAATTGCTTGTTAAACTCGGTCGCAAGGGACTGAAAGGCTCGAAAGATTACAGAGTTTTGTCCCCAATTATGAAAGCGACCTTCAAAAACGTCGTGACCTACGACCAAAGCGGACTTTTAGATTTGATTAAATGTCCCACGGCGATTTTTTGGGGGAGAAAGGACAAAGAAACTCCGCCTTATATGGCTAAAAAATTCAAGAAAGGAATAATCGGCAGCGAAATTTTTTGGCTGGACGGCGGACATTTTGCATACGTGGACGACGCGGAAAAGTTTATCGCGGTGTTGCGCGCGTTTTTATTCGAAACCAAAGAAGGAAAAACTGATTTCGGCGGTAAAAATTGTTAGTAGCGCGCGGAAATTGGTTTTTTATCATGCTGTCCTTGCTTGCGTCCATATTCATTTCAAGACCGTATCTTTACGTCGCGCAACAGGATAATTACAGAGTTTCCACCATATTCAAAAGCAAACGGCTGAAAGTCGCGTATCTTATGGATTGGCTTTGTGCGTTGGTGTTTGCGGGGATATATATAGGGCTCAGTTTTTTGCAGTCGAGGATATTCTGGGGATTTTTGGACGCGATGTTTTTCTTCATAGCGGAAATCACGCTGTATTTTGCGGAGGAAATGCCCGAAAAGAAGAAACCTATGCGATATACAAAACGCGCCGTCCGCGCGCTCGTGGCACTCGTGACGGTCAATACGACGTTAATTATGCTTACGTTGTTTCATCTCAACGCGGTCGCGAAAGACGCATATTTCAGATATTCGTCCGTATTCGCGTTTCCGATAATCTATCCGCTTGTTTTTGCTGTTACGATGAGCGTGATGAACGTTTTCGAACGGCTCAACAATCTACGTTACGAGAGGAAAACGAAAAGGATTTTATCCGAATATCCGCATCTTATAAAGATAGGAATCACGGGGAGTTACGGCAAAACTTCGGTGAAAAACTTTCTTGCGCATTTGCTCGGCGGAAAATACAAGGTGCTTGCGTCGCCCGAGAGTTACAACACGCCTATGGGCATTGCGAAAACCGTAAACGCTTTGGACGGTTCCTACGACGTGCTTATAGCGGAAATGGGGGCGAGAAGAAAGGGGGATATAAAGAAATTGATGAAAATCGTATCCCCCGAAATCGGAGTTTTGACGGGGATAAACGACCAACACCTCGAAACTTTCGGCTCTCGCGAAAATCTCGTTAGGGAGAAGACGAGAGTGATAAATATGCTCGGAGAGTCGGGGACGGGATTTGCGACGGACGGCGTGAAGAATTACTTCATGGGCGGGAAAAATCGTATTCCGTATTTCATCGGATTCGATTCAAGCGACGGCGTGTATGCAAGCGATATCGCGGTGACGGGGGAAGGGTCTGTGTTTAATTTGCATTTCGGAGAGGACGTGTACGTCGCGAAAACCGCACTTCTCGGACTTCACAACGTGGAAAATCTGACTTTGGCGGCGGCTGTCGCCTATTATCTCGGCGTGGAGTCCGCGTCAATAATCGCGCGGATATCCTCTGTCGAGCCCGTGCCTCACCGCTTGCAACTTATTTCAGCGAACGGCATAAGAATAATCGACGACACTTTCAACTCAAATCCCGACGGCGCGAAATGCGCACTCGACGCACTCTCTTGCTTTGTCGGGCGAAAGATTTTGGTCACTCCGGGGCTTGTCGAACTCGGAAAGGCGGAGAGGGAAGAAAATAGAGAAATAGGACGATATGCGGCGGGAATAGCGGATTTAGTCATCCTTATAGGCGGAATCCGCTCGGACGATATCGCAAGAGGGTTGAAAGACGAGGGGTTCAAAGGAGAGATATTGCGCTTTGAAACCCTTGCGGACGCGGAAAGCGAGTTCGGGAAAATCTTGCATATGGGGGATAATCTTCTTCTCCTGAACGACTTGCCCGACTTCTACGACGAATAGGTGGATATATGAAAATTAAAGTAGCGTTGATTTTCGGCGGACGCTCGGTGGAAAGCGACATATCCGTCATAACCGCAATTCAGGCGTACAAGCACCTTGACGCAAAGTTATACGACGTCGAGCCGATATTCCTTTACGACGGAGATTTCTATATGGGCGGAATGAGGACGATATCCGATTTTTCACCTTTCGAGGCGCACAGGCACGAAAAGACGTTGCTGTATTCGGGCGGTTTCTATTCGGTTAAGAGGGGGAAACTCAAAAAGGTTTTCGCTCCCGACGTCGCGCTTATATGCTGCCACGGCGGGGAGGGGGAAAACGGCACTTTGCAAGGAATGCTTGATTTCTATTCAATTCCGCATACGTCCGCGGATATGCTCCCGTCCGCTATATGCATGGACAAGGGAGTGAGCAAAGAGTTTTTCGACAATATGCTTTTGAACGTCGTGCCGTATTCCGTCGTGTATAAGGGGGATTATATAAGGAGAAAGGAAGATACCATTCGTTATTTAGGAGAAACTCTCGGCTATCCGCTTATCGTCAAGCCCGCACGGCTCGGAAGCAGTATAGGAATATCCACGGCGGACGGGGCGGACGAACTCGAATACGCAATGGACGTCGCGTGCGAATTCGACGACAAAATTGTGATAGAGCAAAAATTGACGGAATTTGTCGAAGTCAATTGTGCGGCGTTTAGGGATGAAAACGGGGATATAATCCTGTCCGAAACAGAAACTCCGCTATCCGCGCACGACGTGCTGACGTTTGAAGATAAGTACGTGTCAAGAGGAAAAATAGGCGGCGGCGGTCGTGTTATGCCCGCGGATATCGGCGCGCTAAACGAGGTCGTCAAAAACAATACGAAACGCATATATGACGCTCTCGAATTGGAAGGGGTGGTCAGGGTGGATTATCTTGCGGATAAAGAAAGAAACAAGGTCTATATCAACGAAATAAACACCGTCCCCGGCTCCCTTGCTTACTATCTTTTCGAGGGAATGGGAATATCCTACGAAGAGTTGTTGCGGTGGATGATATCCCGCGCCATGAAAAAAGAAAAAACGATCAAACAATCCTTTTCATCGGGCGTCCTCGAAAACTTCCGCATGGGGACGGTCGGAAAGATGAAATTATGATTTAAAACAATTAAAAACACGGCAAACCGCCGTGTAATTTTGTGCACCTAATATAATAATCGATGCACATTTTGCTATGCAATTTGTTCATCGAAAATGGAGGAGCAAAGATGAAAAACAACAGAATTTTTATTTTGTTTTTGATTGTTACTTTAGCATTGTGTTTGCTTGTCGCTTGCGACGGATTAGGGGGAGTTAATCGGCATAGTGGTGACTCTCAAAAAGATCCTATCAGTGATAGCGTAAATCCGCCTACGGACGATATGGATAATCCGATTAATCCGCCTTCTATAAACGGAAATGAATCGGGTGACGATGAACAAGGCGGGCAGGAAACCCCTACGTTATGGAAGCAAAATTGCCCCTATTGTTTTGGATGATAATTCTACATTAGTATTGCCTTCAAATCCCATTAAAGAAGATTTCGTTTTCGAAGGTTGGTATTTGGATAAGAATTTTACACAAAAGTATCGTGATAAATCGTGGTACAAAAGAAGGTATTGATTGCACTGCGCAACGCAGTGCAATGCTACAAGTGTTAAGTAGCTTCGATATGATTTAAATATGAGGTGAGATATGGAAAATAAAGGTGAGAATAGAGAAGAAGAATTTAATAATAGACAAGAAAATGGAAACAGTATGAGTGACAAATCTGATGATGAAGTGGATACATCTCAAAAAGACTCTGAAGATGAATATGAAAATAGCGATGATATAGAAAAATTAAAACTTGTCCACGAAAAACTATGTAGTAAGACGCAAACTTTATTGCAAAAGATAAAAAGCATTGATGAAAAATTAAACATGATTTTAGTTTTCAATGCGGCTTTGTTCGTGTTGCTCATAGCCGTTTTCCCAATATCTGTAAACAGTGATATCGTCAAAGGCGTGATATTATCGTTTACATGCTTGTTCGTTTTGTCTGAAATCGCAACTATTTTATTAATCTTGATTGCGATGTTTCCTCGAAAATATCGCAATATAGCCTTAAATGAATACAGTAAATTTGAGTACTATAATCGAAATATTCAAAAAATATATGAACAAGAAGTCAATGGAGAATGGAATAGTGCAAAAGATTTGGAAGAAATTTTAGCGTCAAAGTCATCTTTTTCAGTTGTAGTTACAATTTTGACAATGATAAATCTAGTTTTTATTATGATAGCAGTTTTGTTAAATGGATTATATTGACTGGAAAGCGTGAACGTTTAAAAGAGTAGTACAATTTGATAAATGAGGTAAAACTTTATGAGTAAAAAACATAAGAGTACAACTTGTAATATAAATCCCCCTCAAGAATGCGATAATGGTGTCGTCAAGAAATATCGTAAAAAACCCAATCGTCATACTATCATCAATCCTCCTAAAGGTAGTGTTATCGGCATGGAATATACAAGTGCATTATTGAGTGGGAGAGGGAAAAAACAAAAAAACAGTTCCAATTGAAGTGTTGAATTTTATTGTTTTGGCGATCGTGATATAGAAAAGCACCTGCCGTCTGCGCCGCATAAAATCGGGTGTGGGTGTCCCGCCCCTTATTCAACCAAAACGAAAATTTTGCGGAATATAGGCAGGAGTTGCGGATTACGTTTGATTTGAAGCAAAAAATTTTCGTTGCGGAGTAGTTTCGTTGCAAGGGACGGCGTGGTGCTTTCAGGGAAAAGCACCTGCCGTCTGCGCCGCAAAAGAAACTTGTTGCGATATAGGGGACGTTGTGGTATTATTTTTGTAAATCAATCATTTGCAGGTAGTTATGGATAAAATCAGAATGACAACTCCGCTCGTCGAAATGGACGGCGACGAAATGACGCGTATCCTTTGGGCTTGGGTGAAAGAAATCCTCATCGAGCCTTTCGTGGACCTCAAAACCGAATATTACGACCTTTCCATTCAAAACCGCGACGCAACCGACGACAAAGTCACCGAGGATGCGGCAAACGCATGTCTTAAATACGGCGTGGGCGTGAAGTGCGCTACAATCACCGCAAACGCGCAAAGAGTAGAGGAGTTCGGACTCAAAAAAATGTGGCTCAGCCCCAACGGCACTATCCGCGCGATTATGGACGGCACCGTTTTCCGTGCGCCCATCCTCGTGGACGGCGTGACGCCGCTCGTGCCTACTTGGACGAAGCCTATAACCATTGCCCGTCACGCATACGGCGACGTATATAAAAACGTGGAAATCAGAGTGGAGGGCGGAAAGGCGGTCATCGGCGCAAACGGAGATGAGAAAGTTATATTCGATTTCGGGGACGGCAAGGGCGTGATTCAAGGCGTGCACAACACGGATAAGAGTATTTCGAGTTTCGCACACAGTTGTTTCAAATTCGCACTCGACACAAAGCAAGACTTGTGGTTTGCGACCAAGGACACCATATCCAAAACTTACGACCACCGCTTCAAAGATATCTTCGCGGAGATTTACGAGGCGGATTACAAGGACAAATTCAAAGAGGCGGGCATAGAGTATTTCTACACCCTCATAGACGACGCGGTTGCAAGAGTTATTCGCTCGAACGGCGGATTCATTTGGGCGTGCAAGAACTACGACGGCGACGTTATGTCCGATATGGTTGCGACTGCGTTCGGCTCTCTTGCTATGATGACGTCCGTGCTCGTATCTCCTACGGGCGCATACGAATACGAGGCGGCGCACGGCACCGTAACTCGTCACTATCGCAAATGGCAGGCGGGTGAAATCACTTCGACAAACTCCGTAGCGACCCTTTTCGCTTGGACGGGAGCACTCAAAAAACGCGGCGAAATAGACGATATTCCTGAACTCGTCGCTTTTGCGAATAAACTCGAAAAAGCCACGATCGACACCATAGAGAGCGGAGAAATGACGAAAGACCTTGCCTTGCTCTTCAAAAAGGACGGAGTAGAGGTCAAAACCCTCGACAGCAGAGCGTTTTTAGAGGCGATTGCAAAAAGAGTTTAAGGAAAGGATAAAATTAAACCCACCGATTTCGGTGGGTTTTTTACTATTTTGCGACTACGTAATTTCCTATGATTTCGATTGAATTTTGCAAGTTCCTCGGAATATAGAGCCTTATTTGATTTTCCGCCTCGTTTTCAGAAAACAGGAAGAAAAGCATATTGTTCATGGCGTTATCCGCGACGGGCGGGACGCCGTCCGAGATTTTTATCGTGCCCTCGGTTTTATTCAAAGAGGTTTCGATTGCAGAGGGATACTTTTGATATCCAGTGACCGTGACGAAAGCGTCGTTATCGACGTAGAAGACCGCAATGTTTTTATAGTCGAGGTTGAGGACGATTTTCGTGATTTTGTAGTCGTCCGTCGTGTCGAATTTGACTTCATATGTCTTCGTTTCCTCGAAATATCCGTTTTCTTCCATATACGTGCTTCTTTCAGATACCCACTTCGCAGGGTCGATTGAGCCTAAAAACGCGGATACTATCACGCAAATCGAGCCGACGAGCATCACGAGCAAACTGATATTCGTGAAAGAGAAGGGATTCTTTTTGATTTCCGTCTTTTGTTCTCGAGCGATGAATTTTTCTCTCTCGTTGTAGTAGGCAAGATATCTTCTGAATCCTTGTATGGAGAGAAGTCCTATCCCGATTGCGAGCACTCCCGCGCCGAAAAGCACATTGAACATCATCCCCGACGACGTCGCCGCAATGAGAGTTATCGCATATATGACAAGAAGAAGTCCTCCGCCGAAAAGCGCAATCATAAGCGCAACCAACAGCACGAAAGGTACGTGTAGCAAAACTCTGCGAAATATATCTTTCGAAGTGAGGGTAATATTATCTTTTTTCAAATCCTTTTCCATAACGCATATATTTTATATATATAAATTATAAAAGTCAATCGAATATGCGAAGAAGGGGTTCTATGCCGCCGCGCCCGCGCATATTCTATACGGATAAAAAGACGAAATCCGTACGAAATCAACAAAAATCGTCAATTTGTGCGGTAAAAAAAGTTATATATTGAGGTGGAGGGTGTTCGTAACCGTTAGTAAAAAGAGTATAATCGTCGTAGCGGCAGTCGCGATATTGTTTGCCGTGCTGTGCGCGGGAGTAGGCGTAACGTCGTCCGCGCAAGTATTCTTCGGAGAAAGCACGAGAAAAGTCCCCGTGTACTCGGTCGAAACGGACGAAAAGGTCATTGCGCTCACGTTCGACGCGGCGTGGGGAGCGGACAAGACGCTTGGCATAATCGATATTCTAAACGACTATAATGCGCACGCGACCTTCTTTCTCGTCGGTTTTTGGATAGACAAATATCAGGATGAGGTCAAGGCGATTGCGGATGCGGGACTGGATATCGGCAACCACTCCGAAAACCACTTGAATATGCCTCGACTTGCAAAAAACAAAATGCGGGAAGAAATATCTTCGGTCAACGAAAAAATCTTCGCGCTTACGGGAAAAACGCCGAAATACTTCCGCGCGCCGTACGGAGATTACGACAATTCCCTCATGACCGTCCTCGACGAAATGAATATGACGGGAGTGCAGTGGAGTATAGACACGTTGGATTGGAAAGGATTGTCCGCGGCGCAGATATCCGAAAGAGTTTTGCCAAAGGCAAAAAGCGGGGATATCGTGCTCTTCCACAACAATTCCGACCACGTTTTGGACGCTCTCCCTATAGTCCTCGAGGGACTGAAACAAAAGGGATTCAAATTCGTTGCGCTGTCCGAAATGGTCGCAACGGAGAATTATTATACGGATTCGCAAGGAGTCCAGCACAAACAAAATTAGAAACACGATAAGGAGAATAAAAATGAGTTACGAGCAAATGCAGAACAACAGAGTTTTTCTTTCGGGCACGGTTGCGAGTGCACCCGAATTCACGCACGAGGTTATGGGAGAGGGATTTTACGATTTTGTCTTATCCGTAGACAGATTGAGCGGTCAGGTGGACGAAATCCCGGTTACGATTTCCGAGCGACTTATGGAAAACAATGCGATAGATATCGGAAAAACCGTCGGGATATGCGGTCAACTGCGCTCTTACAACAAGGTGGCGGAAGGGAAGAGTAAATTGGTTTTGAGAGTTTTTGTCCGCGAACTATGCGAGCCCGATCCCGACGTCCCGAATTATATCGAAATGGAAGGATACGTATGCAAACAACCCGTCTATCGCACCACGCCTTTCGGTAGGGAGATTTGCGATTTGTTGATTGCGGTCAATCGCGCGTACAATAAGTCGGACTATATCCCCGCAATCGCTTGGGGAAGAAACGCAAGATACTCCGAAACTTTTTCGGTGGGCGAAAAAGTGAAAATCGAGGGGAGAATACAGTCGAGAAATTATCAAAAAGTCCTCGCCGACGGAGTGGTTGAAGAAAGAACCGCATACGAAGTTTCGGTTGCGAAAATCGAAAAATAGGGCGCGGGAGAAGTTTTTTTCTGCAAAATCCCACTTTAAATCGACCAAATTCGACAAAATGACTGTTTACAAGGCTAAAGTGTTATGCTATAATTTTATAATAAATATAATTATTGCGTAAGGAGCAGTTATGGATATCAAAGATTACACTCTCAAAGTCGTATATGAATTAGGCGGCACCGAACATACCACCCACGGCGACGACGACGTTTTATCGTTTGCGGACAACGGGGACAAAAGTCACGTTCTCATCACCGTTAACGCCAAAAAACCCGTCAAAATCAAGTTGGCGGAACTCATTTACGACCACTATTTCGAAAGTCAGGAGCGGTTTTTTGCTAACGGCTATCAGAGTTGGACGACTTCGAGAGAATATAAAATCGGCGATAGACAATACGGCCTTAAATTCCCGTGTAGCGCACTCAAAATAGCGAGAGTATTCGCGGCGGCGTCGGGGGATTACGAGTTCACCGAATACGGAAAGGATTTGTTCCATTCCCACACCTATACTTATCTCCGTCACGGCGACAAGTGCGAACTTTTCGGCACGCTCAACGAAAAGAGCGGTTACACGATTTTCTATGCGGACGTCAGAGAGCACGTTTTCGCAATCGAAAAGGACGTCGAGGGCGTCACGATTCTCGGCGATTACGAATTGTTCAACGTCACCCAACACGTCGGCGGTTACGACGAAGTTTTCGATGCGTATTTTGCGGAATATCCCGAGAAAAACACCGGAAGAGTGGAGCACTTTGCGGGATATACTTCTTGGTATAACTACTTCCAAAACATAACCGAAGATATAATTCTTCGCGACCTTAACGGACTTTACGAAAAAGTCGGCGACGAGGCGAATATCTTCCAAATCGACGACGGATACGAGAGTTTCGTCGGGGATTGGCTTGTCGTAGACCCCGTCAAATTCCCGGGCGGAATGGCGCATATCGCGGACGAAATCCACAAAAAAGGATATAAGGCGGGCATTTGGCTTGCACCTTTTGCGGCGCAATTCAAGTCTAAACTTGCAACCGAGCATCCCGATTGGCTCATTCGCGACAAGCACGGCAAACCCGTTATCGGCGGCATAAATTGGAACGGATTCTACGTCCTCGATATCGAAAAAGAGGAAGTTAGAGAATATATCCGCAAGGTTTTCAAAACCGTTTTCGAGGAATGGGGTTACGATATGGTCAAACTCGATTTCCTTTATGCGATTGCGATTTTGCCCGCGTATAACAAGTCAAGAGGACAACTCATGTGCGAGGCAATGGAATTTTTGCGCGAATGTTGCGGAGATAAACTCATTCTCGGATGCGGCGTTCCTCTCGGCGCAAGTTGGGGAAAGGTAGACGCTTGCAGAATCAGTTGCGACGTCGAACTTTCCTTTAAGGAAAAATTCTACACCAAAATCACGAATCAGGAAGTCGTTTCGGCAAAGAATGCGATGAACAATACGATTTTCCGCCGTCATCTCAACGGAAGAATTTTCGCAAACGACCCCGACGTATTCTTCTTGCGCGACGACGGAATGAAACCCGCAAAATTCACCATGGAGCAAAAGAAACTTCTTGCTCGCGTGAATAATATGTTCGGCTCGGTCTTATTCGTCAGCGATAACGCGGGCGCTTACGACGAAGAAAAAGTCGAAATTCTCAAAAAGTCCTATAAGAAATTCGAGGGCAAAGTGCTTTCTGCAGAATACGTCGACGACGAAAACATCGAAATCGTCTACGTGGACGGCGGCAAAAAACTCAGATTTACTTATAACGTTTTGACCGGGCGTAACTGCACGGAGGCGGTAAAATGATTTATATCGATAAACTCGACGAGGTGCGGGCGCAAATCCGCGCACTCGGTCGGGACGTGACGATTATCGCCGCGACGAAAACTCAAACTAAAGAAACCGTGGATGAATTTCACGCCCTTGCACCCGACGTTATTCTCGGAGAGAATAGAGTGCAGGAACTCGTGGATAAGTTCGACGAGCGTTACGAGTGGCATTTCATCGGGCAGTTGCAGACGAATAAGGTGAAATACATCGCGGATAAGGTTTCTTTGATTCATTCTCTCGACCGCGACGACCTTGCGAAAGAAATCGAAAAACAAGGTGCGAAAAGGGATATAATCATTCCGTGCCTCGTGGAAATTAATATGGGCGCGGAAATCACGAAAGGGGGCGTTGCTCCCGACTTCGCGGCGGAGTTTATCCGCTCACTTGAAAAATATCCGCATATAAGGATAGAAGGCATTATGTCCGTGCTTCCTAACCTTGGAGATACGCCCGAACTCGACGCGCTTTATTCTCGTCTTGACGACCTGTACGACGAGGTGTCCGAAATTAAGCAGGCAAACGTCGATATAAAATATCTGTCCGCAGGGATGACCGGGGACTATAAAGTCGCTTTAAGGCATAAATCCAATATGATTAGGCTCGGAAGAGTGCTTTTCGGTGAAAGAAATTACGTATGAAAACTGAAGAAAAAAAGCCGCTTATAGACGTGGCTAAAATAAAAGAAGAAATCAAAAACTTCCGTTTCGACAAAGAACATTTGTTGAAACTTTTGCCGTTTTTGCTCGAAATTTTGTTGCTTGCCGCAATAATCGTAGGCGATTTGCTCTCGAAAAAATATCTTATCCGCTTCCTTTGCGCCGAAAACGGCGAGGAGTGGTATATTTTCCGCGGGCTCACTTATTCTACGCACGAATATATGAGTTACACCGCGATAGAAGGCTTTTTAGATCTTGAATATTCCTTAAATACGGGAATGGGATTCGGGATGATGAAAGACGGCACGACCGCACTTATCATCGTTACGGCAATAGTTTTGGTTGCGTTACTTGGATATCTTACGGTATTTCATTCTGATAGCGAATGGCTCAGAATCCCCCTAATCATGATTGCAGGCGGTGGAATAGGAAACCTCGTAGACAGAATCGCAATCGGCGGAGTGCGCGACTTTTTCAAGTTTACTTTCGTAGACTTTGCCGTGTTTAACGTGGCGGATTCTTTTGTAACCGTCGGCGCGATATGGTTGATTATCTACCTGATAATCCAAATTTTCAAGCCGAATAAAAAGGCGGAAAACGAGGAAGAAGAGTCGGAAGAGGACGAAATGGTCATCAAATTCGTCGTCCCCGGGCTTGACGACGAGGAAGAAGAATTTACCATAGTGCAAAACGAAGAAAACGGCGAAAAGGCGGAAGAAGTTAAACCGCCCGAAACGGACGACGCTGAAATCGAAAAGGCGAATTTTTCAATCGAAACGGAAGACAAACGGTCTTTCACGATAGAAAGTGCGGACGATAAGGACGGCGAAGAATGAAATTCGTCGCGTCCGAAACCATAAGACTTGATAATTTTTTGGCACGCGAGTGCGGAATTTCGCGTTCTAACGCAAAAAACGTAATAGAAAGCGACGGCGCAATCGTAAACGGAATTAAACGCGTAAAAAGCGGTTTTGAATTAAAATCGGGGGACGAGGTCGAATTCGTCCTTCCCGAGCCTAAAATTCTCGACGTAACGCCAAATTCGGATATAAAACTCGACGTCGTCTATCAGGACGACAGTTTTGCCGTTATAAACAAACCGCAAGGAATGGTCGTTCATCCCGCAAGCAGTTATCACGGCAACGACACTCTTGTCAACGCTTTGCTTGCTGACCTTGACAATTTGAGTTCGATAAACGGCGTAATTCGTCCCGGAATAGTGCATAGACTTGATAAGGATACGTCCGGGCTTATCGTCGTCGCAAAAACCGACGAGGCGCACAAAAGCCTTGCGGGGCAGATTGAAAGAAAAACCGCAAGACGTATATATTTTGGACTGTGCGACGGAAATTTCAAAGAGGATAGCGGCACCGTGGACGCGCCTATCGCAAGAAACAAACGCGACAGAAAGAAAATGGCGATCGACGAAGACGGGCGCAGGGCGGTGACTCATTACAGAGTGCTTGAAAGATTCGGCAAATATACGCTTGTAAGATTCGAACTCGAAACCGGACGCACTCATCAAATTCGCGTGCACGCGTCTTCAATTCATCATCCGATAGTAGGGGATGCGGTGTACGGCGGCTCCACTGCATTATACAAAAACGGGCAACTTCTTCACGCAAAGGAACTAAGGTTGAAACACCCGAAAACGGGGGAAGAAATGGCCTTTGAGTGCGACTTGCCCGACTATTTTTCCTCCGTCCTTGAAAAACTCCGAAGAATGCAAAAAACCTCTGATTAGAGGATTTTTGGTCAAAAGTATTCTAAAAAACGGCAAATTTTGAAATAGTTTTGCCATTTTTACTTTATTCGCAGTTCTTCGTGAGGGTTCGGCTCGGCGTGCGCCGTCCTATAATTTACGTATATTACTTGACCCGGGTGACCGTTAGGCTGACGCTTGACGTTGCGCCTTTCAGTGTAGTCTACGTCAACCGCACTTTGTTCGCTTGACGCAGCGATTTCGGTTGCAACTTTCACGACGGAATCGGGGAGAGATTTTCCCTCGGTGAACACGACGACGTGCGCTCCGTGCCCGTTTTTAATATGGAACCAAACGTCGCAAGACGATGCGATTTTGAAAGTGAGTTCGTCGTTTTGAAGATTGTTTCGTCCTTTATAAATCGTGAATCCCTCGCATTCGTAGCAGTATGGCGGTTCGGGCTTTTCTTTACGCACTTTGCCTTTTTGCGATTTTCGTTTGAGTACGCAAAGTCGTTCGAGTTCTTCTTCGATTGCGGACGACGACTGATCGTAGGGGAGCGTCGCGATTTCTTTTTCGATGGATATCACGTATTCGAGAAGTCGCTTATCTTCTTCGAGTTTTTTCTCCGTAAATTCCTTTTGGCGTTTGAGTTTATTATACTTTGTATAATAATATTTTGAATTTCCGGACGGAGTAAGCATCGGGTCGAGTTTGATTTCGACTTTTTCTCCCGAGTAGTAGTCCTCGCAAATCAGTATTTCGTCACCTTTTTGTATGCGATAAATGTTTGCGACGACGAGTTCGCCTTTTATGCGATAGGATTCCATATCCTTGCACTCTTCCAGTCTCTCCATATCAGTCTTTATATTCTTTTCCACGCGCGCTTTCAAGTGCTTGACCGCAGTGGACAACGTTTTCAGCCTTGCTTTATTTCGTATTTCCGCATCCGTGCGCGAATATAGGGCGTCGAAAGCCTCGCTCATTGTGGGATAGAATTCCTTTTTGCCGTCGAGGATGGAGTAGTCGTAGGGATAAACCTCTTTTTCGCCTATGACGCAAGGTGAAAAGTAGGGTTGCGAGTTTATATTTCTTTGCTCGTCGACGATGCGGACGAGAGATTCTTTTTCTCCGTCCGAAAGTGGGGACGGGTGCTCTGCGGGAAGGTTTGCGCGCGATAGAATTTCTGATACGGTAACTCCCGAAAAACCCGAAATTTTGTCTATAACGAACTTGTGCAAATCACCGCCGTTGAAATCGTCGAAAACCGAATTGCAATCGGTTAGATAACTGATTTTCGCTTGTCCGACGGGTTCGTATTTTACACCTCTCAACACGACGTGATCGCGCGCAACGTCGAGGGGCAAGTGTTTAACGGCATCGAGAATTATCATATTCGCGTCCGTGAAAACGATATTGCTGTATCTGTTCATTATTTCGATGAAGAGATAGTAGACGGCGTCGTCTTTCATTTCCGTCCTTGCGGTGAAGGATATTTTGATGATTCTGTCCGAATTGTAAACCGAAACGCCCGTAATCGTTGAAACGGATAAGTGTTTGCGAAGAAGCATGCATAGAGCGGGAGCAGTGACGGGATTGGGCTTTTTGCTCGTCGTGAGGTGAAGGCGCGGTGCGCCTGCGTTACAAGACGCGCAAAGACAGAGATTTTTCCCGTTTGCACGGAGATAAAACCTCACTTCGTCCACGTCGGGCTGGACGATTTTGTCTATTCTTCCGCCGGATATCTCGCGATTTAATTCGTTTGCGAGGGCGGAAAGTGTCAAAAGGTCGCTTCCCATACGCACATTATACACCAAATATTCGTTTGCACAACATTAAGTTTTCTCTTTTTGCGCAATTTGCGATGAAATTTCTATTGCAATTTGATTTTTAGTATGTTATACTCTTTGATACTTATGAAATAATACGAGCGCATATGCGCTATGGAGGACAAATGAGTTATACAGTTGAAAAACTTGAAAAGAGCCAAGTGAAAGTCGTCTTTGACGTAGACGCAACGACCTTTGACAACGCAGTCAAAGAAGCCTATCAAAAAACCAAACACAAATATCAGATTCAAGGCTTCAGAAAAGGTCACGTTCCTCAGAAAGTTATCGAAGGAATTTACGGAAAAGAGGTATTTTATGAGGACGCAATGGATATCGTTATACCCGAGGCATACGGCGAAGCGCTCCAAAAAGAATCCGATCTCGACGTAGTCGCACAACCCGAACTTACCGCATTCGATTTCAAAGAAGACGGCGGCGCGACCTTCACTCTTATCTTGACCGTAAAACCCGAAGTCGTTCTCGGACAATACAAAGGCTTGTCCATCGCGAAGAAAGTGGAAAAAGTCACCGCAAAACAAGTGGACGAAGCAGTGGAAGCGGAACGCAATAAGCAAGCGCGTCTTGTGGACGTCGACGCAGCGGCGGAAAACGGCAATATCGTCGAAATGGACTTCACGGGTTACGTAGACGGAAAAGCATTCGACGGCGGCGCAGGCAAAGATTACGAACTCGAACTCGGCAGCGGTCAATTCATCCCCGGATTCGAAGAACAACTCGTCGGCGCGAAAGCAGGCGACCACGTGTCCGTCAAAGTGACCTTCCCCGAAGAATATCACGCGGAAGAACTCAGCGGCAAAGAAGCGACGTTCGAATGTGACGTTCACGCAGTCAAAGTGAAAGAAATCCCCGCCCTCGACGACGATTTCGCAAAAGACGTGTCCGAATACGACACTCTTGCAGAATATAAAGAGAGCGTCAAAAATAGACTTAAAGAAGAAGCGGAACAAAGTGCGGAAAGAGCGTACGAAGACGAACTCATTGAAACCATAGTCGCAAACGCAACCATCGAAATCCCCGAAGTCATGGTCGATAACGAAACCGAAGACATGGTTCAAGAATTCGAATATCGTCTTATGTACCAAGGCATCAAACTCGACGATTATCTCAAGTACGTAGGACTCACCGTCGAACAACTCAAAGGCGAATACAAAGAACAAGCGGAAAGAAGCGTCAAAATCCGCCTCGTCATGGAAAAAATCGTCAAGGTCGAAGACCTCCAATTCTCGGATAGCGAAATCGACGAAAAACTCGCGAAAGCGGCGGAAGAATCCGGCAAGAGCCTCGAAGACTTCAAGAAGACTCTTCGCAAGGAACAAATAGACTATCTCGTCAATCAAATCCTTTCGGATAAACTTATGGCGACCTTGAAAGAAGCAAATCCCGCAGTCGCAAAAGCGGCGACCAAGAAACCTGCGGCGGCTCCCGTAGGCAAGGAAGGCGAGAAAGAAGAAAAAGCGGAAAAGAAAGCCCCCGCAAAAAAGACCGCAACCAAGAAAGCGGCAACCAAAAAAGTTGAAAAACCCGAAGAATAATCTTCGGTAGGAAGGAGAATAAAACAATGATTAACATTCCGTATGTCATCGAAAGAACAAGTCAGGGCGAACGCTCGTACGACCTCTATTCAAGACTTCTTGACGACAGAATCATTTTCCTTACGGGAGAAATCGACGATGCGACGGCAAATTCCGTCGTCGCACAACTCCTTTTCCTCGAGGGAAAAGACAGCGCAAAAGACATAAGTCTTTATATCAACAGCCCGGGCGGCTCCGTGTCCGCAGGTATGGCGATTTACGACACTATGAACTATATCAAGTGCGACGTTTCCACCATCTGCATCGGACTTGCGGCGTCTATGGGCGCGTTCTTGCTGTCCTCCGGAACCAAAGGCAAGAGATATTCTTTGCCCAACTCCAAAATCATGATACACCAACCTCTCGGCGGCGTACAAGGACAAGCAAGCGAAATAGCAATCGTGGCGGAAGAAATCCTCAAAACCAAGAAAAAACTCAATAGGATTCTTGCCGAAAATTCCGGTCAACCCCTCGAAAAGGTTGAAATCGATACGGATAGGGACTACTACATGACCGCGGAAGAAGCGGAACAGTACGGACTTATCGATAAGATTTTCGTGCACCGTCAATAATTTCCAACGGAGTAATATGGAATATAAAAAAATTGAACGTTGCAGTTTCTGCAAAAAAGGCAGCGATGAAGTCGATTTGATTAACGCTCCCGACGGATTGCATATTTGCAACGAATGTATCGACAAATGCGTTTACCTCCTTGAAAAGAAGAGAGGCAAAAGCGAGTCGGAGATTTCGTTGTACACTCCTAAACAAATTAAGGAGAAACTCGACGAGTATATCGTCGGACAGGAATCCGCCAAAAAGGTGCTTTCGGTCGCAGTCTACAATCACTACAAGCGCGTCAATCAGGCAAGAAAAAGAAACGCGGACGGCGTCGTGCTCGAAAAGAGCAATGTCCTTATGCTCGGGCCTACCGGATCGGGCAAGACTTTGCTTGCCAAAACTCTCGCGCAAATTCTCAACGTGCCTTTTGCCGTTGCGGACGCTACCACTTTGACCGAAGCGGGCTACGTAGGCGAAGACGTCGAGAATATTTTGCTGAAACTCATCCAAGCCGCGGGCGAAGACATCAAAAAAGCCGAAGTCGGGATTATTTATATCGATGAAATCGATAAAATCGCGCGCAAAGGCGAAAACGTGTCCATAACTCGCGACGTCAGCGGTGAGGGCGTGCAACAAGCACTCCTCAAAATCATCGAAGGAACGGTCGCAAACGTTCCTCCTCAAGGCGGAAGAAAGCATCCCAACCAAGAGTGTTATCAAATCGATACGACGAATATATTGTTTATCTGTGGCGGAGCGTTTGTAGATATTGACAAAATAGTCGATCAACGCAAAGACAGTTCTAAACTCGGATTCGGCAGCGTTGTCAAAGGAACTCTCGATTATCGCTATGACGAACTTATCGAGTCCTTGCAACCCGCAGACCTCATTAAATACGGTTTGATACCCGAATTCGTGGGCAGAGTACCTATCGTCGTCGGTCTTAACGCGCTCGACGAAGACGCTCTCGTGAAAATTTTGTCCGAACCTAAAAACGCACTCACGAAACAATATAAGACTCAATTCAAACTCGACGACGTCGATTTGGAATTTGAAGAATCCGCGCTCAAAGCAATTGCGAATAAAGCGATTCAATTGAATACGGGCGCAAGAGGTTTGAGATCGATTCTCGAAGGCATTTTGCTTGACCTTATGTACGATATTCCGTCGGATAAGACCATAACGAAAGTCGTCGTCGGCGAGAAGTGCATAACCGAAAAGGAAAAACCTTTGGTTATCAAAAAAGAAGCAATCGCATAACAGTCAAAAAAAATAGCGCATCTAATGCGCTATTTTTATGCACGGCGGATAAAAGGCTAACGCCGAAGGAGAGAAAATGATAATCAAAAACGCAAAATTCGTGACGTCCGTCGCAAACTCAAACGCGTTGTACGATACGGGTGCGCCCGAAATCGCAATTGCGGGGAAGTCTAACGTCGGAAAATCGTCGTTTATAAATTTTATATGTAACAACGGAAAACTCGCGCGCACGTCCGGGGACCCCGGTCGCACGAGATTGCTAAATTACTTCGAGATAAACGGCGGAGAGTTTTATTTCGTGGATTTGCCCGGATACGGATATGCAAAAGTTGCGAAGACCGAAAAAGAGAAATGGGGAGATATGATTGAAGGATATCTTCAAAAGAGCGAGCGACTCAAAAACGTTTTCGTTCTTCTCGATTGCAGACACGAGCCTACGGACGACGATAAGATGCTTGTGAATTTCTTGTTTCACTTCAACATTCCGTTTACGCTGATTGCGACGAAAGCGGATAAACTCAGCCGTCAGCAACAGATGAAAAGTAGGCAAATGATTGCCTCTGCAATGGGTGTGGGTGCGGATAATATCTACTTCACGTCCTCTCTTGCAAAGAGCGGAAAAGAAGCGATTTTTGAGAGGATAGGGCAGGTTTTGGGTTAAAAGTATTCTAAAAACATCGATTTTTAAGAATACTTTTCGGATTTTGTTATTATAATCATAAGTTTATTAAAAAAAAACAACGCACGCGTATATGCGTGCGTTATTTCATATTTCGCTTTTATTGCAGTACCATATTATGATTTCATTATTAACAATATCGACTTTCATTGCGGTCAATATACGCGACGTCGCGTTTGCGAATTTGTGGGCAGAGTTTTGAGCAATAGTTATAATGAAACGGTTACGACTATTCTTCGGTTGAGTTTTTTACTTTGGTTACGCGGGATTGTGAGATTGTGGGGTTATTCGTCTTCTTCGTCGGGAACTTCGGTTACAAGGACGAGGCGGTTGCCTATGAGGTCGCAAGAGGTCAAAAGATAGGGGATATCGTTTTTGACAACGCAGGGATTGACTCTCGCGTTTTTGCCGTGCAAATGACCGTAGGTGACGGCGTTTACGCCGTGTTTTTCTAAAGTTGCGGTCACTTCTGTATCAGAGTATTTTGCGTCGAAAGGGGGATAGTGCAAAAGTGCGACGACCGTGTCGCCTTCTTTGCGCGCTTTATCCATTGCGCCTAACGATAGTTCAAGACGGATAAGTTCTCTTTCGTATATCTTTTTGTCTTCCGCACTCGAATCGTCGGTGGGGAGATTCCAACCCCTTGAGCCCGCGACCAAAAGATTGCCTATGCGGATACAGTTATTCTGTAAGAATAAAAAGTCGGGAAACGCTTTTTGCATTTTGGAAAGAGTGTCCCAATAGTAGTCGTGATTTCCGCGAAGTACGACTTTTTTCCCGGGGAGTGCGGATATAAGTGCGTAGTCGGGGGCGGCTTCGGCGATTGAAATTCCCCATGACAAATCGCCGCCGAGCAAAACAACGTCGTTTTCGGTGACTTTTTCCTGCCAATCCGCACAGATTTTTTCAAAATAATCGCTCCAACCCTCACCGAATATATCCATGGGCTTTTCCACGACGGTTGAGAGGTGTAAGTCACTTATCGCAAAAACTTTCATATCACTATTATAGCATATAAATTTATATATTGCAAAAGAGTTTTAATCGATTGTGCGTTTTGGTTGTACGCACTCGATTTTACGTGCTTTTGTCCTTTGCGTTTTACGTTGCGTTTGACGATTGTATAAACTCGATTTGAGTTTTGCGTCTTATTATATGCTTTTAAGGTACAAGTTTTTATTGTGGATATTTCGTTTATACGGCTGGCTTAAAAGAGGTCGGATTATGTGATAAACAAGATAAAAGCCTCGTATGTGACGAGGCTTTTAGTGGCGTTAGAATGTCGAAAACCGTCGAAAATCCGCGATTACGACGGGAAGAGCGGAAGGTCGAATACGCCTTGGCACGCATTTTGATTGAATTCGGTACATTCGGGGATTCTGCAATAGCCGTAAGAGGGGATGAGTAAGTTTACGTCCGCTACGACTTTCAGGATGACCGTCGTGCAAGCGGTTATAGAAAACGTGTTTTCGCTGACGTACGTACCGCTGGGACTTGCCATGTTGACCGCCGCTACGAGTTCCGCGGGGAAAACGCTACCCGACGGCACACACATAACGACGTCTTCGACGATAGAAATGGTTCCCGTTCCGACGCCTGCTACTCCCGATGCGTCCGTGTAGTTGATTTGCACGGGGACGGATACCGTTGCTTGCACCCTCGACAGACCTTGCCTATCGGCAATGGGAGTGACCGTGAGTGCGGTTATGGTGCCTACGCTCGACGTCGACGAGCCTCCGACGAAAGTAAGAGGCAGGGTGGGATTTGCGGGAGAAAGATTGGTGAGAGTCACCGTGGTGGTTTCAAGGGTTTGTTGGGACATACAGGCGTCGAAAACTTTTCGGACTTGAACGCACACTTTTTCAGAGAGTCCGTTCATGGGATTTCCGCTTATATTTCCGGGGCATCTGTCCGTGTTTGAATTGTTGCAAAAAGACATCTTTTTACCTCCTGATTTGCTTGCTGTATCTTATGCGGAGCGTTTGAAAACGGTGAAGAAAAATTTTTTTGGCGGAGAAGGAAAAAATTTTTGAAGAAAAATCGATTTACAAGTAAACTGTTTTCACGAGCAAAAGTTACTGAAATCGCGGAAAAAACTGGAAAAAGGTGGATAAAATGCATATGGTTTACAAGTAAACAACGGTTTTTTTGAGTATATTTGAAAAAATTCACTAAAAATTCGTGGTTTTTTTTGGTTGACAATGGGCAAATCCCGTGTTACACTAATCACGAAAATAAAAAAATAGGGTAACTTATGCTCAATTTGATGCTCGGCAGCGTCCGCCGCCAAATGGACGACAAAGACAGATTTAGGATTCCTCCGAAGTTCCGTGCAGTGCTCGGACCGAAGTCCTATATCTTGCCGGGCAGAAAAGTAGGCGACGGGAAATACTGCTTGTACATAGTTCCCGAAGAGAAGTTCGAAAAAGTGCACGCAACCCTTGACACCGACAGCCTTTACGCCAACGAAAACGAGATGGACGCGACGACGCTTATCTACAGCGGACTCGACGATCTCGAAGAAGACGGTCAGGGCAGAGTGAGATTGAACGAAATGCTCGGCAATCTGCTCAACGCAAAGAAGGACGTCGTGTTCGTCGGCAAGGGACAATATCTCGAAATGTGGGCGGGCGAAGTCTGGGACGAAAGATACAACCTCCTCAACAAAGAGAACGTGGATCGCGCACTCGAAAATTTGAAGAATCGCGGAGTGTAAGATGGAATTCAAGCATATCCCCGTTTTGCTCGACGAATGTATCGAAGGTCTTGAAATAAAAGAAGACGGCATCTACGTCGACGGCACTTTGGGCGGTGGTGGACATTCCCTCGAAATCGTCAAAAGGCTGAACGAGAACGGAAGGCTCATCGCGATAGACCGTGACGAAGACGCGCTGTTGGCGGCAGGGGAAAGGCTTCACGCGTACGCGGACAAAATAACGTACGTACACGACGACTTCAAAAACCTTTGTTCCGCACTCGATCAACTCGGAATCGAGAAAGTGGACGGAATCCTTCTCGACCTCGGAGTCAGTTCTTATCAACTCGACAATGCGGAAAGAGGATTCAGTTATATGAAAGACGCTCCGCTCGATATGAGAATGGACAGAACGCAATATCTGACCGCATTCAATATCGTGAACGAATACAGCGTAGGGGAACTCACGAAGATACTTTACGATTACGGCGAAGAGAAACTCGCGCCGAGAATCGCCGAAAGAATCGCGCTCGTCAGAGAAAAGGAGACGATATCCACGACTTTGCAACTTGCAAAACTCGTAGAGGAGTGTTATCCCGCCGCGATAAGATGGAAATTCGGTCATCCCGCAAAACGCACGTTCCAAGCGATTAGAATAGCGGTTAACGGAGAATTGACTGCCCTCGAAGAAACCGTGAAGAATATGGCTCTTCGACTGAAAAAGGGCGGTAGAATAGCGATAATCACGTTTCACTCCCTTGAAGACAGAATCGTGAAAAACGCATTCAAAGAATTGACGCTTACGTGCACTTGTCCTCCCGACTTCCCCGTGTGCGTGTGCGGTAAGAAACAAGAAATAAAGTTGGTGAATAAAAAACCTATAATAGCATCGGAGGAAGAAATGAAATCGAACTCTCGCTCCGAAAGCGCAAAATTGAGAATAGCGGAAAGAATATAAAAGGATAAGGAGATTACTATGGCTATCACGTTGGACGAATTGCTCGGCATGAATACTTCAAAGAACCAAAACGAGGAAACTATCGACAGATTTCCTTCATACGACGACTACAACTCTAATAGGGGTCGTAGCGTTCGCGCAAACGACGAAGAACGCCGTTTCAACGGTTATACGGTCGTCCAAAGCGGTTCTCCTCGCTCCGAAGAGAAGATGAGAGCCTACGAAGCGTCCCGTCCTTACGAAGCGCCCAGAAGCAGCGAATATCAAAACTACGACAGAGGTTTTGAACAAATGCGCCGTAGAAGCGACGCTCCTGTCCGCAACGGAGCAAGTTACGGATATAGCGACGCTTATGCTCCCGCAGAGAAGAGAGATTCTTTCCACGACTTTGCAAAAAACGACAGCGACAGACCGTCGGATAGAGAACTTTACGACAGACTCTCTGCTTCAGGCACTATGGCTCGTCCCGCGGAAGACTACGAAAAAACCAGCACGTTCACTCCTGCAAAGAAGTCCTATAAGAGCGAAAGTTCCAAAAAGGCGCGTCTTAACACGAAAGCGAAAATTTTGCTCGCAGTGTATTTCGCAGTCATAATTCTCGTAGCGGTGCTCATCATCGTAAACGCAGGCAATCTTAATAACGGAACTGCCACCACGCCTTCCTCCTCCATAACCGGCGTGGTGTCGGAATCCGCAAGTCATATTTCGGACGCATCCTCAATAAACTTTGACTATGGCGCGTCCTTCGATATCATCAAGTAAAAACAAACCGCTTTTTCACAATCCGAAAAGAAGACTGTTGGCAACGCTATTGCTGATAGTCTTTTTGTTTTGCGCGGTTTTTTGCAAACTGATTTTCGTGATGATTGTAAATTCGAAATCTTTGCAAGCAAAAGCGACTAGTCAGTGGCTCAGAAGCGTGCCGACCGAGGCGCCGAGAGGGGATATTCTTGATAGAAACGGAGAAATTCTCGCGTCTACCGCAACGAGATACAACGTATACGTGCGACCTAACGCGGTGACGGATAAAGAGGGCGTCGCAAAACTTATAAGCGAAGTTTTCGGATACGACTATGACAAAACGCTCGCAAAAATCTCGAAATCCGCATCTGAAATTACGGTTGCCACAAAGGCAACGAAAGAGGATTTGAACGCCTTGTACGACAGCGGGCTCGGCGGAATTTATTATGCCGAAGACAATTTGAGATATTATCCTTACGGGGATTTTATGACGCAGGTTTTGGGTTTCACGGGAGCGGACGGAAACGGACAAACGGGGATAGAATCCTATTACGATAAGTATTTGCGGGGGACGGACGGAAAAATCCTTACTCAAACCGACCTCGTCGGAAGAGAACTCGGTGGAGAGGATTATTATCTTCCTTACGTCAGGGGAATGAACGTGAAAACCACTCTTGACGTCACAATGCAAAGAATCGTTGAAGGGGCGGTCGAAAAGGCGGTTTCGCTCTACAACCCTAAAAGGGTTGCGTGCATAGTGATGAACTACGAAAACGGCGAAATCCTATCCCTTGCGGAGTATCCGTCCTTCGATTTGAACGCCGTGCCGCGCGACGACCTCGAAACGTTGTTCGCAAACTCGAAAAGCATGCTCGTATCTTCGGTGTACGAACCGGGATCGACTTTCAAAATTTTGACTTCCGCCGCCGCTCTCGACTCGGGCGCGATGAATACGTCGAAAAGGTTTTATTGTTCGGGATACAGAGTGGTTGACGGAAAGAAAATCAAGTGTTGGCGGACGAAAGGGCACGGCTCCATAGACTTTGCGGAGGGAGTGGAGAAGAGTTGTAACTGCGTGTTTATGGATTGTGCGCTCGCGATGGGGACGGATAAGTTTTATTCCTATCTCACGGCGTTCGGGCTGAAAAGCAAAACGGGAATAGATATGACGGGGGAAACGTCGGGCATTTTCATATCCGCGGATTCCGTCAAAAACGTGGATCTTGCGAGAATAGGATTCGGACAAGCGGTGGCTGTCACGCCTATCGGAATGATAACGGCGGCGTCCGCAGTGATGAACGGAGGATATCTCGTGACGCCGCACCTTCTTTCGTCGATTAAGGACGATACTAGCGGAATAAGTACGGACGGAGTTTTCGAGATAAAAAAGAGCGGAATAATCTCGAAAGAAACTTCGGATACGATGCGGGAACTACTCGAAAGAGTGGTGAGCAAAGGAAGCGGAAAGGGCGCGGGAGTAAACGGATACAGAATCGCAGGCAAAACGGGGACGGCGCAAAAGTACGAAAACGGAAGTATCGCAAGGGGGAAGTATATATCGTCCTTTCTCGGATTTTCCCTTGAAGAAAGCGCGCCTTACGGAGTGCTTATGATTGTGGACGAACCGCAAGGCTCGGTCTATTACGGCTCTCTCGTTGCCGCACCTCTCGTGGGGGACGTATTCGAGGGGATATTCTCCTATCTCGACACGCCGAAGTCTACGAGCGAAGATATTAAGAGCACTTTCAATCCGTCAGACGTAGAAAACTATGCGGATTTCGTGGAAGAAAATTGAAAATATTTTCCGTTTGCGTCTAATTTCGCCCACCCGTTGACGAGAGGGACTACACTTATTAAAATAAGTGTATCAAACCTTCGGAGGACGTATATATGACGCTCGAAAAGTTACTCGAAGGGATAAAAGTTTTAAGCACTAACGAAGACTTGTCAAGGGATATCAAAGATATAAAAATCAATTCCGCAAAAGTGGAAGACGGGGACGTTTTCGTCGCTATGAAAGGTAGTCGCGACGACGGAAATTCCCACCTTAACGAAATTGAAAAGGATTTCGTGGCGGTCACCGAAATAAAACCCGAAAGCGGGAAGTACGTAGTGGTCGAAGACGCAAGGATTGCTTATGCGATAATATCTTACAACTACTTTTCAAAACCGCTCGAAGGGATGAAATTCGTCGCAGTCGTAGGCACAAACGGAAAAACTTCGACGGCACATTATATCAATTCGATACTCGCGCATTGCGGTTTCAAAACCGGACTTATCGGGACGGAAGGGCATTATATTCTCGGCGAAAAGGTTTCGTCCTCTTTGACGACGCCCGACCCGTACGAAATGAATTCCTTACTCTTCAAAATGAGGGCAAAGGGAGTAGAAATCGTGGTGTCCGAAGTCAGCGCGCACGCGATATATCTCAAAAAGACCTACGGACTTAAAGCGGATATCGCCGTGCTTACGAATATAACGCAAGACCACCTCGATTATTTCAAGGATTATTCTACCTACGAAAAGGTGAAATTGTCTTATTTTTCTCCCGATTTCGTGAAAACAGCGGTCGTAAACGTAGACGATAAGGCGGGGAGAAAACTCGTTTCCGAATTGGAAAATTCTAATGAAATCGAACTTGTAACGTATGGACTTAATAACCCCGCGGACTGTTTTGCAATAGACGTTGCAGAAAACGTGGACGGCGTCAAATTCGTCGCAAACTTGAACGACGAAATCGTGGACGTGCGCTCGTCGCTGTACGGAGAATTCAACGTATATAATCTTCTCGGTGCGATGACGGTTTGCTCCGCGCTCGGCGTGAGTGCGGAAAACCTTGCGACTGCGGTTAGAAAAGTGAGAAACGTCAAGGGCAGATTCAGTGTTTTACGCTCCGAAAAGGGAAGTATAATTATCGACTATGCGCACACTCCCGACGGACTTGAAAAGTTGCTGACGACGGCAAGGACGATTACGAAATCCAGATTGATAACCGTTTTCGGTTGCGGCGGAGAAAGGGATAAAGGAAAGCGCGCGACTATGGCGCAAATTGCGGAGAAATATAGCGATTTCGTTGTTGCGACGTCGGACAATCCGAGATACGAAAATCCCGATAGCATTTTGTCGGATATAGAGGTCGGATTTCAAAACAAAAATCACAAACTCATAGCGGATAGGACGGAGGCTATTGCTTATGCAATAGGCGAGATGCTCGAAGGGGACACCGTCGTCATCGCGGGCAAGGGAAACGAAGAGTATTTCGAAATCAAAGGGAGAAAGTTGCCGTATAGCGATTTCGACGTCGCAAGACGGTTTGGTCAAGCAAGATGACTCCCGTACAAAAACTCGCGCTTTATTTTGCAGGGGCGGCGATAATTTCACTCGTCGTCGCTCCGCCCGTCGTGAAAGCGCTTAGAAGAGGAAAGGCGGGGCAAAACATTTTGGGCTACGTCGAGCAACACGCGTATAAAGCGGGCACTCCGACTATGGGCGGAGTGATTTTCATCTTGCCCGTCGTGATATTTTCACTTATCGACCGCAGTCCGTTTGCGCTGGTTGCGATGAGTATGGTGGTCGGATTCGGTGCGATAGGTTTTCTCGACGACTTCATCAAAATACGTTTCAATCGAAATCTCGGACTGAAAGCGTATCAAAAAATCATAGGTCAAGTGGGACTATCCGTCATAGTCGGCGTTTTCGCGTACAAGTCGCACCTCATAGGCGGAGAAGTCAATATTCCTTATCTCGGCACCATTGATTTGAAATGGGGGATAATCCCTTTCGTCGCTTTCGTCTATATAGCGACGACGAATTCCGTGAATTTGACGGACGGGGTGGACGGACTTGCGGCGACGACTTGCATAGGATATTTCATTTCGCTTGCGGTGGTTTTGTTTTTCCAATTCGAAAAAGCGGAGGGGGAATATGCGGACAACTTGTTTTCTCTCGTCGCGCTGTCCCTTGTGATTTCGGGCGGACTCGTCGCGTATCTCGTATTCAACTCTTCGCCCGCAAAGGTGTTTATGGGGGATACGGGGTCGCTTGCACTCGGCGGAGCGGTCGCGTCCGTCGCGGTATTTTCGAAAAATCCGATTTTTATTCTCACTTCAGGCATAATGTTCGTATGGTCGAGCATAAGTGTTATCGTGCAAGTTATTTCGTTCAAGACGAGAGGGAAGAGAGTTTTCAAAATGTCCCCCTTTCATCACCACCTCGAAAAGTGCGGAATGAGCGAATCGAGAATTTGCGCGATATATCTCGTCGCCACTCTCATCGGCGGAGCGGTGACACTCGTGCTTGGGGAGGGAATATGAATTTACTCGGCAAAAACGTTGTGATTTACGGCGGAGGATTGAGCGGAATAGCCGCATACGATCTTGTGAAATCCAAAGGCGGACGATGCATAGTCTACGACGACAATCCGACGGTCGCGCACGCGACTACGTCTACGGGCGTATTTTCAAACGCGGACGTAATCGTGTTAAGCCCAGGCGTGGACAGCGGAAAGGATTTTATTTTGGACGCTAAACTCGAAGGGAAAACCGTAGTCGGAGAACTCGAACTTGCCTCTGAATTTTGCAAGGCGGAGCAAATTGCGGTTACGGGCACGAACGGCAAAACCACGACCGTAAATTTAATCAACCATATCTTGCGATATGCAGGGCAGTCTTCGAGAGTGGCGGGGAATATAGGAGTAGCGTTTTCTTCTATATGCGACAGTTTCGATTCTCTCGAAACGGTGGTCGTAGAGGCGTCGAGTTTTCAACTCGAAAGCACGGTCAGATTCGCGCCCGATATAGCGGTTATTTTGAATATCAAACCCGACCATCTCGATAGGCATAAAACTTTTGAAAGATACGTCGCGGCAAAATCGAATATCTTTTTAAGACAAAGCGAATGCGATAAAGTCGTCTACAACGCAGACGACGAAGAAATCCTTTCTCTCGTCCCGTATATGAATGCGGAAAAGATACCTTTCAGCACGACGCATCCCGTAGACGGCGCGTATTTGTCGTCGGGATTCGTGTGTTACAAGGGATTGCCTATCGTGGAAGTAGGAGAGGTCGACGCAAGCGGACGAGAAATCGAAAACGTCCTTGCCGCAACCGCCGTCGCTACGTCGAAAGGAATAAGCGCGTACACGGTCGCATCCGCCTTGTCGTCCTATCGTCGTCCCCGTTTCAGACGAGAAAAGGTGGGGGAAATCGACGGAATTTCCATATTCGACGACAGCAAGGCGACGAATATATCCGCAACGAAATCCGCAATAGAAAGTTTGGACGGAAAGGGAATCGTCATACTCGGCGGAGAGATAGGGAAGGAAAATTTCGACGAACTATTTTCTACGTCCTACGAGAATATGGCGGGGGTCGTCGTCCTGGGTGATAACGCGGATATAATTCTTGCAAGTGCGGAAAAGTATGGATACGAAAATCGCGTGGTCGCTTGCGATTTGGAAGAAGCGGTCGAATGCGGTCTAACTATGGCGAAAGAGAATGGGGCTAAAAATTTATTGTTCTCTCCCGCAAGCAAAAGTTTCGACAGATACAAAAACTTCGAAGAGCGCGGGAAAGCGTTCGATTCAGTCGTCGGCAAGTTGAATGAATAAGGCGAGAAAATTTATAGGCGGAGATATATCCATAGCGGTGGTCGGGGTGACGCTGTCCCTTATCGGACTGATATTCATATATTCTGCGTCGTCTTATTCCGCCGAGGTGCAAACGGGGGATGCGTTTCACTACGTCAAGACGCAAGCGGTTGCAATTTTCGTCGGGATAATCCTTATGATTTTCACCGCAAACGTGTCCGTCGAGAAGATTGAAAAATACAACTACGTTATTTATATCGTATGTTTGATATTGCTTGCGCTCGTATTCGTACCCGTTATCGGCGTCGAGAGTTACGGCGCGAAACGGTGGTTGAATCTCGGTTTTTTCACTATTCAACCCTCGGAATATGCAAAATTCGCTATGGTGATAACTATGGCGTCTTTTATGGCGAAGCACGGCACGGACACGCTGCCTAAAACTCTTGCCTTGCTCGGAATCGGCGGTGCGGTTTGCGTGCTTTTGATTTTGGAGCCTAATATGTCGATAACCATTTGCGTGGGCGCCGTGATGATGATAATGCTTTTCGTCGGCGGCACGAAACCCTCTCGAATGATAGCGATATTGCTCCCCGTGATGGCGGGCGGAATCGCGCTTGTTTTTCTCGAACCGTATAGAGTGAGAAGACTGCTTGCGTTTATAAATCCGTGGGCGTCCCCGCTTGACGAAGGCTATCAACTCATACAGTCCTATTATGCGCTCGGGTCGGGCGGATTGTTCGGGATAGGCATTGGCAATTCAAGACAAAAATACTTGTTTTTGCCGTTTGCCGAAAGCGACTTCATCTTATCCGTCATCGGAGAGGAAACGGGGCTCGTCGGGGTCGGGATAGTGACCTTACTATTCCTGTTTTTGATTGCGAAAGGAATAATCGTGGCGGTGCGCTCAAAGGATAGATTTTCGTGTTATCTTGCAAGCGGCATAACCGCAATCATCGCAGTGCAAACGGTTATGAATATAGCGGTCGTATGCGGTGCCGTCCCGCCTACCGGATTGCCTTTGCCCTTTATAAGCGCAGGGGGAAGTTCGGTCACGGCGTACATGTGCGCGACGGGGATTTTGGTTAACCTATCCAAAAACGCTAAAAAAGAAACGCTCGGATTTTTGGAGAGCGCGGGGAGAAATTATGCAAAGGGATTATCTTGAAATCATAGGCGGAAAACCTCTTTTCGGCAAGGTTGAAGTACACGCCGCGAAAAACGCCGTTTTGCCAATATTAGCGGGGGCGATTTTAACCGAAGAAGAAGTCGCGATAGAGGATTGTCCGTTCATTGCGGACGTAGACAATATGCTCGAAATTTTGACTTCGCTCGGATTGTCCGTGGTGAGAGAGGGACGAAAAATCACGGTTTCAGGGAAACCTCGTCCCGTAGAAATTTCCGAAAAGCAATCCAAAGCGATGCGCTCGTCCGTGTTTATGCTGGGAGCGTTACTCTCGGAAACGGGGAGAGTCAGGACGTATAGTCCGGGCGGTTGCAACATAGGCGCGCGACCTATCGACATACATCTCGACGGACTCAAAAAAATGGGCGCGAGAGTGGAATACGGCGCGGATTTCGTCGAGTGCAGTGCGGATAAGTTGAAAGGGGCGGAAATCGTACTCAAATACCCAAGCGTCGGCGCGACCGAAAATTTGATTTTGGCGGCCGTAAAAGCGGATGGAGAAAGCACTCTCATCGGGTGCGCAAGAGAGCCCGAAATCGTATCGCTATGCGCGACTCTTCGAAGTATGGGCGCGGAAATAAGAGGGGAAGGCTCCTCCGTAGTCAAGATAAAGGGTGTGGATAAATTGTACGGGACGCGGGTGAAACCCGTTTCGGATAGAATAGTCGCGGGAACGATTTTGTCCGCCGTCGCACTGACGGGCGGAAAGGTCAGAATAGATAATTGCGACGCTACGTGTTTGGGCGCGTTTTTGAAGAAATTTTTGAGCGAGCATTTTGTAGTCACGGATACGTCGGGCGGAATCACCGTCGAAAGCGACGGAATAGTTTTGCCGTCGAATATAGTTACGGGGCCTTATCCAACGTTTCCAACCGACCTTCAACCCATCGCGATGGCGGTGCAATGCTATGCAAGAGGGATAAGCACGACGACTGAAACCGTGTTTGAAAACAGATTCGCACACGTCGGGGAGTTGGCGGCTATGGGCGCGAATATCGACGTCGACGGAATGGACGCGACGGTGAGAGGAAAAGGCGGGCTTCACGCCGCAGTGCTCAACGCTTACGATTTGAGAGGGGGAGCGGGACTTATCGTCGCATCTCTCGGCGCAAAGGGCATAGGACGGGTTTACGGACTTCGTCACGTGGACCGCGGATACGAGAAAATCGAAGAAATTTTTTCCTCTCTCGGAGCCTCTATCCGACGTAAAACGGAGTTGCAGAGCCGAATATGACGGAAAAACGTATTTTTTTGAAAATTTTTTGAAAAAAATTCTTGACACTCTTTATATTATATATATAATTAAAGTAAGAATATAACGCACGTGCGCACTCGCGTGTTGCGCACACGAGGATAGTATGACAAACGTTTTTACGAAAGACATCGCGGTACTCGACGTGACCTCTCGTCTTATAAGCGCCATAGTCGGCGTGAAAAAGGCGCAGAGCGTTTTCGGCGTGAAGGCTCTCGTAGAGAAAGAAAACTCGGGTTTTGAAAACGGAGAATGGTTCGATGCGGAAGATACGAAAAGCGTAGCGATTTCCGTTTTGAAAGAAGCGATGCAGACCGCGGAATCCAGCACGAAAAGATTGTTCGTCGGCGTGCCCGCGGAGTTTGTCGCAGTCGTCACAAAAACCGTCGGAATCACTCTCGACAGAGAACGCAGAGTAGTAGACGCGGATATAGATTTTCTCATCAAAAAAGGGGATAACTTCAACACGGACGAATACGTTCTTATAAATTCCACTCCCGTGGAGTTTTCCGTGAACACTTCGGACAAGACTTATCGCGATGCAAGAGGTCTTACCGCAAGCGCGGTTAACGGAGTCGTGTCTTATATCCTTTGCGAAAAGAGATTCATCGACATGTTCGACGAAGTCGCAAGCACTCTCGGATTCAAAGAAGTCAAATACGTATGCACCGCGTGGGCGGAGGGCATATCTCTCTTTGAAAAGGAAGAACGCGACGAACCGTATATCCTTGCGGATATAGGATTTATATCTTCCTCCGTGCTCATCGGAAGAGGGGACGGAATCATCGACCTCAAATCCTTTTCTCTCGGCGGTGGACATATATCGGGAGATATGTGCGAGGCACTCGACGTCAGTTTCGACCTTGCCGAAAAAGCGAGAGAACTCGTCGACCTCAATTTGAATTACGCCGACGATGCGATTCTTGTCGCGGACCAAGAGGACGTCATCTACGGCACCGAAGCGTGTGAAGTGGTCAGATGCCGCCTCGAAGATATATCCGATATCATCAAAGAAGTAATATATGCGTCGGGAATAGATTTCCCGTCCTATGCGCCCGTATATATCACGGGTGAGGGCATAGCGGCAATCAGAGGCGCGAAAAAATATTTGGGGAACGAACTCGGGATGAACGTCGATATCGTCATGCCGAAAACCCCGGGCTACGTAAAACCCTGCAACGCAAGCAAAATTTCACTCTTGCAAGTTGCCGAAACGCTTTCTAAATTCGATTTAGGAAGTTTTGTAAAAAGACTGTTCAACGGAGGTATACTATGATAGATTTTGACAAATTCGGATTCAACGAGGTCCGAAATGAAAGCGAGTCCGTTCAAGAAACGGCGGAAGAAACCGTTGTCGAACAAACTTTCGACGACGTAGAAAAAGAAGTCGGTTCTTATCAGGACGAAGCGGCGGTTCGCAAACCCGTAAGCAAAAAGCAACCCGGTAAAGCGAATATCGTCGTGGTCGGCGTAGGCGGTGGCGGAAACAACGCCGTCAATAACATGATTCGCGCGGGTATTAAGAGTGCGACGTTCGTGGTTATGAACACCGACGTTCAGGCTCTCAATCTCTCCCTCGTACCGCTTGAAAACAAAATCCAACTCGGCTCGTCTAAAACGGGCGGTTTGGGCGCAGGCTCCGATCCCGAAATCGGCAGACTCGCGGCTGAAGAGTCCAAAGCGACTATCAAAGCGGCCCTCGAAGGCATAGACCTCCTTTTCATCACCGCAGGTATGGGTGGCGGAACGGGTACGGGTGCGGCACCCGTCATTGCGGAAGTCGCGAAGAGCATGGGTATCCTCACCGTCGCAGTCGTAACGAAGCCTTTCAATTTCGAAGGCGCGCAACGTATGAAGAATGCGGAATACGGCATCCGTAACCTCCAAAACTTCGTTGATACCCTCCTCGTAATCCCCAACCAAAAACTCATCGAAGTCCTCGATAAGAGCGTTTCCTTCAAACGCGCGTTCGAAATCGCGGACGACGTGCTCCGTCAAGGCGTCCAAGGCGTCAGCGACGTAATCTCCAATCCCGAACTCATCAACCTCGACTTCGCGGACGTCAGAACCATACTTATGAACAAGGGTCTTGCTCATATGGGTATCGGCTACGGCAAAGGCGAAAAGAGAGTTATCGAAGCGGTCAAAGGCGCGGTGTTCAGCCCCTTGCTCGAAACGGATATCGAAGGCGCAACCGGTATCATCGTCAATATCAGCGGCGGTGAAGATATGCTCCTCAGCGAAGTCACCGAGGCGTGCGATATCGTTCGTCAAGTAGTCGATCCCGATGCGAATATTATTCTCGGCACGGCGTTCGTTCCCGACAAGAAAGATATCGAAATCACCATCATCGCAACCGGATTCGTGGATAAAAACACCGTTCCCGCGCGTAGCGTAGGTTCTTCTCCCATAACCGCGAAACCCGTCGCAAGCACGCTTGCGGCAGTCGCAGAAAGAGAAGAAGCGGCGGCAGAAGTCGAACGTCCCGTCCTCACCGAAGAAGATATCTTCGCAGGTCGTCCCACATTCTCAAGACCCGAACCCGCACCGCAACCCGCTCCCGCACCCGTCGCCGTCGTGAGAGAAACTCCCGTCCAAGCGGCACCCGCAGAAGGCGGAGTGGCGTCTTCAAGAATTGACGTAAGCAAAAGCGGAAGAGCAGTCCCCGCATTCCTCCGCAAGTTGAAAGGCGACCGCGAATAATCAAAACTAAACACATTTTGACCGCACCTTGGGGTGCGGTCTTTTTTTATTGAATCGTAGTGAAAAATATCGCACTGCAAGATACGGTCTTATTCTATATTAGAATAAAGCGCAAAATTTTATCGTCAGGTGCGTTATAAAAATCAAAATATTTTTTGTCGACAGCGAAAGAATGATTTTGCAAATGAAAAATAGTATCCTTTCGTCGTGAAAGTTTATCTCGAAGTCGTGTGGCTGAATAATTTTTTCATCGACTTGACGCTGCTTACGTCAACGCTTTTGATTAGACGACAAAAGGTCGGTAAAATGCGTATTCTAACCGCATCGATTTTGGGTGCAAGCGTTGCCGTCGGATACGTGTATATGCCCGCTATAATGCAAATTGCGATGAAAATCGCACTTGCGCCTCTTATGATTCTTCCTTTGAAACAAACGAAAAAATCTTTTTTGGGCACGTTAGTCGTTTTCGTCGGATTGACTTACTTTCTCGGAGGAATAATCGAGGGAATTAAAAACCTTATAGGCGTGGACGTGCGCGGATATCCTATACTCGGACTTGTTTTCGTCGGCGTGCTGATATTCGAGGGCGCAGTGGTTTATATCGTCCGCACGCTACCTAAACTGAAACGCAAAATTTGCGAAGTCGAAATCGTTGTGGGCGGTGAAAGTAAACGCGCGCGTGCGCTTTGCGACAGCGGAAATTCCCTTGTTGACGACTATTCGGGAAAACCCGTCGTGGTCGTTTCGAAATCATTCGGACAAAAATTGAGTGCGTTAGATAACGGAAAAAGCGTCCATGAAGGGTTTGTATCCGTCAAAACCGTGAACGGCGAAAATTCTTTGCCGCTCGTGAAATTCGATAAAGTCGTCGTGGGCGGAAAAGAGGTTGAAGCATACGGCGCGTTGTCCGGGCAAAACTTCGACGATTGCGATTTGATATTGCAAAATACTATGTTTTGATATCCGCGTTGCGGATTGTAGAGGTTTATATGATGAAAAAACTTATTGCAAAGTTGTTGTCGCTTTTGGGGCTTAACAGGATTGATTACATATCTTCGGGTGAAAGCCTGCCTGCGCCGCTAACCCCCGAAGAAGAGGCGGAAACGGTCGCAAGAATGGCAAACGGTGACGAAAACGCAAGATTGACGCTTATCGAGCGCAATTTACGCCTCGTCGTGTATATTGCGAAAAAATTCGACAACACGGGCGTCGAACTCGACGACCTCGTATCCATAGGCACTATGGGACTTATCAAAGCGGTTTCGAATTTCGATAGCAGCAAAAACATAAAACTCGCCACGTTTGCGTCGAGGTGTATCGAAAACGAAATTTTGATGTATCTTCGCAAAATCAGTCGCACGAAAGGGGAAGTATCTCTCGACGAGCCTTTGAACGTGGACTGGGAGGGGAACGTGCTATTACTCAGCGACGTCCTCGGCACCGAGCCCGACGCGATTTATCACGACGTTGAGATGAAAGACGAGAAAGAAATGCTTATGGCAAGTTTCGAAAAACTCGGTGAGAGAGAAAAACAAATCGTCGAACTTCGATTCGGACTGGGCGGAAAAGAGGAGATGACTCAAAAGGAAATTGCGGAGATGATGGGGATATCACAATCCTATATTTCGCGCTTGGAAAAGAAAATCGTGGCGGGCCTAAAAAAGGAACTTTTGAAACTTGGCTGAATAAGTTTTCTAAAAATGCGCAAAATTTAGAATAGTTTTAGCCTTCTTACATAGCAAATTTGCTAAAAGGAGGCTATTTTGAGCAAAGTATACGTTTGCGGACTGGATACGTCCACACTACCGAAACTCACGAAAAACGAAAGTGAAGAACTGTTGAAACTTGCCGTAAACGGGGACGCGGACGCACGCGAACGGTTCGTGCTTGCCAACATGAGATTGGTATTATCCGTGGTAGGAAGATTCTCCCGCTCCCGCGAAGACGCGGACGATTTGTTTCAAGTCGGAATGGTGGGACTACTCAAAGCACTCAACAATTTCGATATATCCTTGGGCGTGTGCTTTTCCACGTATGCCGTCCCCATGATTATCGGCGAAATCAAAAAGTGCATAAGAGATAGGACGGGAATTAAAGTGCCTCGCAGTATGCGCGACACGGCGTATAGAGCATTAAAAGCAAGGGAAAGTCTTGCTGACGGAGAAAAAGAACCGGAACTTGAAGAAATCGCCGAAGAAATCGGCATTTCCGTTTGCGACGTAGCGTGCGCACTCGACGCGGTGGGGGACACTTTGTCGTTTTACGAACCCGTATACGGAGAGGAAGAGGGCGCGTTGCTCATAGACAGAATTGCAGACGAGAGAGAAAACGCGGATAAGTGGAGCGAGAGAATTTCCCTCGAAGAAGGAATTAAACTCATCCCCGAAAGAGAGGCGACGATTTTGCGACTTCGCTATTACGAGGGAAAAACGCAGGTCGAAATAAGTGAAATAACCGGGATAAGTCAGGCGCAGATTTCAAGGCTCGAAACCTCCGCGATAACTAAACTTCGAAAAACGCTCACTTTGTGAGCGAATTACATATATTTATTCTTGTTCGTCGTTTTCGGCGCAAACCGCCGCACTGCCGATAAGTTCTACAAGAATGACGTCGCTGCCGATTTTTATTATATTGCACCAAGGAATGAATATGTTTTCGCTGTTCGTGAAAGACTTGAAAATACTCTTTTTCCCGGGGACGACGATTCCGTTAACTCTGCCGTTTGCGGAGAATATCACGTCGCATACGTGCCCGAGTTCACAGCCTTCCGCGACGTTTATCGTCCTTTTTGCGCTCAATTCCGAAAACGAATATTGCTTGTTCATACGAAAAAAATATGTATTAGCGGTGTAGATTATGCAAAATATGCTTTTTTTTGTTAATATCTTTACAAACTGCGCAAGATATTGTATAATCATAGCCGATAATTTCTTTTGAGGTAAGATTATGAAATGCATATATTGCGGTTGCATGGACAGCAAAGTCGTTGACAGCAGACAAAACGAAGAGGGCACTTCCATTCGTCGTCGTCGCGAATGTATCGGTTGCGGAAAACGCTTCACGACCTATGAAACCATAGAGAATACTCCCGTTTTGGTTGTTAAAAAGGACGGAAGCAGACAGATTTTCGACATAAACAAAGTCAAACTCGGCATCATGAAAGCCTGCGAAAAGCGTCCTATTTCGATGACTGCAATCGATAGACTCGTGACGGACATTCAACGCAAGATTCTCAACAGCCTCGACCAAGAAGTCGCATCCGATTATATAGGCGACCTCGTCATGGAAGGTCTGAAGGAAATCGACGAAGTCGCATACGTGCGTTATGCGTCCGTACACCGTCAATTCAAGGATATCAACACTTTGCTTGAAGAAATCGAAGGGCTCGTCAAGTTGAAAGAAACCTTGTCTTCGGATACGAAACCCAAAAAGTAACCAAATCTATGAAACTTTCAAAACCCGATTTCTAATCGGGTTTTTTCATGCAATTTTTTCCGTTTGACGAAAAATTTCACTATCCAAAGTCAATTCGACGGACTATTTGTCATATATTGTAGAACTTTGGAGGTGACATGGCGTTCGAAAGTTTTTTCGCTCTTATCAAAAATCTAATCATTTATTCCTCGTACGTCAGCGAGAAGAGTTCTTTTCCTATGCCGCTCTCAAAGGAAATGGAAAGCGTGTACGTCGAAAGGGCTTGTGCGGGGGATAAGGCGGCGAAAGACGTACTTATAAAGCATAATTTGCGCCTTGTCGCGCACATAGTAAAGAAGTATGCAAACTACGGCGACAACGACGAACTCATATCCGTCGGCTCGATAGGGCTCATAAAGGCAATCGACTCCTTCAAGCCCGAAAAGGGCATACAACTTGCGACTTACGCGTCGCGGTGTATTGAAAACGAAATCCTTATGACCCTTCGCGTGAACAAAAAACATAAGAACAACGTATCCCTTTCAGACCCTATGGGAACGGATAGGGACGGCAACGAACTCACCTTGATGGATATGCTGGCAGACGACGAAAACGTCATAGAAAACGCCGAGAGAGATATCGTTTTGGAAAGGCTTGCCGAGATAACTAAACTCGTTTTGGACGAGAGAGAATACGAAATCGTATCTTTAAGATACGGTCTTGACGGAAACGGCGGTTTGACACAACGTGAAGTCGCGGAAAAATTCGGAATTTCGAGAAGTTACGTCAGTAGAATAGAGAAAAAGTCCCTCGAAAAAATCCGCGCCCACGTCAAACGCGAAGAATTATTTTAAGGGACGGGATAAATCGCTTGAAAAAAACGCAATTATATTATAAATTAGTTATTGACAAAATCACGATTCCGTGATAAAGTCGCAAAGGCTGCGCGGAAAGATACGCGCAAAAGAGGTGCTTTATGAAAAATTACGACGTATGTATAGTCGGTGCAGGTCCTTCGGGTATTTTCACCGCACTCGAACTCATCAAACGCGGTTCCGACAAAAAAATCGTTATATTCGAAAAGGGTAAAGCGGTTGAGAACAGACGTTGCCCCAAAGCGCAAACCGGCAAATGCATGAACTGCAAGCCTTATTGCCATATCACGACGGGATTTTCGGGCGCAGGCGCGTTTTCGGACGGGAAACTCTCCCTGTCTTACGAAGTCGGCGGCGCACTTCCCGAACTCATCGGAGAGGATTTCGCGCAAGAACTCATAAACTATACCGACAAGATTTATCTCGAATTCGGCGCGGACGAGCATATCGAAGGGCTCGGC
Organism: uncultured Bacteroidaceae bacterium; assembly: GCA_964599875.1. GTDB lineage: Bacteria > Bacillota > Clostridia > Christensenellales > CAG-917 > RGIG4097. The sequence goes on from CAZRHE010000003.1 coordinate 92,020, forward strand.
AACGAGGATAAAGTCAAAGAAATCCGCAAGAAAGCAATCAAGGCGGGTCTTAAACTCGTGGATTGTCCCATCCGCCATATGGGCACCGAAAAGGCGCAACAAATCTATTACGATATCGAACAATATCTCATCTCTAACGGCGTGGATATCTTCTTCGGCGCGGAATGTGACAACATTATCCTCGAAAACGACGAGTGTAAAGGCGCATACGTGACCATAAACGGCAAGAGAGAAGCGGTTTATGCTGAAAAAACCATCATCGCAACGGGCAGAAGAGGCGCGGAATGGCTTGAAAAAATTTGCGCGGAACACAATATCGCACACGCCCCCGGCGTAGTCGATATCGGCGTCAGAGTGGAAGTCCGCAACGAGATTATGGAAGAAATCAACTCCGTCCTCTACGAGAGCAAACTCATCGGATATCCCGCTCCCTTCAAAAACAAAGTCCGTATTTTCTGCCAAAATCCCGGCGGATTCGTTTCCCAAGAGAACTACGACAACGACCTTGCCGTCGTCAACGGACATAGTTATAAGGAACTCAAGAGCCAAAATACAAACCTTGCAATCCTTTGCTCGCACTCTTTCTCCGAGCCGTTCAATCAACCTATCGAGTACGCAATCAAGATAGGCGAACTCACCAACATGCTCGGCGCGGGCAAAATCCTCGTGCAACGCTACGGCGATATCCTCGCCGGCAAACGCACTTGGCAAAAGGAACTCAATTTCTCCAACGTCCGTCCCACTTTGAAGGATGCAGTGGCAGGGGATATAACCGCCGCAATGCCTTATCGTTCCCTCACCAACATTTTGGGATTCATCCAAGCAGTAGACCAAGTCGTCCCCGGATTTGCAGGTTATGAAACTCTCCTGTATTCCCCCGAACTCAAGTTCTACAGCAACAAAATCAAAATGGATACCTCTCTCAACACCTCCATCAAAGGCTTGCACTGCCTTGGCGACAGTAGCGGATGGACTAGAGGCTTGATGATGGCATCGGTTATGGGTGTGCTTATGGCTCGCCAACTCTAAAACGGCGCTATTTGGCGCATAACTGCGTCAACTACAAAATCCGACACCCTTACGTACGACAGTACGCCGCGGTCGTCGGATTTTTTGTTTTCTTGTTCTGCATCCAAATATCGCCGTTTTATGAATTAGTAATAGATGGGCGAATAACTTCGTCAGGCACACCTTGCCCGAGCAGTTACGTACACAGAGTACGCACCTGTCCCTGTTCCTTACGCATCGTGGACGGCAGGCACTTTTTGATGAAAAGTACTGCGCCGTCGCTTGCGACGGAACTGCTCCGCAACGAAAATTTTTTGCTACAATTCTGACATAATCGGTAACTCCTGCCAATGTTCCGCAAAATTTTCGTTTTGGGGAAATGCGGTCGTTGGGATTTTTGTTTCCTCGTTATACATCCAAATGGCGCGGTTTTAGGTTTTGCAACACTTATTCGAAGACGGAACACGAGGCGCGACGCGCCGAGAACTTCGAGTGTTGAGCGGAGCCGCAAGGCGGATACCGCCTTGCGTCAGTACAAGCGACTGCGTGCATTGGGTTCGCATAGCGGCACGCACAAAGCGCAGTGGCATAACGAGGAACGTTACTTAATGCGAAACCGAGTGTGTCCCCCTGCGCAAGCAGTCGTCGTGGGTCCCTTTAGGGGGAACGGCGATAGGGGAAACACGTGAGGAAAGGGGAAACCTAAATCACGTGATTACGCACGCATTTTTATTTGTTTTCTTGTTCTTCATCGATTTATCGCGGTTTTAGTGATGAGCATTTACTCATGCAAAATGCCCTAAAAATGTGCATGAAATAATATATTTGATGCACTTATTTTACGATTAAAAGCACAAATAGTCAATACCCAATTGAATTTTCAATGCCGTTTTGTGCATCGTATCGATTAATTTATGAACATAGATTAATATTTTGTTCATCGATTATATTATTCGATGAACATTTTTGCGTGCAATACGTTCATCGAAAAAAAATATGGAGGAACAAAGATGAAAAGAAAAAGAATTTTGACTATTTTATCAATAGTTCTTGTTTTAACGCTTGTCTTCGCTTTTGTCGCGTGCAATAACGATGATAGTTCAGACGATAACGATTTGCCGAAGATTAGGCTTAAAGAAGATATGACGATTGCCGAAGTTAAAGAGGCATTGTCCGATGTGAAAAGTTTCAAGTATGAATTTATCGAAAATGGTGAAAGTTATGATACAAATTATATAACTGAAAGCGGACACCTTGGCTTCTATTCTGAAGACGAAGTAGATGAGTATTTTGCTATTTTCATCGAAGACAAAAAGATTTATGAATTGTATAGAGAAGTCGAAAATTCGGTTGAAACTTATAATGATTATGTTTGGATGAACGTAACCGACGAAGATATAAATGATGCAAAACAATTATGTGCTGAATATTTAGAAGGTCTATTAGAAGAAATTGAAGAAGACGTAGAAGAAGGCGACGCTACGTTTATCATTAAAAACAACAAAATTTCGTGCACTGAAATATATGATGGAGAAACTTATGAAATCGTACTTTCAGATTTCAACAAGACCTCACTACCGATAAATAAGTATTTCCCGAATTACAAGAACTTGGCGGTTGAGTATATTGATGAAAACGATAACGGTGATGATAACAACAGTGGCTATAACCATGTGGATGAAGAACTTCAAGCAATCGCAAAAGAAGACCTCAAAATCGGTCTTATCTGCTTGCACGATGAACAATCCACATATGACGCGAACTTCATCAACGCAATGAGAGAAGCGGTTGAGAATCTTGGTCTTAAAGAGTACCAACTCATCATCAAAATCGGTATCCCCGAAACCGAACAATGTTATGACGCCGCAGTAGAACTCGTCGAACAAGGTTGCAACGTCATCTTTGCAGACTCCTATGGTCATGAAGATTACATTATAAGAGCGGCAAAAGAGTATCCCGCAGTCCGATTTTCTCAAGCATCCGGCGTCAAAGCACATACCGAAAACCTCGATAACTTCCACAACGCATATGCATCTATTTATGAAGGTAGATATCTTGCAGGCGTTGCGGCAGGCATGAAACTTATAGAAACGTACGATACGGATAATGACGGCGTAATTACAGATGATGAAGCAAAAATCGGTTACGTCGGTGCATTTCCCTATGCGGGAGATAAATCCTCGTACACAGCGTTCTTTCTCGGTGTTCGCTCCGTAGTCGCAAACGCAACTATGGAAGTTAAATTCGCATATGCATGGTACGATGAACTCACTGAAAGAGATATTGCAATGCAACTCATAAGTAGAGGCGCAAGACTCATCAGTCAATATGCAGACTCAATGGGTGCGCCTAACGCATGCGAAGAAATGGATATCCCCAACGTCACGTACAATTTCAGCACCGAAAACCGATGCTCCGACACCTACGTCATCGGTTCCAAAATAAATTGGACTCCTTATTTTAAATATATCATTGAGTGCGCAATTGCAAACGAAGAAGTAGGCACAGATTGGACAGGCACACTCGAAACTGGTTCCGTTGAAATTCTCGAAATCGGTGCGGCGGCAGCGATTGGCACTGCAGAAAAACTCACAGAAGTCAAAGAAAAACTTATCAGCGGTGAAATCAAAGTGTTCGACACCAATAATTTTACTGTTGACGGAGGACGACTTGTCGCATATATGGCGGACGTTGACTTTGACGAGGCGTACGTTCCCGACACTCAAGTCGTCGAAAATGGTGAATTCAAGGAATCCTACTATCGTTCCGCACCTTACTTCGACGTTGACATCGACGGAATTACCATTATTTCATAATTAAACGAGGTTTATCAAACGATTTGGCGGAGCATTCGCTCCGCCGATTTTTTTGTAGTGCTTTAATTAGTTCCACTTGGGGACGGAGCAAAAATGGAAAAAAGTCCATTTTTTGCTCCGTCCCTAAATTACCTTTTATCGTTTCGAGGTGTTTGGTCGTTATTCGTGCGGACTTAAATCGCGCATTTGAAATTTCCAAAATTTTTCAGCGGTGCGGGGGCGGGGGGTGCACAAACTATCGTTATGAGAAAAATATTTCGGACGATAGTTGCATTGGCGTTTATATGTGCTGTGACGTTTGCGCTCGTCCCCGACGGGGCGATTGCGCATGCTTACGACGGCGAGGGGAAGTACGTTTATCTCGGCGGTTATCCCATAGGGATAGCGGTCAAGACGGACGGGCTAATCATTGTAGACGTGGGGGAAGTGGACACGTCGGACGGCAAGGTTTTTCCGCTTGAAAAGTTCAACCTCGAAAAGGGGGACGTGCTGTTGAAAATCAACGGGGAAAGGGCGGACAGCGTGTACAAACTAAAAACCGTAATCGAAAGCACGGACGGAGAAATCGAACTTGCAGTCAAACGAAAAGACGGGCGGATTGAGAGAATTTCCGCTCTTCCCGCTGTTGATAAAACCTGCGATACGAGAAAGTTGGGACTTGTCGCAAAAGAGGACGTCGGCGGAATCGGCACTATGACTTTCGTGACGGAAAACGGACGATACGGCGCGCTCGGTCATCACGTATACGATGCGGAAAGCGGACTGGGCGACGAGTTGCAATCGGGCGCAATCTATCCCGCAGAGGTCAAAGGAGTGGTCAAAGGCACGAAGACGCAGGCAGGGGGACTGATTGCGTCCCTCAACAGGCTTGAAAACCCCATAGGCAACGTGGAATCCAATACTGATATAGGCATATACGGAGAGTATTTCGACTCACCGCAGGGCGCGCGGATACGCATAGCGGAAAAGGGCGAAGTCAAAATCGGTCGGGCGCAGATTTTAACCACGATAAACGGCGTTGAGCCAAAACTTTACGACGTGGATATCGTCAAAGTCATTTCTCAAAGCAATGCGGAAGAAAAGGGACTCGTCCTTTCCGTTAAGGACAAAACTCTCGTATCGGAAACGGGTGGAATAGTGCAGGGGATGAGCGGAAGTCCCATAATACAAAACGGTTTGTTGGTCGGAGCGGTTACGCACGTGTTTCTCGGTGACGCGGCGAGAGGTTACGGCGTACATTCGAGGTTTATGTACGATTACGCGCAGTCCCTGGATATTCAAACGGGAGAGGATGAAATCGACTTCCTTTCCTATGCGGCGTAGTCAAACGACGAGCACTTTTACGATTCCGCCTACGAGCAAAAAAACGACGAAAGAACAAATTATATTCACGCCGTAACCTTTCAAAACGGCGGTCACGGAAGGGCGCAAAAACGCGCCCTTTCCGCTGCAACCGCACGACTGCGAAAGTCTTAACGCAATACAAGTCGAGGTGGTTAGAATAACGAAAGTCAGCAAAAAGAACGGGACGTATACGAAAATTAAATTGATTATTCCGATGCCGCCGTAACAGCCTACGAGCAGGGTCACGTAGTTGCCGAAAACGTATCCTAAAATCGGGAATGGAAAGGCGGACACAAAACTTGCGCCTCTTATACACGCCGCTATCGCAACGGCGAGATATCCTATCGCGACGAGCAGAGAGGAGTAGAAGAAAACTTTGACCGCGCCGAAAGTCATATCGTCCTTTAAAATCCTTTCAAATTCACCTCCGTTTGCTGTTATCGTATAAACGATTCCGACTACTATTCCGACGAGAAAAAGGATAAGACAGCACAGCACGATTTTCTTATTCGTCGAGAGAAAATCGCGGATAATATTAAGTAGGTTTCGAAATTTTGTATTCATATAAAAAGATATATCAAAATTACGGAAAATATGACAAAATCGGCTGTATTTAGTGGGTTTTCATTTGTTAGTATGTCCGTATGGAAAACGAAGAAATCACGATAAAAAAGTATCTTTTGAGCCTTGGATTTCAACCTAATCTCAAAGGCTATCACCTAATTGCCGAACTCATCGCGATTGCAATGGGCGGAGAAGAAGTCATGCCGCTGAAATATCTCGGATATCCTTCCCTTGCGCGCAAATTCGGAGTGAGCGTCGCAAGCGTCGAAAAGGATATCCAAAACGCGATATCGTCGGCGTGGCTACGCGGGGACGTGGACGCCCTATACGACGAATTCGGGGAAACTCTCGACGAGGATAAGGGGAAACCCACCAATAAGCAATTTTTGCTGACCGCTCTTGAAAGATTGCAATATCGATTGAATAATTACGTCGACGTCACGCACTCTATTTAAGAGGTGATATATGACTACAACAAGAAAAATCAAAATAAATTTCGATAGAATTTTGCTTTCGACTCTTATTTTCGTTTTGCTTTTCGCGATGGTTTTCACCGTTTTGGACTTCGGAGAAACGGAAGTGGTCGCGATTGCGGACGAGTTAGTTGTAAACGCAAAATCCGCATATCTAACCGATTCGAATTTAACTACGGTTATGTATTCTAAAAACGAAAACGAGAGATATCCGATAGCAAGTATGGTGAAAATTATGACCTCGCTTTTGACGTTTGAGGCGATCGAGAGAGGGGATTTGGAACTTGCGGACGACGTACTTGTCAGCGACTACGCAGAGAGTATGGGCGGAAGTCAGGTTTTTCTCGACGCAGGCAAAAGTTATAAGGCGGAAGAGTTGCTTAAATCCGTAATCGTAGCGTCCGCAAACGATAGTTGCGTCGCACTTGCGGAAAGGATAGGCGGGTCTGTGGACGGTTTCGTCGCGGATATGAACGAAAAAGCGAAAAGCCTTGGGATGAATAATACCAATTTCGTCAACTGTACGGGCTTGCCCGCACCCGGCGGATATTCCTCTGCAAAAGACGTCGCGATTATGTTTTCCGAACTCATAAAGCACGAAAAATATTACGATTTTGCGGGTATTTGGCTGGAAGATTTTATGCACCCGAGCGGGCGCACGACCGTTATGACCAACACGAATAAACTCATTCGCGGATACAACGGTTGCGACGGAGGAAAAACGGGATTTACGTCGGAGGCGAAATTCTGCTTGTCCGCAACCGCAAAGAAAAACGGATTGCGCACGATTGCGGTCGTCATAGGTGCGGACGGTTCGAAAGAAAGATTTTCGGCGGTGTCAAAACTCTTCGACTATTCCTTTGCTAACTACGAAAATAAGACTCTCGTTTCAAAGGATAGCGCGGATTTGAGGGTCAAAGTGTCGGGCGGAAAGGAAAAATCCGCTTGCGTCCGGACGTCGGAGGATATTTGCGCTCTTATAAAGAGAGGGGACGACGGCGTTTACGACGTGCGATACGACCTGCCAAGTAGCGTCAAGGCTCCCGTAAAGGCGGGGGACGCGGTCGGAAAAGCGTATCTAACGCGAAACGGCGAAATCGTGAAAACTTACGACCTTGTGTCCGTGGAGGACGTGAAGAGAGCAAATTTGTACGATATAATTCGAGATATAACCGAAGAATGGTAGCGGATTGCCCGCCTATAAGGCGGGTTTTCCTTTATAAACGGAGAAATTCCGAGAAAAAGTCCGCTTTTAAGTTTTATATAAATTTATTATTTGATTATTTTGCGCACGTGTGTTAAAATACACGTATTATGAACTTGCGCGATACACTTTATATCGAAAACGGCGACCTGTTCGTCGGGAAATTCAAGGCTACCGAACTTGCGAAAAAGTTCGGCACTCCGCTTTACGTCATGGACGGAGAGTACATGACCGCAGTTGCGGACGAGATGAAAAACGGTTTGTCGTCCTACGGGGACGGCGCGGTTGCTTATGCAAGCAAAGCGTTTGCATCTATTGCAACGGCAAAACTTTTGTCGGCGCACGGGCTTTGGTTCGATTGTGTTTCGGGCGGAGAACTTTATCTTTTGCTTAAAGCGGGAGTGAATCCCAAGCATATCATCTTCCACGGCAACGCAAAAACGCCGAGAGAAGTCGAAGAAGGCGTCGCGGCAGGCATAGGCTATTTTGCAATCGACAGCATCCCTGAAATCGATAATATCGACGAAAGAGCGGGTGAAAGAGGAGTGAAACAAGAGGTTCTCGTCAGAATAAATCCGCTTGTTAGCGCACACACGTACGAGGCGGTGCAAACCTCCGCGCCCAATTCTAAATTCGGTTTCGACGTCACCAAAGACGCAATTTACTATATCAAAGATATAGTTTCTCGCAAAAACTTGATTTTCAAAGGCTTGCACGTGCACGTAGGCTCTCAAATTTTCGACCATTCTGCATACGACGAATGTATAGAAAAAGTTTGCGATTTCGTTTTGAAACTTCGCGACGAGGGAATAGACGTCGAAGTGCTCGATTTAGGTGGCGGATACGGCGTCCATTACGTTGAATCCGACCCCGTGTTTACCGCGAAGAGATACGGTTACACGGTGAAGAATATCGCAAACAATTTGTCCGTCGCGCTCGAAAAGAGAGGGCTTAACAAGCCTTTCGTTATAATCGAGCCGGGCAGAAGTATGGTCGGAGAAAGCGGAATCACCCTTTACACGGTCACCGCAATCAAAGATTTCCCCGGTGTGAAGAAGTATATCGCAGTGGACGGCGGCATGTTTGAAAATCCTCGTCACGCACTCTACGGCTCGGAATATTCCGCGATTGTTGCGAATAAAGCGAATAAGCCGTTTGAGGATAAAGTCGTTATCGCAGGCAAATGTTGCGAAAGCGGAGATATAATTTCCGAAAACGTCCCCCTGCAAAAAGCGGAAGTGGGAGATATCGTAGCGGTATTTTCTACGGGTGCGTACAACTATTCAATGGCGTCGAATTATAACCTCAACGCAGTCCCGCCCGTCGTCCTCGTTATGGGGGATAAGGCGGACTACGTAGTGAAACCCCAAACCTACGACGACGTAATCAGAAACAACGTCGTCCCCGATTTCGTATGACGGAAGAAGAGAAAGTTTTAGTCACGACAGAAGAAGAGAATACGGCTTCCGTAATCGAAGAGGTCGCGCCCGATGCGGCGGATCAGATTTTCGGCATACAGAGCAAGTACGTATATCATTTGAGCGATTTCGACGGTCCGCTCGATCTTTTGCTTGAACTTATTTCCCGCGCAAAAATCAGAATCGAAGACATTTTCGTCAGCGAAGTCACCCATCAATACGTGGAAATCATCAAAAACACGCCGAGAGAGGAGTTGGATTACGAGTATGCGGGGGAATTTATCACTCTTGCCGCGGAACTTGTATATCTTAAATCCAAACACACCAATTCTCTTTTCGAAGAGGACGACGAAGACCCCGAAGATCCCGACGTCGAGAGAGAGGAATTTATCCGCAAAGTCAAAATGTACGCGATTTTCAAGGAGCAGGCGGAAAGACTGCGCGAAACCGAAACTACCAATCGTTTCGAGCGCGAACCCGTCTACACAGAAAAGGATTACAGAGTTTGCCTTACGGACTTTTCCCTTGCAAAACTCGTCGAGGCGTTCGCGAGAGTGCTTGCAAACTCCGAAAGAGCGGTCAAAGAGGCGGTGCCTAAAAAGGTCGTCAAGGATAGATTTTCCGTTCACGAACAGATGGTACACATAAAAGAACTCATCGCATTTCACGGTGCGTTCGATTTCGAGTTTTTGTTCGAACCCGATTTCGATAGGGGGGATATAGTCATCACCTTCCTTGCGGTTCTCGAACTTATGAAATACGGTCAAATTCGCGCCGAACAAGAAGAAGTTTTTGGCAAAATCATGCTTTATAACGTAGAAGGCAACGAGGAAGCGTTGTCGGTGGAGGGCACGGCAGATGGAGAATATAACTAACGTAGTCGAGGCGATTATCTTTTCGAGCGGTAATCCCATTGAGAAAAAGGATTTGATTGACAAAATCCCCGAACTCACGACGGCGTCGCTCAACAAAATCGTCAAAGAATTGCAAAAACGCTATTCAGAGAATAGCGGCATTATCCTTATGGAATTCAACGGCAAACTTCAATTCACGTCCAATCCCCGCTACGGAGAAACCGTTGCCGAAATTCTCACGCCTCTTAAAGAAAAAGCACTCAGCAAAACTCTTCTCGAAGTGCTTTCCACGATTGCATACAAACAGCCTATCACCAAACTCGAAATAGAGGAAATGCGCGGAAATACCAACTCCGAGTACGCAATCAGCGGACTTCTTAAGGCAGGACTTATCGAAGCGGTCGGAAGAAAAGACACCGTAGGTAAGCCGATTTTGTACGGCACGACGGACGAATTTCTCAAAAAATTCGAAATTTCTTCTCTTGAAGAACTGCCCGACCTTGTCGAAGTTATGGAAAAAATTCAGGTCATATATGCGCCTCCCGAAGACAGCCTTTTCGGCAATCGTACGCTTCTTGGAGATACATCCGAAGACGGAGAAGGGGCGGCAGTCGCGGCGGACGTTGACGATATCGAAGATATCGACGACGATGAAATCCCGGACTTCCTCAAAGGAGAAGATATCTCGGTCATCACCTGATAAGCAAATTCAACCTTTCAACCGCCGCAAGGCGGTTATTTTTTTGTATCTTTTTCGAAATCCGAAACAAACTAATCGTATGACCGCGATATACGTCGTACTAAGTTTTGAAATATTGGCGATTCTCGTTTTATTGCCGCTGTCCGTTTCGGTGGAAACGAGGTTTTCGCTTAACAGAAAACTATGCATCGTCGCGGTGAAAATTTGCGGATTAAAAGTGTTGAAAATCAAAGTATATGAAGAAAACGGAGTGTTTAGAATACTGAAAAACAACAAAGAAGTGAAAATCGGCGAGAAAGGTGAAAGCCGTATCGACCTACCTAAAATACTTGCTTTTTTGCGCGTAAACGACGTCGTTGAAAAAGTAGTAATTCTTTGCTTTATCGGCGGCGAAAACGCTTTCTCGGCAGGGATGAATTGCGGTGCGTTGTCTTCGTTTATATGCGCGCTTTTTCCCTCGTCGACGACTTCGTTTCTATATCCCGATTTTTCGAACGAGCGATGCGATTTCGAGATGAGGGTAAACGCAAAAATATCGGTTTTTCAAATTCTGCAATTCGTTTTTTAGGAGATAGTATGGACGTAAACGACGTTATAGCAAAAACCATTGAAAACTTGAAATCCGTCTATGACGGAGAAGAAATCCTCGGAAAACCCGTTTTGTCCGCTGACGGCAACGTAATTTTGCCCGTAGTGAAACTCTCTTACGGGTTTGTGGTCGGCGCAGGGGATACGGATAAGATCAAAAACGGGGATATCAGCGCCGCAGTGAGCGGTGCCGGAATGACGGTCACTCCCGTCGGATTTTTCGTGTCCGGGAAAGAGAAGAAGTTTATTTCTGTGGATAAGACGACGGAAAGCAAGTGGTCTGAACTTGCAAGGACTGCAATCCAAACTTTCAAAGGCGGTGAAGATGACGACTAAACCTAAAAAATCTTTGATTTTTATCATAGCGATTGCGTTTACACTCACGCTGACGACGAGTATTATCGCGTATTCCGCGGGGGACGTTTCATTTGCAAACGACGAGCCGTCCGTATATGCGGATAAGGAAACGGAATGTGCCGCGCGACCGCTAACGACGGGGAAAATCGTCGTCGAACAATCTACGCGCAGAATTTTATACGGCGAAAACGAAAACGCAAGGCTATATCCCGCCAGTACGACGAAAATTTTGACCGCACTCGTAGTCCTCGAATCTTTACCGCTCGAAACGAAAATCAAAATCGACGACAGAGCGGTCGGGATAGAGGGCAGTTCGATTTATTTACGGGCGGGGGAAACTTTGACGGTTGAAGATTTGCTTTTCGGAATGATGCTCCGTAGCGGCAACGATTCCGCAGTCGCGCTTGCGCTTGCGGTGTCCCCGACAATAGACGCTTTCGCGAAGAAAATGAATATGAAAGCGGTCGAATGCGGTGCGAAAAATTCAAATTTCGTCAATCCTCACGGGCTGCACGACGAAAACCATTTCACGACTGCGTCCGACCTTGCGTTAATCACCGCAGCGGCAATGGATAATGCGGATTTTAGGCGGATAGTTTCCGCAAAACGCGCGAAAATCGGAGAAGGTGAAAGCGCACGAATAATTGCGAATAAAAACAAAATGCTCACCCTTTTCGAGGGTGCTAACGGCGTGAAAACCGGTTTTACGAAATCGAGCGGGCGTTGCCTTGTGTCCTCCGCCGAAAGAGAGGGGATGACCTTGATTTCCGTCGTGCTGAATTGCCCGGATATGTGGCGGGACAGCGCGGTTATTCTCGAAAAATCTTTCGATGAATACGAGATGACGGATATCGAAAAAGGATTAGTCAATTTTTCCGCTACAACCGAAATTAAACTCGATTTGAAAACGGACGAAAACGGTGATTTTTTGCCGAAAAAGTATCCGATGAGAAAGGACGGCAGCGAAAAAATCTCGTTTATAGGCGGATAAATCGTCGCATAATGCGCTTACGCGCGTCAAACGCTTGCGTGGCACGAAAAAAAATAGTATAATGCTATCACTAATTAAGGTGGTGGCATTTATGCGTCTTAACAAATATCTCGCAGAGTGCGGCGTATGTTCGAGAAGAAAAGCCGACGAACTCATAGCGGCGGGGAAAGTATCCGTCAATCGCAAAGTCGTGACCTCTCTCGGCGTGGACGTCGACGAAACCAACGACGTCGTTTTCGTGGACGGCAAAAAAGTCGTTCCCGTGACGCACTACGAGTACGTTATGTTCAATAAGCCCAAGGGTTGCATCACTTCTACGAGCGACGAAAAGGGCAGAAAAACAGTTTACGATTATTTGGATTCCTCTTTCATCGAAAAGAGAATGATGCCCGTCGGCAGACTGGACTACGACAGCGAAGGTCTTTTGCTGTTCACCAACGACGGTGCGCTTCAACACAAACTCACTCATCCGTCGAGCGAAATCCCCAAAACCTACGTCGTGAAAATCGAAGGCGAAATCGTGGAAAGCGACCTTGCTATTTTGAGAAAAGGCGTCGTGGTGGACGGAGTGCGTTTCGGTCACGCGAAAGTCAAGGTCAGCGGCGTTGACAGAGTGAAAAATGCGGACGGCAGCGAAAGAGCGTTTACAAGGCTCGAAGTGGTCATTTTCGAGGGCAAAAACCGCGAAATCAGACGTATGTTCGAAGCGGTCGAGAAAAACGTTATATTCTTAAAACGCGTCGCTATCGGTGAGTTAAGACTGGGCGGATTGTCCCGCGGCGGTCACAGAGAACTCAACGAAGTCGAAGTCGCATATCTCCAAAAATTATGAAAATTCTCATCACCAACGACGACGGATATAGCGCGAAAGGCTTGTTGCAACTGGCAAGCGCGCTTTCGCATACTCACGAAGTGTACGTATCCGCGCCAAACGGTGAACGCTCTTGCTCCGCGCACGCTTTGACGGTGTGGGGGGACGGCATAAAAGTGGAAGAAATCGACACGTTTCAACTCACGAAAGGCACGAATTACGCGTTTTATGCGCCTTGTATCGCGATATCTGGCACTCCCGCGGATTGCACGAAGTTTGCGGTCGAACATTGGTTCAAGGACGTTAAATTCGATTTGCTCGTATCCGGAATCAACACCGTTCTCAACATAGGTTCGGACGCCGTGTATTCGGGCACTTTCAACTCTGCGCAAGAGGGTACTCTTTTAGGGATTCCGTCGATAGCGTTGTCAACGGTAGACAGGGACGGAGATTATTCTTTCCCCATAGAGTTTTTCCTTGAAAACTTCGATAAATTTCTGTCGAAAATCAAACCTATGGTCACTCTCAACGTCAATTTCCCTTATCAGCACAAAGAGGATATCAAGGGCGTCAAGGTCGTGCCTCTCGGACATAGAAAGTATAACGACTGGTACGTCGAGGAAGAGGACGGATTCCATATGAAAGGATATGCGTACGATTGCAAGGAATCGCCGTTTGAAGACGATTGCAAGTATTCGGACCTCGGCTACGTGACGATAACTCCCGTGCGCGCTATCCCGCGCGACGACGAATTGCTTAAAGACTACGCAGGAGAGGAGTGGAAGATATGAAAATTGCGGTCGTAGGCGGAGGAGCGTCGGGAATGATGGCGGCAATCACAGCCGCTGAAAACGGAGCGGACGTAATCCTGCTCGAAAAAAACGAAAAACTCGGCAAAAAAATATACATAACGGGAAAGGGCAGATGTAACGTGACGAACGATTGCGACGCGGAAGATTTTTTCCCGAATATCGTACACGGCTCGAAGTTTTTGCGCACCGCCATATATTCTTTTCCGCCGTCGGATATGATAGATTTCCTTGAAAAAAGAGGGCTTGCGCTCGTCACTGAAAGGGGAAACAGAGTTTTCCCTTTGTCGGGAAAGTCGAGCGACGTAATAAAAACCTTGTCCGTCGCGCTTGAAAAAGCAGGGGTGGACGTTAGGCTTAAAACAGAAGTGCGGAGTATAGAAAAGAAATCGGACGGATTTGTATTGCGCACTCCGTGGGAAAATATCGAATGTGATAAGGTTATCGTCGGAACGGGCGGCGTAAGTTATCCGTCTACGGGCTCGACGGGGGACGGATACGAATTTGCAAAAAAGGTCGGGCACAAAATCATCGCGCCTGCACCCGCGCTTGCGCCCCTTATAACCGTCGAAGACGTGAAACCGCTTGAGGGATTATCCCTTAAAAACGTGAATCTAACCGCATATATCGGCGGAAAAACGATTGCCGAAGATTTCGGCGAAATGCTGTTTACGTCGAAAGGATTGAGCGGCCCTATTGCACTCACCTTGTCTTCGTATATAGTGCGAAAAGACGGAGTAACCCTTTCTCTCGATTTGAAACCCGCACTCGACAGGGATAAACTCGAAGCAAGAATACTCCGCGATTTCGAGGAAAGAAAAAATCTCGACGTCAAAAACGCAACTCGCGCGCTTATGCCGGATAGGCTCAATTCCTACGTGCTGAAACGCGCCGCTATCCCCGAAAACAAAAAGGTCAATTCGATTACAAAAGAGGAGAGGACAAGACTTGTCGATACTCTCAAAAATCTGACCTTCAAAATCAAACGTCCGTCCCCCTTTGAAGAGGCAATCGTGACGTCGGGCGGGATAGACATAAAAGAACTTACGCCCAATATGGAAAGCAAACTCGTTAAGGGTCTGTACTTCGTCGGAGAAACGGCGGACGTGGACGCCTTGACGGGCGGATACAACCTACAAATCGCCTACGCGACGGGAGTCGTCGCGGGCAGACACGCAGCGAAAGAAATCAACTCTGCAAATTTTTAATTTGCAAAACGGAGAAAATATGATAAATATCGCAATCGACGGCCCTGCAGGCGCAGGCAAAAGCACGGTCGCAAAAGCAGTCGCAAAAGAACTCGGAATCATCTATCTCGATACTGGCGCAATGTATCGCGCGATAGCGTACACCGCACTCAAACAAGGCATAGACGTCCTCGACGCCGAAAAGGTGGAGAAGATGCTCGAAGACGTAAATCTCGATATCGTCTATGAAGACGGCGTCCAAAAAATCTACGTCAACGGATTCGATACCACGCCTTATCTTCGCGAGCACCATATGTCCAAAGCCGCCAGCGATATTTCCGCTCATCCTTGCGCAAGACACAAAATGGCTAATCTTCAACGCGAATTTGCACACACGCACGACGTCGTCCTCGACGGAAGAGATATATGCACTTTCGTTTTGCCCGAGGCAAATTGCAAATTCTTTATGACCGCATCTCCCGAAGAAAGAGCGAAGCGCAGAGTCATTGATAACGCCGCACGCGGTCAAGTCACGGATTATGAAACCGTGCTCAAAGATATAAATCAACGCGACTACAACGATTCTCACCGCGCGCTTGCACCTTTAAAACAAGCCGAAGACGCGGAACTTCTCGACACGACCGATATGTCGATTGACGAAGTCGTCGCGGCGGTTATCAAATCCGTAAAGGAGAAAACGAAATGAAAACTTACAGATTTTTCCGTTTCTTTTTGAAACCCGTTGCCGATATCCTTTGGCCGACGAAAGTCATAAACAAAGAGAATTACGACAAATTCGACAGCGGTCTTATGACTTGCAACCACTATTCGAAAGCGGACGGAATTATCATCGCGTCCAAACTTCTCAAAAAGGACTTGAACGTCGTCGTCAAATTCGAGGCTTTCGAGGGCTCGAAAATAGCGAATTGGTTTTTGCGCTCCGTAGGATGTATTCCCGTGCACAGAGGAGAGGCGGATATCACCGCGGTAAAAGAAATCCTCAAAGTCCTCAAAGAGGACAAGCAACTTCTGATATTCCCCGAGGGTACGAGAAATAAGGAAGGCACTCCCGAAATGGCGGAATTTAAGAGCGGCACTTCTCGTTTTGCGATAAAAACAAAGAAACCCGTTTTGCCTATGGTTTATTACAGACAGCCTAAACCTTTCCGCAAAAACTACTTGTATATAGGGGAGCCGTTCGACCTCGAAGAATTCTATTCCCTCAAAGCGACTGAAGACAACAAGGAAATCGCGACGAAATACGTCTACGACAAAATGGTCGAAACAAGAAAACTTCTCGACGAATGGGTTGAAAATAACGTCAAAAAGGGTAAGAAGAAATGAAAATTACCATTGCGGAAAGCGCGGGATTTTGCGGAGGAGTGAAAAACGCCGTCGACACGGCGATTTCCCTTGCGAAAAAACACGGCGAAATCTATACGCTCGGAGAACTCGTGCACAACGAGAACGTCACGCGATATCTGCAATCTAACGGCGTATTTGCCCTTGAAGAAAAGGATTGGGGCAAACTTAAAGCAGGGGACGTCGCGCTTATCCGCGCGCACGGAATCCCCGTCGAAATCGAAAAGGATTTGCGGAACAGGGGAGTCGAACTTCACGACGCAACTTGTCCCGTCGTCAAAAAAATACATAAAATCGTATCCGAAAGAGTGAAAGACGGCGATTTTGTTTACGTAGTCGGGGATAAAAATCACGACGAAGTCGTAGGCAGTTTGTCGTATGCTGAAGGTCAAGGCAAGGTTATCGAGGACGTCGACGAACTCGAAATCGGCGAAAAATCCGCGTCCGTCGTCTTCCAAACTACGATTTTGGCGGATAAATTTCAAAAATTCGTTGATTTTCAAACAAATTTTCAAAAAAAACACGGAAAATCAGTTGGCATTTTCAATACGATTTGTTATACTACTAAAGCAAGACAAGAGGAAGCGCGCGCACTTGCAGGCGTTTCGGATTGCATTATCGTGATAGGAAGTCGTTCGAGTGCGAATACGCGCAGACTGTTCGAGGTTTCTTCCGAGGTCAATCCGGATACCTTCTTCGTTGAGAACGCGTCCCAAGTCGAAGCAATAAAGCAAAAACATTTTAACAGCATATCGATCGTAGCCGGAGCGTCGACTCCGCCTTGGTTGATACAGGAGGTAACAAAACTTATGAGTGAAACTGAACTCAAAGACACAGCAGTCGAAGTGAAAGAAGAGCAAGCACTTCAAGAACAAAACACAACCGCAGAAGCAGTCCCTGAAAAGGAACTCACAATGGAAGACGTCATCGCATCCAATCGTTCCGTCGGTTACGTGAACTACAAACCCGGTAAGCGTATTAAAGGCTACGTACTCAGCGCGGACGAAAATGGTATCTACGTCAGCATCGGCGGCAAAAAAGACGGTTTCATCGATAAGTCCGACGCGGAAATCGACGGCAATTACAATCCTGCTAACTACAAGAAAGACGACGCTATCGACGCAATCATCACCGGCGCAAGCAACAAAGAATACGTCATTCTTTCCAAGAAAGAAGTCGACATCAAACTCGCTGAAGAAGCAGAAGCGGAAAAGGCACTCAACTCCGGAGATTTCGACCTCGTCATCACCGAAGTCGTCAAAGGCGGTCTTCGCGGCAGACTCGGTTCCTACACCGTGTTCGTTCCCGCAAGCCAAATCAGAATGGGTTACGTCAAGAACCTCGAAGATTACAAAGGCAAGACTCTCCGCGTGACTCTCATGCCTCCCAAGGAAAAAGAAGGCGCAGAGGAAGAAGGTGCGGAAGACAAACCCGCAAAACGCTCCAAATATTTGTTCGCATCCGCACGTTTGATTCTCGAACGCGAGAAACAAGCAAAGGAAGACGAATTCTGGAACAATATCCACATTCACGACATCGTCAACGGCAAGGTCAAGAGATTCACTGCATTCGGTGCGTTCGTCAGCGTTAAAGGCTTCGATTGCCTCGCACACATCTCCGAACTCAGCTGGAACAAGATCACCGATCCCAGCACCGTTCTCACTATCGGCGAAAACTACGACTTCGTAGTCCTCAAACTCGACAGAGCAACCGGCAAGATCTCCCTCGGTTACAAGCAACTTCAAAAGAAGCCCTATGAAGCGGCGGCAGAGAAGTTCCCTGTCGGAACCGTCATCAAAGGCAAAGTCGAAAGAATCTTCCCTTACGGCGCATTCATCTCCATCTGCGAAGGTGTCGACGGTCTTGTTCACGTGTCCCAAATCTCCCACAACTGGATTAAGGACGCAAACGAAATCCTCAAAGTCGGTGAAGAAGTCGAAGCGAAAATCATCGGATTCGAAGAAAACCGCATAACGCTTTCCATCAAAGAATTGCTCCCCGCACCCGAAGAAACCGCAACCGAAACCGCGGCAGTCGAAGGCGAAGAGAACGAAGAGAAAGCAGTCAGAAAATCTTCTCGCATTAAGAAGTTCGAAGAAAAAGTCGCAGAAGGCGAAGAAAAGAGAGAACGTCGTCCTCGCAAAGCGGCGGCAGAAACTTCTTCTGAACCTAAGGAATGGGTTTCCGGCACTTCCAGTGCATCTCTCGGCGACCTCTTCAAAGGCTTGAAACTCGACCTCGAAGCAGAAGAAAAAGCAGCGGAAGAAGCACCTGCGGCGGCACCCAAGAAAACCCGCAAGAAAAAAACCGAAGACGCTGAATAATCTTTGATAAAAAATGCGACACCGAAATTTCGGTGTCGTTTTTTTATATGCCGAAAACTACGTAAACGTTTGAAAACAGTCGTTTCAATAGTTTGCAAAAACGATGAATAAGTAGACGTAACAAAAAACCGTCGCATGAGCGACGGCGTTTGTTTATCGGTTTAATTATACGGGAGGGGTGTCGAATGCGATTTTTCTTTGCAAATCCTTGATTGCGCCTTTTGCAAGTGCGTCGCATTCGTTGTTGAGTTTGTCGGTGGAGTGCCCTTTGACTTTGACGAAAGTCACTTTATGTTTGTGCATAAGGTCAATGAGTTCAACCCACAAATCAACGTTTTTCACCGCCTCTTTGCTCGACGTTTTCCAGCCGTTGAGTTGCCAGCCGTAAATCCAGCCTTCGTTTATGGGGTTTAGTGCATACGCGCTGTCGCTATAAACTGAAATCTTGCGGGGAGTATTTCCGACCGCTTTCAATCCTTCGATTATCGCTTTGAGTTCCATGCGGTTATTCGTGGTTTCGCGCTCCGAACCGCTCAATTTTTGCGTATCGGTGCCGTCCGTAACAATTGCGCTCCAACCACCGACGCCGGGATTTCCCGAACATGCGCCGTCGGTATATATGGTGATTTCGCGATTTACTGCGTTTCCGCCTAATTCCGCACTACGATTTCTGCATTTTATCATTCCGTCGATTACGATTTGTTCGAGATTGTTTTCGCGATAATGTTCGATTGCTTGAATCGTCGTGCCGCCTTTTGAGCAGACCGCGTCAATCATCTCGTCTATGGGTTTCGTGGAATTTTCCACCATTTTCACCGCGCCCGTGATTGTTTGAATGGCAAGGGAAGTTGCTTGCTCTTTATTTAGTCCGCCGTCCATACCGCCTTTGATAAGAGCGTCGATAAAAGCATAGACGTAGGCGGGGCCGGAGCCCGAAAGGGAAGTGACCGCATCGAAAAGATTTTCGTCGATTTCGTATGCTTTGCCGACAGACTTGAATATTTCCACGACGAAATCGTCTTTTTCACCGCTGAATGATATTGCAGACGCGCCTTCGCCGACCATTGCGGGCATATTGGGCATGATTCTTGCATATTTGCGCTTGCCGAGTGCTGCTTGAAGTTTTGCAATCGAAATTCCCGCCATAATCGAAATTACTGTTTTTGCGGTTATTACGTAGGATATTTCCTTGAAAACGGAAGGGGCGATTTGCGGTTTGACTGCAAAAAGCAAGTATTCGCTTGACGATGACAGCATTTTGTTATCCGTCGTGAAATTGACGCCGAGGGATTCGAAATATCCGCGTTTTTCCTCTTGTACGTCGCTGATTGCGATTTTTTCGGGTGCGATGACCTTGCCTTTCAAAATGCCTTGAAGTATGGCAGTCGCCATGTTTCCTGCACCGATTATGCCGAGTTTGAATTTATTTTCCATAATATCTCCAATTAAATTGACATTTGTCGCGGTTGTTGTTACAATACTTGCATATTGAAACTGTTTATAGGGGGGTGGCTCAACGGTAGAGCAGCGGTCTCCAAAACCGCCGGTTGCGTGTTCGAATCGCGTCCCCCCTGCCAAGAAAAAGTCCGAAAGGGCTTTTTTTCTTGCAGTTTTTCCGCGATTCTCCACGCAACTCATCCACTGCGCACAGTGTGCTTGTGTCTGCGGTTGCGTCTGACGCTGCACTTATGCAAGTAAACTTGCTTGTTTTGCTATTGTTCGAATCGGTCCCCCGTGGGGAAAGTCCGAAAGGGCTTTTTTTTCTTTGCAATTTTTCCGCGATTCTCCACGCAACTCATCCACTGCGCACAGTGTGCTTGTGTCTGCGGTTGCGTCTGACGCTACACTTATGCAAGTAAACTTGCTTGTTTCGCTATTGTTCGAATCGGTCCCCCCGTG
>CAZRHE010000004.1:0-92241 GCA_964599875.1 uncultured Bacteroidaceae bacterium
CGCAAGTACGCGCTTTGCTTTTCTTCCGTTTTTCTTCATCTTTTCTTTCTCCTTAATCATTCGTGTGTATTCGCGCCCAAATCCGACTTCAAAAAGCACTGTTTAAACGCCTTTTCCTGCCCGATTTCCGCACCCTCATCTTACTATGCCACTCCTTAAAACGCAAGTGTTTTTATTGGTTTTGCAGAAAAAATTTTATGATGATAATGTATTCCGTTTAACATGTGCTAAATTCTCATGTAATCCTCTCTAAAAAAATTTTGGTATTATTACTAAAATATTACTTCTTATTAAATCACTCTCCATGCTTTGAGGAACAGTGTGTTTTTATATGTAATACCATTACATAGTTTGTTTAATACGACCTATTAGTCAATATAAATATCAACAATTCCAACAAATCAAATAATGTTGTATTGTTAGTTAAATATTGATTATTGTTCCATCATTAGGTATAACTATATTCCCCGAATAATCTTTTCTTAATTCTGCCATGTATCTTTCTATATCATATTTGTATGGCGATATCCTATGAACGGGTATAAAATTCTTAATATGATATTTTTCTAACAAAGGTGCAACTTGGCTACATAACGTATGGCCTCCAGCCAATTGCGGAAAATCACTCGTTGCAGCGACATCGTGAATCAAGAAATCTGCATCTTTGTTATCTTTAATTATTTGCTCATCTACTGCTGTATCCGATGTGTAGGTAAATATCTTGCCCATCGCGCTAGTACATGTAAAACCTAAAGTATGAGGACTATGATTAGATTTGAAAAAAGAAATCTCGCTATCCCCAATGATTATTTTTTCTTTTTCTGTTTTCGCAATATATTCAAGCCCAGCAGGTTCAACCAACATAGGATACGGTATTCCTACATAATTTTTAATTGCTGTTAAACATTGTGGAGACGAAATGATCTTTATCGGCAGATTTGTTTTCTCAAATATCCCTGGCGCATAAAAATAGCGATAAAACAAAAACGAAGGCAGCCCTGCAATGTGATCCCCATGTGAATGCGTTACAATAATATGCGTAATAGACATCGGATCAACATTCGCTTTTATCAGCCCATGAACAAGATTTGTTCCACAATCAACCAATATTTTTTCGCCCGAATCCAGATCAATTATAAACGATACTGTTTCGCCTATATCTGATGCCATCCATACTCCGTTAAAAATAATTTTCATAAAAGTTCTCCTTATAAATAAATTGTTGGATTAATTATCATTTCTACTGCATCCTCAAACGGATATTGCAATAAAACATCCTGTGTAGAATAAATTCCAATAGAATCATAATTCTTTATCACTTTTTTTATTATTTCTTTTGTTAAATCAAATTTAACTCCACTTACATCAAAAAGTGGCTGGTTGACTAAACATAAACATTTAATTAATAATTCTATTTTTTTTTCAAACCGTATTGATTGATATTTCTGCGTATATTCTTTAATAATTCTCTCTAAGTTTTTAACAATACATACTACTGCATCCAAAAATAGATTCTTGCTATTCCCATATTCATCTATAATTTCAATACAGTATCCACACAGTTGATTATTTATATCTATTATTGACGAATAGTTGCCGACCATATCAAATTTTAGGTCTAATTTATTATAGACTGAAATAATATGAATTTCCTTAATCGGGAATACTTCATCCTCATATATATAAGGTGAAAACAAATTATTATAGTTCCTTATAATAATAGTTTTATCTACATCATCAAATGTGAAGATATCCCCACATGTCGTATGATTATCAAAATATAGGATTTCGCTACATGCTCTAAACAATGTTGTAAGTTTTGCAATTTGTTTTTTTTCGTGGTCTGAAGTCAATTTTGTAATATGGAAAACATTATTATTGTACTTTGAAATATATGCATCGGTTAGAACCGCACGCTTTTTAATGGCCAAATTAATAGTTTTTAAAAAAATTTTGGCGGTTTCATCTGGATTAATAATATGATTTTGTTTTATTGCCATCTGAAAATTATGCGCAACTTTAATACATTCAGATGGATATATTTTTGCTTTCATAATATCGCTCTCTTTTATTTGATTAAGCACATTATAAACCGAGCGACAATAATCTTCCCCTAAAATTCCTAGAATTTTTAGTCTATCTGGCATATTATCTACCACATCCGAATCACTATGATTTATTGTTGTATATCTAGAATCAATCAAAATTTGTTCTAAATTCTCATATGGTTCCAATTTCATATATTTCTCCAGTTCCATTTTTTGATTTTACAAAAACATTAGTCCCATCAGCCAAATCCATTATACCTTTAACGCCAACCACACATGGAACACTCATTTCTAATGCAAGCATGGCTAAATGACATGTGCATCCTCCTGTTTCACATATAACACATTTTACCTTATCAAACAACAAAACAATGTCCGGGGTCGAATACCTTAAAACAACTATTTCATTGCCAACATCATTAAAACATTCCTCAATATTATTAACTTTTTTTATTTTCCCTTGAAGCGTAAAATCAAAAACCGCACTGCCTATCAACATATTATTCTCCGAAAATTATTTTAATATTTTCTTTAAGATCCTCCATTCTAGAAGCATCCGCTTCTGAAATATCCGATTTGATTTGTGAATAAACCTTATCTATTACTTCTTTATTATCAATAATTTCAGATGCCTTCCATAGCATGTCGAACCAACTTTGATAAACTCTAATCATTACTTCGTTTTCAACTATACAATAATGTTTAGGAGTCGAGGTGTCATAAGGTGTCCTTATTACTAAATACATATTATCAATTATGTAAAAAGAAGCGAAGGGGATCGTTGAAACGCACAACGCAAAGTTTGAATCATTCCCTTTTTTTTGACTTTTTTTTATAAATTGAGCTATCGTTTCAAAATTTTTTGCACTTATTGTAGTTAAATATCTTAATTTAATATTTTTTTTACTGACAAAATCATCAAGAAGTTTATACATCGGTCTTCTTGCATCCTTTACCTGTGTTCTTATTTTGGTATCCAATGATACAAAATCCACTGTATGGTTTTCTCCGCTTTGAATTAGTTCTCCAACTTTTATTGCACATTTATCTACCGAATCAAAATCATAAACAGCCGAATGCTTTAACTGATTTAACTGCAACTCTTGACTTTTAACTATTTTTTCTAAATATCGATCAAAATCAAAAACAAATGTAATGATTAATAGCGTTATCAAACCGCATATGATGCCCTCAAAAACAGAAATCGTTTCAATCACACCGACTATTATAGATAGCACTAACGAAACCACAAGCGTAGCAATTGTTATCCAATGCTTTTGTAAAAACTCCTTCATTTTGTGTACTCCCTCCAAGCTTCATTCTTGCTTAAGCCGTACCTATTATTTACCGAATAATATGTGTAATAAAGATTTGAAAAGTTAAAAGTTTGATTAGCTCCATAAATAAACTCATAATATCCTCTGTTTTTATAACAAGCTCGTGTTACTTCAGTTACAACAAACCGATACGCTTTCGTTTTACGATATGGATTATTTGCTCCGTGTTGCACGCGCAAAGAATAGATATCTGTAGTCAAAGAAATAATATTATTAGAATCACCTCCGCCATCAGTTAAATCCCTTGTGTTTACCGTATCTGGAATTATTTCTATACTCAAATCACCATCTCCACTAGAAAACACGACACCAGAACAACAGTCGTTTGTTTTCTGTATCATATTTATAAATGTAACAGAATCTTCATCTTCAATTTTTTCTACCTTAGCAAATAATTCATCCACCGTTCGTATCAAAACAATTTGTCGCCTTTTATGAGCGCCAACGATAACAACAAAGAACCAGCGCCCTCCCAATACAATATTAATTGCGTTTTTTTGAAGTAATAGGGCGTCCCCTGAAATAATATAATGCTCTACACATCTACCCGAAAACAATGCTGATTGCAAAATTCTTAAACCTTCAATACGTTCGTTTTCTTTTTCTGCTTTAGTAATTATATTCCAATCATCGGCATGATATTTCATATTCGGAACAACCGGCTGCATATTATTCTTAATCATTTCATATTCTCCCTCCATTACTTTTGTATCTAGAATTGCGAGCAAAATATCCAAACAGTTTTACTAAAATCTCCGTACATCCTTTAAAACCAATTGATAATAGAATTTCCTTCCCATCAATCCATTTATCACAATCAGCAAATTTTTCATCGTAACACTTTATTAATCATAACAGACTCATAAAATGTTCAATTATAAAGACCTTCTTTCGCCACTTTTAAAATCTTATCATTATCTGTACTAATAGCACTAACAACATTATATAATAGTCAGTACAGCCACAAAATATATATAAGCATTACGTAATCCTAGTTTTTGTGCATCTGTTCTCATTAAAACAAATAGGGAAATAAAAGATGCTTGAAAAGAGCGACATTATCTGTTTGTCATCTCTCTCATAATAATACATTAATCGCCTTGCTTTTGGTCAATTATAGGACTATGCGCAAACTAATATGTTTATAGACTGTTTTGTCTAATTCAAAATAATAACAAAATAAAGGGCATGGCTTCGCCCTTTCGCGCACATGGGAATGCACTACCTCAAACACTTCTTATTTCCACCGTCACGCTTGCCGAGACAAATTCCTACGAGCATTAACAACAGGCATCTTGCAATGACACTTGCACTTGCGAAAATGTTTCGACAATTTCTCGCAAAGTAACGCATCAAGTGCCACCCTACGACATTATTATACCAAAAATGTGATGGATTGCAATACCCTCAAACAAAAAACACGATTTTTTTGAAAGTTTCATATGCCATAATATGAAATATATACCTTATATAATGCGGTTGTAAGGTAATACACAGCCAATTCATAAGTTGCATATCGCTTACTTATCGAAGGATGACTAATGTGCATCGCATTTGCACAACTTTCCGAGACGATTCATCATGTCCTTTTTATGTTCCAACAAACTGTGCGCATAGCGGTTTAGCGTCATAGACGCATTTTTGTGTCCGAGTATCTCTGAAAGTGTTTTCACATCCATTCCGCACTCGATAGCCCGCGTCGCAAACGTATGCCGCAGAGCATGAAAACTGCGATACGGAATGCACAAATCTTTAAGTAACGATTCGAAATTCCTTTGATAAGTTCGAACTGAAATCGGTTTGCTCTTTTTCGATATAATACAATTCGCTCCTCCGATTTTTTTCATTCTTTTTAAAATGGGGATTATTTGTTTAGGCAATGGTATTTCTCGGCAAGACGTAGACGTTTTAGGCGAATCGATTATTCGCATAAACTCACCGCTTTCACTTTTACAATCATAGCATGTCTTTGTAACGAAAAGCATCCCTGACGCAAAATCGATATCGTCCCATGTAAGCGCAAGCAATTCACCTATTCTTAAACCCGTATACAAACATAAAACTATACCATACATATACGGATGCTTATCATCGGACAGCACAGCCTTTTCAATCATACGCTGCTCTTCAACGGTAAAACATTCTATGCGTTTTTCAGCGGTTTTAGGGCGCTTTATGCTATTCGCCAAATTAGACGAAACGAGACCCAAATCGAATGCCGTACGCAACGAATTTTGAACTACGGTTATTACTGAATTTACCGTGCTCGTCGAAAGCCCTCTACCCGTCGCTTTATTCCCGAATAACAGTAACTCGGTTACGAATTTTTGTAATTCTATCCGTGTCAGTGCGCCTATCTCGCTATTCCCCAATTTCGGATTGATATGTACACGCACAATCGTTGAATATTGATCGAAGGTACGACGTTTGTTTGCGATTTTAACATAATTGTTCAGCCATTCATCCAGCCAATCTTTATATTTCATTTCGATTTCTCCAAATTCAAGCAATATCTTCATCGTAATATTATCAGTTTGATTCTCGCTTAATTTCTCATATTCTCTTATTCAACGATGCAGTTATAGCACGGACTATTCTAAATTTCCCTGTGTAATTATTAAAAAGTCTTCAATCGTTTAGACTTTTCTTTGCACGCTATTTACAAATATTATTACCATTATTAAACTAATCCATTCTTTTTGTCTTATATTAGTTTCATATTGGGATTTTGAGCGCACGGCAAAAGTATAATCAAAAAGCACCGAAACGATCGGTGCTTTTTGCTGTTGATTTCTTCTTTGGTAAAACGGTTAACGTTTGCTGAATTGAGGTGCTTTACGTGCTTTGTGGAGACCGTATTTCTTACGTTCTTTCGCTCTGGGGTCACGGGTGAGGTAACCTGCTTTCTTGAGGACGGAACGATATGCTTCGGTGTCTGCCACGCAAAGTGCTCTTGCGATACCGTGACGGATTGCGCCCGCTTGACCGGTCATGCCGCCGCCGTAGACGTTGACTGCGACATCGAATTTGTCTTTGGTGGAGGTGAGAACGAGGGGTTGTTCGACGATCATTCTCATGGTATCAACGGGGAAGTAATCTTCGAAAGTACGGCCGTTGATGACGATATTGCCTTCGCCGCCGGGGATAAGACGAACTCTTGCAATTGCTTTTTTACGTCTGCCGGTGCCGAGATATTGAACTTTTTTCGCTGCTTTTTTAGTCGCCATAATTCACCTCTTACTTCAATACGAGAGTTTCAGGGCATTGTGCCTGATGATTGTGTTCGCTGCCTGCATAGGTGCGAAGTTTCTTAAGCATTTGCGCGCCGAGAGTGTTCTTGGGGAGCATGCCTTTGACTGCTTTGTAGACGACGAATTCGGGTTTTTCGCTCATGAGTTTCTTATATTGAATCTCTTTGAGTCCTCCGATGTAACCGGAGTGATAACGATAGTACTTGTCCTCGAGTTTTTTGCCGGTGAGAACGACTTTGTCGCAGTTGATAACGATGACGTGGTCGCCGCAGTCGACGTGAGGAGTGTATTCGGGTTTGTTCTTGCCTTTGAGAATGGATGCGACTTGGGATGCGAGTCTACCGAGAACCATACCGGTTGCGTCGATGACGTACCATTTGCTTTCCACTTCGCCGGGCTTTGCCATATAAGACTTATTGTTGTTTGCCATGTTGGACAAATCTTTGGCCATAGCGGACCTCCAAATTTTTCAGTATTTTTTCGACCGATCACGGTCATAGGACGACGTCCCTCTATATAGACTGCGGTTCAAGGGGCTAGTTCTCCCCGCAATAGACTTCTATAAATGCTTGATAATAATATTAAATAACGAAAAATATGTCAAGCAATTTTCGACACCTTTTCGTTATTTTCCTCGCTTTCGGGAGAAAATTTACGATTACGCCTTGAAATCGACGGTGACTTGACTGCCGTCGAGAACGACGGGATAGGACTTTCTTCTTCCGTCCGCGCCGAAAAACGAAACCGTGATTTCGGTGCGTTTTCTGCCGTAAAGCGGCGTTATCGTCAATCTATCGCGGTGGTTTTCAAACAAAATTCCGCTTCCGTCGTCATCGTTCGCTTCATATCGGTTTTCTCCCTCGTAAACTCTGACTTCGAGTTTGTCGAAAGATTGCGAATTCCCCTTTCTTTCGGCAATCAAAGGCACTATTCCGCCCTCTTTCACAAAAACGGGGATATAGTCGAGGGGAGATTCTATCTCATAAGTTTTGCCGCCTGCGTATCTCTCTCCCGTAAAGAAGTCCGTCCAGTTTCCCTTTGGCAAATACACCTTGGTAACGGCGACGGATTTTCCTCTTTTCATAGGAGAAACGACGGGTGCGACGAGCATTTCGCTTCCGAAGAAATATTCGTCTTTCGCCTTGTATCCCTCTTTGGACTTGTCGAAATAATATATCGGCATCATAAGCGGCACGCCGTCCTTTGCCGTGCGCACGTTGGCAGAATACAAATAAGGCAAAAGTCTATGGCGCAATCTCAAAAAGTCCGTTGCGATTTTCTCCGCTTTTTCGCCGTAAAGCCACGGCTCTTTGCTCCAAGACTTGTTGTTCGAATGTAGGCGGTTTATGGGTGAAAACACGCCGAATTGCAACCATCTGACGTACAATTCTGCATTCCCTCTGCCGAAAAGATGCCCGCCTATATCGTGCGACCACCAAGTGTAACCGACGTTCGAGGCGGTCGAAGTGAAATACGGCTGAATTTTAAGGCTCGTCCAAGTGACGCTCGTATCCCCCGAAAAGCCGAGAGGATAGCGATGAGAGCCTATCCCGGCGTATCTCGAAAGCACGAGAGGGGTGCGTCCGTTTCTGCCCGCGTCGAGAGTGTGATAATGGTTGAGTGCCCAAAGAGGGTCGAAACCTTTCAATTTCGACTTCGTGCCCTGTTGCCAATCTATCCACCAAAAATCCACGCCGTCGTCCTCGTAAGGATGATGCAAAACATCGAAATACGAGCGGATGAATTTCATGGAAGTGAAATCGAATTCCACTTGTTTTTTCGTCGCGGGGTCTATGCCGTTTGCCCTTGCCATTTCGGGATATTGCTTTTCAAAATATCTAACGCCGTCGCAGGGGTGCAAATTCATGGTTATCGCAAGCCCTTTGTCCTTCAATTCGCGGAACATGGACTTGTAGTCGGGGAAAAGTTTTTCATTGAAAGTATACCCTGTCCAGCCTCTTCCCTGCCAACTCTTAAATTCCGCGTCTTTGGGCACGTCGCCGACAAGGTGCCAGTCCATATCTATCGTCGCGACGGTGAGCGGAATATCCTTTGCGGCGAATTCGTCCATAAGGTCGAGATACTCTTTTTGCGTGTAAACGTGATAGCGCGACCACCAGTTCCCGAGAGCATATTTAGGGAGTAGCGGAGTGAATCCTGTGAGTCCGTAAAACTCTTTAAGTCCGCCCAAATAATCGTCGTCGAATGCGAAAACGTACTTATCCGTCACCCCGTATTCGCGAGGGGAAACCGTGCCGTCCTCGTTCAAAAGCAGGGAATGAGAATCGTCGACTTCCGCAACGCCGGACGTAGCGAAAAGCCCGTCCCCCATTCGCACGTACAGAGTGTCGGGCTTAATCCAACCAAGGGTAAAATCAAGAGTGCGCGCCGTACCTTTGAGGTTGATTCCGTGACGCGCGTCCCTCCAACCGTCCCCCTTTTTGACGAGAACGTTTGCAGTGTGCTTGTTGATGAAAAATTCCTTTTTAGCGGTCACAACACGCACTTCATCGTTCGTTCTCGTATACGTAAACTGCGGATTTGCAAAATTGCGATTCATCACGCATTGCGACGGCCTATCTTCGAACTTGCCCCCGACGACGTGTTCGAGGCGCAAGATTCTATCCGTAATCACGGTTATGCGAAAGTCCCCGTCCACTATCGTATTTTCGGATTTTGCGGGTGCGGGAGCAAAGCCGAATCTTTCCATAATTCCTCCTATTCTTCTACGGGACGGAGCACGATTGCTATAAACTTGCAATCCTTTCCGCCGACGGCTATCATCCCGTGAGGCTGTCCGCTGTCGTAATACGCGGTGTCCCCTTCGCAGAGATATTCCGTCTTGCCGTTGACGACTATTTTGAGTTCGCCCTCGAGGACGTAATCCATTTCCTGTCCCTTGTGTGTGGACAGCGCAATGGGTTGTTCTTCGACCTCTTTGCTATAAGGCACGGAAACCAAAAACGGATCCGCAGTGCGTCCGCGGAAGTTTTGGGCAAGGTGCTCGTATCTGAACGAGTGACGTCTTTCGGTCAACACGCCCTGCCCTGCACGGACTATGCTATAACTCGAAAGTTTCGGCGTATGCCCCGTCAGAAGCGCGGTCACGTCAACTCCGAATTTGCCTGCGCAATTATATAAGAAAGTGACCGAAAAATCCCTTTCTCCCTCCTCGTATTCGAGGTAAGTTTTTTCATCGACGCCGGTCACGGCGCACATTTCTTCTACGCTAATCTCGGTGATTTCCCTCAGTGCTTTCAATCTTTCTGCTATTTCTGCCGTCTTTGACATTTTCACTCCGAAGCGACGAATCGTCGCAATTTACTTTATTGCATAAAGTATTGTAGCAAACGAGGTATCCGTTGTCAATAGCGAAGGTTTTTTCATAAGATAGTCACGGGTGAATTATGTGCGGAATTATAGGTGTTTCGAGCAACCGAAAAATCAAATCAATTCTTCTCGACGGGCTGCGCACCCTCGAATATAGAGGATACGACAGTGCTGGCGTCGCTTTCGGCGGCGACGAGTTGTCCGTTTTCAAATGCGGAGACAGAGTGAATAAACTCTATTCAGTCATCCCCGAAAACGCGGACGGGAGGGTCGGAATCGGACATACTCGGTGGGCAACGCACGGAGAAGTGTCCGAAAAAAACGCTCATCCGCACTCCTCTCCCAACGGTGAATTTGCAGTCGTACATAACGGAATAATTGAAAACTACTCCGCACTGAAAACAAGTCTTCTCGTCGACGGAGAAATCTTCTCGTCCGACACGGACAGCGAAATCATAGCGCACCTACTTGAAAAAAACTACGACGGAGATATGCTTTCCGCCGTCGAAAAAACGGCGAGCGAACTAATTGGTTCCGCCACTTTCCTTGCCATAAAACGCGGGGACGACAATATATATTGCGTGCGAAAAGGGACCGCCCTCGTAGTCGGAGAAAGCGAAATAGGCGGATTTGTCGCAAGCGACGCTTTGGCACTGCAAAACTATTGCAAATTTGAAAGCGTGCTTTGCGACGGCGACGTTGCAGTCGTAGGGAAAAACGGCGTTAAAGTTTTTGCGGGCGGGAAAGAAGTCGAAAGAGAAAAGATTCCGTTTTTCCAAAAATCCCCCGTGAAGTGCGACTGCCATATGAAAAGCGAAATCGAAGAAATCCCGACCGCCCTTGAAAACGCATATCTGTCTTTTGAAAGGTTGTCGCAAGAGTGCATCGACGATATAAAGCAATCGTCGCGCATAGCGATTTTTGCTTGCGGGACGGCTTATCACGCGGGACTGTACGGGAAATACGTTTTTGAAAAAATCGCGAATATTCCCACGGGCGTTTATATCGCAAGCGAAGCGGACGAGGTCGAATTTCTCTCCCCCGACGTCTTTTCGATTTTCATAAGCCAAAGCGGCGAAACGGCGGATACTCTGTCCGCACTCAAAACCTGTAAACGAAAAGGACTTAAAACCCTTGCGATTACGAACGTGCCGCTGAGTACGATTACTTTCGAGGCGGACTACTCTATTCTTACCGACGCAGGCGCGGAAATCGCGGTTGCCGCGACGAAGTCTTATAACTGTCAACTTCTCGCGCTATATCTTCTTGCGATGAAAACGGCGGGAAAATGCGTATTGAATTGTATGGTGCAAAGTCTGATTTCATCCGCGGCGGCAATGGTAAAATCGACCGCGATATCCGAAAACGCAACCGCCAAAAAATTATTTTTCATCGGCAAAGGCAGGGATGAAATCACCGCAAAAGAGGGCGCGCTGAAATTCAAAGAAATAACCTACAAAATGACGGACGCATATCCGTCGGGAGAATTGAAACACGGCGCGATCGCGCTCGTCGACGAAACCTCTCTCGTCGTCGCGGTGGTCACGGATTTGAAAGACAAGGAGCGGACTTCGGCTACGATTAAGGAATTGAAAACACGGAAAGCGACCGTCGTCGCACTGTCCGCAGTCGGAGACGTCGGTGCGGATGAAACCGTTTTTCTTCCCCCGCAAGACGACGAAAAATTGTATCCTTTGCTTGCGATTATACCCCTTCAAAAACTTGCGCTTTCCTCGTCACTTGCCCTTGGCATAAACCCTGACAAGCCGCGGAATCTTGCAAAAAGCGTCACGGTGATTTAACGCATCAAAATTCAAACATAACGAAAAACGGCATTTATCACGCGATATCGTGCGGATAAACGCCGTTTTATGTTGGCTTTATTATTTCATCAAATCATGCACGACTTTCGTCACGTCCTCGTGGAACGCTATATCAGCGCGATAATCGACGTCCGTTTCTCCCTTGTTTATAAGGATAAGGCGAGAGCCGTTGAAATAATCCACGAGTGCCGCCGCGGGATGCACGACGAGAGAAGTTCCCACAACGAACATTACGTCTGCGTGCGATATCGCATATGCGGCTCCGTTCCAAACGTCTTCGTCGAGTCCCTCTTCGTATAGCACGACGTCAGGGTGTATTCTTCCTCCGCATTCGTCGCAAAGAGGCACGCCTTCGTCCTCCATAACGTAGTCGAGATCGAAGAATTTCCCGCACACCATACAATGATTGCGATACACGCTTCCGTGAAGTTCGTATACCCTGTTCGCGCCCGCCGCCTGATGAAGTCCGTCTATGTTTTGCGTGACGGTGGCGTATAGTTTTCCTTGCCTTTCAAGGTCTGCAAAATACTCGTGCGCGATATTGGGCTCCGCGGACTTATACACCATTTTGTTTCGATAGAAGTTGAAGAATTCCTCTCCCTCTCTCATAAAACACGTATTCGACAACATATACTCCGCGCTATAATCTCCGTACGGCGTTTCATATAAACCGTTTTCGCTTCTGAAATCGGGGATACCGCTCGGCACGGATATTCCCGCGCCCGTAAACAACACTCCGCGTTTCATGTTTGCGACGATTGATTTAAGTTCTTCGATTTTGCTTTGATAATCGTTTTGCATAATCCACCTCTAAATTTATTGTATCACACTTAAAAGCATTATTCAATACTTGCCTAAAAATCGGATAGGTGTTAACATAATATAGAGGTGAATATGAACAATATCTTCAACGAAAAAATGCACGAATTAGGCTCTCACAGAAGCGTCATCAGAGAGTTGTTCGAATACGGCAAAAAGCGCGCCGCCGAAGTCGGAGCGGAAAACGTGTACGACTTTTCACTCGGCAATCCCAACGTCCCCGCCCCCGAATGCGTGCGAGATGAAATTATCCGTCTTGCGAATATTCCCGACAGCACGACCATACACGGATATACGTCGGCGCAAGGGGATGCGGTCGTGCGCGGAACAATCGCCGCAGACTTAAATCGCCGTTTCAAAGCGACCTTCGATAAGGATTATATCTATATGACTTGCGGTGCGGCGGCGTCTTTAACGATTACCCTTCGCGCGCTTGCAAGGGAGGATGACGAATTTATAGTATTCGCACCGTTTTTCCCGGAATACAGAGTTTTCGTGGAAGGCGTTGGCGCAACGCTCAAAGTCGTGCCCTTCGTCGAGCCCGAATTTACCCCCGATTTCGACGCGTTTGAAAAGGCTATCACTACGCACACGAAAGGAGTTATCGTCAACAGCCCCAACAACCCGTCGGGAGCGGTTTACGATGAAAACACTATTGCTAAAATCGCGGAAATCCTTTCTAACAAGCAAAAGGAATATTCGTCGTCTATTTTCCTGATTGCAGACGAGCCGTATCGCGAAATCGTCTACGACGGAAAGACCGCGCCTTTTATCCCCGAATACTACGACAACACCGTGGTTTGCTATTCTTTCTCGAAATCTCTCTCCCTACCCGGCGAGCGCATAGGCTATATAGCGATTCCGAATACTCTCGACGGGAAAGAGCAATTCTACCCCGCAATCTGCGGAGCGGGCAGAGTTTTAGGATACGTCTGTGCTCCCAGCCTTATGCAAAAAGTCGTCGCAGAATGCATAAACGCAGTCCCCGACGTCGCCGCATACAAGCGCAATCGCGACCTTCTCTACGGCGCTCTCACCGAAATTGGCTATGAATGCGTGCGCCCCGACGGAGCGTTTTATCTCTTCGTGAAAGCACTTGAAAAGGATGCAAACGCTTTCTCCGACCGCGCGAAAGAATACGGACTTCTTCTCGTCCCCGGCGACAGTTTCTCCGCTCCCGGATATATCCGCGCGTCGTATTGCG
Organism: uncultured Bacteroidaceae bacterium; assembly: GCA_964599875.1. Taxonomy (GTDB): domain Bacteria; phylum Bacillota; class Clostridia; order Christensenellales; family CAG-917; genus RGIG4097. Next base: position 13,813 of record CAZRHE010000004.1, read on the forward strand.
TGAGCGAAGATATGATTCGCCGCTCTATCCCTGCGTTCAAACAGTTGTTTGAAAGTTACTCTCGCAAATAACCTTACAAGCAAAAACGCTCGTCGTCGGACGAGCGTTTTATTTTGTCTTATTTAATTCAAGCGCACCGACGATTAAAAATCACTTCTCATATCGGCCTCTATTGCTGACGGTTGCACCCGAGCAAAAAAAGACACGGCGTCGCCGTGTCTAAACTTTATTTCGTTTTGTTTTTGATATTGCTGATAACATCCTCGACCTCTTCGGTTATGCGTTTGCGACGAGGCTTGCCCATGAAGAATACGACGAGTGCGTTGTAGCCTGCGTTGCCCGAAACGAGGCGGTCTATATATCCGAATTTGATAGGCACGTCACCTGCAAATTCTTTGATTTTTTCGGCAAGCAAATCGGCGTCGGGTTGATTGCAGGTGTGCTCCACGAGAATGAAATCGTTTGCATCGGGCTCATAGTATTCACGGAAATATTTCACCATATCCGCCATAGCCTTTTTTCTGCCCATAGCCTTGCCGAGCAAACCTACCTTGCCGTTGTTATCCAACTCAAAAACGGGTTTTATCTGCATAATCATACCGAGTAAAGTGGCAATTGTGGAAATACGTCCGCTATGCTTCAAGTTCTTTATGTCGTCTACTATAAAGATATTGTGCGCACGCAACTTGTTTTCTTCAATCCATTCGATGACCTCGTCCATAGACGCGCCCGCGTCTTGCATTTTCTTTGCGTAGTAAACGAGAAGTCCTTCACTGCCCGCGCCCGAAAGCGTATCGACCGCTTCCAGTCTTCTGTCGGGGTACTCCTCGCGAAGTTCCTTTATGACCGCGACCATGCTGTCGTAACTTCCGCTCATACCCGAAGAGAAAGAGATGAAAAGCATATCCATCCCCGATTCGTCAAGTGCTTTTTTGAACATATTGTACGCCGTCACGCGATTGACTTGCGCGGTGTTGACAAGGTGTCCTTCTTTCAGCATTTGATAGTAGTCGGGATAAGAGGGGCACTCCTCTTCAAACTCGTATTGTTTGCCGTTGATGACGAAAGGCATGGGAAGCATTGTCGTCGGATGTTCTTCATAGTAGCCGAAGTAAAGGTCTGCGGCGTTGTCTGTGACGATGATATAATCGCTCATATTTCTCCCTTGATGCAAAATTACACGCTTTGTGTGTTTTTGTATATTGTAACACCTCGTCGCGAAATTGTCTACACAATATTGATTTTATCCGCTTTTCGGACATTTTGTTAAAATTTCGGATTTCTTTCGGATTTCTCTTGCGCGCGTACGCGCACCCGTTTATAATATGGGATATGAAAAAAGACAGAATTACGTTAGACAACTTCCGCGATTTCGGAAACCTGACTGCGGGCGACGGAAGAAAATTCAAGGACGGAAAGATTTTCCGCTCCGCATCCCTGCACGCGAAAACTTCCGCGGACAAATACTTTCTCGACTCCTTAAACTTGGACGCCATATTCGACTTCCGCACGGACACCGAGATAAAAGAATCCCCCGACTACGTCCCCGACGGCACGGAGCATATCCCCCTTTCCATTCTCAAACAGGAAATGGGCAACTCTATCGTCTTCACCAAGAAAACGAAACTGGGGCTTCTCACCGCAACTCCCGAGCAAATGCAAGGGCTGATATCCATCGTCACGGACACCTATCGCGATATGCCGTTTGCAGAGGGCTACAACCGCATATTCGAGCGCATGGACAAGGGGGAAACAATTCTCTTCCACTGTACCGCGGGCAAGGATAGGACGGGCGTATGTGCGATGATAATCGAACTCGCATTCGGAAGAAACCTTGAAGATATAAAATGCGAGTATATGCTCTCCAACGACTATCGCGCGGACACGAACAAAAAATTATACAATATTATGAAATTCTTCCACGTGCCAAAACATTCCTTAGATGCGTGCATGTACGCCCTAACCAACCACGAAGAAAACTTCGACGTTGCGGTGGACGTAATCCTATCCGGATACGGCACCTTTGAAAACTATCTTGAAAAGGTCTATTCAATAACTCCCGAAAGAGTGGCGCGCTGGGCTGAATACTATCTCGAAAAATAACCATTCGCAAACAAACGATAAATCCCGACTGCACGGTCGGGATTTATTTTATTAGCGGATTATATTTTCAAAGTTATTGCTTACTGCGTGATTCATAGTCGTATAAAAAAGGCACTTCGCGTGAAGTGCCTTTTTTGCGAATTACTTTTAATTAGTCAAGGTCTTTCCAAAGGGATTTGTACGCTTTTTCGTGATATTGAATGGTGTCTGCGTATTTGAGTCCCATGTTGTTCGCCTTTTGATTGTAGCGGTCGGTTTGTTTGCCTTCGAGGAGGTCTTTTTCCACTTGTTCGCCAACGGTCACGTTTTCGTCGTCGGTCGCGCCGTAGGAGAGGACGTAGTCCGAAGGAAGCACGCCGCTGCCGTCTTCGTTTGCGGTGAGAGTATTGCCCGTGCACGCGTTATATGCCGCCGCATCCCACGCCTTGTAAGAGCAAACGAGAACGAAGATACCCGCGTATGCGTTGGACGTAGAACCGCTTTCGATGAAGGAATCCGCGAAGCAATAGAAGTTGCCTTCGGTTGCGGTGCCGTCTATGGAGTACGCGCCTGCGCCTTGTTTGATAAGGCCGCGAGCGAGGTCGGTGAACGCAGAGAGATAACTGCTGTCTTCGCCGTCGGGAGTGATGAGATAACCGAGTCCGTTGTTATTGCTGTCCGAAGAGGTCATGCCGCCGTCGTCACCGACGAGATACACCCATGCGGTCGCTACTTTGTTGAGCCAGTAGATGCCTTGAGAATAGGTGAGTTCGTTTGCGGTCACGAATGCCTTGACGGATTCGAAACTTGCATAGATTTGTTCGACGATGCCGTTTTCGCCGAGTGCGGGAACGGTTTCGATCATATAAGGCATGGAGGGACATTCACTGACGTTGTAGGTGATGCCGAACTTGCCGTCCGCGTCCTTTCCGAAGGAAAGAATGTTCGCGTAGTTGTTTCCGCCCTCTTTTTGATACGTCGCGTCGGGAGTCTTACCGCCCTTGCCTGCATCGGAGTAATCGTTGTAGGGGTTTGCAGGGTCGGTCATGGGATCGACGATAGTCACGTCGTCGCCGTAATTAACTTCCGCATCGGGGTCGTAAGACGGGTTGGACACGTTCACTTTGATTGCGGAGAGTTTCTTGTCGCGAAGAGTAAGAATATTCTCGGTGGGCATAGTGCCTTCTTTCACGAGGTTGACGAGATAATCCGTATCTTCTTGGCTGAGTTTGAGAAGGATGTTTTGCACGAATCCGTAACCGCTACCGTTTTCGTCCACGGTGACTTTGTGGAAGTAGGTGGTGGAGAGAGATTTCGTGAGTGCATCGCTGTAAGAAGATTCGCTTGCGCCGAAGGATTCTTCGTTATCTTTGACGAGTTTTGCAAATCTTGCGTTGACTTCTTCCGCGTCCACCGAAACTTCGTTGCCGATATAGCGTTCGAGTTTGGTGATGAGGATAGTCTTCATCTCGCTGTTGAGATAGTAGTCGTAATCGCGATAGTTGGACGTGATGTTCTTTTTGAGTTCCGCAATACCTCTGTCGACGTAGGTCGCGAAGTCTTCGTCTGCGATTTCGGTGTCGATATCGAGTTCGATTTCTTTGGATTTAATTTTTGCGACGTAAGACGCGTTTGCATTGAAAGAAGAATCGAAGAATCTTTCGCTGACGGTGACGTCGTCGCTATCGGGATCGTAGTCGTCCTCTTCTTCCTCTTCGGGCATAGTCGCTCTTGCGGTGAGAGTTTCCACCCATTTTGCATAGAGAGTGACGGATTTATCGATTGCGGTGTTTTCGAAATCGAACTTAACGCCCCAGTCGCCGGAGGTCGTTCCGTTTTGGGTGTACCAGCCGTAGAACGCGTATCCGCTGTAAGTAGGAGTCGAGGGTTGAGTCGCTTTTTGACCTTTTTGGACGGTCACGGTTTCGACGTCGCTGCCGCCGAGGGATTCGAATCTGACTTTGACGGGATCGGTGACTTCGACGGTTTCTTCCTCTTCATCCTCTTCCGCGTTATTGTAACTGTCGTCGAGGACGAGGTCTTCGATGATAGAGGCAAGGGACGAATTCATATCCGAGTTGGTTTCGTCGATTGCTTTCGAAATTTCGCTCTTGGTGAGGAGTTGTTCAAGCGTAACGAGTTCGGGAACCGAACCTGCGGGAAGTTTGCCCGCCGCAACGTACGCTTTCGTGATTTCGTCCTTTGCAAACAGCACGAGCAATTCGCGTTGAGCGAGGGACTTCACGATATAGTCCGCCGTTTCTTGATAAGTCAAGCCGTAATAATTGACGTAAGTGTACGCATAACTGTTGAAACTTGCCGTCAATTCACCTTTGGTCACCGTCGCGGTTTGGTTGCCGTAAGTGACGGTGGCTACGATTTGTTTTGCATCTCTTTCGTCGTTTTTCTTGAAAATCTCATCGCAGCCGACGAGCGCGCCGACCGTGAAGGAAATCGTAAGAACGAGAGCGAGTGCAAGGATTAGTCTTTTTTTCATAATTTATCTCCGTATGCGGATATAATTTTACAATAGTATTGATATTATACACGCAAGTGCGCGCATAGGCAAGCGTTTTTTCAAGGTTGCGCCCTTTTTGAGGTTTAATCGAGAGCGGACGCAAAGAAATTAAGCATCTTTTCTATCTTCTCTTCGGGGGATAAACCTTTGATGTCGAACACGAGAGAGGGCGGAATCGTACTCGTCAGCACGACGCTGTCCGCGTGAGTCGCGACCGAGCGCATAAGCCCCTCGTTTGTGAAAACGTCCGCGTCGAAGAAACTTGCCCCCGCGCCCCTACCGTCGATAACGATTTTGGATACGCCGAAATTCTTCGCCAAATTTTTGAGTAGGGACACGTTTATGAGATTCATAAGCGGCTTGTCGGGCGCGCCGTAAACGTCCGTGAGTTTCTTCACGAGTGCGTCCCGCGACGAGAAAGATTGCACGCTTGCGATTTCCTTGTATATGCGCATTTTGTCCCGCCCCGCGACGTAACCTTCTCTGATATAGGCGGAAGCATCCACCTTCATAGTCACGTCCTTGACGTCCTTATGCGGCACGCCGGTACGCAATTCTTCGATGGTTTCGTTGAGAAGTTCGACGTACATTTCGTAGCCGACCTTTTCGATGTGTCCGTGTTGTTCGGCGCCTAAAATATTGCCCGCTCCGCGTATACTTAAATCGCTTAAAGCGATTTTAAATCCGCTTCCTATCTCTACGTTGTCGAGAAGCGCTTGCAATCTCTTTTCGGCAATCTCGGTCAAACTTCCGTCTTCGGGAACGGTGAAATAGGCGTGAGCAAGCGCACCTCGTCTTCCCACTCTTCCGCGAAGTTGATACAGTTGCGAAAGTCCGAATCTTCCCGCGTTCAAAACTATCAGCGTGTTAGCGTCGGGAAGGTCTATGCCGTTTTCGATGATCGTCGTCGCGATAAGCACGTCATATTGTTTGTCGTAAAACGCGCTCATTCTCTTTTCGAGTTCGGTCGGATTCATCTGCCCGTGCGCCGTGATTATGCGCACTCCCCCGTCAAGTATTGCGTGAAGTTTTTGAGAATATACGTCGAGCGCCTCTATATCGTTCAAAAGTATGAGCACTTGTCCGCCCCTTGCACATTCTCTTGCAACGGCGTCTTTGACGAGAGTATCCGAATACGGCGTGACGTAAGTTTGCACGGGGAGTCTGCCTTTCGGCGCGGTTTCGAGCATGGATATGTCCCTTATTCCCGAAAGCGCCATGTTGAGAGTGCGCGGAATGGGAGTCGCGGACAAGGTCAAAACGTTTACGCCCGGATAACGCTCTTTGAGTTTTTCCTTGTGATTCACTCCGAATCGTTGCTCCTCGTCCAAAACGAGAAGACCTAAATCGTTGAATTTTACCTTATTCGAAAGCACCTTATGCGTCGCGATTACGACGTGCAAAGTGCCCTCTTCGAGCCTCTTTAAGACTTCGGAATTTTCCTTCCCCGATTGCAATCTCGTGAGGAGGGCGCAATCTATATCGAACTTTTCAAGGCGGGGTTTCAGCGTTTCGTAGTGCTGTCTTGCAAGGATTGTCGTGGGCGCGAGAAGGACGGCTTGTTTTGCGTCGATTATGGTCTTGAACATTGCGCGGAAAGCGACTTCGGTTTTGCCGAATCCGACGTCCCCGATGACTATGCGGTCCATAATTTTTCCGCTCTCCATATCCTTCTTTATATCGTCTATCGCTTTGAGTTGGTCGACGGTTTCTTCATACGGGAAATCGTCCTCGAATTCCTTTTGCCAAACGGTGTCTTCAGAATATTTGTATCCTTGCTTTTTCTCTCTCAAAGCGTAAAGTTCGAGCAAATTGACTGCAAGTTTACGGACGGAAGACCGCACCTTTTCTTTCTCTTTTTCGAATTCTTTTCCGCCGAGTTTGTTAAGACGAGGATGCTCTTCGCCGATGAATTTTTGTAGGTTATCGGTCTGGTCCGCGGCAACGTATAAAGTGTCGCCGTCGCGATATTTGAGCACGATATATTCCTTTTCGAAATCCCCCGTTTTCATAATCGTCGTGCCCTCGCATATTCCTATGCCGTGAACACGATGCACTACGTAATCACCCTGTTTCGGTGCGATAAACTGCGTTTTCTGCGAAATTACGCTTTCGCCGTGCTTTTTGCCGATACATTCCGAAACGCCGACTACAAGCACTTTCAGGTGCGGATAGCAAAAGCCGCTTTCTATCTTGAGCGGGGTGACGAGGACGCCCTCTCCGTCCTCTCCCGTAGCGTCGCCGAACTCACTGTAACGGGCAAAAACGTCCCCTTCGTTTAGGCTCCTGACGACGGACTTCGCTTTCTCTTCGCTGCCGCAGCAAAGCACGACTTTATATCCGCTCTGTCTGAAACTTTTCAGGTCGTTAAATATGCTTCCCGCATCAAGATAATATTTGCTGACGGGCAAGCATTTAGGCTCTATAAGCATAGTCGGTTCGAACAAGGGATTGGACAGAGCGAGAGAAGTGAAACTCACTTTTCTGAGAAGCAAAATCGCGTGCTTGAACTCGTGATAATCATACACCGCAGTCGAATGTTCGGGAAGGACTTCTCCGCTTTCCGACAGCGCGGCTATTCGTCCGCTGAACTCCTTGCCGAGAACGGCGAGTTTTTCGTTTATCGCTTTCGGCTCGTCGAAAATCACTACGACTTGTCTGCCCGTCTTCTTCCCCACGTAATTTAGATAATCGAATATGGACGCACTTTCGTCGTCGAAAGGCAACGCCCACACCGCGGACGGATCGTTTGCGCCTGCGTGCAAAGTATCTATAAAGCGGCTTGCGTTTTCGTTGTCGCGATATGCGGAAAGTTTTTTCTTTATATTTTCGACTTGATTTTCGTCGAACAAAATTTCTCCCGCGGGTGCGACGAGCAGTCTTTCGACCTCTCCGAGAGAGCGCATTTCTTCCACGTCTATGACCTTGATTTCTTCGACGAGTTCATCGAAAAAGTCTATTCTGTACGCCTTGCCGTCGACCGCATATACGTCGAGAATATCCCCTCTCAAAGAAAAATCGCCTATTTCGGCTATGGATTCCTGCCTGACATATCCCGAATTTACGAGTTTATCCGCAACCTCTTGAGGGGATACGATATCCTCTTTCGCGATTGAAAACGAATACTTTTCAAATAGGTCGGGCTTGGGTAATTTTTGAACGAGCGCGTCTGCGGACACCACCAAAGTTTCCACGTCGCCCGACACGAAAGAGGTCAAAGCGATTATGCGGTCGCGGGATAATTTGTTCCCCATTCCGCCCCTATGGAAAAGGACGTCGTCGCGATGAGGGAAATAAATGGTCGAACCGCTTTCATAAGATTCGATTTTGCGCCGAATACTGGATGCGGACAATGCGTCCGCGGTGACGTACAATTTGACTGCGGGAATAGCGTAACCGAGATGCGCTTTTGCGCCCTCCGTCAAACGCAACACCGAAACGGCGGCAAGCGCGCCGTCTTTAAGGCGTTTGTCACCGAGCCCCGCAAGGGGCGCGAGTTTTCCGCCAAGGTGTGATAAAGTCAAATGTTCGGGAATCATTTTTTTCTATTCAAAACTTCTTCTATACGTTGAACGTCCTTGCCTTCTATAAGGTCGACGACTGCGTCGGCAACAGCGTTTATACCCTCGTACAAAGCGGGTTGATCTGCATAATCGACCTTTGAAAGTACGAAATCGATAAGTTCAACGTCCTTTTGTGCAAGTTCGCCGTTCTTTATGCCTATTCTCATTCGCTTGAAATCAGTGCGTTCGAGCCTGCCCACTATGTTTCTCATTCCGTTGTGAGTACCCGCACTTCCTTCCTCTCTCATACGGGTTTTCCCCGTGGGCAAATCCGCGTCGTCGTACACCACGACGAGTTCGTCCTTGACGTCCACCTTATATTTTTTGACGAGAGCATACACCGCGTTTCCCGACAAATTCATAAACGTATCCGGTTTTGCAAGGACGAATTTCACGCCGTTATGCGTGCCCTCCGCAACGTGCGACTCCGTGCTTTTTTGGTTGACGAATTTTGCGCCGAGTTTCTTCGCAACGACGTCGAGAGCCATAAACCCTACGTTGTGATAAGTGCTTTTGTACTTCGCTCCGGGATTGCCCAGTCCTACGATAAGATACATATTTCTCCTTTTGAAGGTTATTCCTTCTTGCGAGTCGTGGCGCGGACGCGCCCTATCGTAAACGTATTTTTATCTATGCTGTCGGTGACGGTAGTCCCCGCGCCGACAAACGAATTATCTCCGATTTCAAGGGGTGCGACGAGGTTAACGTTTGCTCCTATAAAACACCCGTCCCCGACCTTCGTCCTATGCTTGTTTTTGCCGTCGTAATTGCAAAAGACGGTGCCGCATCCGACGTTCGTCTTTTTGCCGATTTCGGCATCTCCGATATAGGTAAGGTGCGCGGATTTCGTCCCGTCCCCTATAATCGACTTTTTGATTTCGACGAAATCTCCTATTCTGCAATCTTCCCCGACCGTTGCGCCGCGAAGTCTTGCAAACGGACCTACGCTCGTGCGTGCGCCCACGCGCGAATCCACAATATGCGAATAAGCGCAAACCGCGCCCGCGTCTATCCTGCTGTTTTCAACGTAAGACGCCTCGACCGTGCCGTATATCTCGCTATCCCCGATTATACGGGAAAACGGCAACACTTTGCTACCCTTATAAAGGGTAACCGTGTCGTCGATAAACACCGTATCCGAGGACGGAATAACGACGCCTGCGTTCAAGTGTCGCTCGATAATTCGTCCTTTTAGGATATTATACACTATATTATAAGATTTTGCACTATCAAGTTTGCAAAATTCGTCGGAGTGCATTTCCGTATCCGGAACGGCGTATCCCGAAAGATAAATCCCCTCGAAATTATCCCCGAAAGAAAGCGCCTTTATCCCCTTTCTTTTCATCTTTGCGACGATGCGGTTTAGGTCCGCAAGGCGCACGAGAGGCATATCCGTATCCAAAACGACGACGGCTTTATCCGACGGAATATCCGACGGGCGGACGTCGGAAAGAAAAACGTGTTCGACCGCCGAAAATTCTCTTTCAAGATATTCCGCGGTTTTTCTGCCGAGGATTTTATCCTCGAATTTGCCGTATTTTATTATCACGAAAAAATCAAACATATATCATCATATTCGCACCACGCGAAAAAGATACGAAAAATCTGTCATAAAACCTTGCGTTTTCGGATTTTAACGTGATAAGTTGTTCTCGTCGCAGGCTGTCCGTACGGGCGAATAAACCGTAAAGGAGAAAGTCTATGAGCAAAAAGAAAATCGTATGCACTTTGGTATCCGTTTTGCTATCTGTTCTTGCAACCGTTCTGGGTTGCGTTTTCGGAATCGACGTCGATTTCTCGGACGCTATTCCGTCCGACGACACCGCATACGCCACGGACTTCTTATCCGACGAAGCGCACGGACAGAATTGACTTTGCGGCAGAAAAACGCGACGAGGGAATCTCGTCGCGTTTTTTCGTATCGTATAAATTTTGATTGTCGATTTGCGTTATAAAAATAAAACGGATTTCACGCCCATATGGCGTCGAAAAGTCGCAACTACTCTTTGTTCTCTTTCTTTTTCAACCGCTTATTTTTGAAAAAGTCGCTGACGATGGAGGAACATTCCTCTTTCAGCACTCCGCCCTCGACGGACACCGTATGATTGAAAAGTCCGTCTTCGAATATGTTGATTTTGCTCCCCGCCGCCCCCGTTTTTTCGTCGTATGCGCCGAAGTAAAGCGCACGTACGCGGGACAGCACCATTGCCATAGCGCACATGGGACAAGGCTCTAACGTAACGTACACGTCGCAATCTTCGAGCCACCAATTATCCACGACCTCGGTTGCTTTGCCGAGCGCGAGAATTTCCGCGTGCGACGTCGCGCGATTATCCCTTTCCTTTCTATTTTCGCTTTCCGCGATTATCTTTCCGTCCTTGACGACGACCGCGCCTACGGGGACTTCGTCCGCCTCTGCGCTTGCGCGTGCAAGTTCGATTGCTCTACGCATGAATTTTTCTTCCATAATTCCTCACTTGTGATAGGGCAAGCCCGCGTTTATCGTGAGCGCCCTATAAATCTGCTCGCTTGCCATAACCCTGAACATTTGATGAGGGAAAGTCATCTTGCCAAAAGACAAAACGAAATCCGCTTTCTTTCTCGTGTCGTCGTTATGTCCGTGACTGCCACCGATGAGAAAACTAAATTCCCCCTCTCCGTCTATGCATTTTTTGTTTATGAGTAGGGCTAAATCCTCGCTTGACAATTCCTTTCCTCTTCCGTCGAGGAGAATAATATATCCTTTCGCCTTTTCAAGAAGTCTTTCGCCCTCTATACGGCTCTGCTCTTCGGGAGTTTTCGACTGCGGCGCGTCGGGAATTTCAATAACCGAAAAATCCGCGAAACGAGATATGCGCTTTGCATATTCGCTCACCGCGGAAGAATAGTAATTTTCTTTGATTTTGCCAACTGCTATAAGGTTGATTTTCATCGCATAATCCCCCAAACAAGACTAAACGCCGTCGTCGCGACGCCCACCGCCACCGTTATCCAAAACAGCGCGCTTTTATATATCGGACGAGAGAGTGCGTCCCCGGAGTAAAAAGGCTCCGCCTCTATCCTATATTCTTCCACTGCGTCCTTTCTCATTCTGTAGAAAAGGAATATCACGACCGCAACCGCGATAAGCGCGATTATCGTCCCGACGAGATAGCCGACGAAAGAGGAATAAAACCAATCCGACACCCGACCGATAAAGGATAACCAACCGCCCGTATATTCACCGTATCCCCACAACACCGAAATAGCGTTGTTGAGAAAATGCACGAGCATCGCAGGGAAAATCGAGCCGCTGTAATAGACGAGAAGGGAAAGCACTATTCCGTCGAAAAAAGTGTAACCCGTTTGTCTGATATTCTGGTGCATAAGGCTAAACAGCAATGCTGAAATCAGCACGACTTTATAACCCCTGTCGCGATAGCACGCAAACAGCAAGCCCCTATGCGTAAATTCCTCGAATATCGCGGGCAAAAGTGCGGTCAAAATAAGTTCTGCAAACAGCACTCCGACCGAGGTGTATTCGGTTTTCGAAGACACGTAAACGTAGCCGATTTTTCGTAGCACCATAGACCACGCAACCGAGAGAATGGAAGCAAGATAAAACATACAAACGCCAATGATAGTAGCACGCCCCATATCACGCAAAGAGGGTTTTTTGAAGTTAAATTCGTAGAATAAAACCCCGATTTCGTTTTTTCTTCTATTCGTGCAAAGCAAAAACCACAACGAAAAAGGCACTATCCCGAAACATATGATTTGAACGATTAAAGAGAAAAAAACGTCGCTGTCCGCGCCCAAATTTTCGAATACGTTTTCACCCGTCGCAACCCGCAAAAGCAGGGTGCAAATTATGACTACGGCGTATGCGATTTCTCCTCCCGTCCTCTTCGTCAAAGCGTTTTTCATAGCCACGTAATAAGGAAGGTCAAAATCCAATAAAACACCGCGAATCCGATTGCAAGCCACACGTTGACCATGCCTTTCGTTTTGCCGTAACACTCCACTCCCGCCGAATCGTAAAGCGCGTAATATACCCTTTGCCAGCCATATTTTGTGAAGAGGGAGCGGATGAAAGCAAAGCAGTTTTTCACGGGATTAGACTTTTTCTTGTCGCCGTCGTAAGTCACGGTAATTGTGTAATCGCCGAAATCCGCCGTGTTTTCATACAGCGAAAATTCCGCTTTCTTTCCCTTGCCGAGTTTGTAATAAGCGTAGAACAAAATCGCGAGCAAAAACAATCCGACGACCACGCTGACCGCCCCCGTCAAGAAATTCCAATATCCGAGATTCAAGACGATTTCGTCCACTTCGGGGATATATGCGGTCACGGTCAAGGTGATGAAGTTGTTAAGGAAGTGCACTATCATACAAGGGATAATAGACCCCGACAGTATGAATACGATTGCAAGCACGACGCCGAGCCCGAATTGATGCACCGTCTGCAAGGGATTTGCATGCATAAGGCTGAAAAGCAATGCGGAAATGAATATGCCGAAAGTTATATCGCGGGTGTTGAGTCCGCCGAGAAGAAGTCCTCTGCAAACGAGTTCTTCCCCTATCGCGGGCAAGACCGCCATGCAAAGCAATGCAAGGAAATACACCCCGACCGACGAGAAATTGATTGTGATTACGCTGTTCACGGGATAGCCTATGACCGCGAGAAATTGCATAAACAACAGCGCAAGCGGATAAAACACCAAAATCGTGCAAAACGCTATGGGGAACAAAAGAAGATATTGCCCTATATTGCGAGAGGGTTTGAGTTTCGCGACCGCGACTATATCCGCCTTTCGCACCGAGCAAAAAATCACCGCCACCGCGATGAATCCGATTTGCGTCACGAAATAACTCATCCAATTCGCCACGCTCATTCCGGCAAACGTCCCCGTCCTTCCGTTCAAAATGTAATAGAAAATCGTAGAAAGCAAAGATGCTCCGCATATCGCGAGCAAGTAGGACGACGCACTTTCGTTTGCAGTTAATTTATTTCTCATTCCGCCTCGTATAGTTTTCCCGTTTCGTGCTGCAAGGCAAGGTCCACTCTCATATCCGAATTATGGCTTTCGAGCTTTTGTTTCACCGTGCGGAGCGCGATTTCGGGAAGATTGTTGTTTTCGCTCAAATGTCCGAGTATGAGAGTTTGCACCCTCGTACCTATAAGGTTTTCCGCCATGATAGCGGACGAATCGTTGCTCAAATGTCCGAGATTGCCGAGGATTCTGCGTTTCAGCGCGGGAGCATAATCCCCGTTTTTCAGCATTTCTTCGTCGTAGTTGGATTCGAGCAACACGACTTCGCTGTTTTTGACGTTGTTAAGCACTCCCCTTGTAGGAATGCCCATATCAGTAGCGACGCTGACCGCGCGTCCGCCGTGGGAAAAGGTGTATCCGAGAGGATACGCCGCGTCGTGCGGAATCCTAAACGGAGAAACCTCTATATCCCCTATCGTAAAGCCGTTTTCGTAGAAATCCACGCTACGATAGTTTTTGACGTCCCCCTGCTTTTTATATATTGCCTTGACGGTTTCCGTATGTGCGTAAAGTGGGACGACGGGATTTATTTTGGGAATCGCGTATATATGGTCGCTATGCTCGTGCGTGACGACAACCCCGCTCAAATCGCCGAGTGTGAGCCCTACCGAGCGCAACCCTTCTTTTATGCGAGAGCACGATATCCCCGCGTCGCAGAGTATCGCCGTATTCTCGGTCATTATAAGAGTTGAATTGCCCTTGCTTCCGCTGGCAATAGGCAAGATTTTTATTCCCATTTATTCGTCTATAAAATCATAATACAAAAAGTTTAACCTTTCGTTAAAGAAATTGCGTCCGCAAAGTTTTTTGCGGACGCTTTGCCGTTAAATCATATCGTTGCCGTAATAATTCGTCGTATTCGCTTTGTCCTGCTTTTTGCCCGACTTGCCGAGAGCGATTGCGATGATGACGGAAATTATGAATCCTATCGTCGCAAGTCCGCATACGACTATGGACGCTTTGTCGTTTGCAAGGACGAAATTGCCCGCTATGATGCGATAGACGAGCGCCGCGTCCACCGTTGCCGCAGAGCAAAGGTACAACACCGTCGCGAATCCCGCGGGGAGTTTGCCGACGATAAGGGACACGAGAGTGAGCAACACGCATATCGCGGAGAATCCCGCACTGATTATATAAAGGAGCGCAAGCGCGAGATTTTGAGGTGCGACGCCGCCAATCCAACTCGTGATTATGCCGATAACGTTAAATTCCGAGAAGTCGAGCCCGATAATTTGAGGCTTGAAGTAGGCAAGCAAGTACGCCGCGACGACCGCCGCCGAGAACAAAAACAAGAAGAAGGACGCAATGCGCACTTTTGCTTTGTCGCTTTTCTTTTTCGCTTTCTTGTGTGCGTGGGTTTCTTCCATATCCGACACTCTTTCGCCGTAGTATTCGTTTGCACTCTGACCGTCCGTGCGCAACACGTCGCTATCCTGCGTCATATAAGGCACGACCGCAAGCGGCACGATAATGGGTTGCAATTGCACGGTATTGTGCTTGGGTGCGACGATGGGGACGGGACCGCCCATTCCGACGGGTTTCATAACCGTCGTTTCCATGCCTGCGTCGGGTTGAGGAGAGCCGTACGCCTCGCTTTCGTATACGACCTCTTCGAGGGGAATATTGTTTTCTACCTCGGGGGTAAATTTTTGAACGTTTTCTTTCTTTGCCATAAGTTTCTCCTTAAAACTCAGCGAGTATATCCCGACTTATCGGGGTTGATGACGGAGCATATAACGCTCACGATTATTCCGAATACTGCGGTCGCGAAAAGGGTGAACCATTCACTAGTCTGCCAGCCGTGTATAACGTCTTGCATAAAGTCGATTTTTGCCACTCCCATACTATCCGCACCGACGAGGGCTATGATAAACAGCACCGCCACGAACACGAAGTACGCCACCGAACAAGCGGTATATTTCTTGACTTTGACCGCACCGCAAACACCTAATATAGCCTTCAAAATATTGCACAGCACGAACAGCAATCCGACGCATAGGATGAAGTCGGGAATCAGCATGACGAGATTTCCGCCGTTCGATGCATAATTCACGATATGACCTATCGCGTTATACTTGTCGAGGACGTAGGCAAAAGGCAGAAAATCCGTCTTTACGCCGAACACCGCGAACAAATACGGCAACGCGACGACCGCTTCCGCAATCAGCATGAGCAGTCCGCATATAAAGTTCTTCCCGCGTTTACGGCGCTTCCACGTCTTTCCGACGTCCTTCGCTTTGGGCTGGAAGTCGTCCACGGTGGAATATTCCTGCGCGGGACTTTGCGGGTCGTCTATTTCAAGGGACGGGCGCAACACGAAATCCTGCCTTACGGACGGCAGTTGATTTACGTCCCCTCCTCTCATAGGGGCGGGCGCAAGCCTGATTCCCATTTCATCGACCTTTTTCTCTTTGGGTTTTTCCATACTAAATCTTCTTATCCGACTTATTTGCCGAAGTCTGTACGGGTGTTGCGACGGGTGCCGCGGGGACGTCCGCAGGAACGTATTGCATCAAAGGTTGATCCTGCGTCACGTAAGGCACGAACGCCACGGGTTGTACGATGGGAGGCATTTGATAAGGCTCTCCCGTTTCCTTGTTGTAAAGCACGGGTGCCGCGTAAGGCGGATATTGCGCCGCGGGTGCGCCCGCAGGATAGGCGGGATAAGGAGCATAGGGATATCCTCCCGCATAGGGTTGCGTGGGTTGCGAAAAACTCGCCTGCTCTTCCGTCTTGGGTTTTTCTATGGTTTTGGTCTGTGCGTTTTCAAATTCCTTCCCCGCAAACTCCGCAAAGGTAGGCGTTTTGCGCACTTCGAGATTCACGCTGTCGACGGGTATTTTCTTCGCTTTGCGCTTGACGGGGGGAGATTGTTTGATTTTGCCTTTCGCAAGGAGCAAAGTCGCTCTCGCGCGGTTTCTTCCGCAGTGCAAACACGCGGTAACCGTCAAAGGATTTATTGTTCCGCAAGCGGGGCAAACGTAGGTATCCGATTCGATTTCGTCCTCGTCGATTTCGGAATACGGGTCGGAGTAATATCCGACGAGTTCTTTAAGCGACGCCGCCGCCTTTCTCAATTTTGCGACGTCCTCGGAGCCCATTTCGTCGATTTTTTCGCGATATGCGTCGAGAATCCTCGCTTGTTTCGAAAGTTCTTGATTAGTGCGTTCGCGATAATCGTCGACCTCTTGAATACTCTTCGCCTTGTCGTCGAGCATCTTTGCGCGCTTGTCCGCGATTTCCTTGTCGATGCCCTTCATTCTTTCCTTGACGAGAAGGTCGAGTTTCAGTTTCGTCTTTCTCATCTCGATGACGTCGAGGTTGTCGTGAGTTTCTTCGTTGCGAGGCAAAGGCGCGCCGCAAGACACGCAAAACTTCGCGCCGGGAAGGTTTTTCGCTCCGCAAATCACGCAAACGGGTTTTGCAAGGACGCCTAAAATGTTACCGCATTTGGCACAGTAACGACTGCCTGCGCTGTTCTTCGTCCCGCAAGACGGGCATTCGCTCTCGTAGTTGTCGGCGACGTCCGCTCCGCAAGCGGTGCAAAACGCTTGACCGGGGACTACTTCGCTTCCGCAAATTTTACAAGTGAACATAATATCCTCATTTCCGCATAAGCGGTTATTTTACTTTGTAACTGTCTTTGAGCCCGACGATGGAATTGTATTCTTCTCCGTCCACCGCTCTCTTGATGAAATATCCTTCGCGCAAGAATTGGAATCTTTCCCCCGCTTTCGCGTCTTTGAGGAAACTTTCCGCCTTGCCGTTAAGGACGGTGAGAGAATTGCGATTCACTCTATCCATATAGTCTTCGGGACCGTCGATTATAAGATAATCGAACATATTGAGTTTGACGTCTACGGCGTCTTTTGCATTGACCCAATGTATGGTGCCCTTGACTTTGATATTCGCGCCCTCTTCCCCCGACTTCGTGCCTTCGAGATAATCCACGTGCACCGCGACGACTTTGCCGTTTTCGTCCATATCGCAACCGTTATACTTCACGACGTACGCACCTTTAAGACGCACGATTCCGTCGGGTTTCAAACGGAAGAATTTCGGCGGAGGATCGAGTGCGAAATCGTCCTCTTCGATAAAAAGTTCTTTCGAGAAAGTCGCAACGTGAGTGCCTGCGTCCTCTTTTTGAGGATTGTTTTCGATATAGCAATCTTCGGACTTGTCGTCGGGATAGTTGTCCACGATGAGTTTCAAGGGTTTCGTCACGACCATCGCTCTCGTTGCGTTGAGATTGAGGTTTTCTCTCACGCAGTGTTCGAGGATTGCGATATCCACTTCGCTATCCGCCTTGGACACGCCTATGCGGGAGCAGAAATCTCTGACCGCTTCGGGGGGATATCCTCTTTCCCTGATTCCGCTCAACGTAGAAAGACGGGGATCGTTCCAGCCCCACACGACGCCCTCGTCTACAAGACGTTTGATGAAACGCTTGCTCATGACGGTGTGCGTAAGGTTGAGTCTTGCAAATTCTATCTGACGGGGACGAGGCGCGGGGAATCCGCAATTCTCGGTGACCCAATCGTACAAAGGTCTGTGGTTTTCAAATTCAAGTGAGCACAGGGAGTGCGTGATGCCCTCGACTGCGTCCTCGATGGGATGCGCAAAGTCGTACATGGGATAGATAACCCACTCCGCGCCGGTGTGCGGATGCTCCGCATGGCAAATGCGATAGATGACGGGGTCGCGCATGTTGATATTAGGGGACGCCATATCGATTTTTGCACGCAATACTCTTGCGCCGTCCTCGAATTCACCCGCTTTCATTCTTTCGAACAAATCCAAATTCTCCTCGACCGAACGATTGCGATAAGGGCTTTCCTTGCCGGGTTCGGTGAGAGTGCCTCTCGTTTGACGAATTTCTTCTGCGGTGAGGTCGCAAACGTACGCCTTGCCGTCGCGAATGAGTTTCAACGCACATTCGTACATTTTGCCGAAATAATCGGATGCGTTGAGCACTCTGTCCCACTTGAAGCCGAGCCATTCGATATCCTCTTTTATGGATTCCATATACTCGACGTCTTCTTTTGCAGGGTTCGTGTCGTCGAAACGCAAATTACATTCCCCGTGATACTTTTCTTTCATGCCGAAATTTATGCAAAGAGCCTTTGCGTGTCCGATATGAAGATAGCCGTTGGGCTCGGGAGGGAATCTGGTGATGATTTTGGACACCTTGCCCGCCGCAAGTTCATCGTCGATGATGTCTTCGATAAAGTTTCTTGAAGTGATTTCTTCCATTAGCATTTTCCTTTACAGTTGCCGTGCAGATTGATTTCGCTCGTTATAACGCTCGTGTCCTCTCCGTCGATTTCGAAACCGTACGGTTTCAATTCCTCGTGCCGTCCCCTGAATTTCAGTTTGACTGGCGCGCCTATTTTGAGTTTGTAGAAAGTCGCGTGGACGAAGAACGTTTTGTCCCCGTCTTCCACTCCGTCGGCAAACTTGATAAGGTCTACGACCGCGCAGTCCTCGAATATCAGCCTTATAAGCCCCACCGCCTTTCCGTCGTCAAGATACAAAAAGTTGCAACCGACGGGGGGAAGCGCAATGCCGAGCGACGAGTAAGTTTCTCGGAGATATTCGGAGTCTTGTGCGTACGCGAGCGTTAACATAGTATATTTTATCTTAATGCTTATTTCTCTCTTTGTCAATGCCAAAACGCACAATTATGCCCGCGAAAGGCTTAATCGAAGGATTATATGCAAATTGTTTTGCATTTCTTTCGGAGTCGTGTTATAATCATCGTCGTTATGTCGTATATAAGCCTCACAGGGGTAAGTTACTCTTATCCGCTAGGGGAGGGCCACAGTCTAAAAGCCCTCAAAAACCTGTCTTTCTCCGTTGAAAAAGGCAGTTTTATCGCGTTGGTCGGCAAAAACGGCAGCGGTAAAAGCACTCTTGCCAAACTTCTCAACGGTTTATTTTTGCCCACTTCGGGCACCGTCGTCATAGACGGAATGTCTACGTCCGACGAAAAATTCACTTTCGATATCAGAAAAAAAGTGGGTATGGTTTTCCAAAATCCCGACAATCAAACGGTTGCTACGATCGTGGAAGACGACGTCGCTTTCGGTCCCGAAAATATAGGCGTGCCCAGAGATGAAATCATAGAGAGAGTGGATTCCGCCCTTGCCGCGGTCGGGATGAGCGAATATCGCTCCCGCCCCGTCAGCAAACTTTCGGGCGGTCAAAAACAACGCGTCGCTATTGCGGGAGTGCTTGCAATGCGTCCCGAAGTCGTCGTTTTCGACGAAAGCACCGCTATGCTCGACCCCGTCGGCAGAAAAGAAATTATGGCGATTGCAAAATCCTTGCACGAGCAAGGCATAACCGTAATCAATATCACGCACAACATGGACGAAGCGTCCCTTGCGGACAGAATCATCGTCATGGATAAAGGACGTATCGTCGGCGACGGCACGCCGAAACAAATCTTTTCGGGTTGCGACGTAAAAACTTTCGGGCTTTCTCTCCCCGCCCCCACGGAAATCGCGGAAGACGCAAAGAAAATCGGATACGTTTTCGACGACGTAATCGTGTCGGCGGAAGAATTGACGGACGGGATTTTGAAAAACGTCGGCGAAAAGGAAATATCCGCTCTTAATCTGCCTACGCCCGAAATCAAAAAAGGCGAAAAGGCTGTCGAAATCGAAAATCTGTCCTTCGTCTACTCGAAAAAAACGCCCTCTGAAAAAGTCGCTCTCGACAATATCAACCTCACGATAAACGAGGGAGAATTCGTCGCGCTCATCGGCAAGACGGGGAGCGGAAAATCCACTTTCATTCAGCACCTAAACGGGCTTATCAAGTGCCAAAGCGGGGACGTAAAAGTCTACGGCAAATCCGCAAAGGATAAGAAAAATCTCAAAAATTTGCGTTACACGGTGGGTATGGTTTTCCAATATCCCGAATATCAACTTTTCGAGGACACCGTGGCAAAGGACGTCGCTTTCGGGCCCAAAAATATGAAACTCTCCCAAGAGGAAATCGACGAGAGAGTGAAAAAAGCACTCGACCTCGTAGGGCTTCCCTACGACAAATTCGCGACGCGCAGTCCGTTTGAACTCAGCGGCGGCGAAAAACGCAGAGCGGCGATTGCAGGCGTCATCGCAATGCAGCCTAAAATTCTCGTCCTCGACGAGCCTTTCGCAGGGCTCGACCCCGTCGGCATAGAAGACGTAACAAAACTCATCCTCACCCTCAAAAAGCACGTTTGCCCCACCGTGATTATGGTTTCGCACAGCATGGACGCAGTCGCGGAAATCGCGGATAGAATCATCG
Organism: uncultured Bacteroidaceae bacterium; assembly: GCA_964599875.1. Classification (GTDB taxonomy): domain Bacteria; phylum Bacillota; class Clostridia; order Christensenellales; family CAG-917; genus RGIG4097. The sequence continues at coordinate 34,302 of CAZRHE010000004.1, forward strand.
CGCTCGAGGACGGAAAACTCGTGGCGGACGGCGTCCCGTCCGAAATTTTCAAAAACAGAAAACTGGTCAAATCCATAGGGCTCGACCTTCCCTTCCCAGCAACCGCAAGGGATATGCTTTCCCACAAAGGGATTATCCTGCCCGAAGAAATAGTAAAAAAGGCGGACTTTACAAACGCCCTCGAAAAACTTATAGGGGGGTGCGCGAATGTTTAGAGATATCTCTTTCGGGCAATACTATCCCGCCGATTCCCCCGTGCATCGCATGGACGCAAGGGTGAAACTTCTTCTCACTCTTCTCTTCGTCATTGCGATATTCTTCGTCAAATCCTACTTCGGATTTTTGCTCACCGCGGCGGTTCTTATTTTGATAGTGCTCATCGCGAAACTGCCCATGATGTCCGTGCTTAAATCCGTGAGAGGAATACTCTTCATCGTGCTGTTCACCGCCCTCATAAATCTCTTCTTCGGGAGTCGCGACGACAGTGAAATACTTTGGTCGGCGTGGGTGCTCAAAATCACCAAATCTGGCGTTCATTCTACCATAAAAATGGTTTTAAGGCTCGTTTTGTTGATTTCGGGTGCGTCTTTACTTTCTTTGACGACCACTCCCGTCGCACTTGCCGACGGGCTCGAAGGGCTGCTTTCTCCCCTCAAAAAAATCAAAGTCCCCGTCCACGATATCGCGATGATTATGTCTATCGCACTGCGCTTCATCCCCACCCTTTTCGAAGAAACGAACAAGATAATTTCCGCACAAAAAGCAAGGGGCGCAAGTTTCGACACGGGCGGCATTTTCGCAAGAGCGAAAGCGCTTATCCCCGTGCTTATTCCTTTGTTCGTCAATTCGTTCAAGCGTGCGGACGAACTTGCGTTCGCTATGGACGCAAGGTGCTATAACGCCACTCCTCATCGCACGAAGATGAAAGTTTCGAAGATAGGCACTCGCGACGTCGTCGCTTGCCTCGTCGTCCTTGCATACTTCGTCGTCATACTTCTCGACCGCTACTACTGGTGCGGATATATCGACGCACTCGTCCTCGGAGGTTTGCTGTGAGATATCGCGCGACCGTTTCCTATTTCGGCAAAAACTACGTCGGCTGGCAAAGACAGTTGAACGGTTTGAGCGTGCAAGAAGTCCTCGAAAACGCTCTCACGAAAACTTTCGGCATCCCCACCTCTTGCACTGCAAGCGGACGCACGGACGCAGGCGTCCACGCACTCGGACAAGTGATTCACTTCGACGCGGATACTTCTATCCCGACGGACAAAATACCCTATGCGGTCAACACTTCTCTCCCCGACGACGTGTCCATGCTTTATTGCGAAGAAACTTATCCCGAATTTAACGCGCGCTTTTCGGCAAAGCGCAAAACTTACAGATACAGCATTTACACCTCTCCTCATCGTCTTCCCGTCATCGGAGAAACCCACTCTCACGTGATATCCCCTCTTGACGCCGACAAGATGAAAGAATGTGCGAAAATCCTCGTCGGAGAGCACGATTTCAAATGTTTCGAGGCAAGCGGCTCGGTCGTCAAGTCTACCGTCCGCACCATTTATTCTCTCGACGTCGAAGTCAAAGATATCGCAGTCGCGGGCGAATTTGCATTCAGACCCCAAGAGATAACCATCACCGTTTGCGGAAACGGATTCTTATATAATATGGTGCGCATAATCGCAGGCACCCTCACCTACGTAGGCATGGGGAAACTGACCGCGGACGACGTGAAACTCGCACTTGAATCAAAAGACAGGACGAAAGCAGGCAAAACTCTTCCCCCCGAAGGTTTGTGCCTATTGTCCGTCGAATACGAAGACTAAATAAAAATCGGCTATACGGTCGCTTTTGTTTTTCTGTTTTGAAAATCATAATAACTAAAAACCGCCGAGAAAAATCCCCGACGGTTTTTTGATTTTTAAAAATTCGATTTTATTGTATCCGCTTTCTCGTAGATTCGTTTGCAAGGACGTATTTCAAAACGTTGACCGCGCTTCTTTGCATTTCGGCGCGCGTCAGCACTCCGTCTTTTAGTCCTTTGAGCGTCGTGCCGTCATATTTGCCCTTTATTCTGCTTCCGCCCGGCATAACTACGTCGACCTGTGCGCGCACTCTCATTCCGTTATGTTTCAACTTTTTGAAGTCGGGGGATTTTTCGGACACCGTCCACCAGTCGGTCACGAGCATCCCGTCGTATCCCCACTCCTTGCGGAGAATGGTCGTTGCAAGGTCGTAATTGTAATAAGAGAAAGTACCGTTGATTTTGTTGTACGACGTCATCATACAAAGCGGCTTGCCTTCTTCCACGCAAATTCTGAATCCTTTGAGATATATCTCTCTAAGCGCTCTTGCCGACACTCTCGTATCCGTGTGATTGCGGTTTGTTTCTTGGTTATTGCACGCGAAGTGTTTGGGACAAGCGGACACGCCCGCCGACTGTATTCCTCTCACGACCGCCGCGGCAATTTTGCCCGACACGACGGGGTCTTCGGAGAAGTATTCGAAGTTTCGTCCGCAAAGAGGGTCGCGGTGCAAATTCATGCCGGGACCCAAAAGCATATCCGACCCTTTGCGCTTCATTTCTTCACCGAGTTCCGCATAGACTTCGGCAACCAATTCTTCGTTCATGGAAGAGGCTATCGCAGTGCCGCAAGGGAGCAAGGACGCATAGTGCGCAAGCCTGATTCCCGACGGGCCGTCCGTCGTTATAACGGCGGGGATTCCTTTGTCCATAAGGCTTTGTTCGGTGCCGCCGAAAGCACCCGCGTTACCCTCGGTGCCAAGGGGACTGTTCATCTTAAATTGACCGCGCGCAAGCACTTCGAGTTCCTCGTCGGTCAAGGTGGACACAAACTCTTCAACCGTCAAATTGCCGACTTTAACATCCTCAAACGTGCAGATTAAGTCCTTGTTTTGCGGAATCTCTTTCGGAAGCCGCGCAAGGATTCTATCTTTCACGGACACGGTTTCGGTCGCCACTTTGTGATACTTTTTGCTCACTTCTCCGTTCTTCGCGACGTGCGGATAAGTGACGTCGAAAGGCACTTTCGGGGCGCACGCTTCTTCGCATTGCTCGACGACGGTTTCGTCGATATGCACGCTTGCAATCTCTTCCGCAGACACGTAATCGCCGCCGACGTAAAAGACGTATTCGCCGTCTTCGACAACGAAACAATTCTTGTGTCCCGTCCGTCCGCCATCGTCGAAAGACGCCAAATCTTTCTTTCCGAAAACGAGAGTGATTTCTTCGCTTTCGCCGGGTGCGATAAGTCCGGTTTTCTTGAAAGCGACGAGGTTTCTAAACGGCTTGCCGAGTTTCCCTTGCGGTGGATTGACGTAAAGGAAAACGACTTCTTTCCCCGCTTTGTCCCCCACGTTTTCAACCGTTGTTTTTAGGGTAAATTCATCGCCGTCGCAAGACAGCGTCGAGGTCTTTTTAAAATTCGTATATGAGAGGCCGTAACCGAAAGGATAGACGACGGGGGTGTTGCCGAAAGTCGAAAAATAGCGATATCCGACGTACACGTCCTCGACGTAATTATTCGCCTTTCTCGCGCCGAAATTGCTTGCGGACGGATAGTCGATATAGCGCATAGCCACGGTGTCCGTCAGTTTCCCCGACGGATTGACTTTGCCCGTCAGCACGTCCGCGACGGCGTTTCCGCTTTCCATTCCGCCCTGCCACGCATAGACGATTGCGGAGAGCCTATCCCCGTATTCTTTCACCCAAGACGTATCCATGACGTTGCCCGCGTCTATAATCACGACCACTTTTTTGAATCTTGCAGTGACGAGATTGAGCATGATTTTTTCGTCGTCCGTGATGAGATATCCGCCTTTGACGAGTTTTTGTTCGCGGTCTTCACCCGCCGCCCTGCCTATGACGACGATTGCAAGGTCGGATTTTTCCGCTTGCTTTTCGACAAACGCGTCGGTGAGGGGCATTTCGTCGTAACAAAGAGGCCAATGCCCCCAAAAACCTTCGTCGGTGGGATTTTTCTCACACCAATCCGCATAAACTGCGGCAAGTTCGTCGTTGAGTTTAACTCCCGCTCCGCGAAGTCCGTCTATAAGGCTTACTTTGTACGGTGCTTTCACGTCGCCGCCCGAACCGTATCCGACGTAAAAATAGTCGTTCTGCACTCTGCCGAATACGGAAACTGTTTTATCTTCGCCTATAGGAAGGGTGCCGTCGTTTTTGAGAAGGACTATGCCCTCTCCCGCAAGTGCGCGCGCTTTCGAAATAAGTTCGGGAGAAGAATCCTTTTCTCCCAAAATTTCACCGCCCGTCTTTTGCGCCAAAGCGACGAAGAAATTTACGATTTTAGAAAGGGTTATTTTCTTTTTCATACTATCTCTTTTGTTTTTCTTGTTTTCTCTTGTCGTTTATTATTTGCATTTCCTTTGCGGTAATCAAGGTGCAGTTATTTTCTTTTGCCCAATCCACGCATCCTTGCAAGACCACTTTCAAAAACACTCTCGGCACTTTGACCAACGTCGCGCAGGCGTCCTCGCTGAATTTGACCTTGTCGTCTATGCGATTGGCGGCGTACTTGACGCTGTTGATATCCGCCTCTTTGCCCGCGGGGATTTTCTCCGCGATGGGGCGTTTGAATCGGGTGTACCAGAAATTCGTGCTGTCGCGATAGCCGTAATCCACGGGGACGCGAGGGAATCCGCTCGGTTTGACGCCGTTTATTATGGTGTTGTAAAACTTTTCTTTCATAAGGATTTTATCCACTTTCAAGATGAAGTGGCATCCGAATTTCGAGGTTATGCCGTTGAAGTTTCTATACGGCGGGTCTATTCCGTCCAAAATTCCCGTCCTCGATTTATCCTCGTACGCGTCTTCGAGGCTATCGTCCCAAGTACATTCGAACACCTGATACGCCTTGCTTATGACGAGAGGTCTTGCGCCGTCCGCCGCAATGCCCTTTTCGAATTTGAAAGGACAGTTTTTCATCTTTTCGGCGGGAGTTTCTCCGGGGAATCCCAAACGCACGGTTTCTTTGAAATCCGCTCTGTCGTCTTCGAGGAAGTTGAGCGCGCATTTGCCCGTGCGCAAAATATTTTGCGCCGTGTTGGACGAGTTTCTACATTCGAGAATCATCGCATAGTAGTCCTTGCCCGCTATATAATAAGGAAAGCATAGGGAGTATGCGCCGACGGTCGTCGAGCCGTCCTCGGTTAGAGTGGAAATCAGCACGGTCGGCATGGGGAAAAACGCCGAAGTCTGATAAAAGTTATCTACGATACGTAAGTCTTTGAAACTGCTCATACAAGCCTCCTGATTTTATCTTAAACCATTTTGTTAATCTTTTCAAGATTATTATTCGAGTATGCTGAAAAAAATCCCGATTTTCGTAGCCGTTGACTTTAAGGCGGCGAAAGCGTATACTAAATCCGACGGAGGAATCTCAAAAATGAAAACCACCACGTATAAAGGCGTATCCCTACTTATCGGGGGACGCGAAAGCAAAACTCTATACGACGTTTCGGTCGCGGACGGCATAATCACCGCCGTAGAAAAATCCGATGCTCTTTCTCCGTCGGGATATCTCTCGGCGGGATTCGTGGACTTGCACACTCACGGATGCAAAGGACACGAATTTTCCTCTTGCACGAAAGCGGATTTCGACGAAACGGTCGACTGGTATCTTGAAAACGGCGTCACGCACTTCTCTCCCACCTTCGTCGCAACAGAATTAGCAACGCTTGAAAAGCAACTCAATCGGCTGTATTCTTTCACGTCGGACGATGCGGCCGTGCTCCCCGCGCATATGGAAGGACCTTTCATCGACTTGAAATATAAGGGTGCGCAACCCGCGCGCAACGTGTACGGCGAATACGAGGATAACCACCGCACGTTTTTTGAAAATAACGCGGACAAAATCGGCATAGTCACCCTTTGTCCCACAGTGAAAGGCGCGAAAAAACTAACCGCCCTTTGCACCTCTCTCGGCATAAAAACGCAGGTCGGACACTCCGCCGCAGACTACGACGAAATCACCGCATGCGAAGAAGAAGGACTCGACGGTGTAACGCATATATATTGCGGTTGCTCCCAAGCGGAGAGAAAAGGACTTTCCCCTAAAACTCTCGGCGTAGCCGAAACCGCACTTGCAAAAAAAGATTTATTCGTGGAGATGATTCCGGACGGAAAGCACTTATCCGTCCCCCTAATGAAATTCGTAATCGAACGTAAAGGTTATCGCCGCGTTATGCTGGTGTCGGACAGCCTTTCTTGCGCAGGGATGCCCGTCGGCACTTATAAACTCGGTGAGGACGACGTGTTTAACGACGGCAAAGTTTGCGTGCGCGCGGACAAAAGCGGAATCGCGGGGAGCGTAATTTCCCTTGCGGACGGCGTAAAAATCCTCGTCGAAAACGGAATCCCCCTTGCAGAGGCGGCGTATATGGCAAGCGAAACGCCGAGAAAATATATCGGGCTTTCCGTCCCCGCTCTCGAAATCGGAGAAAAAGCGGATTTCGTCCTTCTCGACGAAAAAGGAAATCTCCTATCCGTCCTTTGCGCCCAATAGTCTTATAGACTCGCAAGGCGCAATATAAAAAATAATAAATTAAGCCAATCGCAAAACGCTATCCTGCAGTTTAAAAAAGTTACCGCTAAAAAACGCACTCCGTTTGATTCGGGGTGCGTTTCGTTTCGGCCTTTCTTTCGTCAGTCCTTTTTCTTCCTTGCTTTGAGATAGCGGAATCTATATCGCAAAAACCATTTCGTGTTGTAAACCGCGCAAGGCGTGATAAGTTTCGCTTTCAGTTCGAGAAGGACGTTTGAAATCGTCCAAGGGATTATGGGCGGATAGTTTTTGCATTGGCACTTGAATAGCGGTGCGCCGAAAATGTTCGAGTTTATGCTGTCGGGCGCGTAAGACAATTTCCTCGGCGGATGATTGCACAGTTGCCCCACCGTGTAGCCCTTGCCTTTGAGATACGCCGTAGCCTTTTCGTGAAAACTGATGAGCACGTATTCGCCCTCGTAATCCGCAAGTTCTTTCACGACGGCGTCCGCAAGTTCGATTTCGTTTCCGTCGCATTTTAGTTCGATAAAGACGGGGACTTTGCCGCCTATTATGGACAGCACGTCTTTGAAAAGAGGGATACGCTCTCTCGTCAAATGAAGTCTTTGTTTGGTGACTTCTTCCGTCGTCATCTTTTCAAGCGTGCCCGGTCTAAAACACATACGCCACAAAGAGAAATCGTGGAAAACGACTATGTTGCCGTCTGATAAAAGATGCACGTCGAGTTCGATGCCAAAGTTTGCGTCCACCGCTCTCCTAAACGCCTTTTTAGAGTTTTCGGGTGCGCCGAAACTCCAACAACCGCGATGTGCAAACACGGGGTGTCGTACCATTATATCTTTTATATCAACCGCTCTAACGTTCTCGCAATCCATAGTTTATCCTCTTATTTTTGTTTGTTAAAGTAGTGTTTTTGTGATTTTCTCTTTTTCTCACGCACCCTTTTTGCCCGTGCCGAAGAAGTCGAGAATGGTAAGGTCTATGATTTTCGTGAGTTGCGTTTTTATCTCGTCCGCGGTGTATCCGCCCTCTCCGAGAATCCACCATTTCACGAGTTGAATCACTCCGCCCGAGAAAAATTCCGCCAAAATCTCCACGGGGACGGGGTGGTCTTTCACGGGAAGTTTGCCCACCTTTCTTACGATATTGTCAATCAAAATCGCATGCACTTTGTCAAACACGAGGGATGAATCCGCTTTCGTGATTATTGTTTTGAGGTGCTTCCTTTGGGCTGTCAAATACGTCATAATCACATCGAGCACGTCGTGATAATAGACGATGAGGTCGCTGTCGCCGTGCACCTTGTCAACCTCGTCGTCAAAGCCGTACATTATATCCATAATACACTTGTCGAGAAGTTGATACTTGTCCTCGAAATGCGTATAAAAAGTGCCCCTGTTGATGAGTGCCTTATCGCAAATGTCGATAATGGTTATGTTGTTGAAAGACTTCTCTTCGAGAAGTTCGTAAAACGCGTCGATGATTGCTTTTTGAGTGCGCTTTATGCGCAAATCCGTTTTCTTATCGCTCATAATTCACCTCGCTAAAATTTTAGCAGATATCCGTACACCTGTCAAGATATACTGATTTTTCGGCTGAAAAACGGAATATCCTTATCGCAATGCGCTTATCCTAAAATCATTTTTTGTCTATGCCTACCGCCCTATCCGAAATCTGATCTGCAAAGAATCCCGCGAAAATCACGCATGCGACGTCCTTGATAAGATAGGGCAAAGACACCGTGATTATCCCTGTTTCAAAACTGCAACCGCTGACGAGAGAAAATTGCAAGGCGCCGAGAATATGGCATATGAAAAGTCCGCCGAGTGCATACAAGAGCCGTGCGCCCCTTCCTCCGCTAATCCCTGCAAGTGCAACGAAAGGGAAAAATCCCCACAAAAATCCGCCCGTAGGTCCTACGAAAACGCCTACTCCGCCGCCGAAAGAGGAAAATACGGGAAGTCCTGTAAGCCCTATCAGCAAAAAAACGAAAACGGTTGAAACTCCCGTCTTGACGCCGAATAAAAACCCTATGAGCGCAAGCGTAAAAGTTTGCAAAGTTATCGGCACTCCGCCGGGAATAGGAATAGATACGACGGAAGACAAAACGAGAAGGGCGACGCATATCGCCGTCCTCACCAAATTTCGCGTGCGATTTTTAACGTCTGCGCTTCTCATTCTTCCTCGGGATACGACAAGGAATACATTGCGTCGACGTATTCGTATTTCTTATCTTTCTTCAAGCCTTCTTTTTGCATAAGGTCGGATATAAGGATGAACGCGCGTTTGACGCCGAGAGGGGATTGCACCTTAATAAACATAGGCGTATCCGCATACTTTTTCATTGCGCCCCTATCCTTTTGATGATAGAGATTGTAATCATATCCTGACGGATTGAGCGCAAGCGCAAGCCTGACCGTTTTTCCTATGATAATTATTTTGACTATCTGTTTGCCGGGACGACGGAAATAATCACCGCCGTTGACCACTCTGCTCTTCATCCCGCGATAGGACAAAATCTCGTTTTTGAGGGCGTTGTAAATCGCTTGATTGCGGACGGACGTATTCGTCATCTTTGATGAAAACGTTATCTTTTCTCCGTCTTCTTTATCCTCTTTGTCGTCGGCATCGTCGCGGTCTATATCTTCTTCGGCATAGCCTTTGAAAGCCTCTTCGACGGTGGGCGTCGGGATAAATCCTACGCTTTCAAACAATTCCGCATTTCTTTCGTCATACGCCTCTTTCGAGGTTTTATCCGCACCGTTTGCAAGTTTAATCTTGCGTTTCGGTTGATTTTCGTCTTTTGCCGCCTTTTCGTCAACGGCGTTTTCGACGGATATATCCGCATCTTTTTCTTCAACGTTTTCTTCTGTTCCGGCGGAAAGATTATCTTCCGCTTTTATTGTAGCGGTTTCGTCGATTGCGCTACGTGCCGCAACTTCTTTTTCGCTTTGCAACGGAGTATCGACCGCCAACTCTTCCCTCTTTTCGTTATCTTTGCGTCTTTTTCCTTTTATCAAAATCAAAGACAAAACAAGCCCTATCTCGACCGCTCCGAAAAAGCCTCCGAGCGCGATTGCAAGACTTGTATAATCTACGCCGTCCTCATCGAGAGAATGCGCGTTTTCTATTGCATATGCACTGATATAAAACCCTATGCTGTCGAGAGTTACGACTCCGTTTTCGTCAAACGCAATCTTTTCCGTCTTCCCGCCGCCTACGACGTACACTCCGTCCGCCGTCGATACTCTTTTTACGGTCAAAGTCAAGTCGTCGTATTCAACCGTTTCGCCGTTTCGCACGACGCTCAAACGCACTCCGTCGTCAGTTTCGACTGCGGTCAAAATATCGTCGAGCGCGAATCCGTCCGCTCTCTTGATTTCGTATGCGAAATTCTCATCCGCATACGTCAAAGTCGACGGCAACACCGTGAGCATAGGGGACGAGCCGTCCATTCTTTCAGACCTGAAATACACTTCGTAATTCGGATTATTCCATTTGAGGCGCATCTCCCTTTTCCCGACCGACGCATCCGTATCCGTCGCATACACGCCGAGGTCTGCGATTTCGTCTACGGGAGCCAAAGAGGACTCGTAAAGTTCGACGACGGGCGTCTCTATAGGACCACCCTCCACTATAGTCATATCCTGCGCTTTCAGATATATTTTTCTCGCCTTAACACTGACCGCCAAAGTCGTAGAATAAGGGGTGAAATTGTCGTCGCGCACGAATCCCGTTTCGTCGTATTTGCCTTTGATTACGACGACTGAATAAGCGTGATTGCCGACGATAGGCACGGTGTCGCCGAGTTCGTTCTTTTCAAGCGACCAGTGATATTCGGACGAGGGCACGTTTTTCGAAGACAAAATTTCTTCGACGGTATCCCCGTATTCTTTCGTGACGGTCAACGCAGAAACGGACGGCTCGGACGAGGCGCGATTTATCGTAAGCGTCACTCCGTCGGATACGTTGCTTGCAAAAAACGTTGCGTTGCCAAACGTGAATCCGACAGTTGCTTTACAGCGAATTGTATATTCTCCGTGCGACCTGCCGCCACCGAAAGGAACGCTCGACGCCGTGCCACCGAAAGGAATCTCGACGCCGTTGGTGTCTACGGTGGAATATCTCCACTCGTATCCGAATTCGGAGTCTGTGCGAGAAAACGCCGCTATTCTCCAAAACGGATGTTTGGACGACGCCATCAATGTGAAAGGATGAACGTATGGCGAAAACTCCGTTTCGGTCGCGTCCCCTTGCAAAGATATCTCCACTTCTGGAAGAGGGATGACGACTTCGTATTCCGTGCCGATTTCACTCTCTATCGCATTTTTGACGAGGGTTTCGTCGTACGTCCCCGCGTAAAGAATTTTTCCGTCGAGAATTTTCGCGACGAAATTATCTCCCACGTACTCCGTTTGTCCGCTCGACGAATCGTAGGTAAATTCGACGACGGTGACGTCGTCGGCATATGCGACGTCCGCCGTAAGCGAAGTCGCAAAAACGGCTAAAACGAGCAATAAAAGGGATAAGACTGCGATAGATATCTTTTTCATAACAATAATAATACACGCTTGCGCGCGCATAGTCAATGCCAAAATTGCCGAAAACCTATGTTTTTCCCGCACTTATTCATTTTTCCACGCGAAAAAACTTTCGACTTGTCAACCGCTTTCGACGATGATATAATCTTATAGAGGTGCTTATGAAAAGAATAGTTATAATCACGGGCGCATCCGCGGGAATAGGCAACGCAACCGCAAAATACTTCGCTGAAAAAGGGGACAAGGTCTACTCTTTCGCAAGAAGAAAAGCGGAGGGATTCGACAGCGTCGAGGTCGACGTGACAAATTTTGACGCGGTCAAACGCGCGGTGGACTACGTCGTGGAAAAAGAAGGGCGCATAGACGTCGTCGTGAACAACGCGGGTTACGGGATTTCGGGCTCGATTGAAGACACTCCCGTAGAAAGCATGAAACGCCTTTTCGACGTAAACTTTTTCGGTGCGACCTACGTCACGCAAGCGGTTATCCCCCAAATGCGTAAACAAAAAAGCGGCGTCATAATCAACGTAAGTTCGGTTGCCGCCCCGCTTTCCATACCTTTCCAAGGTTTTTATTCCGCATCCAAAGCGGCGCTGTCCTCTCTCACGGAATCGTTGAGAATAGAAGTCGCGCCCTTCAATATCAAGGTGACGTCCATACTCCCCGGCGACGTAAAGACTGATTTCACCGCAATGCGCAAGAAAAACGAGGAGGACAATCCCGTATACGGCGAAAGAATTAGCCGCTCCGTCGCGCAAATGGAAAAAGACGAACAAAACGGGATGCCCCCTATCGTCATCGCAAAGGGCGTGTATTCTCTGTCCAAAAAGAAAAATCCGCCCGTATATAAGGTGGGAGGAAAGAAGTACGCGATTCTCGTCGCACTCTCGAAAATTCTCCCCAAGCGACTCGTGATTTTCATACTGTCCAAATTATACGGTTAACAAAGTTTAATATAACTTTAACCAATCTTTGTCAAAATTAAGGCAAAGAGGTGATAATACTATGAGAATATTACTCGTTGAAGACGAAAAAGAATTGTCCCGCGCGCTCGCGAAAATGCTCATGAAAGAGGGCTACGACGTGGACACCGTATACGACGGAGCGGACGGACTCAGTTTCGCGCTTTCAGGTCTTTACGACCTCATCATCCTCGACGTGATGATGCCGAAAATGAACGGCTTCGAAGTGCTGTCCGAAATCAGAAAACGCAAAATGGAAACCCCCGTCCTTATGCTTACCGCCCTTTCCGGCGAAAGCGACAAGATTCAGGGACTTGACAGAGGTGCGGACGACTACGTCAGCAAGCCTTTCTCGTTTGCGGAATTATCCGCAAGAATCCGCGCTCTTTTAAGACGCAGAGGAAAACTCGTCACAGACAACAAACTCATGCATAACGAAGCGGCGCTCGACTTGTCCTCTTACACGCTGTCCTCTCCCAAGGGAGAAATCAATTTGACCGCAAAGGAATTCGAGATACTCCGCTACTTATTCGAATACCCCAACTTCGTGGCGTCCAAAGAGGATTTGATTTTGAAAGCGTGGGGGCTCGACAGCGACTTCGAATCCAACAACCTCGAAGTCTACGTGTCCTTCATCCGCAAGAAACTCAACCACCTCGACACGAGTTTTACGATAGAGGCAGTGAGAGGCGTCGGATACAGGTTAACGAACAGATAAAGAGTTTATCAACCGAAAATTATAGGATAAAGTGTCGATATGGACGAAATGGTAAATAAATTACGCGTGCGCCAAACGCTTTATACCACCCTCACCGCAGGGCTACTCCTCCTTGTTTTAATGGGAGGATTTTTCGGTTTATATGCAATCAACATGCACGTTTCGGCGCAGGAAAATCTCGACGCTCTTTTGAATAACGTAAACCGCCGTCCCGAAACAATCGGGCCTACGAGATGCGTCGTTTTCACTGATAACGGTTACGTTTCCGCCGCCTATCGCGGAGACGTCGAATACTACGGAGAAGACTGGGACGGCATAGCACACGCCGCAATCGAAAATGCGGATAAGGGGCGTTTTTCATACGAGGACAACGATTTTTACGTTGAATCCAAAACCGAAAACGGCCGCACGATTTACGCAGTCCTCGACCGCACGATTTACACCACCGCACTGAAACGCATTGCAACCATTCTCGTGCTACTATACCTTATATCTTTAATCTTTTTAACCTTGCTCGGGTATCTCTATTCGTCCGTGACGACCGCGCCTATAAAGAATGCTTTCAAACAGCAAAGCGACCTCATCGCGAATGCGTCCCACGAATTGAAAACTCCCTTGACCATTATATCTACGAACTTATCCGTCATGGAATCCGAACCCTCCTCCACCATAGAGGATAACGCAAAATGGCTCGAATCCATAAACGGACAGATTTCGAGAATGGATTCCCTCATCAAAAACATGCTCGAACTCGGACGACTCGAACATGCGACCGTCAATAAAGAATTGTTCGATTTCGGTGAAGTCGTCGAAGGAAGTTGCCTTGAATTCGAGGTTATGTGCTTTGAAAAGAACGTCAAACTTTTGACCGAAGTGCAAAAAGGCGCAATCGTCTACGGAGATAAGAGCGCACTCGAAAGGCTCGTCATAATCCTTCTCGACAATGCGTTGAAATATTGCGGCGAAAACGGAAAAGTCGGTTGCAAACTTACGGTCACGAGCAAGAAAGCGCATCTCGACGTACTTAACACCGGGGAAACCATTTCCAAAGAGGACGCAAAACACGTGTTCGACCGTTTCTATCGTTCGGACGGCGCAAGAGCAAACCCCGACGGAAACAGTTTCGGGCTGGGACTTTCAATCGCGCAAGCGACCGTACAAGGCAACGGCGGAACCATTTCGTGCAAGGGCGCACCCGGCGGCAACGGCACCGTATTCACGGTAGAACTTCCAATCGCGTCCAAGCGTACGATAAGGCAAATTCAAGCACAAACCGCAATCCGCGAAGCAAAAGCGAGCCACTCTCATCGAGACGGCGCAAAAAAATCCGCAGTCCGCGAAAACGACGAAAAGGATTCGCAAGAAGAATAAAAATAGTCCACAAACTTATAGGATGCGCACGACTAATCGAGCGCGTCTTTTACTTTCTTTTTATACGCGCTGCGCAAGAAAAGCGCGGACACTATCGCCGTCCCGACTTCGGATATAACCAAAGTCCACCACAAAGTTTCCACCGCGTTTTCGGAGAGAGTAAACAACCACGCTATCGGAAATACGAATACGACGAGGCGCAAAAAGGATATGACGAGTGGTCGCAACGCATATCCGAATGCTTGCAAAACACCCTGCACCGCCACGCTGAAAGACATAAATACGTATCCTATCGCACAAATTCTGATTGCGACGACTACGACGGATTTAATCTCTTCCCCCTCCGCTCCGCTCGCCATTGCAAACAACGTCGCAAGCGGACTTGCAAGGCTTTCAAACAGCACGGTTATAATTATCGCTATAACGAGTGCGTCCGTTATACCGTAGCGGATTCCTTGTATCACGCGCTCTTTTTCCCTCATTCCGTAGTTGTATGACAACACGGTTATGAGTGTATTCGACAACCCGAAAAACGCGAATAGTGCGAATTGCATAATCTTATAGTACACCCCGAAACTCCCCTGCAATATCTCGGAATCTTTCGCCGTGCCCAAAATCAGATTCATTCCGAGCATCATAACGGAGAGCAAGGCTTGCATAAGCGCCGCCGATATCCCGACCGAATAAATGCCTTTTATTATCTCCCGACGCGGACGCACGTATTTGAGGGAGCCGTTAATTTCGCGGTTGATAGCATAATGGAAAGTCGCCGCAAGCACCCACGACGCGATTTGTCCGATAACCGTTGCCCACGCCGCACCCGCGATTCCCCAACCGCAAGGAAAAATGAAAACGTAGTCAAGGACTATATTGAGAAGTGCGCCTACGATTTGGGATATGGTGGAATAGAGAGTTTTGCCCGTGCTTTGCAAAAATCTCTCGTACACCGTAAAACCTATGCACCCGAAAGAAAACGTGCAACATATCCCTAAATAAGTCGCGCCCATTTCTATCGCTTGCTCGTTGCCGTTTGCCTGCATGGCGATGAATTTTTCCGCACCGAAAATCCCGAAAAGCAAGAAAAACGCATACATCGTTATCGCAAGGAAAATCCCGTTGCCCACAGTGCGATTCGCTTGTTCGCTATTTCCCTCTCCAAGACTTCTCGAGAGCAAGGCGTTTATGCCTATTCCCGTGCCTACGCCTATTGCAATCATAAGAATTTGCACCGGGAATGCGTAAGTCAAAGCAAGATTTCCGTTTACGCCGTCCGCGCCCATATTGATGACGAAAACGGTGTCCACGATATTGTAAACCGCTTGCAAAATCATGGAAATTATCATCGGCAATCCGAGTTTCCATATAAGTTTTTTCACGGGAAGGACGGCAAGCGCGTTTCTCGTTTCATTGATTTCAACAGATTCCATAAGACCTCCGAAAATAAAAAGTGCGTTATCGAAAGACAACACACTTAATTTTAAGTCGGATTTACGTCTGCAGAAATTGCACTTTTCTCTACATTTTAACGAAAAAACCGAAAAAGTCAAACACACGCGCAAAAATGCGCATGAAATTTTCCTTGTCCGCCGTCCGTAAAGCGTTCGAGCATAGAAAAACAGCCCGTCTACGTGCGGGCTGTTTTTTTGAATCGGAAATTATTATTTTTTGCTTTCTTGTTCCGCAATCTTGTCGATAACGCGGAGGATGACGTCGAATCCGAGGCCTACGGTGTCCGCAGAGAAACGTTCGGGTTGGTCGTAGAAAGTGTGATAATAGTTGGTGAGGATAGGATTTTGAGCCGCGAAAGTTATCGTCTTGACGCCTGCCTTATGGAAAGGAGTGGAGTCGCATCCGCCGACGGGATTGACGATGTTGCCGGGTTTTTCGATGCCCGCTTCCTTCATGGAATCGACGAACATTTTTTCGAGATCCTTATTGAATTTGGTGAATTGCCAAGTATCGCCGTGGACGACTTCGAAGAAACCTTCGTCCGCTACGGAGTCGATATTGATATTCCAGCAATTTTCGAGGATTGCTTCGCCCTTATGTCTTCTCGTGAACGCAAGAGAGCCTCTGAGGCCTGCTTCTTCACTGCCGCAGTTGAGGTCGATAATACGGCAACGCGCGGGCATTTTGTCGGGGTTTTCTTTGAAGTATTTGGTGACTTCGTAAGCAAGTGCGATACCGGTTGCGTTATCCATTGCGCCGGGGGACGCGGTGTTGGGATTCTTATCAAGCCACAAAGTGACGAGGAACGCACCGCCGATGAGGAAGGGGCAAAGATATTGATAGACGTTCGCCATCTTCCAATAGATTTCGTAAAGGTCGTAGTTTTCGGAAACCGTAAATGCGAAGAAGAGGATTGCAAACACGGTGACTGCGATGACGCAAACTGCACCAAAACCGACTTTAATGAACGCAAACGCAGGATTAAGTTTGGATTTGACCGCACTGTGCTTCCAGTTCCAACTCGTGTCGGTGTGTCCGGAAAGCATAATGGTGTAGTCGTATTCGCCGTCTTCGGGAAGAAGTTCGCCGTAGGTGTTGTAAGAAACTTCTTGATGGAAACACCAGTCGAGCCACGTCTTGTAGAAGAATACGCTGTTGAGCATCCAAATCCATACCGCAACCATTCCGACGGATGCAAGGAAGAAGAGTGCCGTGCTTCCGAGGATTACGCCGAGCAACACGACGAGTGCCGCGATAATGCCCGCCCATCCCGCGTAAGGGATTCCGCCGATAGACGCGCGAGGCGCAACGAGGAATTTTTCTTGAACGGGTTTGATGCCCAATTCTTCGAGTTTGCCTGCCATGTAGCCGTGGAATTTCTTCTCGTTTTCGGAGCCGGGAAGACGGGGGCCGATTTCATTGGCGGCATGAGTTACGATTTCGTACGCCTCGTCGGCATACTTTCTAAGTTCTTCTCTCATAAATTTCTCCTTAAAATTTATATCTTTTTATTATTCGAGTTGACCTTTCGCGTTGATGAGGGTTGCGCCGCCCATAAACTTGCGAAGCACTTCGGGGATGGTCACGCTTCCGTCCGCGTTTTGATACTGCTCGACGATTGCGGGGATAACGCGGGAAGTCGCAAGACCGCTTCCGTTCAAAGTGTGGAGATATTGGGGTTTGCCCGTTTCGGAGTCGCGATAACGAGTGTTGTTTCTTCTTGCTTGATAGTCGTTTGCGTTGGAAACAGAACTACATTCCTTATAAATGCCCATGGACGGAATCCAAAGTTCGACGTCGTAGGTGCGCGCCATACTTGCAGAGCAATCTCCCGCCGCAAGTTTGCTAAGGCGGAAGTGCAATCCGAGTTTGTCGACGAGGCGGCACGCCTTTTCAACGAGTTCCTCGAACGCTTTGGGACTATCGCAGGGTTTTGCATATTGCACCATTTCGATTTTGTTGAATTGGTGACCCCTTATCATTCCGCGTTCTTCGCTTCTCGCGCTGCCCGCTTCCTTTCTAAAGCAGGGAGAATATGCGAAGAATTTCATAGGCAATTTTTCTTCGGGGACGATTTCGCCCGCGTACATATTGACGAGTGCGGTTTCCGCGGTGGGGAGCATAAAACGATTTCTCGCTCTATCCTCGTCGCAGTCGAGCCAATAGACTTCGTCGCTGAATTTGGGGAATTGACCCGCGCCGAATCCGCAGTTGTATCCGAGTTGATAAGGAGGCAAAATAAATTCGTATCCATCGGACAAATGCTCTTCGATGAAGTAGTTGAGGAGCGCCCATTCCAGTCTTGCGCCCACTCCGCGATAAAGCCAGAAGCCGTTGCCCGAAAGTTTGACTCCTCTTTCATAGTCGATAAGTCCGAGGTCTACGCAGAGGTCGTAATGGTTTTTGGGAGTGAATCCGTCGAAAGTCGGCTTTGCGCCCCATTCTTTTACGACTTGATTGTTTTCCTTTTCACCGGGGAGAAGGTCGGGATCGGGAATATTGGGGATTCTGCAAAGGAAATCGTTGATTGCCGTAACGAGAGAATTGATTTTCTCGTCGCCCGCCGCGATTTGATTGCCGATTTCACGCATTTCGTCGAAAATGGGAGTCACGTCCTTTCCCTCTTTTTTGAGTTTGGGAATTTCCGCCGAAACCTTATTGCGTTTTGCTTTGAGTTGTTCGATTTCGCCGATGAGCGCTTTGCGCTGATTATCCCATTCGATGACTTCGGTGAAATCCGCGTCGTAACCTTTCTTTTTGAGTGCGGCGACGACTTCTTCGGTATTGTTTCTGATTCTGATTAAGTCTAACATATTGACCTCTTATATGATTTCGCTTACGCGATTATGTTTACGAGTCTGCCGGGGACGACGATGACTTTCTTCACGTCACCCGTGAGTTGAGCGGCGACCGCTTCTTTTGCAATCTTTTCGATTTCTTCCTTGGACGCATCCTTGGAAACGGTGATTTTCGCTCTCATCTTGGAGTTGATTTGCACTGCGAGTTCGATTTCGTCAAGCACGAGCGCTTTCTCGTTGCAGACGGGGAAAGGTTGATTGAATACGGAATATTCCTTGCCCATAACTTCCCAAAGTTCCTCTGCAAAGTGAGGCGCAAACGGAGCCATCATCAAGACGAGGTCGCGGATGCAGTCGAGATAAAATACACTCTTGTGCGCGACCGCGCTGTCGTATGCGTAGATTGCGTTGACGTATTCCATCATTCTTGCGAGTGCGGTGTTGAAAGAGAAAGTTTCGAGGTCCGCCGTCACCGCTTTTATCGTGCGATTGCGGACGAAGTCGAGTTCTTTTTCTTCCTTGCCCATAGGTCTATCCTCGAAATTCTCGTAGCATTTTCTGACAAGGCGTTCGATTCTGTCGAAGAAGCGGATGATGCCGTCCAGTCCTTTATCGTTCCACGGACCGCCCTCGATATAACTGAATCCGAACATAAGATACACTCTGAATGCGTCCGAGCCGTATTTGGACACGCTGTCGTCGGGAGAAACGACGTTGCCGCGAGATTTGGACATCTTTTGTCCGTCGGGGCCGAGAATGGTGCCTTGGTGCACGAGGGACAAGAAAGGCTCGTCGAAATGGAGATATCCCATATCTCTCAACGCTTTCGTGAAGAAACGCGCGTAGAGCAAGTGCATGCAAGCGTGCTCCGCACCGCCTATATATTTGTCGACGGGAAGAATTTTGTCGATTTTTTCGGTATCGAACGGTGCGTCCGCGTTCTTGTTGTCGGGATAGCGCAAGAAATACCAACTCGAACAAACGAAAGTGTCGAGGGTGTCGGGATCTCTTCTTGCGGGTGCTCCGCAAACGGGGCAAGTGCAATTCATAAATTCTTCGCACTTCGCAAGCGGAGATTTGCCGTCGGGCTTGAATTCCACATTATAAGGAAGTTCGACGGGAAGATCCTTTTCGGGGACGGGGACGTCGCCGCAGTGAGGACAATGGATAATGGGGATAGGCGCGCCCCAGTAACGTTGACGGCTGATGAGCCAGTCGCGCAAACGATAGTTGGTTTTGAGTGCGCCCTTGCCCTCTTTTTCGAGTTTTTTAACGACGGCGATTCTGCCCTCTTCCGTGGTCATTCCGTCGAATTCGCCGCTGTTTATCATCACGCCGTAATCGCAGAAAGGAAGTGCGTCGTCCACGTCGTCGCTTGCGGCTTTAATTACTCTTTCGACGGGAAGTCCGAGTTTTTGTGCGAACACGTAGTCGCGGTCGTCGTGCGCCGCAACGCCCATAACCGCACCCGTGCCGTAACTTGCGATGACGTAATCCGCAACGAGAATAGGCACTTCTCTGCCGTTTATCGGGTTGATTGCATAAGAACCGGTAAGGACGCCGGTCTTTTCGCGAGTGGACGCCATACGGTCGATTTCGGTGACTTTCGCGCTTTCCGCTTTATACTTCTCGACAACCTCTTTTTGTTCCGCAGTGGTGACGAGATCGACGAGAGGACTTTCGGGTGCGAGCACGACGTAGGTCACGCCGAAAAGAGTATCCGCACGAGTAGTGAACACTCTGAAAGTCACGTCGCTGTCTTTGACTGCAAATTCGACTTCTCCGCCGTAAGACTTACCGATCCAGTTTTTCTGCATGGTTTTGGTCTTTTCGGGCCAATCGAGTTTGTCGAGGTCTTCGAGCAATTCGTCAGCGTATTCGGTGATTTTGAAGAACCATTGCGTAAGATTTTTTCTGACGACGGTGCTTCCGCATCTCTCGCAAATTCCGCCTTGCGCTTGTTCGTTTGCAAGGACGGTGTTACAAGAAGGACACCAGTTGACGGGTGCTTCCTTTCTGTACGCAAGTCCGTGCTTGTACATTTGAAGGAACATCCATTGCGTCCACTTGTAGTAGTCGGGCATACAGGTTTTGATTTCGTAATCCCAATCGTACGTGGCGCCGATACGTTTCAGTTGTTCTTCCATCGTAGCGATATTTTTAAGAGTGCTGTCTTGAGGGTGAATACCCGTCTTTATCGCGAAGTTTTCCGCGGGAAGACCGAACGCGTCGAATCCCATCGGGTGAAACACTTCGTAGCCTTGCATGCGTTTGAAGCGAGCATAGGAATCGGACGGCCCGTAGTTATACCAGTGACCTGCGTGGAGTTTCGCGCCGGAGGGATAAGAAAACATTTCGAGAACGTAGCATTTCTTGTCCGCTCTGTCGGGGTGGAACTTATAAAGTTGGGTGTCTGCCCAAATTTTTTGCCATTTGGCTTCGATTTGACGTAAATCCATTTCTCATTTTCCTAAATTTAAGATATATAGATTTTAATACTAAACATTATATAAGTCAACAAAAAAAGATTATTGACACCCCCGCCCGTAAAGGATAAAATGGTTTTGTGAGGTAACGACTATGAAAAAAACCTTTTTGACAAAACTTCGCGCAATCGTCGCGCTTCTTGCAATCGCGACTTCTACTTTCGCTTTTGCGGCATGCAACGACAAGGATGCGGACGTGCCCGCTCCCGACGCGGACGGAGCACAGAAAACCTTCGTCAAGGCGGACGGCATCCGTCTTCTCGGCATAGACGGAGAGCCTATGGGACTTCAAGGCACCAATCTCGGCGGTTGGCTCGTGCAAGAAGAATGGCTTTGCCCGAGCACGATGTCCTATTCCTATGCGCAAATCGATATCCTTCTCACCCTCTACAACCGCTTCGGCAAGGAAGAGGCGGACAGACTTATGAAAGTCTACGAAGACAACTGGGTGACCGAACAAGATTTTGCGAATATCAAGGCGCTCGGCATGAACTGCGTCAGAATCCCGTTCACCTATCTCAACTTCATGGACCCCCTCAAATACGACGAGGAAAAGGGCGAATGGGTGAAAAAGGATTGGAGCGAACTCACTATAAATACCGAAAATAACGATGGATTCGCAAGGCTCGACTGGGCGCTCGAAACGTGCAAAAAGTACGGCTTGTACGCAATTCTCGATATGCACGGAGCGGTCGGCTCTCAATCCGGACAAGACCACTCGGGAGATATATCGGAATATCTCGGTCGCCTCTATCTGCAAAACGAAGTCGGTGCGACCTGCCGCGAAAAGACCATAGAATTGTGGGTGGAAATCGCAAAACGCTACAAAGATAACGAATACGTCGCCGCTCTCGATATTTTGAACGAACCCGGCATCGCGACGGGAAGTCCCTCGGAGGGCAAAAACCAAACCACTGCGAACGATATCGTCATGGGATTCTTCGACGACGTTTACAAGGCGATTCGCGAAGTGGATAACAATCACGTCATCTGTTTCGAATCCTGCTGGCAAGCGACCGAACTTGCTTTCCCCGACAAGTACGGCTGGGAAAACGTCCTTTATCAATATCACCATTATAACTGGGCGTCGAACAATATACCTAACGACCTTTACTACGATTTAAACGTACAACTGACTGACGGAAAAAGGAACGGAGCAAAGCGCAACTTCCCCGTTCTCATCGGCGAATTCAACGTATGGCCCGACACTCACGCAGACAAGACGCAAATTAATAAAGACAGCACGCAAACCGAGGCGGAGGCTTGGAGCGGAGCAATGGAACTTTATACGGGCAAAGGTTGGAGTTACACCACTTGGAACTTTAAGCATTGCGCGACTCATTCGAGTTGGGGACTGTTCAATCTGAAAGAAGGCATCGACAATCCTCAAGCGGACCTTCTCGAATCAAGCATAGAAGAAATCGAATACGCTTGGAGTTATCACAACGCAAGCAACTATCGCGAAAACACCGACCTCACGAATTGCATAAAGCCGTATATGGATTCCTTCTACACGGGCGAAAAAGTCAAACCGCTCAACGAGAAATACTACATTCTCGGCACCGTCGTCGAAGAGGAATGAGATTATCGGTTGTGTTAGTCGCAAAATCGTGCTAATATCTATATCATTAAAACCGAAGAGGTAAGTTATGTTCATCTCTTTTGAAGGTTGCGAGGGCGTGGGAAAATCCACCCAACTGCGCTTCCTGAAAGAATATCTCGAAAAAACCCACCAACCTGCCGTGTTCGTCCGCGAGCCCGGCAGCACCCCTATATCCGAACAAATTCGCGAAGTCATTCTGAAACCCGAAAACACCGAAATGACGGACGTTTGCGAGGCGTTGTTGTACGCGGCGTCAAGGGCGCAACTCGTGGACGAAGTCATCCTCCCCGCCCTTGCGGAAGGCAAAATCGTCGTGTGCGACCGCTACGTAGACAGTTCGGTCGCCTATCAGGGATTCGGCAGAGGACTCGGTGCGGATACGGTCAAGCGCATCAACGCCTACTCTATCGAACGTTGTATGCCCGACGTCACCGTGTTTCTCGATTTGCGTCCGTCCGAGTCTTGGCGCACCACCCCGGGCGAAGACAGATTGGAGCATCAGGAACGCTCGTTCTATGAAAAAGTTTACGAGGGCTTTGTTGCGGAAAGTGCGATTTCAAACGGTCGAATCGTATCGATAAAACCCGACTTTGACAAAAACGTCACGCACGAACGCATAATCGACGCGCTCAGAAAAAGAGGTGCCGTGAAGTGAACAAGCCCGTGTTTGCAGACGTCCTAAAAGGCTCGAAAGCCTACAAACTTTTGAAAGGAGATTTCTCTCTGGGGCTTGGTCACGCCTATCTTATCGTGTCCCCCGACAACGATATCATGGCGGAGTTTTTCAACCTTGTCGCGGCTATGATTTTTTGTGAATCTAATTCCGCTTGCCTTAACTGCCCCGAATGTTTGAAGGTGCTGCACGGCAACAATCCCGACGTATATTTCGTCAACGAAGAGGAAAAGGATATAACGACGAAAAAAGTCGAGGAGTTGACGAATTCCACTCAACTCAAATCGTATAGCGGACGAAAACTATACTTTGTTTATCGCGCGGATAAAATGAATGCGGCGGCGCAAAACAAACTCCTTAAAACTCTCGAAGAGCCACCCGCGGGCGTAACCATATTCCTCGGTGCGACCAACGAAACGGCGATGCTCAAAACTATCCGCTCCCGCTGTCATACGATTTATCTCGACGCGTTCGACAGAGACGTGATATATCATGCTCTGCTCTCTCTCAAAATCAGCGAAAAGACTGCGCAGATTGCGGCGGATTGCAGTGAAGGAATGCTCGGCAAGGCGTACAACGTGGCGAAAAATCCCGAATACGCGGGGCTATACTCCTCCGTCGTATATCTTCTCGGCAAACTCAACCGTAGCGGCGACGTCATGTTCCTCGACCGCATCGCGCCCATGCACAATCAAACGCAAGAGTTTTTCGACGTCATGACCATCATCCTTCGCGATATGCTGGCGGCGAAAGAAAACGGGAATCTCATATCCAAACACGTTTCATCCGAAATCCAAACCCTTGCGGACGGATTTTCGGCAAAAGCGATATCCGAAATCATTCTCCTCGTAAACGAGGCGAGAAAAAAACTTAATTTTTACGTCAACAAGCAGGCGACGATAGATTCCCTGCTGTTTTCCATACTGGAGGTAAAATATAAATGGCAATAATCGTAGGAATCAAATTCCTAAACTCTAATAAAATCTACTACTTCGACCCCAAAGACGTCGAATTCAAAGAAGGGGACGGCGCAATCGTCGAAACCGCAAGAGGTCAAGAATACGGCGTCGTTTCGATTGCGAACAAAGAAGTGGAAGAAAAAGACATAGTGTCCCCCTTGAAACCCGTAATCCGCAAGGCGACGGAAGATGATTTGAAACGCCTCGAAAAAAATCGCGCGGACAAAGAGCACGCACTCAAAGTCATCCGCGAAAAAGTGGCGGAAGCGGGACTTCAAATGAAACTCGTGGACGCGGAATACACCTTTGACAGAAGCAAACTCATATTCTACTTTACCGCAGACGGAAGAGTGGATTTCAGAGAACTCGTCAAAACCCTTGCGTCCATATTCAAAATCCGTATCGAACTCAGACAGATTTACGAACGCGACGACACCAAGATGAGAGGCGCACTCGCTCCTTGCGGTCGTCCTTGCTGCTGCACCACTCACCTACCCGACTTCGAGAAGGTATCCATAAAAATGGCGAAAATCCAAGGACTCTCCCTCAATCCGCAAAAGATAAGCGGAATGTGCGGTCGCCTTATGTGCTGTCTTAAATACGAAAACGCATATTACAGCGAAGTGTACAAGCAAATGCCCAAAGTGGGTAGCAAGGTCAAAACTCCCGACGGGGACGGCACCGTCGAGCAAAACGACCTCATCAAACAAACTTCGCGCGTGCGCGTCCTTCTCAAAAACGGAGATTACGATTTGCGCACCTATGCGCTTGAAGACCTTCGCATAGGCGAAAGACAATCCACCGCCGAAATCGACGACGGCGAAGAATAACCCGTTGATTGCGTCTTTCGCTATAAATCGTCAAATTGCCAAAACGACAAACACCCGTTAAGTCGCATCGCAAAATAAAAAATCCGACGGACTACTCCGTCGGGTTTTTATTTTCCGTTGCTAAATTATGCTTCGGTGATTGCGCCGGTAGGGCAACCTTCTTCACATGCTCCGCAATCGATGCACGCATCTGCGTCGACTACGTATTTGCCATCGCCTTCGCTGATTGCGCCGACGGGACAGGTGTCTGCGCACGCTCCGCACATAACGCATTCGTCACTGATAACTCTTGCCATAGTGTAATATCTCCTTGTTTATTTTCGTTTAGATTATCATAACACAAACCTTTGAGTTTGTATAGCACTAAATTGATTTTGAGGTTGCGAAAAATTCTTTCAGCAGTTTTACGTAGCGCGTATTGTCCACGTAGAAGCAGCAAACGTGCTCCGCTCCCGCGAAAATTTCCTGTCTTTTATTTTGGCTGCCGCACGCCTCGTACATTTTATCCGACATAAATTTCGGGACGGTCGGGTCGTTATCGCCCTGTATGAACAAAAACGGGCATTTTGCGTTTTTGACGATTTCGACCGCGCTGACCTTGCGAAAATCGAATCCCAAAAGCAATCTACACCAAAGACTTCCGAAAAAGAAAATGGGTTTCCCGCTCAAATGCGGGCAGTGCTTTTTGACCATTGCCTCGAATTCTTCTTCGGGTGAGGTGAATCCGCAATCGAAAACCACGCCCTCAATATCGTCGGGACGCTCCCCTGCGACCATGGCAACCGTTGCCGCTCCCATGGAAATTCCCAAGAGATAGACTTTGTCGTAGCGCTCTTTCATAAGGTCCACCCAGCCCTTGACGTCTATTCTGTCAAGCACCGAGAATCCCGTGTATTCCCCCTCGCTTTCTCCGTGCGCGCGGTCGTCCACAAGGAGAGCGTCTACGCCTATTTCGTCGAAGACGGGGATATAAGCGGCACATTCTCTCATGGAGTGCGAAGTGAATCCGTGCACGCATATCACGACGCGTTTTTCGGCATTCTGTCCGCTTGTTTTGTAGAGATTGCCTTTGAGCGTCAGTCCGTCGAAAGATTTGATTTCGAGGTGTTCGGGAGTGAGCGTGCGAGCGTGTGCGATAGCCTTTCTGCGCTCCTCTTTCACGAATTTGCGCATTTCGGTTTCGTGGCGTTTGTCCCCGAGTTCGCTATACGGTTTGCGTTTGAAAATTCCGAGGAAAAACGCAAGCCCGGCAATAACGAGAGCAAGCAACGTAAAAACGACTATGCATGCGATTACGATGAGTATAATTTGATAGATTTCCATAAAAATATTTTAGCACGGCAAAATAATTGTGTAAAGGCAAAATTTGTTTTATAATAATCCGCGGACAATAAGGCGAACGATATATGAAAATTTCTCTCAAAGACAAAATTAAAAACGCACTATCTCTCTTCTCTATCTTTTTTAAGATAGGTCTTTTCTCGTTCGGGGGCGGATACGCGATGTTCACGATGATTGAAAAAGAAGTCGTGGAAAAGCGCGGATATCTCACTCACTCCGAACTTATGGACGTTTTCGCAATCGCGGAAAGCACACCGGGCGCAGTCGCAATCAACATAGCGACCTTCGTCGGCACGAAACAAGCGGGCGTCCTCGGCGGGATTTTCACCACTCTCGGCGTGGTGCTACCCTCTTTCCTCATCATATTCGCACTGTCTTTCGTTATCGATATAGTGAAAGATAACTTCTGGGTTTCCTGCCTGTTCAAAGGCGTGAGAGTGGGTGTCCTCGTCCTCATTTCGAAAGCGGTGGCGTCCTTCTTCAGAGATATGCGCAAAGACTGGTACGACTTCGTGTTTATGGCGGGAGCGTTTGCAATCGCTTTTCTCACCGACGCAAGCGTCGTATATATCATTCTCGGCACGATGCTTATCTGCATCATAATGGTTGCGTGCAAGCATCTGCGCAAGAAAAAACTCGGCATAATAGACGATGCGGACGAATATCAACGAAAAGTCGTCGAGGAATACGAAAAACAGCGTGAAATAACCGCCGCCGAAAATCGCACCGTAGAGGAGGATAAACAATGACTTATCTTATTCTCTTCTGGACGTTTTTCAAAATTGGTTTATTCACGATAGGCGGCGGACACGCGATGATTCCCCTCATCATGCAGGACGTCGTAGCGCGCACGGAATGGGGAATTTCGCAAGACATTCTTCTCGACTTCATAGCGATATCCGAAAGCACTCCGGGGCCCTTTGCGGTCAACATAGCGACTTACGTCGGCACGACGGTCGGCGACGGCATAGGCGGAGTTGCGGGGGCTATCCTCGGCGGAATATGCGCGACGACGGGCGTTGTGCTGCCATCCGTCATCATCATAATTCTCATCGTCAAACTCTTCTCGAAACACATGCAAAAACCCGCCGTGCAAGAAGTCTTCACGGGAGTGCGCTCCTCCGTTTCGGGACTGTTGCTATCCGTATTCATTACCCTACTTCTCACCGTACTTTTCGGCATAAGTTCCATTTGGGAAGGGGGCGCGGAAGCGGATTTCATCGGCATCGGTCTGTTCGCGGTGCTTATGGTGCTTGCCAATATCAAATTCAAGACGAAAAGCGGCAAACCTAAAAAATTAAGTCCGATTATCATCATCGTGATATCCGCCGTCGCAGGACTTTTGCTGTACGGATTTATCCCGACGGTTTAACGGCACATTCGACAATTTTTTGTATAATAAAATACAAAAGTTGCGCCGTATACGGTTGCGCGATTGCGCGCGATGATATATAATCTTTTTACCAATTATTCAGGGGGAGTAACATGCTCATTTACGGTTGCGTAACTGTCCTATTTTTATGCGTATTCGCGCTGGGCATATATCTTATGCGCGGTCGCATTTTGATTGCAAACAGGCTTCTGTTTTTGCTTTCCATACTCATACTATCCGTGAAAGTCATACAATTCGCTTACTACGCGGCGACGGGCAATATTACGCATTATCCCGTTGAATTCAGCACTCTCACTTGTATCGTGCTTCCTATAGTCGTGTTTGCGGACAAAAAACACGTTGCCTATCCTTTCGTGACTTACGCGGCGTTTATGTCGGGAGTTTTGTTCAATTTGTTCTTCTTCATCGGACAAGACACCTTTATCGCCCTGCGCAAGAGTGAATTGTGGCTCCTTCTCAACCTGCTCGTTCACGACGCTCTTTTGTTCTGCTCCCTCATCATGATGGGCAACTTCAAATTCGACAGAAAAATCGCGTGGCAACTTCCTCTCGGCTCGGCGGTTTTCGTGGGATGGGCGTTTATTGCGAAATATCTCATCGGTTACGATAGCGAAATATACACCGTCCGTATCCTCGAAGCGACGATTTTCGACAACGTTTGGAATCCCGAAATCAACGTCTGGACGACCACTCACCCCGATTGGGCGGCATCGGACGCATTCTTGCCTATTTACTACGTCGTTATGGGCGTTCTAATCATCGCCTCTTTCTACGTCGTGTACGAACTCAACAAATACATCTACAAATACGACAGAGTTGACGAATACTATCTCGATAAGGAGGAATACTGATGCATACCCATACCAGTGACAAAACAAAAGCGTTTGAAGGCATCTTCGTATCCATTCTCGTGATAGCGATTTTCGTGACCTCTATCGCCATTTTCGGGCTTGCGGAAAGAGAAGTCGACCTCACTCCCCGCTCCTACACCTCCTTTGAAAGTTTGGGCGTCCGTCCCGACGAAGAATCTTTGGATTTAGGAGAAATCCCCACCGACGTCGCCGCTCTCAAAGATTTTGCGATTATGCTCTACAACCTCGGCGGCACGAACGCAAAAAACGCGGAAGCGCTTGCGGCACACTGCAATTGCCAAATGAAAATGGACGTCGCAAACACTCTCAACTACGTGGATATAGACGCGGCGATTATCAAAACGCAAGAAGAATTTTTCCGCATAGACTATCGTCTTGAACGCGACCTTCCCTTTGCGGAAGCAATGGGCGGCTTAGCAAAATTAGTGGACATGATTTTGACCGAGAGATTCTACACCAACACGGATATGGATTATCTCGTTTATCAAAAGGTCAAAAACTCCGCTATCGACGAAAACAACGCTCCTTATGCGGTCTGGGACGACCCCAAGGACGTACCGAAAGAAGAGAATCGCGAAGTTCCCGTCTACAACAGCACGCAAGACGGCGTTTTCGAAGTCATCGCATACACCCCTAACGCGGACGCGATTCAAAACGTTTCGGTCGAGTACGTCGAAAGCGAAGAGGGCAATTATTACAGCGTCAAAATTCAATTCGACCCCAGAAACGAACTCCTCGTATCGAGAGTTATCGATTCAATCCGCACGGGCTCGATGGATAAAAACGCCTATTACAGCAAAATCAACTACGACTTCGAAATATGGGACAACGGTTATTTCAAATCCGTTACGATAGGCGAAAATTGGAACGCACACGCAATGGGAGTGAGCCTCTTCGGTTTCAATACCGAATCCCTTTACAACTGGACTTTCAGTTACAACGAAGACGACGCAGACCCCTCTGCGTACAAGGATTGCGTGGATGCAAAGACAATGATTTTGGGTGAATAAAAATCCGTATTAAAAAAAGCGTGGCAACCGCCACGCTTTTTTTATGCCGTTTTCTTAAATCCAACCGATATTATCTACGCCCGAGCCCACTTCGAAATGATATTTGACGATGCCAAGATCTGTTTTTGCATAAAAGCCCAAACCCGCTTTCGCGCCGACTTTGCCCTCGTGATAGGTAAACGTGAACTTCTGTTGATTCATAGCCGTAGGCGCAAGCAACGCGCTCTTGACACCGTTTACAAACCATGCGGGAGGATTTTGCGCCTCCATGACTTGCTCGATAGGTTTCGACTTGTGCCGGGTGCCCTGCGTCGCGCCGTAGCCGAGTGCGATAACGACGTGCAATTTTTCCCCTTTGTTCACTTTGAAAGCCGTCTTAACCTTCTTGTAACTCATCGCAACCCAGCAGGTATTAAGTCCGAGTGCTTGAGCAGTGAGCGCGATATGCTCGCCGTAGTAGCCCGCCTTTTCCTCTTCTCCGCTCTTGCAAACGAGTGCGATATAGTTTTTGACTCCCGAAAACTTGCCGTAATGCGCCATCATGGAATCAAACGCCGCGGGCTCGTCGAATACGAGTTGAATATGCAGTCCGCTTTTTGCGTTACATTCGTCCACGACCGCTTGCAGTTTTTCGCGTACGTCTTTTTCGATTGCCTTGTCCAAGTAACTTCTGACCGCGTGTCTTTCGCCGATTGCCTTTTGATAATCCATATTTCACCTCTAATATTTAATTCTATTACGTTTTCGTCCGCGCGATGATTTGCGCGAAGAGAATTCCTAACACTGTTAGGCATATCCGCCTACAAAAAGCAGACGTTTTCGTCTGCCTTATTTGAGTAGTTTTTTGAGAAGTGCAATTAGGGTTTTCGCCTCCTCTTCCGTGAAATCGGCAAGCATAGGCTCTACGACTTCGTTTATGTGTTTGAGTCGGACTTTTATCGCGTTTTCTCCGTCCGCGGTCAATTTGATTATGACCTTTCTCGCGTCGTCTTTTGCCGCCTCGCGCTTGACGTAATTTTTCTTTTCGAGGGTATTCAACGCACTTGCCACCCTTGCGGTCGAAACGTTCATCGCTCTTGCAAGGTCGCCCGCAGTCACGTCGCCGTCGCTCTCCGTGAGTATTCGCAAAATCAAAAACATACCTCTCGAGCCGTCGTCGATAAGGTCGATGAGTTTTTTCCAGTTGCCCGTTTTGCACAAACAACGTATATCTTCTTGAACAGAATAAAAATCCATTATCTCATCCTATTTGCTAACACTGTTAGGATTATACAACGCCAATGCGCATAAGTCAATAAGGATAACGCAATTTATCCTTTTTTACATCGTCAAATCATCACGAAAATCACGAATATCGCGTTGACCGCAAGCGCAAGTAGCGTAGGGACGATTTCGAGAAGTTTGTTTTGCTTTTTGCTCATAGGCGGAATTTCCGCGCTCATCTCCTCGTATTCGACGTATGCGCGCATATATTGCTCTCTTGAAAGTATCGCGTAGGGATAGCAGGACACAGCGCAGGCAATCGTAAACGACAGCATGGTGAATATGGCGAGATAAATTTGTCCCGTCCCTCTATATAGCACCGCGTAGCCCGCGACTTTCAGCGTAGTGACGACCGCATAGATAAGGAAGGATATCGTGCCCGATTTTTTGAGGAATTTTGCAAGATTTCTTTCTCTCTCTTCGGTTGCAAGGAAAAGATTTTCGTTGCCCTTCGGTTTGATTTCTTCAAGGAAAATGGACGAGGTCTTCGCCGCATATTTTGCATACACCGCGATAAGCACGACGAGTGCGACGGACGAGGCGTAGTCTATGTAGGAATAAAGGGCGAATCCTTCTCTGACGCCGAAAACGAAATCCACGCCGCTTGCGTCCGTCAGGATAACTCTATAAAGCGCACCGAAAATGCCGACGGACAGCGTGGAAACCTTGTCGAGATACTCCGCCGTCGCACCCACCTTTTCGCCGACCGCAAACGCTATATTGCCCGCAATCGAAAGCACGACTTTCGTCACCATAAGCCAAACGCAGAAATACGCAAGTCCGAGAAGGACGTACGCTTTCTTTTGAGAACTTTTCGGGGAAAGCAACACTCGTTTCTTGTCGTTATACTTGGGCAGTTTGTCAACGTTTGAGATGAAGGAATACGCCTGCAAAACGAACACGATAAACGCACTCGTCCAAACCGATTTCACCTCGTAATTCGTGAAAGAGAAATAAAGCGTCCCCGCCAAGAACACGAGAGAAAGCGTCATTTGCAAAACCGAATGTACGACGGATACCGTGAGGGTGTGACGGTCGTATTCGCCGAAATGTTTGAAAGTGAAATAGGAATAGGATATCGCAAGGAACAAGAACAAAATTTCAAGCACCGCAAAAACGATAGTCCAAACGGACGCACCGCCCGCAAGCACCGTGCCTATGAATCTTGCACCGAGCCCCGCGCCCACGGTTTCGCCGTTAACAAGCAAAACGGGAGTATAAAACATCAAAATCGCACTTATAAACCCTACGATTGAGTAAATTGGCAAATATGCAAGACGGTAATCGGTAGGCACGCGCAAGCGTTTTTTGCCCTTTGCCGCTTCCGCCGCCTCGGTGAGTTCGTCGTCTTCGAGAAGTTCGGATTCGCACTCGATGTTTTCCCAGTTGACCCATTCGAGTTTCTCCGCCGCCTTTTCTTTATTCTCGCGCACGGGTTCGGATTTTACTTCCTTCTTCTCCTCTTTTTCCGTCGGCGCGCTGATATCGACGTGCGTGATTTTCGCAGACGTCGTCGTGGTTTCGCCGTGAGCAAGCACGGGGGATTCCACCTTTTCTTTTCTCACGCCGAGATGAGGGGGTATCGCCTTTTCGGTTTTGAGAGACGCACCGCTGTCCTTTGCAAATTGCGGGGCACCGTTGTCAAGTTCCGCGATTATGACTTCGTCCTCGGAGTAAAGCGACTCGCTGGGCATGCCGTAGCGGTTGCCGTACAGCACGCTGTCGTCCGCCTTTTGGATTTTGATTTTTATGAGTGAATGGCAAACTGGACAAGTAATCGAAGTGTTTCCCTCCTCGAATCTTATCACGTTTCCGCATATAGGGCAAAGAACCTTTTTCATATCCTCTCCTAATCTATGATTTTGATAAATATTATCATCGCGCGCGAAAATTTTCAATCAAAACGGCATACTTTTTTGCGCGACACAATATCTTGTCCCTTTTCGACGTTTTTCGACAATAACGCGCATAGCGCGCGCCGAAGTTATTAAAAAGCCTCCCATTAAAGGGAGGCTTAAATTCGGATTTTATCAACCGAGAGCGTCTATTTTTTCAAATATGAAGTCTTTGAGCAAATCCCACTTTGCACCGACGTCCATGTGTCCGGACCCTTCGATTTCATAAATCTTGTCCGACGATATGCTCGAATAGGTGTTTCCGCCGATAGACGCATAGTAAGGCACGGTGCCGTCCCCTTGTTTTGCGCAACCATTGTCGGTGAGAAGTGCGTAGGTATCCGTTTCGCTATCGTAGGTAAGCCCCGTAAGCGTAGAAAGTCCCGTGCCGACGACGTAGTAACTATTGACGTATTCGGACGCCAATTTGCCGTCCACGAAAAGAGAATCGTAATAACTCTCGATTTCCGCCGCGGCTTTTTTGAGTTTATATCCGTCGGGGCTTGCGTAGTCCCCTTCCCCCGCGACGATTTTGTTGCCGTCCTCGTCAAGATAATACGCCCAATCTCTCGTGAGATAGAAGTCGTAAATTTCTTCCTTTGTCGTCAACGCTTTTCCGTCCACCACTATTCCGCAATTTCCGTCTTCGTATTGCGCGGACGAAAGGAATTGATAGGAGGGCACGAGATGCATAAGTCCGATATTGTTGAAGAGGAAATCGCCGAGGGTGTCGAGGAAAGGCGCGACGGTGGATTTTATGCTATCCATATCGATATTCATTTCTTCAGCCGTTTCTTCGGTCAAGAAACCGCTCAAAAATCTTTCCATATATTCAAGCGGGCAAGTGAGTGCGGCAAGTGCATCGAAAGAGCCGAGAGTCGCGGGTGCGAATCCCATATAAAGTTTGGTCTTATTGCGGTTTTCTTCGCTTCTCGAAAGATAACTGTTGACGACGGGCCCGCCCATGCTGTGGGACATAAGGATTACTTCGTCGTATCCCTTATCCGCTATATACTTTTCAAGTTTTTCGCCTGCGTCCGCGGGAGAAAGTCGCCAGTCGTAATTGAAAACGGACACTTCGTACTTATCCCCGTATCTCTCTGATATGTTTTCCACAAACGGCTTGTATATCCCGAATACGCCGTAACTTATATCCATAAGTCTACCTTTCTTGTCGACGGGATAATCGTTTGCGGGGATTATGTTGGGATTGTAAGAATTGCCGTCTTGGTCGAGAGTCAAATCGTAGAGTATAGACCCCGGAGTGTACATGATTGCATCGACGACTAAAGCCATTACTCTGCTGATTTCGGGCTCGAGCACCGCCATAATTTTGCCCAAATCGAGTGCGCCCTCTTCGTTCATCGCGTCTTCGTAAATGGAAAACTCCGTCCTGAAAGGCTCCCAAACGGCGGTCTGTGTTTCGCTGTCGTAAAGTCCGCCCGAGAAAAGAGCGGTCGTATAAATTATTCCGCGTTTAGGTTCGGACGCGGGGACGTCGTCGTTGCAAGCGACGAATCCGACGGCTGAAACAATCAAAACGAGTGCAAGCAGTATTGCCGTTAAATTTTTCTTTTTCATAACTTTCCTCTTATCATAAGTTATAAAAAAAGTATACACCCTATCGGGCGTCTTTTCAAGAAAAAAATTTTAAGCGCGCTTTAATCTTTTTAAAAATGCGAAACGGACGATGTTTTCGTCCGTTTCGGCAGTTGATGCGTTCGTTTTGTATACTTAAAGGTCAATATCCGCGAAGTCCCGTGATTTTGACTTTCCCGCTAAAAAGGTCGAGCCATTTCTCCGCCGTATCGCGAGGCACTTCGGTGTAGCCGTGAGAAAGGCACTCGTCCCCGTCTTTGTAGCGTTGAAGAAAATACTTGTCCGCCCCGTCCACGAAAGACGCTATCGCTCTCATATCGCTCTCCGTGTGAAACTCCGCCATAATCGTCGTGCGAAATTCGTATCCGATTCCGGCGGTTTTGAGAAAGTTTGCGGTTTCCTGTATCTTTGAAAAATCCAGTTTTTGCACGCCTGCCGTCGAGGCGTATTTTGCAGGACTATTCTTCACGTCCATAGCGACGTAGTCCACGAGTTTTTCACCGACGAGATTTTTTACGACGTCGGGTTTCAGTCCGTTTGTGTCAAGTTTCACTTGAAATCCGAGGTCTTTTAACTTGCGGCAAAAATCCGCAAGGTCGGGTTGCAAGGTAGGCTCTCCCCCGGACACGCACACGCCGTCCACGACGTTTTTGCGCGCGATAAGATAATCGAACACCTCGTCCGTCGAGATTGAAGCCGCTCTTCCTGTCGCCAGTGTGCCGTTGTGACAAAACGGACAGCGGAAGTTGCAGCCGGGACAAAAGACCGTGCAAACGATTTTGCCGTCCCAATCCACCATAGAAAATTTTTCGAATCCGCAAATTTCCATATTATTCCGCTCCTCCGCCTACGGGGCGTTTCTTTCCCCTGCGATTACGTTTGCGTCTGTATTGCTCCGAATTTTTGTTATCCTTTTTCTCCCTCGATTTCGAGTTTGACGAAGATTGCACAGCCGTTTTTTCGGGCTTTTTCTTCTTCTTTTTGGGCATATGCTTTTTTGCCTCTCCGATAGAGTGCGGGTGCGATTCGACCATTTGTTCGAGTGTTTTCCCCGCCCTCTTGCAAATCGCCTCGGTGACGAGCATGGTTATATGCGCGTCGTCCGAACTCTTGTGCGGAGTGAGCCCCTCTATATCCACTTCGTATTCCGCAATCATCTTTTCAAGAGCAATTTGATTTTTCTCGTCGAAAAGTTCTTGGCATATGCGTTGTACGTCTACGTAGCCGAAATTGAAACACGGCATGTGATAGCGACAGCATGCGTAATTCAAAAATCGCGCGTCGTTGCCGATTGAAAATCCGACGACCTTGCGTCCGTTTGCGGTCACGAGTTTTTTGATTATATCGTAAAAATTGGGAAAACTCTTTTGCGCTCTAAATTCGCTGACGGGATATGCAAGCGAAATGCCTTCGTCCGCGTTATCTTCTTTTTGTTTCCACGGTCCCGTATGGAAATAGGACTGCGGATTGATGAGGATATCTTTTTTTTCTATTACGTTAAAAAGCGCGTCCGTGAGGACGTAGCCGAAACTGCAGATACTTCTGCCTTCACTACATTCTATGTCCAAAAATAAGTAATCCACGGCGATAGTATATCACATCGCCGCTTCCCTTTCAACTGTTTTGAGCCGTCCCGCGGCTATTCTCGCAATTTGCCGAGATACGCGATTGCCGAGTGAAACGGATTTCTTTTATATAAAAACGAGGGCGGTGTACGCACCGCCCTCGCCTTTCTCGACGCGGGAGAACTTTGCGCCGAGAAACAGGGGAGAAATTATGTGATTATTCCGCTTGATTTTGTGCGTAGTTGAACGCTACGGTGCCGTTGATGCCGACTGCGAGGTCGTCGTTTGCAACGTCATACTTCGCTTGACCGTTGATTGCCGCATTGCCGTTGAACGCATATTCGGTGCCACCATAAGTCACTTTGACGTCGATTGCGACGGAGCCGTTAAGGTCGAGGCTGTATTCTTCACCGTCTGCGATTTCAGCACCCGCTACGTTGACGACTGCTTTGAAGTTCGCCGCCACGGCAACGCCGAGGTTGAGGTTTGCAGAACCTTCGACGGTCACGATTGCGCCGTATTTACCTTCCGCGAGTTTGCCGATTTCGATAGAAACGCTTGCATCGAAGGAATCGAGTGCATCCGCGCCGATTTCGAGGACAACGTTGCCGTCTTTGGTCGCGCTTGCGGTGAAGTCAACGCCTGCGATACCCGTGCCGAGAGTGAAGTTGAACGCAACGGAGCCGAGGTCTGCGTCGTATGCCGCAGTGCCGCTGAATGCGAAGAGTTCGACTTCTTCACCGTTGATGGTCGCATTGATGGACGCATCGTAGTTGAATTCTTTGCTTTCGATGTCTTTGCCGTCTTTAATATTCATGTAAAGAACGTAATCGTTTGCGACTTCTTCGTTGGTTTCAGGATCGACGGAAGTGACGGTAACGACGATTTTGGTGTTGTAGCCGTCTTTATCGGATTCTTCGGTCTTGACTACGACTTTGCTGTCGCCGACGAATTCTTGGACTGCCTCCACGCCTTTTTCGATGATGGGTTCGAGAGCGTTTTCGATGATGGGTTTCACACCGTTGAGTGCGGTATCAACCATTCCGCCGACGATAGTACCGAGACCGGACACGCTTGCGCTTGCGTCAAAATCAAGGTTGAAGCCTTCTTCGAACGCGTCTTCGTCTTCAGCCGCAGAGCCTGCGATTCCGCCGTTCATATAACTTGCCGCCGCCGCTACCGCAGTACCGATGGTTTCCGCGTTGGTGCTTGCTACGGGTTCGTCTTCTTTGTTGTTGTTGCAGCCGACGAATACGCAGAGAGAGAGTGCGCATACCGCTACGATTGCGATGATTGCAATAAGTGATTTTTTGAGTTTCATAACTTTATCTCCTTTTTGTTTTCACTATATATAACAAATTAAAAACGATTTTTGCCAAGATTTAGGGAAAATTTTTTTAATTCGTTTTTTTCGCTTTCAATTCCGCCTTGAGCAAAAGTTCGATATCGAAGTCGAATTCGCCGTCCCCGTCGCAAAGGTCGAGCAAAAAGTTCGTCGCTTTTTCAAGCCCGTCGGTGCTCTTTATCACGTCAAGCAGTGCGGTCGCCGCGTCGCTCGTATCCTCGACGCCGATATAGTTGAGGAACATTCCTACGCATTCGCTTGCCTCTTGCGCCGCCGCGTACAATTTCGCATAATAGTCGAAATCTATGGTGAGCGAGGGTTTGTAATCTTTTATCACGTCCACGAGCCCTTGCGCTGTTTCTACAACCTTTTTAAGCACGTCGTTATATTGCGCATTGATTTCTTCTGCGTATTTGCGGAGTTTTTCTTCGTCGAAATCGTTGATGAGTTTGTTGATTGCGTCCGCGTCGAGTCCGCTCAAATCAACGTTATCAAGAAGTTCGCGCGCTTTGCTTTCAAGCGCGTCTTTTCCGCCGAAATTGAAGTTTAACGACACGTCTGATGAGGATAAAACTTCGTTTTCGTTGATTTTCGCATTTATCGCGCTTTCGACTTTGCTTATAATCGCGCTGTCCGAATTGCACACGGTGAAGTCCGCTTTTCCGCCTTCTTTCAAATATCCGAGGCTTGCCGACAACTCCACGATTTTATCCGCCGCGTCCTCTATCGTCGTTCCCGTAAGGTCAACGCCGTACAGCACGATGACTGCGTCTTCGTTGAGTGCGGTGACTTCCGTCACTATTCCGTCCGCGTTTGCGGTTATTCCGAAAGACGGGTTGATCGACAACGCCACGTAGGTGTCGGACGGGACTATGGGTGCGGATTTATCCTTTCCGCCGAGCCCGAATCCGAGACCGAATCCAAGCCCTATACACACGACGAGCATTGCCGCTATCATCGAGTATACGTATCTTCTCGGCGCGCGTCTGACTTTGGGAGTTTCTTCCTTTTGCTCCGTATTAGAAGGCATACGGCTCATGATTTTTGCCTTGACGTCTGCGGACGGAAGAACGTTTTCCGCTTGTCTTTTCAACGCTTTTTCGATGTTTTTCATTCGTCGCTACCTCCTTCTATTTTTTGTTTGAGCACTTTGAGTGCCTCTTGATATCTGTACGTCACCGTCGACGTCGGCATGTCCAGTAATTTTGCCACCTCTCGCCGCTTGTAGCCCGCTATGGCGCACATGACGAGTATTTTGAAGTCTTCTTCCGAGAGAACCTTTTCGGCAAGAGATATAAGCCCTATGCTCTCGTCGTCGGGGAGCGTATCGCTCCCGAGCGCCCTCTCGTCGAAATCCGTAGGCAACTCCCGTTTTCGCTTGTTATATTCGTTTATCGCAAGCCGTTTCGCTATCGTAGTGAGCCAGCCGAGTGCGTTGCCGCCGTTATACGAACTTATGCTTTCAAGCGCTTTGACGTAGGCGTCTTGCATGACGTCTTCGGACGCCTGCTTGTCGTGAAGAACACCGTGCACGACGAAAAAAACCACCTTGTACGTATTGTCGTACACGTAGTCGAAAGCGGATTTATCACCTTCTTTCAATCGTGTCATCGCTTTGTCAAGCGTTTCTTTCTTCATAAGTTCTCCTATATATCTAACAATCGAAAACGGCTTTTTGCCAACGAAACTTCAAATTTTTTCGATTTTTTAAAAGCCGTCCTTATTCTCTTTACGCGCGTGTGCGCGACAATATAATAATAACCGCCGTCAGCGGTTATTTCGGATTCCGCTACTTAATCTCTCGCCAATTTTCATCGTAGGGATTTTCTCGGAACGCAAGTATTCGTGCTTTTTCTTTTTCGGATATTCTCCCCGTCGCGACCGCCGCGTCAACGACCTCGTCGAGAGTGCAAAGGCTTACGTTTTTGACGGATGCGTTTTTCATCGCGTCTTCCCCCTTCTTCATCCCGTAATTCAGTATAGATACCATTCCGAGGACTTCCGCTCCCATCTGTCGCAACTGCGCCACGCTTTCAAGCACGCTCTTTGCGGTGGAAATAAGGTCTTCTATAACCACTACTTTTTGTCCCGCTTCGAGTTTGCCCTCGACTTGTCTACCCTTACCCGTGCCGCCTATTCTGACGTATCCCATGGGTAGAGCCAGCGTATGCCCCACTATCGCCGCATGCGCTATACCAGCCGTCGCAGTGCCCATAAGACACTCGCAATCGGGATATTCGCGTTTGACGCACTCCGCAATGGCGTATTCCACCTTATCTCGCAACTCGGGAGAGGTGAGGATAAGTCGATTGTCCGAATAAATCGGACTCTTCATTCCGCTCGCCCAAACGAAAGGCTTTTCGACGTTGAGTTCGACCGCGCCTATTTCAAGCAGTCCTTTTGCGATTTCGTCGTACATAATCGACCTCCTCTTGACGTAAAAATTATATCACACGCATGCGTATATTTCAAGAAATTTATGTCCTTTCGCTCTCGTATCCGTCGACGGAGCGTGCAACGATATAAAGTTTTATGCGCACTCATTTGCGCCAACTAATATAATCCACCTTTATTTGCGCCGCGCCGAATAGATTCGTCTTCTGCCGTCCCCGATTCGCCGTTTTGCGCCATATCAAAAATAACTCGCAAAAAAACAAAAACACCGCGGTTGCGGTGTTTTGTGTTTTTTTAGTTTGCGGTTATTCCGCGATTTCGTCGAGCACGACGTCGTCGAAAGTTTCTTCGTCTTCGGGTTGCTCTGCCGCCGCTTTTTTCGCATCTTCTCTCTTCTTTTCGATTTGCGCGCTAATCGTGCCGATTGCGAATACCATCACGACTGCGACCGCACCGAAGATGAGGAGCAAGTTTCTGAGGGACATGACGCCGCAGATGGTGACGAGCAGGTGACCGCTTTCCATCCAAGTCATGTATTGATAGCCGAGATAACCTTGTTCGATTGCTTGAGGAATGAGGTTGATTTCGGTTTGACCTTGGTCGTTGTAGCAGAGAGAGAGATACAATCTTTGACCGTTGGTCGCTTCGACGATGACGTTTTCAAGGTTTCCGTTGAGGATTTCTTCACCCTTGGAGAGGATTTGTGTGTCTATTATATCCCAAACCAATCCCGTTGCGTCTTCCAAGCCCATATCTAATCCCGCAAGGAGGTCGCCTATCATTGCTTCGAGGTTGCCCATGCTTGCGACTGCCATAGGATCACCGAGCATATCGAGGACGCACCAAGTGACGAGCCCTTCGACGTAACCGCCTTCTTCATAAACGAGATAGGAGTTGCCGTCGCTTGCTTCGTACATCCCGGTGCTGACGCCGTTTACGTATTCGATATTCTTGTTCTTGCTTTGAATTTCTTCTGCGATTTCAGGCTTGTGCATATAGACGAAGTAACCGCCCATGGTGTCTTCTTTGCCGTCTGCAAGGACTTTGATTTCGCTGAAATTCGTCGCGTCGGTCACGGTGTAGTGATCGTTGAGGATGAGGCGGAGGACGACGGGGATAGTCATACGGTTGCCCGTTGCGTATCCGAGACCGCAGTCATCGTTGAGAGGGAGATATCCGTCGAGGTCCATGGATGCATAGTTCTTCGTATAAATCCAACTCATCTTTGCATTGCCCGAAGTTGTTGCTTGTGCAAGCATACCGGTGGTTTGGACGCCTTCTTCGCAGAGTTTCTTGTAAGTTGCGGAGTATTCGTCTACGAGAACGCGGCAAAGTATATGTCTTCTTGCGGTGACGTAATCGGATTCCGCACTACGATAGAGAGTGAACGTATCGCTCGCGTTCTTTTCAACTCGCACGTAGTGTCCGTCCTCTTGCGCCCATTTGGACTTAATTTGAGGCTTATTGACCGCATCGAACGCATAGTCGTAATCGGTCAAGATATAGTTGGTGTAAATCCAATCGTAAAGTTCGATATCGAGTTCGCTAAGGCCTTTGGTGCATTTGCTTTGGAGATAGACTTTGCTCTCCTCGTCATAATCGAACCAGTCGTTTGCGTTTTTCTCGTATTCGTACACTTTGTCGAGGATATCCGCGTCGTTTTTGAGTACGTCGTAAGAGTTGCCGTCATAGTTGCCGTTGACGAGGTTCAAACGGATATATTGACGGGTGTAGCCGATGATTCTGTCCGCTTGATATTCATAGTTGTTGTAAAGGTCTTCGACGAACAAAGTCTTCGAGGACAAGCCTTGGATGACGTCGGGGAATACGAGGTCCATCGCAAGACCGAACACGCCGGTAAGGACGACTACGCAGATAAGCATAGATACCGTTCTTTGCATCGCTTTTCTCTTCGTGCCTTTGCGGTTGACGATGAGTGCGACGATAAGGAAGATAAGTCCGAACACCGCCATAATGATTGCGCCGACGTAGGGCCAGAAACTATAGTACGGTGCGCTGTCCCCTATCTTGTAGCAGATAAGAAGGGAAAGAGCAATCATCACGGGGAAGGTAAGCACGTAGCAGATTGCTTGCGCCACGCGAAGTCCCGCAATGCCTTTGACGGGTGCTTTTTTGGTGTTTTTCTTTGAGGTTGCTTCGGGGGTAATTTCAGATTTTTTATTCTTCTTACTCATTTTCTTACACCTCCTCGATATTTTCGACGTCAATCGAGGCTTCGTCCTCTACGGCGTCCGCGCCCTTTTTGGATTTTTTAGCCTTTTTGGATTTGACTTCGACTTGACCGGTTGCCCAGAGCACTTCTCTGTCCGCCGCGATATAGTACATTGCGGTGAAGAAGAGTGCGAACACGGCGAACGTCATGAGCATATCTCTTACGATGAGAATGGAATACATTGCGGGTTTGTAGGAGATATCCGTTTTGAGTTGTTGCACTGCGGAGAGGTCTGCAAGTCCGTGAGAACTATCGTAAGAACCGTCGCCAAGGTCGGAGCCGATAAGACGGCAACCCGCCATATAACCGTGCGTACCGCCTTCGTGGGTCGCTCTCATAAATTCGGAATATGCTTGCGCGTATGCGTTCTCTGCGATTTCAAGTTCGCTTGCGTTTTCCGCAAGTTCGTCCGCGTAGAAATCGTATGCGGGAAGGATGACGGGGGATTCGAAACTATAAAGGGTTTCGAGTATGCCGACTATCATCGCGTCGAATGCTTCTTGAGAATTGTCTTCCGCCGTCGCAGAGAGTCCGAGCATGGTAATCAAGGATGCGAGTGCGTCGTTGTTGATTCCGATATAATCGAGCAAGCCTTTGACGGATGCAAGACCGAATTCGTCGTCGAGGACGAGCGCATATGCGTCGGATTTGCTTGCGAGGGACGCCGTGACGGTCAAGAAACCGTCGGTGGTGCCGATAGCAAGGTTAAGGGATTTGATATCGTCGGAAAGCAAACTGTTGATGACGGGAACGAGGGATTCGTCAAGAACCAATCCGAGTATGTCGCTCAAACTGAACGAAAGAGTCTTGAACGAGGAAATGCCTCCCAAAAGACTTCCGATCGCTTCGAGTCCGCCGACGTTTTCACCGAGAGCGGAAAGAATCGTGTTGAGTTCGCCTGCGGTGAGGGAATATCCCGCTGCCGCCGCCATTTCGGATTCGTACAACGCTCTGATATACGCGTCGTCGTTGTCGACGTAATAACTTTCGAGTTTCGCGTTTGCGTTCTTGAGGATTTCTTCCTTGAGGTCGTCTTCTTCAAGTTCGCCGCCTGCCGCTTTGTATGCAGCATATGCCGTTTCCATGTCGAGTTGCGCTTGATAGTACGCTTCGAGAATGTTGAGAGCAACGTCTATATCATAGATATAACCGTCTGCGAGAAGACCGTTTTGATTGTAATATGCAAGACCGTAGTGCCCTTCGGTTTTGGTTGCTTGATTGTTTTCGTCGACGTTTACGAATTTGTCGCCGTTGTACCAAACGAAGTTCTTATATGCAACGACTTTGTCGATGTTGCCGTATTCGGTAGGCATGATTTGTTCATAAACTCTTGCGTACACGTTTGCGGTAATGGTTTGTTCGTTTTCACCGTTGATATCTTTGACGGTGATTTCTTTGAACCAATATCTGTTTTCGACGGGTTTATAATTATCGGGATTGAAGGTTACGTCTACTCTGACGTGATCTCCTTCGTCGCCGACGACGCCGTTTGCGTTATAATCGAATCCCGCAACGGTGAAGATAGGATCGTCGTAATAAAGCGCTTGGTTTGCAAAGTTCGCCGCTTCGGACAACTTCATATCGCCGTAGTACGGGATATTGTAAACGCGGAGGAAGTCTTCGACGTCGTCGATGAGTTCGTCCGTGTAAGAAGTTCTGAGGCCGTTGCCCTCTTCGCCGCCGGTGTTGTAGCGATAATAAGAGAGTTGGTCTTTGTAGTCTTTCACGGTGACGGTGCCGTCGAGTTTGCCCGCTTCGATTGCGATTTCGTCAACCTTCGAGGTGTAAATCGCGTCGATGACGAACACGGGAACGAGAAGGACCACCAGCATGACCGCTATAACGACCATCGCTCTTGAACGACGATTCTTGATTGCCATGCTGCAAATGATTTGAACGAGGCCTATGACCACCCAAATCGCGAGCGCAATCCAAACGCCGTACATTGCGGGGGAATTGAAAAACACCTTTATCATCTGGCTGAGTGCCGCGTCGTTGCCGTTGCCCGCGAAGGGATAACGACCGTAAAGTTGGGACGCAAGCGTCATGACAGCGAGAAGAAGAAGGGGCATTCCGAGGCAATAGTAGATGACTTTCAACGTACGGAAAAGTTTTACTTTCTTGATTCGTTGTTGCTCCATAATATTCTCCTTTTTTCAGATTTCGGTCACTTCCGCGTCGAAATCG
Organism: uncultured Bacteroidaceae bacterium; assembly: GCA_964599875.1. GTDB lineage: Bacteria > Bacillota > Clostridia > Christensenellales > CAG-917 > RGIG4097. Next base: position 78,331 of record CAZRHE010000004.1, read on the forward strand.
GCGGCGTGACTTCTATCAATGTTGCTCCAATATATTTTTATATTGGATATTATATCACATATAGTTTACTTTTTCAATATCAAATTTCAACTATTTTGTCATAACCATATTTTGTGTAATTTAACCGACAAAAACACAAAAAATGCGTAACAAGTCGGCATTGACTATCTTGAAAAAGAGGGATATAATTTTATCAATAAATACGGCGTCTGCTGTGATAAAAGGAGAGATTATGTCTTACATCAGTGAAGTCATTGAGCAAACCGAACTGAAGAACCCCGGTCAACCTCAGTTTATGCAAACTGTGAAAGAAGTCCTCACCTCGATTGCCCCCGCAGTCGAACAAAACGAGAAACTCTTCCGCAAAAACGTCATTCTCGAAAGACTCGTCGAGCCCGACCGTCAAATCATCTTCCGCGTACCTTGGATGGACGATAACGGCGTGCAACACGTAAATCGCGGATTCAGAATCCAATTCAACAACGCAATCGGACCTTACAAGGGCGGTCTTCGTTTCCAAAAGGACGTCACCCTCGACACCATGAAGTTCCTTGCGTTCGAACAAACTTTCAAAAACAGCCTCACTTCCCTTCCTATGGGCGGCGGTAAAGGCGGCAGCGATTTCGACCCCGCGGGAAAATCCGACGACGAAATCATGCGTTTCTGCCAAAGTTTCATGAACGAACTCTATCGTCATATCGGTCCCAACATGGACGTTCCCGCAGGCGACATGGGCGTCGGTGGCAGAGAAATCGGCTATCTGTTCGGTCAATATAAGAAAATCGTGGGCGACTACGAAAACGGCGTCCTCACCGGAAAAGGTCGTTCCTTCGGCGGCAGCCTTATCCGTCCCGAAGCAACCGGTTTCGGCGCAACCTACTTCCTCGAAGAAGTCCTCCGTCACGAAGGTCAATCCATCGAAGGCAAAACCTTCTGCCTATCCGGATTCGGCAACGTCGCATGGGGCGCAAGCAAAAAAATCAGCGAACTCGGCGGCAAGGTCGTTACCCTTTCGGGTCCCGACGGATACATCTACGACAAAGACGGCGTGAGCGGCGAAAAAGTGGATTATCTCCTCGAAATGCGCGCCTCCAACCGCAACAAAGTCAAAGACTATGCGGATAAATTCGGTTGCGACTTCATCGAAGGCAAGAAACCTTGGGGCAACGTCAAAGCGGATATCTATATGCCCTGCGCGCGTCAAAACGAAATCCTTCTCGAAGACGCGGAAGCAATGGTCAAAATGGGAGTCCCCATCCTCAACGAAGTTTCCAATATGCCTACCACAAACGAAGCGCTCGCATATCTCCAATCCCACGGCGTGTTGGTCGCACCCTCCAAAGCAGTCAACGCAGGCGGCGTAGCAACCAGCGGTCTTGAAATGAGCCAAAACAGCGAACGTCTTTCCTGGACTGCAAGCGAAGTCGACGCACAACTCAAAGGCATCATGAAAGGCATCCACACTCAAATCTGCGATGCACTCGACGCATACGGCATGGGCTACAACCTCGTCGCAGGCGCAAATCTCGCAGGCTTCAAGAAAGTCGCGGACGCAATGGTCGCACAAGGCATCTACTAAGCCGAAAGCACTTCTTCAACACCAACCAAAAACGCGCTCGTCCGAGCGCGTTTTCTTTTGCCTTTTGAAAATATATTATTTGCGTTTTTCAACAAAATGCAAAGTTAAACATTGATTTTCGACGTGTTAAAGTTCGGATTCAGGAAGTTCGCGGACGTAGATTTCGTCGTAGAGGCAAGGCGGTGCGTCGTCGGGGACGGGTTTGCCGCGCAACTTGTAGAAGAGTTTTTTGAAGTCGAGTTTGTCCGTGATTTTCTCGGTTACGAGAAGAAGGGACGGCACGACGAAGAGGACTACGAGCATAGAGGTCAGCGTGCCGACGCCGAGCAACATTCCGAGCCCTGCAACGACGCCCGACGAGGCAAGTCCCAAGGTGAATCCGGTCACGGTGAGGATTATGCCCGACGTTATAATGGTCGGGAAGACGGCGTTTTCGGACTGCGCCATCGCCTCGAATTTCGACACGTAGAGGTGTTTGGTCGTCTTGTATCTGTTTGTGAGGACTATTGCATAGTCTATCGTTGCGCCCATTTGCACCGCGCTGATGATGAGATATCCGATGAAACTAATCGAGTTGCCCGCAAGGAAAGGAATGACGAAGTTTATCCAAATTCCGCCTTGAATTGCAAGAATCAATATCAACGAAAGCCCCAAGTTTTTGAAGGTGAAAAGCAATATGACGAGCACGAAAACTATGGTGAATACGCTGACGAACGTATTGTCTTGCGGGAAGAACTCAGCCATATCGTAGCACACGACGCTTTCGCCCGTGATATAGAATTCGTCGTAGTAATTGCCGAGATTTTGTTTGAGGTCTGAAATGAGCGCGAAGGTTTCGTCGCTTTCAATGCCCGTGGTGACGTTAAACGTGAAGCGAGTGTACGTGTCGCTTTCGAGATTGCTCTTTGCAAATACGAGTTGTCCGAGCATATCCTTATAATTCCCAAGCAGAGAGGAATAAGTCTTATTGCCGTAGACGTATTCGAGCATATCCACCACTCTGACGGCGACTTCGTCGGAATATTCGATTCCGTTTGCCTTGCAATATCCGTCGTACAAATCGGACACGAAAATCGTGATTGCGATATCCGTCCCCGCCCCGCCGTCGGGCATAATAGAGGACGCAAGTCCGCTTGCAAGCAACGTAAACTCGTTTTGCGTCAGTGCGTCGGTGAGGTAGATATGTTCAATGCCGTCGGGGAGGGTTATTCCTTCCATTTGCGCAGCGATATCTATGCACGAAAGTCCCGTAACGGAGTCTATTTCTTCCCTACTCGTGACGTATTCCGCCATTTTTCTTTCTTGTTCCGCGTTGCCTTTGGGCACTACGACGACGAGGGAGTTGAGCGTGCCGAAACCGCCTTCTTGCACCGCCTCTTGACCGACGACGATTTTGCTGCCGCCGTTCATATTGAATGCGTACTTGTTGTAGGATTGCCCCACCGCGGACAAGACGATAAGCACGATAAAAACGGGGACGATGACCTTTCTACCCTTCACGACCTCGCGAGCGGGTTTGACGACGGACGGCACGAAATTCTTATGCTTGGACTTCATCAAAGGCTTGTCGAAAAGCACCAAAAGCGCGGGCATCAGGAATATGACCGCCACAAGACTTGCAACGATACTTTTTGCAAGGGACAAGCCGATTTCCACGCCGATAGGCAAGGACATAAACATAAGCGACGCAAGTCCGCCTATCGTCGTAAGTGAACTTGACAAAATCTCCGTCACCCCTTTCGAGAGTGCGGTCACGGCGGCGTCTTGCGCGTTATCCGCAAGCGCGCGCTCTTCCATAAAGCGATGAAGAAGGATTATGGAATAGTCGAGGGACAGTGCCAGTTGCAGCACGAGGGACACGAGATTGGATACGTAAGATATGCCGTTAAAAAGCACGTTCGTGCCCATATTGAGTGCGATAGAACACCCGAAAACCAAAATCATCGGGACAAGTTCGAAATACGTCTTGGACGTGAAAAGCAACATGACGAGAATGATAATCGCAATCACGACGCCGATTTTTATTATGCTTTCTTCGGTTTCGAGTTTTGTAAAGTATGAATATGCGGACTGCCCCGTATAATAAGCGTCCTTTTCGTCAAGGCAGTCGAGGATTTTTTCGGTCGTTTCGAAAGCCTTTTCGGTGGAATCGTAATCGGACAGGGACACCGTGTAAAGCGCGTTGCCGTTTTTGTAATTTTCGCTTTCTACGTAAGTGACGGTGGCTACGCCCTCGATCTCGCCCAATTCCTTTTGCACGGCGACGGCGTCCTCTTTGGAGAGGTTTTTCACCATGACGTACATCATGCCTTTGTCGTCGAATTCCTCTTTTAGCAAAGACATGGCGCGATTTGCGTCGCTCTCTTCGGGAAGATAGGACGTGAGGTCGTATTGCACCTTGATTTTAGGAATCAGGCACACGCACAATATCGTCAGCGCCGCGAAAAGCACCACGAAAACCCATTTGAATTTCACGACGAAAGTCGCGAAAGCATTTGAAATTTTGCTCACTCCTACAAATTTTTTGTCCATTTCCGTTTACTCACTTGTGTATTTTATTGAAATAGTGTACTATAAAATACGTCAAAAAACAAAAGTATAAACGAAATTTTTTTATTTTATACAAATAAAAAGGAAGTGTGTAATGCAAACCTTGCCAAAAAGAAAGTACACCAAAACGCAAAGAATGATGCTGGATGCATATTTAGGTCTGCTCGAAGAAAAAGAAGACTCCGAAATCAGCGTCAGCGAAATATGCGACCGCGCGCAAGTCGTCCGCAAAACTTTCTACAATAACTTCGAATCCAAAAGCGACCTTCTCGGATTCGCAGTCAGTTTCTTTTTGGACAACTGGGAGCCCACGTCCTTCGTATCCGAGCAAACCATGCCCGAAGTTTATCGCTCCGCATTCGAACTTATCGACGGAAGACGGGAACTTTTTCTGCTCCTACAAAAACGCAACCTGTATCGCACCGCGGAAGAAAAACTCACCGAATATTGCCTCTCTCGCTGGCAAATAAACAGCGATATTCCCTTCTCGGACAGTTTTTCCGCCTACTACGTCCCCGCCATGATATCCGCATTCGTAAGCATACTAAAAACTTGGATAGAGCGCGGCTTTGCCGAAAGCGTAGACTACATGGTAGCCCTCACGGACAAACTCATCCAAACCTCGGACACCTTCCCTAAAAACTGATAAATCCGACCAAAGTACGACGATATCGCATTTTGGTCGGGAAATAAGAATGCACGTTTCTCTTTTATTTTGAAATGGCAGACTTAAACTTTACTTTCAGGTCTTGTTTTTCTTCTTCGGTCAAAGTGTCGATATATGCGCAAATCACGGTTTTACCGACAGAAATCAATGCTTTATCGTTCATTTTTGCAAGTTCGTCTACGTTTTGAGGGATTCCCACTCTTGCGCCCAAGTCCTGCAAAATGAGGACGGCGTTGAGCCTTTCGTTGCTTATTCCGTATCTCTCGCACGTGCGCGCCTTGCGCGCAGGATTCATATTCGATATAAACTTTTCTTTCGCTATTTCTTCCTCATAAAAACGCACGACGTTATCCCCCGCCATATCGGGAAGTCCGTACGCGTATGCGACGGGTGCGCTTTGCGCCGACGCGGATAAAAGGACGGAAACTACGGTCAAAATCAAGGCTATCGCACCCGTTAAAGTCAAGGTTTTCTTTTTCATATGCCCTCCGCGGATAGGTTGCGCAAAAATTTTAACGATATTCTTAAAAATTTGGTATTGACTATTCGCTATTTATAATATATACTTAAATAGTAAACTATTATATAGTTAGCAAAACAAAAAAAAGGAAAATTATGTAGGAGGGCTAAAAATGCCAAACAACAACGTCACTATTGACCAATTGAAAGCAAAGGCAAAAGAACTGCGTATCAATATCATTGAAACCACGTTCAACGCCACGTCCGGTCACATCGGCGGCTCGCTTTCTGCAGCGGATATGCTTGTTGCTCTCTACTTCAAATACTTGAACGTAGACCCCAAGAATCCCGACATGCTTGAAAGAGACCGTTTCATTATGTCCAAAGGCCACTGCGCACTCGGATACGTCCCCTGTCTTGCTATGAGAGGATATCTTGACATCGAAGAAGTCAAGACCAAATTCAACAAGACCGGTTCTGCGTACGGCATGCACCCGGATAGCAAAAAGATCAAAGGCTGCGACGCCTCCACCGGTTCCCTCGGACACGGACTTCCTATGGCAGTCGGTATGCTCCTCGGACTCCGCCTCAAGAACGTCGACAGCAAAGTGGTCGTCATGACCGGCGACGGCGAATGCCAAGAAGGCTCCAACTGGGAAGCAGCGATGGCAGCGGCACACTTCAAACTCAACAACCTCATTTGGATAATCGACCGCAACAAACTCGAAATCGACGGACCCACCGAAGAAGTCATGGGACTCGAACCCCTCGACAAGAAAGTGGAAGCGTTCGGCTTCAAGTGCATTAAGTGCAATGGTAACGATATGGCAGACGTAGACAGAGCGCTCGCAGAAGCATGGGCAGGCGCGGATCGTCCTATCTGCATTATCTCCAGCACCACCAAGGGCGCAGGCGTCCCCGATTATCAAGGAAAAGTCACCAGCCACTACATCTCGTTTGGCGACAACCACAAAGATCTCGAGCCGATCATTGATTACATCAACAAGACCGACTCCGCAGACTTCATGAAATAAGGAGGAACACTATGGGAACTGCATGGAATGCATATGATGCAAACAAAATGTCGGCAGGCAAAGCCTTCGGACAAGCACTCGCAGAAATAGCGGCAAACGATCCCCGTATCGTAGCAGTAACCGCTGACCTTGCAAAATCCACCAACACCGGTGTGTTTGGTGCACAATTCCCCGACAGAATGTTCAACGTCGGTATCGCGGAACAAAACCTCTTCGGCGTGGCGGCAGGCCTTGCAAAAGTCGGTTTTATCCCCTTCGCGTCCACGTTCGCGATCTTCGCTTGCCTCCGTGGCGGTGAACAAATCAGAACGGACTGCGCATATCAAAAACTCCCCGTCAAAGTCATCGCGACCCACGGCGGACTCTCCTTCGGCGCGGCAGGCACGACCCACCACTGTATCGAGGACTTCGCAATCATGCGCGCAATCCCCAACATGACCGTCGTTATCCCCGCAGACGCATATGAATGCTCCAGAGCAATCAAAGCGTGCGTCAACGTCAACGGACCTTTCTATCTCCGCGTCGGCAGAGGTATGGAACCTCTCCTTCACAACAGCGAAGACGAATTCGAGTTTGAAATCGGCAAAGCGATGAAACTCAAAGACGGCAACGACATCACCATTATCGCATGCGGCGTTCCTACCCGTGACGCACTCATCGCAGGCGAAATGCTCGACGAACAAGGCGTTTCTGCACAAGTCATCAACATGCACACCTTGAAACCCGTCGACAAAGAAGCAATCATCGAAGCGGCAGTCAAGACCCGTCGTATCGTCACCGTTGAAGAACACAACGTCATCGGCGGACTCGGCGACGCAGTTGCGGCAACCCTCGCGGAAAGCGGCAAGAGATGCATCCTCACCAAGATCGGTATCCCCGACGAATACGGTCCTATCGGCAAGCCCGAAGATTTGTATGCCATGTACAAACTTTCCAGCCAAGGCATCATGGAAACCGTTATGGAACTCATGGGCAAGGAAATCGAAGAAGACGATTGGACTGACGAAGACTAACGGAGGTGTAGTATGAAAGCAAGCGAACAAGATGTCTTGACTACACAGATATATTTCCAAGCGGCGTTCCCCGCCCTTCGCGTCCCTCTCGAAGAAGACCCCAAACAGGTCAAAGCATTCGAGAAAATCAATGCGGTAGTCGAATTCCGCGCAGCGGATGACGAACACCCCCTCGCCTGCTACATAGTCTTCCTCACCGAAGATATGGCGGCACAATCCAAAGAAGGCAAACGCTTCAAAGTCTATCAAGGCGAATACCCCGGTTTCATCGAGATGGCGGACGGCAGCAAGTACGAAAAACTCTCTGTTACCAAAATGTACTTCAAGTCCATCAAGAGCCTCCTCGGTGTCTTCAAAGGTAACTCCCCTCTCGAAATGCTCGGCATAGTCGCGCCCCTCGTGAAGAATATCTTCAAGCCCGCGACCCTCAAATTCCTCTTCCTCATGCTCACGCTGATGAAGACCATGCCGAACTTCGTCCCCGAAGCGGATCAACCTTGGGAACAATATCTCAAAGTCAAATTGTCCCTCTACCTCATCACCAGAGCGCTTTCCGTAGCAAACAAACTCGGTTGGCCCACCATGAGCGAATGGACTTTGAAACAACCCGATAGAACTTACCTCTTCGAGGTCGGTCCTACCCTCGATAAAGACGGCAAAGAACTCTACCCCGCAATTTACGCGAACCTCCGCGTGAAGAACGGCAACACCAAAGCGGGCAAGAAGAACGTGAAGTACCCCTTCGTTCTCTTCAAATTCCCCACTCCCGACGATTGTATCGCAGTCCTCACCGACAAATACGGCTTCGTCGGAGCAGTTGAAAGAGGTTGCGTCCAAATCGTCGGCGCAGGCGACAGTTACGCAGTGCAGTTCAATAGCATTATGACTACCTGCCAAAACATGCTCGTCCCGTCCAAACTCGTCAAGTAAGACGACGACAAACAACAAAAAGCACCGTCCCAACGGACGGTGTTTTTGTTTTAGGTAAGAAGTAATAGCGAAGAAGTAAGAAGTGTGGGCGGGAGTTCGTTTGTCATTCCGAGCGTAGCGTGGGAATCTCGCGGAAGCGTTCCGTCGTCGCTTTCTGTGAAAGCGAAATATAGTGTAATGCTTGCACCTTAATCTATATTTCCCCTTTCCTCACGTGTTTTCCCCATCGCCGTTCCCCCTAAAGGGACCCACGACGACCGCTTACGCGGGGGACAACACTCGGTTTCGCGTTAAGCAACGTTCCTCGTTATGCCACTGCGCTTTGTGCGTGCCGCTACGCGAACCCAATGCACGCAGTCGCTTGTACTGGCGCAAGGCAGGGGGTACCCCCACTGCGAAAATAAGCCAACGGCAGTTAGTTATAGCACTTTGTTGAGAACAGGCGCTAATTTTCGCAGAAGGGGGAAAAGGAGCAAGGTTCGGCGCATAAAGCCCTCGCAAGAGGGCATAGCGCAAAGTGCCTTGCGACGCCGCTCAACACTCGAAGTTCTCGGCGCGTCGCGCCTCGTGTTCCGCCTTCGAACGAGAGATATAAAACCAATCTTTTCGCACAAACAAAAAAATCCCGACCTCAGTCGGGATTTTTGTTGTTGTGCTTCAATTATTTGATGTAGTTTGCATTCGGGTGCGCCGCTTTGACGATCTTGTACGCCTCGTCCGCAACTTCCCACGTATATTGAATGTCTGCATCGCTGATTGCAGAGTTGACGAAGTGATTGTGGTGAGAGGTGAAGAATACGCCGCGTTTGACACATTCCGCAACCCATTCTTGATGGAGAATGGTGGAGGGGAGGTCGTTCTTCAAGCGGAGATAGAACATGCCGGGTTCACCGGTGACTGCGAGGTCGAAACCGTTGTCTTTTGCGATTTCTTTGAGGCCGTCGGTCATCTTCTTACCCTTCTTCGCGTTCTCTTCGGTCGCATTGGTTGCAAGAGCCTTGTTGAGGGTTGCGATACCTGCCGCGAAAGGAACGGCGGAGAGCCAGTAACTGCCGGTGTATGCGATATCGGAAGTGGCGTTGAGGAGGTGTTTCTTGCCGCAGAGGCAGGACACGTTGTAGCCGTTTGCGATTGCTTTGCAGTAGCATGCGATATCGGGTTGGAAACCGTACTTATGTGCGGATCCGTGAATATCGATACGGAAACCTGCGCGGACGTCGTCGATGATGAGGACTACGCCGTACTTGTCGCAGATTGCGCGAATCTTTTGCCAATAGCCTTCTTCGGGAAGCACGTTGTCGCAGAAGTTGCCGTGCATATAAGGAGTAGAGATGAAGCCCGCGATTTGTCCGGGGTACTTTTGGCAAAGTGCCTCGAATTGTTCGGGGTGATTCCAATCGATATAGAGGTTGTTGACGAGGTCTTCTTCGGTGACGCCGCTGTAGCCGAGTTTTTGCATCCAAGGAGCAACGCCGTGATAGTAACCTTTGGTGAGGACGATTTTTTTACGATGGGTGTATGCACGAGCAATCATGACCGCAAATTGAGTTGCGTCGCCGCCGTTCTTTGCAAAGAACGCCCAATCCGCCATTTCGATGGTGTCGCAGACTTTTTCTGCGAAATCGATGGTGATATCGGAAATGAGAGTGGTGCAGTCGCCTTTCTTTCTCTGCTCTGCCGCCGCCGCGTCGACGTCGGGATCGTTGTAGCCGAGGTAGTTGGGGCCGTATGCGCACATCCAGTCGATGATGCGGTTGCCGTCGATATCATAAATATATGCGCCTTGTGCGTGGGACATATAAAGAGGATAACTTTGGACGGGGATCATGCAGCCTTCAGAGGGGCCGAGGTGTCCGTAAATGCCTGCCGGGATAACGTTCAACGCGCGTTTGAAGGTTTCTTGGCTTTTTGTTACGTCTATAATTTTCTTGGGTTCGTATTGAAGATTCATAATTTCACTCCTTATGCAAGATATTCGCTGACGACGTTGAGAAGTTTTGCGACTTGTTCAAGCATATCGACTGCGCCGAAGACCGCGAAGTCACCGCTGCCCATTCCGCCGAAACTGGACGCTTCGCCGTTGAGGATCTTGTGTGCGAATTCGAGGCAAGAGAATCTCATAGTTGCTTTGGGGTCTTTCAAGCCGCCTTTTGCCGCATAGAGTTTGTGATTGCGAACGTTGAAGTTGATCGCGGGACCGGTTTCGCCGATGCAGCAAAGGATGGTGCCGTCTTCTATACGGTTCGCGCACGCCTTGCCGACGAAGTCGCTGTTCGCGATTTCCGCCATTGCGAAGAACGCAGTGTACGCGGTGAGAACGGTGTTGATTTCAAAATACGCAGGATCCGCAAGAAGTTTTTCCTTCTCTTCGGGCTTCGGTTGGAGATAATAACTCATTCTGTCGGTGAGTTGGGTGAACTCTTTGAGCAAGAAACCGACTTTGAAGACGTTGTAGAAAAGCGGAATCGTGTTTTCGCCGTCGATGAGTTTGTTGAAATGTTCGGGAGAGGTGAAATAGAGTTTCAAAGAAGATTTGCCTTTGCCTCTGGTGAAGGTGCATTTTCCGTCTTTGAACGCTATGACCGCGCTACCGACTTCGGGAACGTTGAACTCAACCGCGATGGGTTTGATATTCTTCGCTATCTCCTTGGATACGGGATCCAATTCGCAAAGATCTTCGAGGTTGCGGAGTATCGCAAACAGATTTATCTTTGCTTTTGTGACATTGTCCATAATTTCCTCCTTTATGCGCAAACGCAGTACGTCGGCGCTTCAAATACTATACTATTAATAATAATACAATAAGATTGCGAATATGTCAATAGTTAACTTTTTTGCAAAAATTGCAAAATAACTAACATTTTTTGCTTTTTTGATTAAAAACTATAAATCCGGCGCATTTTGCAGAAAACGCGCCGGTTAATAAAATTATAACTTTTGATCATCAGGAAGAATCAACCCCCTACGACGCATAATCTCGGATACACCGAATGATACGACGGCGGGGATTACGAACATTGTGAGAATTATGGCGAGAGCGATTTGCCATGCGGGGATGTAACCCGTGGACGCCTCTATTGCGCCGAATACGCCGACAAGACCCGACGTGCCCATACCTCCGCCGGCGGCGTTGCAACGAAGTCCCATGAGGACGGCTACAAGCCCGCTGAATACGCTTGCGACGATTTCGGGAATCATTATGCGAGGTTTGCGCATTATGTTGGGTATTTGGAGCATGGACGTGCCTATGCCCTGCGAAATAAGACCGCTGACGCCGTTTTCACGGAAACTTGCCACCGCAAACCCAACCATATGAGCGGCACAACCCGCTACTGCCGCTCCGCCCGCGATTGCAAGCGCATCCGCATATTCTGCGGGGACTGCGGCGGCGACGGATATCCAGATTGCCGCAGAGGACGTGGGCATGGTGAGAAGTATTCCCATAACGACCGCGACGAAAATGCCTACGATTATCTTGACCGCGACGCCCGCCTGAATTGCAAGTGCAATGCCTATGCCGAGAAGTTCGATAAGGCGGATAAACGGCCATGCAAGGAAGATTCCGCCGAGGGACAAAATCATCATTCCGAGGGGGACTAATATGATATCTAACTTGGTTTTTCCTGCGTATAAGCCCGCTATTTCGACGGTAAACACCGCGACGACGTACGAGCCGATAGGATTGCCAGGCGCACCGAAAACAAGCGCAAACGCCGTATTATCCACGAGTGCGTTTACAAGGTTTCCCGCAAACGCGCCTATCATACCCGTAACCGCCGCCGTAAAGACGACGAGGGGTTTTGCGCCGAGTTTGTTTGCAATGCCGATGCCGATACCCGCGCCCATAAGCATTTTCGCTATGCTTGCGATATAGCCGAGCACGTGCGCGAAAGAGTTATCTCCGCACCAAGACGCAATTTGGAAAAGGATGGTGCCTGCAATCAGCGTGCAGAAAAGCCCTTGCGCCATTCCCGTGAATGCGTCGATGAAATATCTTTTGAATACTTTTTTTGCTTTTTGTGAAAACGTAAGGGGCGCATCGGGGGCGGTTAGATAGCCTAAAACGCCCTCTTTTTCATTTTGTTGATTAAGTTGTTGCAAAATCGTCCTCCATGAGCAGGGACGCAGAAGTCACGCACAGCGAAAACAGCCGTTCGATATCCTCTCTGCGGACGGTTTCAGCACTTGCATCGAAGTCCTTTGCAAATACGGTTGCCGAAGAAACGTTTGACTTATTAAATGCATTAGATATAAATCCGTGCAGGCAAGAGATTTTGTCCTTCACGGTTTCGTACTTTTTGACTGTTACGGGGATATTTTGCATCTCCGCAGACTTGACGAGAGCGGCGCGGACGGCGTCCGACGTGGATATTCCTCTCAACGCGTCCTTTTCGGGAAGAACGAAATCTCCGCCGATTATATCCCCTATCGCTATAACTTTTGCATCTCCGAATTCGGGGTGCGCCTCGACGAACGCCCTACTGCCGCCGTGTGCGGAATTTTCTCCGCCGAAAGACGCAAACACAAGGCGCACGTCGTCGGGAAGCAGATGCGGATTCTCTGCAAAATACGCAAACGTCGCAAGGGCTACAGAAGTCGAAATTCCGCCGTTGTCACGAACGTACTTCGGCGACCACGAGAAATGAAATGCAAGCATGGATATGCCCGTAAGAGAAGACAGCGTGCATATCAAAATGAAAGAGGTCGTCTTTGCGACGGTGTCTATGCCGAGGGACGCGCGAAGAATGACGAACAATACGAACATTGCAAAGGAAATCGGCGTGACCGCCATAACGACTTTGCGGAATTTGTTGAAATCGGTTACGCGTGCGCCGTACACGTTGTCGTGGCCCGCACAAATGACGAAAGTGCGCTCCTTACTCTTTTCGCAAACGTTGGGTGCGCGCTCGCTCACCACGTTGTATGAAACCTTGCGCGGAAGAATCTTTGCAAGTCTACCGCCCGCGCCTACGAACAACGCTCCGAAAACCGCCACTCCCGCAAGGAATAACACGAGGGACAGTAGCGAAACGAGTACGCCCGCAAGATTGTCCCACGCAAAAGACAGAAGATAGACGGCAAGGCAAATCGTATACCACCCCGCAAGGAGCAAACAACAACCCCTACCCTCAAGCGGACGCGCCTTGTAAGCCTCCAAACGCACGTTTGCGTCGGTTTCGGCGTGCAAGCGGTCGCGGATTATGCGCGCGACTGCAGTTTCCTCTCTCGTGCCCGTAAGTCTTGCTTTGTGCTCTGCGAGTTCAGCGCAAAACTCCTCGGCAAAATCGCAGGCGTCCACGACGTCCTCCGCACCGACGATAACGGGTTTTCTCAAACTGTTCACGAGATTTTCTTCCATAGAAAGTATTATACAACAAACGCCGCAATATTACAAGTTATTTGAATTAAGCACGACGTCAATTATAAATCGGGTGCGGGTGTCCCGCCCTTATAAATAAGGGGACGGGGCAACTCATGCACGGTTTTGACGCTCGACGTCAAAACTTGCCCCGTCCCCAAGTAGAAAAGCGGTGCCGTTCCCGGAGATTCTTCGTCGCATTGCTCCTCTGAATGACAGGTGGATTAAACGAACACCCGATTCGGAGCGTGCTATACAAGCACACACTCATTCGAAGACGGAACACGAGGCGCGACGCGCCGAGAACTTCGAGTGTTGAG
>CAZRHE010000005.1:0-89766 GCA_964599875.1 uncultured Bacteroidaceae bacterium
CTGACGCTGCACTTATGCAAGTAAACTTGCTTGTTTCGCTATTGTTCGAATCGGTCCCCCCGTGGGGAAAGTCCGAAAGGGCTTTTTTTCTTGCAGTTTTTCCGCTATTCTCCACTGGGATCATCCACTACGCACAGAGTGCTTGTGTCTGCGGTTGCGCTTATAATATACGGAATTTGATTGATAACACGTTCAAATCGTTCAATAATTCCGAACGTGCATTAAGCGGTTGAATCAGTCGTTTTTCTTGTGAAGTTGTGAAACCGCCCAACGCAAGAATTCGGCTTTGTTCATTCCGCTTGCTTTAATTGCATCGTTAATTTCTGCCGCTTCGTCAGGGTGCAACCACGTTGCCCACTTAACAAGTTCGTTTTTATGCGTTTCTCGATACTTTTTATCCGCAGCCTTTTGTGCTTCGCTTCTTGCCATTTTGCACCTCAAACCAATTCATTTTTGTTGATAAGCGTGTTGAGTCTATCAAACGTCGACGTTTTTTATAACAGTCGCGTAGAATTTCATTTTGTTACTAATTATTATTGTACGCGCACGCGTGTATATGAAATCCGCACGGGGAGTGCGGATAACTTTTATACGGTGTGATATTTTCTGCTACGATACAGCAAGTAGTAGACTACCGAACTGATAGGAAGATTCGTGAGCAGCACTGCGGGGAGTACCATTGTTTCGAGAATCAGAATCGTGTCGTGTATGCTTGCGCCGACTGCAAAGAAACCGATGAGAATACATACGACCGTCAGTTCGATGAAAATCATGCCGCGGTTGATTATTGACAACTTGAAGTTGAAATTCGCGCGCACGCGTTTCGACGGGTTTATCATGCAAATAACCGTCGGAATGAGCATAAGCGCGGAACCAACGAGCATGAAAGAGAGGAAGTATGCATACGAAACTTTCCCGATGAGGGATACCCACATGATCGCGACTTCGACGATATAGAGTGCCATGACGAGCAACCAACTGTCGCGATTTATGCGGTTAGAATGTATGAAATTGAAGGTGTAGTACTCCGACGTGTTCCCTCTGTCATAAGGACGGATTTTGAAACCTTTTTGATAAAGACGGGATTTTAGGTCTTGGTCGTAACTGACCGTGCTTTCCTGTCTTGCGGGTTCTTTTTCTTCGGGCACCGAAACGATAGAGGAGAAGAAGTCGCGATAATTGACGTTTTTGTTTTCGTATTCGAAATTCTCGTCGCGCTTTCCTATGACGGATGCGGTTACGCCCGTGCGGTCGACGTCCTTATCGTCGGATACGAGTTCGGATTCGTAAAATTCGTGGTCTTGAACGGGTTCGGATTGTACGTCGGACGCGGTTTCTTCCACTTCGTTTGCCTCTTGTTCAGCGTTTTTGCTGTCGATTTCGGCTTCTTGTCTTTCAAGACGTTCGAAAATCTCTTTTAGAGAAGATTGCGAACGAGTTCTCGAACCGTTTTCTCCTGCAAAAGCGGTGAAATAGGTGTGATCCTGTGCGGGTTCTTCGTATTTGACCGCGCTTTCGTCGACGGGAGTGGGGGCGACGACGTATTCGGATTCATTCTTTTGTTCGTATTCGGATTGAGCGTCGAATCTTGCGAACATTTCGGCAAGAGAGGAGGCGGGTTTCATTGTTTCGGATTCACGCGCTTGTCTTTCTTCTTCGCGAAGTCTTGCGTTTTCCGCGATTTGTCGCGCTTCTTCCTCCGAAATTACGTTGCCGTCGGCGTCTATGTACACTTTGGTTTCCTTTTCGACCTCGACTTGTACTTCTTTGACTACTTCGACGGGGACTTCCTTTACAACCTCGACAGGAACCTCTTTGACGACTTCGACTTCTTTTATGACCTCTACGGGTTTTTCGACCACCTTTTCTTTGTATACGACTTTGGGTTTTTCTTCTTCACCTGTTTTGGTGTAGGGGCGAAGACCTTCGGTGTCGAAGGGGGCGGGTTTTGTGAAGTCGAATTCTTGCTCTGAAATCAATTTGTCGAGAATCGTCCTCGAATATTCGTATTCGCTCTTTTCTTTCGTAAGGAAATTTCTCCCTTCGATTGTGAGAGAGTAGTAGCGACGTCTGCCGCCGCTCGTGTCGTCGGGCGCGCCGTCGTAGGACGTGATAAGACCGGCTTTTTCGAGTTTTTTAAGTTGGTTGTACAGGGTGGCTTGTTTCACCTTGTACTGACCGCCGGTTTTCTCGTCGATTTCTTGAATGATCTCGTAGCCGTATCTGTCGCGACTCCACAACGCACCGAGAATGATTGTCGTTGAATTTCCGCGGATTAGGTCGGCGTTTACAGATGAGATGTCCATAATGACTCCTATATACTTTGTATATAAATGCTACAATAGTATTCCTAAAATGTCAATATTTTGGAATACTTTTTATTTTTTATCATCGTCGTTATTGCGCAAAGTGACCGCTTTTGCCGCGGATTTGCGTCTATCTTCGGTGATTGCCGCATAATGTTTTTTCGTCGTGTTGACGTCGCGGTGTCCGAGCACGTCCGCAACTATATAAATATCTCCAGTCGCGCGATACAAATTCGTGCCGTAAGTGCTACGGAGTTTGTGCGGGGATATTTTTTTGAGGGGGGACGCGATTTTTGCGTATTTTTTGACGAGGTTTTCTACTGCGCGGACGGATATGCGTTTGACTTGCAAGGACAAAAACAGCGCGTCTTTATCCGTTACGTTGATTTTTTGATTTCTCGACAGCAACGCTTTTCTTTCGTTTTCGATGTAGTAGAGCAGAGCGTCGCGCACTTCGTTTCCGAAATACAAAATCGCGCGATTTCCGCCTTTTCTCGTGACCGTGAATGCATTCGTTTCAAAATCGACGTCCGTCACGTTGAGCCCGACGCATTCGCTGACACGAATACCTGTGCCGAGAAGTAGGGTGAGAATCGCTACGTCGCGCGCACGCGTGTTGCGCAATATTTTGCGTTGATGCTCGCTGACGCCGTCGCAATCTTCTGCCGCATCGAGAATTTTATCTATTTCTCTTGCTTCGAGGCGGATTATGTCCTTGTCGTGTTGCTTGGGGACTTTTACCTTGCTCGCCACGTTTTGAGAGAGTTTGTCTTTGTTGTAAAAATACTTGAAAAACGAACGGACGGTTGAGATTTTGCGTGCTTTTCCGCGCTCTCCGTTTGAACATTCCTTGCCCTCGAATTCGTAATAACTCAAATATTCGATAAACGCTTCGAGGTGGGTGAGGGTGACGCCTTCGAGGTCGAGAAGAGTGATGTCTTTGACACTCTTTTTCAACTTGAAAGCGGGGACGCGTTTTGTAAGATAATCGAAAAATATCCTCAAATCATAGGCATAATTGAGCCTTGTGAGGGTGGTCGTTTGCGGTTCTATCCCGACGAAAAACTCGTCGCAAAAATCGGGCAAATCCTCGCGGACGTCCAATAATTTTCGTGTGGTTTCTAAATCTCTGTTCTTAAAATAATCGCTCATATTTCACCTAAATTTATTATAATAAACTATTCGTAAAATGTCAACGTCGATTTGACTTAAAACACAATATTTAACCCCTTTCGCGTGCGGGGGAGCGCAATATGTGGTGAGGGTGGGAAGATAAGAAATCGAAGCGTTGTGAAGATAATTCTGCGCTTATTGCGATGAGATTTAGACTTTAATTTATTAATCCGTATCATAATTGTCGTTTAAGCGATACAACGGTAGATTTTCGCGCTTTTAAGCGCAAATAACGAAAAGCGGATAGGATTTACAGTCAATCTTCGATTTCGGATTTGATTTTGCCGAGAATTTTGCTCTCTAACCTTGAAACCTGCACTTGCGAAATGCCGAGTTCCGCCGCGACTTCGGATTGCGTTTTATCTCTAAAGTAGCGTAAAATTATGATTTTCCGTTCTCTTTCGGGGAGATTTTGCACTGCGTCGCGTAGCATGATTTCGTCGATTTTGCTTTCGGGCGTGTCGTTAGAGGGAATTTTGTCGCCGAGAGTGGAGTCGTCATCGTCGTTGCTTTCGTTTAGAGAAAGCACGTATTTGCTCGTGTCGAGTGCGAATACGATATCCGAGCGGTCACACTCGAATTTTGCCGCAAGTTCGTCGACCGTAGGTTCGGGGAGTCCGTTTTTGCCGAGTTCGTCGGTGTAAACGGCGATTTTTTGTGCAAGTACTTTCGCCCATCTCGACACTTTGACCATTCCGTCGTCGCGAAGAAATCGTTTGATTTCCCCTGTAATCATCGGCACGGCGTACGTCGAAAAGCGCACCCCGTAGGATACGTCGAATCCGAGCATCGCTTTGGTGAAACCGACTGCGCCCAGTTGCATGAGGTCGTCGTATTCAAGGCGCCCTTTGAAACGCTTTACGATTGACTTAATAAGGGGAATATTCTCCGAAATCAGCGTGTTTTTGGCGTCTTCGTCACCCGCTTGCGCGGAAATTATCAATGATAGAGTTTCATCGTGTTCCAGCATTTGAAAACACCTTTTTCATCGTAACCGAAGTGCCTATGCCTTTTTCGGAGGTTACTTCCACTTCGTCCATAAAGGTTTCCATGACGGTGAAACCCATTCCGCTACGCTCTTCGCTTTTGCGAGTGGTGTAGAAAGGCTCGCGCGCAAGACGCACGTCCTCTATGCCTTTGCCGTAGTCTGTTATCGTGACGTACATGACGTTCCCGTGGATTTCGGCGGAGAGGTCGATTACGCCGTCTTTGTCGTACGCGTGCACGACCGAGTTGGTTACCGCTTCGCTTACGGCGGTTTTAAGGTCGTTGATTTCTTCGACGGTGGGGGAAAGGTCGAGGGAAAACGACGCAAGTACGTTTCTCGCAAAGGCTTCGTTTTCGCCTATCGCGGGGATTTGCATTTTGAAATAATTGTCCATAATAATCTACCTCTGAATTTTCGGGCATACCGAATAAACGCCGCTTGCGCGGAAAACTCTATCGACGTGGGGAGGGACGTTTGCAACGAGCAACTCCGCGCCCGTGCCCGAGAGTTTTTTATATCTGCCGAAGATTAGTCCGAGCCCCGTACTGTCCACGAATCCGACTTTTGAAAAGTCGAAGATTACGATTTTCGGACGCGCGGATAGTATTTCGTCGTCGATTGTTTTTCGGAGCGTTCTCGACGCAAGTTCATCTACGTCGCCGAATAATTTGACGTATAAAGTGTTGTTTGTGTAAGTGATTTGCGGGTCCATGTTGCCTCCGCATACATAATAAAACCGCCGTTTTAGGTGAAAATCGGACCTTTTGACCGAAAAGGTCGAAGGATAGGAAAAAATGTCTATAAATTTTTAAAAAAATCAGGTGAATTTTTCTTGACAAGTTTTCCGTGTTATTGTAAGATATCATAGTCGCGAAACGCGAAAGCCCCATCGGGGTGTGGCGCAGTTTGGTAGCGCACTTGGTTTGGGACCAAGGGGCCGGAAGTTCAAATCTTCTCACCCCGACCAAAAGTGCAAGCGACATCTTCACCGAGATAATCGGGCCTTTAGCTCAGTTGGTTAGAGCGGTCGGCTCATAACCGATTGGTCCGCGGTTCGAGTCCGTGAAGGCCCACCAAAAGAAAACAAACGCAAGGCAACTTGCAATTTGGCCCGGTAGTACAGTTGGTTAGTACGCCAGCCTGTCACGCTGGAGGTCAGGGGTTCGAGCCCCCTCCGGGTCGCCAAACCGTGGCAGTGACAATCTCACTGCCACAATTTATAAGCCTCGGTAGCTCAGTTGGTAGAGCAGGGGACTGAAAATCCCCGTGTCGGTGGTTCAAGTCCGCCCCGAGGCACCACGTTAGTGACCATAATTGAGATTGTACGCTAGTGTAGCTCAATAGGCAGAGCAGCTGATTTGTAATCAGCAGGTTGCTGGTTCGATTCCGGTCACTAGCTCCAAATGGGAGGGTTCCCGAGTGGCCAAAGGGAGCAGACTGTAAATCTGTTGTCAGTGACTTCGGTGGTTCGAATCCACCCCCTCCCACCAAGAAAAGGACGAGCAAGCGCTCGTCTTTTTCTTTTAGAGGGGGTGTCTTTGCCGACTTTTAGTCGGCACGCTTCGCGCTCGAACCACCGACGTGCTGACGCTACGGGCAACGACGCAAGCGTCAGCCCTGCGCTATTAAACGAATCCACCCCCTCCCACCAAGAAAAGGACGAGCAAGCGCTCGTCTTTTTCTTTTAGAGGGGGTGTCTTTGCCGACTTTTAGTCGGCACGCTTCGCGCTCGAACCACCGACGTGCTGACGCTACGGGCAACGACGCAAGCGTCAGCCCTGCGCTACTAAACGAATCCACCCCCGATAGAAAAAGGCGAGCATTTGCTTGTCTTTTTCAATTAAATTCGCCGTTCGGCGAGTGAAATAGCTTTGCCATGAAATACGCGTTGCGTATGAAATATGCTGACGCATATGAGTTTTATCGGCGAATTTTATTTCACGTTCGACTTGGTCGAATATTTCATAATCCGCACGGATTATTTCATATTGCACAGCAATATTTCATTAAATTTCAAATTTAAGCGAATGAAAAGTCAATGGCAAAGATAATTTTTGAAACGTCGTTTAAGATTAAAATTGATATCGGCGGTTGGAAATAATTGATTTGTGGAGGGGAGTGGATTAAAATCTATTCGATTAAATTCAGGAGATATTAGTCGATGACGAGATTTGCAAAAAGAATTATTCCGTTCGTATTGTTGTTTGTGCTGGCGGTTTGTTTGGTCGGATGCGACGGCACCGTAAAATACTCGATTGACGGACACGATTGGATTATGACGACTGCACAATCCACTGAAAGCGGAAATTTCGTTGCTTACAATCCGTCCGACGATTCTTTTGATGCGGAAAATTATCCGAATATTGTCGCGGTTGAATTGGCCTTTGAGGCGAAAAACGGATTGCTCACCGTTGAAAACAAAACCGACGGAGCGAAATACGCGGGGACTTATAAAGAAATAAATTCTTCTTCTGCAGGAACGCAATACGAAATTACAATCGGCGAAAAGAGCGGAATGGCGGTCGCATCCGCAACAAAGTATTCGGACGGCACCGAAGTGCCGACGCTTATCCTCTCCGTAGACGGCTACGCGATAAATTTTCAATCTAAATAAAAAATCCGCCGTTTTATTTGAAATTTGCGACTAATCCACCTAATTTCGGGCTTGCTCTTTACAAGCGCGCGAATATTTGATATAATCTAAATAATAATCTATAATAAAGAGGAATTTTATGGTTCTTGTAGAAATTACCTTTTCATACGACTGGTTGAAGACTCAAGTCGCATGCGATCACGTGCCCGTCGAGTATGCGGAAAACTTATTTAAGCGCGTTTTTGACGGCAAGTTTACGTTGACGAATACTTCCGTCATGAGTATCGAGTTCAAGGTTGACGAAGACGATGTGAATAAAGTCAAACGTATCGTGGATAACGAAATAATCAAAGACGAATATTTCGACGATTACGCGGTTGAGAAAATCGACGTCAAGCCTATTGTCGACGAGGACGTACTCCCGACGAACACTCCCGACAGCGCGTTTGGCAAATTCTTTGCGGACGAGAAGAAGGATGAAGACGAATCGAAGGTTAAAAAGACCAAAGAAAACGCGGTAGAGAAGTTAAGCAAGGAAATCAACGGTTTGGTCGGAGCGGGAGAATTTAAGGCTCTTGCAAATCAGATTATCGCAGTTGCACCGCAAATCGTGAGCCACAAAACACAAAGATCCTTTGCATTCCAAAGTTATCTTTTCTCGATAAACGACGGTTGCGGAATATGCGAAAAACTCGAATTGTTGGCAAAATTGCTCAACGAACTCAAAGTTTTCCCCAACAAAAACAGAATTTTCACAAAAACCATAGAAACGCCCGGGAGAGGCGGACTCGAATCCGTGTTGGGCAACGCGATTGATAATATTTCCGACGTGCCGTCGACGTCCGTTATCGTGCTTGATTTGCGCAACGTCATGAACAACCTTGCCGATCCCGATTTCAAGAATTTCTTGTTCAAACTTCGAAAATACGAGGAAGATTATATAATCGTGTTCCAAGTCCCGTTCATCGAACCTTACGCGCTCAAAAACGTCGAAAGAGAAATTGCGGACGTTATGTACATAAAGACGGTCACTTTCGCGCCTTATTCCAACGAAGAACTCAAAGAAATTGCGGTTAGAGCGTTTGCAGAATACGGCTATACCTGCGACGAAGAAGGGCTCGAAATCGTGTTCAAGAGAATCAACGAGGAGAAAAACTTCGGCAGATTCTACGGCGACGACACCGTGAGAAAGGTTGTCGACGAGGCGATTTTCACAAAGCAACTCGCAAACGTAGCGGCGGGCAAAGACGATACGCTCATCGTGAAAGAAGACG
Organism: uncultured Bacteroidaceae bacterium; assembly: GCA_964599875.1. Taxonomy (GTDB): domain Bacteria; phylum Bacillota; class Clostridia; order Christensenellales; family CAG-917; genus RGIG4097. The sequence goes on from CAZRHE010000005.1 coordinate 8,335, forward strand.
TAAAATCCCTTTGTGACGAATTCGAGTCGGGAGAAAAGAGCAGTGAAGAACTTCTTAACGAACTTATCGGATTAGAAACCGTAAAAAATACCCTTAACGATATTATTTCGCAAGTCAAATTCGCAAAAAACAGCAAGGATTTGAAGACGCCTTGTATCCATATGCGCTTTACGGGAAACCCCGGCACGGGCAAAACCACCGTCGCGAGAATTTTGGGCCTTATGATGAAGGAAAACGGAATTCTTCGCAACGGCTATTTCTTCGAATGTATGGCAAGGGACCTTTGCGGACAATATATCGGTGAAACCGCTCCCAAAACGCAAAACAAATGTCGCGACGCATACGGCTCGATTTTGTTCATCGACGAGGCGTACGCACTTTATGCGGGCGGGGACGACAGAAAAGATTACGGCAGAGAGGCTCTCACCGCGCTTATCGCTGAAATGGAAAATCACCGCGACGACCTCGTAGTCATCATGGCGGGATATTCAGACGATATGAAGACCCTTATGGACGGCAATGCGGGACTGCGCAGTCGTATGCCGTACGAAATTCATTTCCCGAATTATACGAGAGATGAACTTGCGGCGATATTCATGGTTATGGCAAAGAAAAACTTCTCGGTCGAAGACGGTCTTGAAGAAAAAGTCAAAGAATATTTCAATTCTTTGCCCGCGGATTTCGTCGAGTCGAACGAGTTTTCAAACGCGCGTTTCGTTCGTAACCTTTACGAAAGAACTTGGAGCAAATCCGCATCCCGTAGCAGATTCGAAAATTCCGAATCCGTCGGTATCAAAATCGAAGATTTCGTCGCGGCAACCGCGGAAAGCGAATTCTCCGACTTCAACACGCAAAAAAAAGCAACTCTCGGTTTTTGAGGGTTACAGGAGGATAAATTATGGCAAACAATGAAGAAAGACAAGAACAACAATTGAAGGGCGCAAAAAGAGTATACGACACGATGATAGACTTTTTGGAAGACGCCAAATTGAATTACGAAAGAGACGACGAAAACCTCGCGGTCACTTTGGGACTCAGCGGCGAAGATCTCCCTATGGTCTTCAATATGAGAGTTATCCCGGGGCTCGAAGCCGTCGTATGTGCATCGGTTTTTCCCTTTACCGTGCCCGAAGATAAAGCAAGCGAAGTTTCTCTCATCATAAATCTCGTCAACGTGAAGATGCAACTCGGCAATTTCGAATTCAATCCCGGCGACAGCCGCATTTCGTTTAGAGTTTCTTCAAATTACACCGACAGCATCATCGGCAAGAATTTGTTCGCAATGTTGTTGACCATTGCTAACACCATGGTCGAAGAGTACAACGACAAGTTCTTTATGTATATTAAGGGCAAAATCGATATCGACGACTTCTTCGGTTTCAGTAGTGACGACGAAGAAGAATAATAAACGACGCCGTATCCGCCAATTTCGGCGGATACGCATAATTTAGGAGTGTTTTATGGCAGATACGACTTCTATTGAAAACGCAAAAAGAGTTTTTGCGACAATTATCAAGACCCTTAACAACCGCAAATGGACTTTTGACGTAGACGAAGAAAATTTGAAAGTCAGTTTCGAGGTTCACGGCGACGATTTGCCCATCCCTTTGATCTTAAGTGTCATTCCCGACCTCGACGCGATTATCTGCATTTCAAGAATGCCTTTCGACGTGCCCGAGAAAAAAGCGCCCGTTGCGTGTTTCGTCGTGAACCAACTCAACGTCAGTTTGTTAATTGGCTCTTTCGAATACGACCACAACGACGACGGCATCGCATATCGCACTTGCTCGTATATTCGCGACACTATCGTCGGTTGCGGAATGATTGAGGATATAATCGACAACGTGTGTTGCAAGGTTGACGAATATAACGATAAATTCCTCTTCCTGTTCAAAGACAAAATCACCGTCAACGAGTTCTTTGCCGACGACGAAGAGGATTAAAGAAGGTAATATATGAAAAAATCCGTTCTGCAAAAGTTTGCGCGCCTTATCGCAAGAAAAGGCGTTAACGTTCAAAAAGGGCAAGAAGTTATGGTTTTTGCCGGTCTTGACCAACCCGAATTCGTGAAAATGGTCGTCGAAGAGTGTTACAAGGCGGGGGCGGGCAAGGTTATGGTCGAATTCGACTATCAACCGCTTGCAAAACTCAACTACAAGTATCGCTCTTTGAAGACGCTTTCTCATATGGAACAGTGGGAAATCGAGAGATGGGAGCATAAGGCAACCGCACTTCCCGCAATGATTTATCTCGAATCCGACGATCCCGACGGACTTAAAGGCGTGGATCAATCCAAAGTCGCGAAAGCACAACAGGCAAGATATCCCATAATCAAGCCTTTCCGCGACAGAATGGAAAACAAATATCAATGGTGCATATGCGCCGTTCCCGGCAAAGCGTGGGCGAAAAAAGTGTTCCCCGAACTTCGCGCAAGTCAAGCGATGGAGAAGTTGTGGGAAGCGATTTTGTACACGTCGAGAGCGGACGGAGAAGACCCCGTTGAAGCGTGGGAAGACCACAATCGCGACCTCGCGTCCAGATGCGAATATATCAATTCGCTCGACATCAAAGAATTGCATTATACGTCTTCTAACGGCACGGATTTGACCGTAGGACTCATCGAAGACGGCATTTTCTGCGGCGGAAGCGAAGATACTATGGGGAGCGGAATAACTTTCAATCCCAATATCCCCAGCGAAGAAGTTTTCACGTCGCCCATGAAAGGCAAGGCGGAAGGCAAAGTGGTTGCAACTCGTCCGCTTTCTTATCGCGGTGAGGTCATCGACGACTTCTACGTCGTTTTCAAGGACGGCAAGGCGGTCGACGTGCACGCAGGCAAAAACGAAGACCTTTTGCGCACTATGATTTCCATGGACGAAACGGCGGGATATCTCGGTGAATGTGCACTCGTGCCTTACGATTCGCCTATTCGCAATTCCGAAATAACCTTCTATAACACGCTTTTCGACGAAAACGCGTGCTGTCACTTGGCGTTTGGAATGGGATTCAACAGTTGTCTTAAAGATTACGAGAAATACACTTTCGAAGAATGTAAGGAAAAGGGAATCAACGATTCCATAATTCACGTGGACTTTATGATAGGCTCCGAGGACCTCAATATCGACGCCGTAACGAAAGACGGAAAAGTCGTGGCGTTGTTCCGCGACGGCAACTGGGCGTTCTAAAAAGTGCGTTAGATATATGAAAAGAGCAGTAGCGTTAAGCCTATGTCTGGTTTTAATCGTCGGTGCGTGCATCGGATTTTCGGCGTGCAACTATACGCGCGACGAAAATCACTTGCGCGGAATTTACTGCATTTCGTCGAGCACTTATGAGGACGCAAGCGGAGTCGAATACAATTTCGCGGACGATTACGAATACTTCTTGCTGATTATAAACAAGGATATGACGGCGTTCGTTCGTTCAAAACGCGTGAACGAAGAAGAAAATTCATATTCCGTAACTCTCCGTTACGAATTTAACGCGGACGGAGAAATCGACGACGTCGTCGTAGTCGGCATAAAAATACCTACGTATAACTATAATTCCGCATACGAATTCGACGAAATCGCGGATGAAAACGGAACTTCTTTCGATTTTCGCTCGTTCGGATCTCTCAAACTCGTATATAAATCGACGGAAATAAAAACCGTCGGCGGTGAATTGGTTTCATTGAAAAGCAAAACTACGTTCGTCCGCACGTACAAGATGACTGGAGATTGCAATCAAAAACGCGCGATTAGAAAACAAACGAAGTCGATAGACGACAGACGGACGGCGGTCGACGAAGACTGATATCTAAACGCGGTATATAATCGCGAAAGTTTATATCAAAACAAACAATGAAAATTTGTTCGCGCCCGAAATTCGGGCGCATTTTTTGTATAAAAAGTTTCCTAATTGCTCAAAATTTCGATATGAGCGATTATTCCGAAGTTAAAGACGAAAAAGAAAGAGTTATCCCCGAAGACAAAGAATTCGATTTGATAAACGGATTTTTCGACAAAATCGAAAAAGTCCTTATGGACGAAGTTTTGCGGGAGGATAATTATGATTAGTCGAGAAGATTATCAAGCGCACGTGAAAGCGGTACAGCCGAAATCACCTATGTTTCGTAGCCTTTTGGCTGCTTTTATCGTGGGCGGAATCATATGTTGTATCGGTGAAGGCATAAGCGATATTATCAAAGTCATCGCGCCTGATATGCCGAAAGAAGACGTCGGCAGTTGGACGTCCATGAGTTTGATTTTTCTCGGTGCGTTTTTGACCGCGATAGGCGTTTACGACAAAATCGGACATTTTGCGGGCGCAGGGTCAATAGTGCCGATAACGGGATTTGCAAATTCAATCGTTTCACCCGCTATGGAATACAATCGTGAAGGCGTTTTTCTCGGTGTTTGCTCGAAAATGTTCACGATTGCGGGGCCGATTATAGTTTTCGGCGTGGTCGGAAGCGTTTTCGTCGGCATAATAGGACTATTTATATGAAAATCGGTAAAAACAGTTTCAAACTTAATTCTCCCGTATATATCAAAAGCGGTTACACGATAGTCGGCGAAAAGGAAAACGACGGCAATTTCGGCGGAAACTTCGATTTGGTGTTATCAGACGATAGATGGGGGGAAAAATCCTACGAAAAAGCGGAATGTAAAATGCACCGCGAAGCGATTTCGGGTGCGATTGCAAAGGCGAATTTAGTGCGCGAGGACGTTGATATTATGCTTGCAGGCGACCTTTTGAACGAAATCACCGCATCGAGCCTTGCCGCGCGCAATTTTCCGACGCCGTTTTTAGGTTTATATAACGCTTGTTCTACGTTTAGCGAAAGTATAATTCTCGGAAGCATGCTCATAGACGGCGGATTTGCGGATATAGTGACTTGTTCTACGTCGAGTCATTTTTCGTCGGCGGAAAGACAATATAGATTTCCGCTTGAACTTGGCAATCAACGCACTCCGACCGCACAATGGACGATTACGGGTGCGGGATGTACTGTTCTTAGCAAAAACAAACCGTCAAAAGGAGATAATTTGCAAAAAACCGACGAAAATCTTGAAGATATGCAGGCGGACGATAGAGAAATCGTGGAAGATACGGGGAACAAACAGCCTTTTTACGAGAAGACGCACGTTGCAAAGGTCGTTGAGGGCACGCTTGGTCGGGTTATCGACCTCGGAATCGACGACGAAAGCAATATGGGGGCTGCTATGGCGCCTGCTTGTGCAAACACGATTATGCGTCATTTCGAGGATTTCAACCGAAATCCCGACTATTACGACGCGATTTTCACAGGCGACCTTGGCAGACACGGAAAAGAGTTGCTCGAATTTATACTTGCAAGAGAAGGAATACTGTTGCCCGATACCTATACGGATTGCGGAGCAGCATATTTCAAACCCGAACAACGCAGTTATCAGGGTGGTTCGGGAGCGGGGTGTGTGAACACCGTTTTCAACGGATATATTCTGAATAAACTCGAAAATGGCACTTTGCATAGAATCCTCGTTGCGCCGACGGGCGCGTTGCTCAGCAAAGATACGCCGCTCCAAAAGGAAACCATTCCCGGCATTTCGCATGCTTTCGTGGTTGAAACCGAACGGATTTCAGACGAAAACGAGGACGAAATCGAGGATAGAGAGGAAAAGAAAAGAATACGTTTTGGCAAACGAAAATTTGACTAAAACGCAGTGTTTAGTGCAAAATTCTGTGAAAAGTATTCTCAAAAACGACGAAAATTAGAATAATATAATGGTAAATCGATATGGAATATTTCTTGAGTTATCTGAAAACTTTTGCCGTCGGCGGAGCGGTCTGCGTCGTCGGGCAAATACTCATCAACAAAACGAAAATGACTTCTGCAAGGATTTTAGTTACCTTCCTTTTGCTCGGATTGGTGCTTGAAATTGCGGGTGCGTTTTCGTATATGGAAGAATTTGCGGGTGCAGGGGTGACCGTCCCTATTATGGGATTTGGCAGTAATCTTGCAAAAGGCGCGCTCAAAGGTGCGCACGAAAGCGGAATCCTCGGAGCGATAAAGGGCGGAATGACCGCCGTTTCCGCGGGATTGACTTCTGCGATTTTCTTCGGATTTTTCTTCGCACTGGTATTCAGGTCGAAGAGTAAGAAGTTTTGAAAATTTGCGACGTCGATTTTATAGATTTGTCGGTTTAAGTTTAATCGACGTCGTTTTGGGATTGATTTCCTGTTTGCAATATCGGCTCGTAGTTAAATTGACGTCGCTTTATAGGTGATTGTTTTTTTTGTTTGAAAAACATTATTTTTCGTAGTTTTTCGGGTTTTGAAATGCGTTGAAATTTGTGCTTCTGTGAAATGATTTTTATCTGCATAATAAAATTTTGCATATCGAAAATTTATTTGTTAGTTTGATAAAATCGATATTCTAACCGCATAAATCAAGATAGTTGAAGTAGGGGAGTTTCACCCATTTCAAGATAGGTGGACGGGATTTTGCCTACTATCAAATTTTCGCACACCAAAACTTCCGCTTTCACTTGTATAACTTGGTCTGCAATGGGGGTGATTACGTCTATATCCGCGTAAACGTCGATATAAATTTTGTGTAAAGTTTGGTTTATTCCCGCCGAGGTAAACGAGGACACGAAATCGCAATTTGCCGTCCCTACGGGCACTACGTTTATGCTGACGTCGGGGCCGAGTCCCGTGAGTAGTGCCAGTCCCGTAAACGTGCCGAAAGCGATATCCACGGTTTGCACTCCGAGTTGGTCGAGGTTTGCTTGCGCAAGATTGGCAATTTGTCTTGCAATCGAGTTGATTTTCGGTGAATTTGCCTGAATCATCGCGATATTTCCGTCCGCATCTCGCACAACGTTGAACAAATCGTCGTAAGTTATATTTTCGTTTAGCACCGACGTTGCGGCAAGATTGACGGCATTCGTGCCTATGGCACGCACGGTCGCATCGGAGTTTTCAACCACAGTCGGCACGATATTCGAGCGGAAGTAGGTTGCGGAAATCACGAAAACCGCGACGAATGCGGTTATCGCGACTACGACTCTTATAATCCGTGGTTTCAGCACTTTTTTGATTTTCGGCACGATAAATTATATGCCGTCGGTCTTGAATTTGAGAATAGGGCGATTTTGGCGACGAAATTTCTTCCAAAAACCGTCTAAATCGACGGGAATTTATCTCACTTTTCCCGACTTTGTTGACTTATAAGAAAAATATTGTTAAACTATCTCACAGTATTATTCGTGCGTACGCACGCATTATAGGAGCATTTATGAAAGAACAGATGGAAAAAATCAAATCTGACGCACTTGCGGCAATCGCATCCGCTGCGACTTCCGTCGAACTCAACGATGTCAGAGTGCGTTTCCTCGGCAAAAACGGCGAAATCACTTCTGTCATGAAGGGACTTGCCAAAGTGCCCAAGGAAGAAAAACCCGCTATGGGCAAATTGCTGAACGAAGTAAGAACGGAAATCGAATCCGCTCTCGAAGAAAAGATTGCAAAAGTTGCCGAAGAAGAGAAGAACGCGCGTCTTAAAGCGGAAGCGGTCGACGTCACGTTCCCCGCAAGTTACGGCAAAAACGGCACTTTGCACCCCATAACCAAGGTCAAAAACGAAATCGTAAATATCTTTTTGCAAATGGGTTTTGCGGTTGCCGAAGGCCCTGAAATCGAAACAGACCTTTTCAACTTTCAACTTCTCAACGTCCCCAAGGACCATCCCGCACGCGATATGCAAGACACGTTCTACGTTGCGGACGATATCGTGCTTCGCACGCACACTTCGCCTATGCAAGCGCGCATAATGACCACTCAAAAACCTCCTATCCGCGTTATAATCCCCGGGAAAGTTTATCGCAGTGACGACGACGCGTCCCACAGCCCGATTTTCAACCAAATAGAGGGTCTTGCGGTGGATAAACATATCACTATCGGCGACTTGCAAGGTTGCTTGCAGACCTTTGCGGAGAAGATGTTCGACAAGGACACGAAAGTCCGTCTTCGTCCGTCGTATTTCCCGTTCACCGAGCCTTCGGTCGAGGCGGACGTCACTTGCGCAATCTGTCACGGAAAGGGTTGCAGAGTGTGTAAAGGCACGGGCTGGGTTGAAATTCTCGGCGCGGGCATAGTCAATCCCGCCGTTCTCGATATGTGCGGAATAGACTCCAAAGAATACAGCGGATTCGCATTCGGTTTCGGCATCGAACGTATTGCGATGATTAAGTACGGAATCCCCAATATCAAACTCTTCTACGAGAACGACGTCAGATTCCTTAAACAATTCAACTAAAGGGAGGAAAGAAAATGTTAGCACCTATTTCATGGCTTAAAGATTACGTAGATATCAACGTTTCTCCCGAAGTCCTCGCGAAAAAACTCGTCGCGATAGGATTCGAGGTTGAAGAAATCATATATCAAGAAAAAACCGCGTCGAAAGTGGTCGTCGGCAAAATCGTCGAGGTGGAGAAACACCCCAATGCAGACAGACTGCGCGTGACGAAAATAGATATCGGCGACAAGATTATACAAGTCGTCACCAACGTCCCCGTCATCGGCGGAGAAACCATTGCTGTCGCACTTGACGGAGCAGTGCTTGCGGACGGTCATAAAATCGTCAAAGGCGAACTTCGCGGAGTGACTTCGGAGGGTATGCTTTGCGGACTTGAAGAAGTCGGCGCAACCGAGGACGACGTGGAAGGTCAATCCATGGGAGATATAATCCTCTTCAAAGACGGCACTCCTCTCGGCGGAAACGCACTCAAAGCAATGGGATTCGACGAAGTTATTCTCGACGTCGGCGTCACCGCAAACCGTCCCGATTGCAACAGTATTTATAAACTCGCAAAAGAAGTCGCAGTCGCACTCAAAACCACGTGCAGAGAACCCGTAATCGACTATAAATCCGTCGGCGGAAGCGTGTCGGATATGGTGTCGGTGAGCGTGGAAAATCCCGAACTTTGCCCCAGATACATGGCGTCGGGAGTGAAAAACGTCAAGATTTTCCCGTCTTCGTTCAAGATTAGACAACGTCTTCGCGCGGTCGGCATCCGTCCCATAAACAATATCGTCGATATAACCAACTACGTCCTAACCGAAATCGGACAACCTATGCACGCTTTCGATTCGAGAGAACTCGACGGCAAAAAGATAATCGTCCGCACCGCAAAAGACGGAGAAGAAATAGTTTCACTCGACGGCAAACTCAACAAACTCAAAGACAGCATGCTCGTGATTTGCGACGCAAACAAACCCGTTGCAATCGCAGGTATTATGGGCGGTGAATACAGCGGAATCAAGGACGATACGTCCGCAATTATTTTCGAATCCGCAAAATTCGCTCGCGACAGCGTACGTAGAACTTCGAAAGCGTTGAATCTCCGCAGCGATTCTTCCGCAAGATTCGAAAAGGGCATGGATTTCGCGTCGCAAGAACTCGGCATCAAACGCGCCCTCACCATGATAGCGGAAAGCGGAAGCGGTGATATAGTGGACGGCTTAATAGACGTCAAAGTGCCTTTCGAAAAGGTTAGAGATATCCCGTTCACCACAAAGAAAATACAAGAAATCGTGGGTTGCAAAGTGCCCAAAGGCACTCTCATCGCAATCCTTGCGCGCCTCGGAATCGAATGTACGGACGAGGGTAAACAAATCGTTGCGCACGTCAAAGAAGATAGAGAAGACGTGGTCGGCGTGAACGATATCGCGGAGGAATTTATCCGCGTCTACGGTTATTCGCACGTCAAACCCACTTTGTTCGAATATTCCAAACTCACAAAGGGCGGAAAACCCGAAAAAATGCTTTTCGTGGACGAAATCAAATCCGCGCTTTCCGAACTCGGTCTTAACGAATGCGTGACGTATTCTTTCACTTCGCCCAAATTCGCGGATACTCTCCGCCTTCCCGAAGACGCAAAGGAAAGAAACACCGTTTCGCTTATCAATCCTCTCGGAGAGGGACTCAGCGTTATGCGTACGACTCTCGTGCATAGCATGCTCGAAACGCTTTCGTACAACGTGTCCCACTTCAACAAGGAAGCGACGCTGTTCGAAGTCGCGAAAGTGTATCTTCCCAAATCCTTGCCGCTCACCGAACTTCCCGTCGAAGAAGAAAGACTGGTTATCGGCGCATACGGCGGTGGAGTGGATTTCTTCGCGCTCAAAGGAATGGTTGAGGGATTGCTCGACGCATTACATTTGAACGGCAAGTACGCAAAAGCGGAAGTCACGTATCTGCATCCCGGCAGAAGCGCGGTGCTTTACGTGGACGGCGAGGAAATCGGCGTGCTCGGCGAAGTGCATCCCGACGTCAGCGAGAAATACGACGTGGACGACAGACTTTACGTTGCCGAACTTTCGGTCGATAAACTGTTTGAAAGAAGACACGGCGTAAAGAAATTCACTGCGTTCTCGAAATTCCCGACGGTAGAGCGAGACCTTGCTCTCGTCGTTTCGGACGACGTGAACGTAGGGGATATGCTCGACGCAGTCGAAAATGCAAAAATCAAGTATCTAACTGCTTGGACGGCGTTCGATATCTATCGTAGCGCACAAATCGGAGAGGGCAAACAATCCGTCGCGATGAACTTCACTTTCTCATCTCCCGAAGGCACTCTCAAAGACGAAGATATCGCGGTCGAAATGAAGAAGATACTTTCCGTCATGAAACGCAAATTCGGCGCAAAAATCAGAGGATAAAATGTTTGACGCAAAAAGTCTGAAAACGCTCGAATACGACAAGATACTATCCTTGCTTGCCGACCACGCACAATCGGAGGGCGGAAAGGCGAAAGCACGCGCCCTCGTTCCCTGCGAAAGCATAGGCGAGGCTACTTTCGACCTCGATTTAACGGCGGAAGCGGATAGGACTTTGTTCGATTTTTCGGTTAATCCGTCCTTTTCGGTGGACGATATCGAAGAAATTTTGACGAAAGCGGAAAAAGGCGCGGTGCTGTCCATATCCGAAGTTTTGAAAGTGGGAAGGTCGTTGCGCGTCGCGCGCAGGTTATCTAAATCTCTTGCGACAGTCAACGGAATTCCCAATCTTTTGGATATGGCGTGCGGACTTTATTTCGACGAAACTCTCGAAAAACGCATTTTCGAGGACTTTATATCCGAAACCGAAGTTGCGGACTGCGCGTCGCCCGAACTCCGTTCGATAAGAATCCGCATACGAAAACTCAACGAAAACGTCAAAACGAGATTGCAAGGTTATATCACGTCGGCGTCTTATCAGAAATATTTGCAAGACAACATAATAACCGTGAGGGGGGACAGATACGTCATTCCCCTCAAAAGCGAATATAAGGGCACGATTCAAGGGCTTATTCACGACCAATCGTCGTCGGGTTCGACGCTTTTCGTCGAGCCTATGGCAATAGTCGAGTTGAATAACGACTTGAAAAGCGCGAAAATCGAAGAACAAAACGAAATCGAAAAGATTTTGCGCCGTTATTCTTCAACGATACAAGTGGTTGCGAAAGCGATATCTCGTTCGTACGAAATCATAATCGATATGGATTTGATTTTCGCAAAAGCGAACCTTGCAAGAGAATGGAAAGCGGTGCGTCCCGAACTCGTTACGGACGGAAGCGTAGTTATAAAACAAGGCAGGCATCCGCTTATCGACGCAAAAAAGGTCGTCCCCGTAACTCTCGAACTCAAAAACGACGATAAAATGCTGTTGATTACGGGACCTAATACGGGTGGAAAGACCGTCACGTTGAAACTCGTGGGACTTTCCGTTTTGCTTGCTATGAGCGGAATGTTTATCCCCGCAAAGAGCGCGACGATATCCGTTTTCGACGGCGTTTACAGCGATATAGGTGACGAACAGAGCATTGAGCAAAGTTTGTCCACGTTTTCGGGACATATCAAAAATATAATCGAAATTCTCGACAAAATCACGGATAAATCCTTGTTGCTGTTCGACGAATTGGGCGCGGGGACGGACCCCGGAGAGGGCGCCGCACTTGCAGTCGGCATTTGCGAATGGGTTATGCGCGTGGGTGCGAAATCTCTCGTCACGTCCCACTTCAACGATTTGAAAGAATTTGCACTCGTCACTCCCGGCGTGGTCACTGCGTCTATGGAATTCAACGTGGAAACCTTGTCGCCCACGTTCAAACTCGTTATGGGTGCAATCGGGTGTTCTAACGCACTGGATATCGCCTCGAAACTTGGACTGAATCTCGAAATAATCGAGGGCGCGAGAAACAAAGTTTCTCCCGAAAAACGCAAATTCGACGAAGTGCTCAACGCCGCCGAGGAAACTCGTCGTCAGGCACAACAACTCGTGTCGGATGCAAGCGTAGACAGAATGAAAGCCGCAAACGCACTCAAAGAGGCGGAAAAAGAAAAGGCGGTTATCGTACAAAAACGAGAAAAACTCGACGAAACAATCCGTAGAGGCACGAGGGATCTTATCGAAAATTCCGTGGATGAGGCAAACGATTTGATTGACGAAATCAAAGCGATACTTGCAAAACCGCAGGAAGAAATTACGGATGCGGATTTATTCAAGGCGCGCAAGGCGAAAAAGAAACTTGAAAATTTGTCCGCGCGATACGACAAAGAAAGCGTCGTCGAAGACGAGCCCGTAGACGGCGAACTTAAAGACGGCGACAACGTTTGGGTGAAATCACTCGGCAAAAAAGGAAAACTCATAAAACGCAATTCTCGCGGCGAGGCGGACGTTGCCTTCGGCAAACTCGTCGTCAAGGTCAAGTCGGGAGATTATTATAAGGTTAAATAATGACTGATAATTACGAACAAAACGTAGAAATCGACCTTCCTAAAGGTGCGAGATATAAACAATTCGGCGGACTTTTGCTGATACTATTGTCCCTCGGGTTTATTATGCTCGGAGTGTTTTTCAGTTACTATTTCTTTATAGGCGCGGGAATTTTGTTGGTCGCAGGAGTCGCGGTTACTCACGTATACAATAAAACCGTGCTGAAATATACCTATTCGTACAATAGCGAAAGGATAGTTTTTATCGCGACGAGCGTCATCGGCAGGACTGAAAAGGATATTTCGGTGTTGTGGGAAGACGTGGACGAATACGGGGATTTCCTCGATTTGGTCGAGGCGAGAGATTTCATAATGTGTGCTAATCCCCGAGAATACGGCATAAAAGCGTTGACGTTTCATCTTGAAAACGGGGAAATGCACAGAATACTGTTTGCGCCCGACGACTATATGAAGGCGCTAATCGACGAAAATTATAAATACAATATCGGAGCAAAAAGATGAAAATCATCTATCTTGACAACGCCGCAACGACGAAAGCGTATCCCGAAGTCATAGACGCATACGTTAAGGCGAATGAAGAATATTACAATCCGTCCGCACTCTACGGGCAATCCGTAAACGCGAGCGTAACGCTTAAAGGCAAACGCGAGGAAATCATGAAGTATTTGCGCGCGCCCGAAGGCGATTTATATTTCACGTCGGGCGGTACGGAAAGCGACAATTGGTCGCTGTTTTGCACAAAAAAAGCCAAAAACGGCAGAATTATAGTGGGAGAGGGTGAGCACGACGCGATTATCAACCCCGCAAAAGAACTTTCCGCGCAAGGTTACGACGTGAAGTTTGCACCCATAAAAAAGGATGGAAGTATAGACGAAAAGGCGTTTGAAGAATTGCTGACGCCCGACGTTACGCTTGTGTCTATTATGCACGTCAGCAACGAAACGGGGGCGGTCAACGATATCGCAAAACTCGTGAAGATGACGAAAAAACACTCTCCGCAAGCGGTTTTCCATAGCGACGGCGTGCAAGCACTCGGAAAGGTCAAAGTCAATTTGCGCGCTCTCGGAGTGGACTTGTATTCGCTCTCGGGTCACAAAATTCACGCACCCAAGGGCATAGGCGCGCTTTACGTGAAAAAAGGCACTTCCTTACGCCCGCTACTTTTCGGAGGCGGACAGGAATACGGAATGCGCTCGGGGACGGAAAATCTTCCGATGATAACCGCATTTGCAAAAGCTGTAGAGATGAATATGGCGAAATTTGATGAAAACTATTCTAAAAAATCGCAATATTTGGAATACTTGAAGGAAAAAATCCTCGATAATTTGCCTGATACGGTCGTCATCACTCCGGATGAAAATCGCGCCCCCAACATTTTGACGGTCGCTTTCGGTGGCGTCAGAGGGGAAGTTTTGTTACATTCTCTTGAAAAACACGGCGTTTTGGTGGGAATCGGCTCTGCGTGCAGTTCTCATCGCGAGAGTAGATTCAAATCATTACTCGGACTCGACGACTTCCATAAAGACGGCATCGTTCGTTTCAGTGTGAGCGAATTTAACGATATAAGCGAAGTAGATTTCGTCGTCGAAAAAATAGTCGAAGAGATGAAAATCCTTGTCGAATATGCAAGAAAATAGTCGAAAATACAATAAAATCGGAGATATATGGAAAAAGTAATCATCATAAGATACGGAGAAATTTTCCTTAAAGGAAAAAATCGCGAATATTTTGAAAGTTTGCTTATCAAAAACATTCGTAGCGCAATAAGCGATTTCGATTGCAAGTTTACCCGCACGCAGGGTAGATATTTCGTCGAGAATTTCGATATAGACGACACTGAAGAAATACTCGAAAGACTTAAATGCGTATTCGGCATTTACTCTTTGTCCGTTGCAACCAAGGTCAACACGGACTTTGAAAACGGTTTCAAAGAGATTAAGGACGCACTAAAAACGCTCGCGCTCGAAATCGACGAAGAAAACGTGCTTGCAAAACCTACTTTCAGAGTGTCCGTCAAGCGCGCGGATAAACGTATTCCCATGAAATCGTACGAAATCGCGGGAGAACTTGCGGGAATTATACTCGAAACTTTGAGATATAAAGTTTCTCTCGAGCATTTCGACTATGAATTTATGGTTGATATCAGAGAAAACGGCTCGGCTTTCGTTTACTCGAAAGTCATAATGGGCGCAGGCGGATTGCCCGTCGGGTGCAGCGGAAAAGGCATGCTCCTTTTAAGCGGCGGAATAGATTCTCCAGTCGCTGCGTATATGATGGCAAAACGCGGATTGAAACTTGTCGCAGTGCATTTCTCGTCTCCTCCGTATACCTCTGAAAAAGCGAAAGAAAAGGTGATAGAACTGCGAAATCTCGTGGAAAAGTATACCGGCAAAATGAAATTGTACGTCGTGCCTTTCACGGATATTCAACTCGAAATTCACAAGTCCTGTCCCGCGGAATTTATGATTACGATTATGCGCAGATACATGATGCGTATCGCGACTGCGCTTGCTAAAAAAGACGATTGCAAGTCCATAGTGACGGGGGAAAGCCTCGGTCAAGTTGCATCGCAAACAGTCGAGAGTATGACTTGCACGGGCGCAACTACCAATTTGCCTATTTTGCGCCCGCTTATCGGTTTCGATAAGGAAGAAATTATGGATATCGCAAGAAAAATCGGTACTTACGAAACCTCTATTTTGCCTTACGAGGATTGCTGTACCGTATTTTTGCCAAAGAGTCCCGCAATTCATCCTCGCCTCGAAGTCGTCGAGAAAGCGGAAGAGAATATGAGTGCCGTGTCTGAAGAACTCATCAGAAAAGCAATCGAAAACGTCGAGGTGTATTGATGAAAAAGATTTACGGCGAGAGAAGTGATTTGCCCATCGAGGTTATCAAAAACGGCGTGTATCGTCTTGACGAATTCGGCGGCACGAACTGTTATCTCATCGTCGGCACCGAAAAAGCAATGCTTATCGATTGCGGAACGGGATTTTGCGATATGAGAGGGGCGGTCAGAAAAATTACCTCTCTCCCAATAATTGCGGTCGCAACTCACGGACATCTCGATCATATGGGCGGAAAAGGGCAATTCGAAAAGATTTATATCCCTAAAAAAGATATTCGTCCGCTGAATAACATAATGTATTCGGTTTTTATGCGGAAAATGTTCGTTTCGTTCAACAAAAGTGTGACGGAGAAAGGATTTTGCGCAAAAGACGTCCTAAAACCCGAATTTAAGACCGAAACCATAGGTTTCGACGAGAATACGAAATTCGACCTCGGCGGAAAAATCATCACCGTCAAGGAAACTCCGGGGCATACGCTCGGCTCGGTCGCGCTCGTGGACGAAACCGACAAGATTGTTTTCAGCGGGGATAACGTGTGCGACGCTTTGTGGATGATGCTCCCCGGTGCGACGTCGCTTGAAGAATGGCTTCCGTCCGCGGAATGGTTGTACGAAATGAGTTTGACTTATTCCGTCTACTGGGGACATAGAAAACCGAAACTCGAAAGCGAGTATATTGCGACGATTGTTAAGTGGGGGAAAGAAATCCTTGCCAACACGAAACGAAATACGCTCTTTTACAAGATGAAACAGTATCCCGACCAAAGCGACGGAATTATCTATCGCACTGATAAGGTTTTCAAGAAGTAATCAGTTTACGAATACGGATTTTTCCACAATTCCCAAAACTATGTTTTGGGAATTTTTGTTTTTTATCGTCGCTTTTAACGCGTATTTTACGGGTGCGCCTATCGATAACGGATTGTCTACGACGGTCACGAAAATACGATTATCCGTATAAGTTATAAGCACGCCGTCGCAATAAACGGATGAGTTTTCTCTGTTTTTGAGTTTGCCGTCCTCCGAATATGCGGACAAATCGGCGGGGAGAGTGAATACGATTTTTTCGCCGATAGCGTCAACCCTTGAAAGTTCGTAATCGTAAACGCTTTCGGGTGAAAACTCGATTATTGCTTTGCCGTTTGCCACAGACACTGAAAAATCAACGGATGCGCTTTCAAATGCGGAATTGTTTGAAGATATCTCGTCCGCGACTTTGAATATTTCGGATTTCACGAATTTCGACGGAGTGCAGTTGTTTGCAAGCGTGACCGACTTGTTTTTGAGCGTTGAATATAAATCCACGTTTTCCGTTTTCACCGTTGTCGGCGCCTTAAAATCAGCGGGATAGTAGTTCGAATAAATTTCTTGATATACGCGCTTTGCGTGCATCGTTGGATGACCGCCTCCCGTTTCGTCCCCGCCGTGCCAAACAACGAGGGTATGGCGGGAAGTGTAAGACGCACACCAAGCGTCGTTATCCGTCGTCCCCGTCTTTGCCGCAATCGTATACGGCAGGACGGATAGGGTTTTTGCCGTGCCGTCTTTCACCGTGTCTATAAGGCAATCAGTGAGCAAATAAGCCGTATTTTCATCTATCACTTTATAGAATTTAACCGTGTTAGAATACACTTTTTTGTCGTTTAGCGTAACGTAGTCGACGTAAGACGGTGACGAAAGCGTTCCGCCGTTTGCAAGTGCGGAATACGCCGTAGCGATTTCAAGTGTCGTGTTTCCTTTTTTGGTCGCGCCGAGTGCAAGCGTTAAATTTTCATCTGCGTCGGACAGAGATAATCCGAACTTTTTGCCGTAATATAGCATTTTGTTTTCGCCTAAATACGAGCCGATTTTCACTGCGACGGTGTTTATGGATTTCTTGATTGCATCGCGCGGAGCGACGTCCCCGTAGTATACGTTTTCGTAGTTTTGAGGAGTCCAATCTCCAAAAGTCGTTTTTTCGTCTAACAGCGGAGTTGCCAAAGTTATGAGGTTTTCTTGCAAGGCGGGCGCATAAACAACGAGAGGTTTTAACGTCGAGCCCGCTTGACGGGATACGGGATATCCTGCCGATGAAAAATGCGCGACCACCTTGTTTTCCGAATTATCCACGATTATACTTTCGTTATCCGTGTTTTCGGATTTGAAATTCAATGCGTTTTTGCTTTCTTTTTCCAGCGCGGATTGCAGTTTTCTATCCATATTCGTGTAGATTTTGTAGCCTGAATTGTCAAGTTGATAACGAGTTATCCCGAGATTCCCGGTGACTTCCTCGATAACTCGGTCGATATAAAAATCGTGATTTGCGGATTGCGACTTATTTACGACGATTTTTTCGCTTATTGCGTCGTCGTATTCCTCGCTTGAAATATAGCCCTCGTTTAGCATAACCGAAAGCACGAGATTTCGTCTTTTTTCAGCGTTTTCGACGCTGTTTAGAGGGGAGTATTTCTTCGGATTTTTGACGATTCCCGCAAGAGTTGCGCATTGCGACAGCGTAAGAGCGTCGGGAGTGCAACCGAAATACAATCTGCTTGCGTCCTTTACGCCGTATGCGCCCGACCCGAAATAGATGACGGAGAGATACATGGAAAGGATTTCGTCTTTTGAATATTCTTCTTCGATTTTCATTGCGATTGCCATTTCGTTAATTTTGCGTTTGAAGGATTTTTCTGCGGTTAGATGCGTGTTTTTCACGAGTTGTTGGGTGATTGTGGACGCACCCTCGACGAGTTTACCTTGCTTTACGTTTTCGACCGTAGCACCGAGAATTCGATAGGTGTCTATGCCGTCGTGGGAATAAAAACGCTTGTCTTCGAGCGCAACGAAAGCCTTTTTGAGATTTTCGGGGACTTCGTCGGGGGAGAGATAACTATCCGAAATATATTCTATTTCCTTTCCGTCGCTATCGAAGAAAACGGGAACGTTTTTCCCTTCGGGAAGCAGTGACGCGTCGACTGTTTTCCCGTCCGCCCAGAGAGAAAAACATATGAGAATTATCCCCGCGCAAAGCACCAAAACGCCGAGTGCGAGAGAAAATCCGCCTATGAGGGAAAAGAAAAGGTTTCGTTTGAAAATAAAATGCGATTTTTTCATTGAAATTAGTGTTGTCTTATCTTAAAAATTTATGTATAATATAAAATTATTAAAGTATCGTGCGGACATATGCCCGTGCGCGCACGCGAGGAATATGAAATACAGAATCAATACCTACGGTTGTCAGATGAACGTACACGAATCCGAAAAAATCGCGGGCATTCTCGAGAAGTTAGGCTACGAAGAGAGTGTGGGCGGCGAGGCGGATATCGTCGTTTTCAATACTTGTTGCATTAGAGATACCGCAGAGCGTAGGGCTCTCGGAAATATCGGCGTTGTTAAGTCCGAAAAAAAGGCGAATCCGGATATGATTATCGCGGTCGTCGGTTGTATGACGCAGCAGGACGGCGCCGCGGATAGCATTAAAAACAGATATCCTTACGTGGATATAGTTCTTGGCACGAGAAATCTCGACAAACTCGAAGAAGAAATTTTGAAAGTGCGCAGCGCGCGAGAAAAGAAGAGAAAAAACGATAAGAGATATCGTTGTTTCGACACCTCCCTTCCCGCCGATTATTTGTCCATAGACGAAAATTTGCCTCAAACGAGGACGAGTTATCCGAACGCATGGGTGAATATCATCTACGGTTGCAACAACTTTTGCAGTTATTGCATAGTGCCGTACGTGAGAGGAAGGGAATTATCGAGAGATAAAAGCAAGATTTTGGACGAGGTGAAGCGCGCAATCGACGCGGGTTACGGCGAAATCACTTTGCTTGGACAAAACGTCAATTCTTACGGAAACGATATCGCGGACGAAGACGTGAATTTTGCATCCTTACTTCGCGATATCGACAAAATAGACGGCAAATTCCGCTTGCGTTTTATGACGTCGCACCCGAAAGACCTCAGCGAAGAAGTCGCGGACGTCATGGCAAGTTCCGCTAAAATTTGCTCGAATTTGCACTTGCCCGTTCAAAGCGGCTCGAATAAGGTTTTGAAAGATATGAATCGCCGCTACACGCGCGAGCACTATTTCGACCTTATCGATATGCTCCGCGACAAAATGCCGAATATCGGAATTACGACGGATATCATGGTGGGGTTCCCGACCGAAACCGAAGAGGATTTCGAGGATACCATGGACCTCGTGCGCAGGGTGAGATATTCTAACGCTTTCACGTTCATATACTCTCCGCGAAAGGGCACTCCCGCCGCCAAAATAGAGCAAATTCCGTATGAAATCAAAAAGCGTAGAATAGGCGAACTCATCAAGTTGCAAAACTCCATAACCAAGGAATTGTCCGAAGAATATATCGGCGGAGTGTACGAAGTCCTCGTTGAAGACGTATCTCCCAAAAACGACGGTATGGTTTGCGGCCGTACCGAAAGCGGCAGACTCGTCACTTTCAACGGCACGAAAGAGAATATAGGCAAATTCGAAAACGTACTTATTAAAGAATCCAAATCGGCGTCACTTTTCGGCGTCGTCGTAGGTGAAAAATGAAATCCGTATCAGGTAAAGACAAAAATTCGCTATCTCCTATGATGCAAAGATACTTTGCAATCAAAGAAGAATATCCCGATTGCCTGCTGTTTTTTAGGCTGGGCGACTTTTACGAGATGTTTTTCGAGGATGCGGTGACCGCCTCGAGAGTGCTCGACTTGACTTTGACGGGGAGAAATTGCGGGCTCGAAGAGCGCGCGCCTATGTGCGGCGTCCCTTATCACGCAGTCGAAACGTATATCCGTCGTCTTATAGATTCGGGATATAGGGTTGCCATTTGCGAGCAACTCAACGACCCGTCCACAACGAAAGGCATGCTCGACCGCGACGTCGTGAGAGTGGTCACTCCGGGGACTGTCATGGAAGAAGAAATCCTTGATGAAAAATCTTCGAATTATCTTGTATCCGTGTACACGGACAAGGACGGATTCGGCTTGGCTTGGGCGGATATCAGCACGGGTGAATTCAATCTTTTCGAGGGCGAAGGGGAGAATTTCGAGAGTAAAATCGGCGATTTGCTGTCAACCATTCAGCCGTCTGAAATCGTGTCTAACGAGGATTTCATTTCGAGATATTCGAGGATAAATTATTTCCTTTCCACCGAAAAACGCCCTAAATGCTATCACGATTTCGCATATTCTTATTCGAGTGCGTATAAAAAACTTTGTCGCGCGCTCGGCGTGAATACTCTGGCGTCGTTTGAATGCGACGGCAAAGAAAAAGCGGTTTCCGCGGCAGGCGGACTTTACGAATATCTTGAACAAACCCAAAAACGCGCACTTGCACAAATGGATTCTTTGACTTTCATCAGAGATAAATCATTTATGGTGCTCGACGGCGCGACAAGACGAAATCTCGAACTCACTTCGCGTGCGCGCGACGGAAAGCGTCAAGGCTCCCTTCTTTACGTCCTCGACCGCACGAAAACCGCTATGGGCGCAAGAATGATTCGTAGATTTATCGAACAACCTTTGCAAGACCTCGACAAAATCAATCTCCGCCTCGACGCCGTCGAAAGTTTGGTGGGTTCAAGGCAGAGTAGAGAGCGTTTGTCCTCTTTGCTTGCGGACGCAAAGGATTTGGAAAGACTTTCCGCGCGACTTGCTTACGGCAACGCAACCCCCAAAGATTTGCTGTCCATTGCGGATACGCTCACGATTATTCCCGCCGTCAAAGAGGAACTGAAATCCCTCGGCGGAACTTTGATTAAGAATATAAACAAGGCGATTTATCCGCTGAAAGAAGAGTGTTCGGTCCTAAATTCCGCTCTCGATCGCGAAAAAGTGGTTTCGTATAGAAACGGCGGATATATAAAGATCGGATACGACAACACTCTCGACGAACTTCGCAACATAAACAACACTGCAAAGGCTTGGATATCCGAACTCGAAGCAAGAGAAAAAGAGGCGACGGGCATTAAAACTCTCAAAATCGGATTTAATAAAGTTTTTGGCTACTATATCGAAGTGTCGAAATCCTTCGTTGATAAAGTGCCTTATCGCTACGAGAGAAAACAAACGCTCGTCGGCGGTGAGAGATATATAACCGCGGAACTCAAACAAATCGAGGAAAAAGTGCTGTCCGCAGAAAGCGGAGCGACTGCACTCGAAGAGAAAATTTTCGCGGAACTCAAACAAATGCTCATCGCAGTGCTGTCAGAACTTCAATCGAGCGCAAGAGCATTGGCATCCCTCGACGCACTCTTATCCTTTGCGGTGGTGTCGGCGACGAATAAGTACGTAAAGCCGACTATCAACAAAAAAGTTAACGCAATAAATATCGTCGGCGGAAGACATCCCGTCGTCGAAACCCTGCTCGATAAGGGGTCGTACGTCCCGAACGACACTTTGCTCGACACGGGCGACAATCGCACGATGGTCATCACGGGGCCGAATATGGCGGGGAAAAGCACTTATATGCGTCAAGTCGCACTCATCACGCTGATGGCGCATATCGGTTGTTTCGTGCCGGCGACGTCCGCGGAAATTTCCTTGACTGACAGAATTTTCACTCGTATAGGCGCAAGCGACGACTTGTCGGGCGGACAAAGTACGTTTATGGTTGAGATGATTGAAGTTGCAACCATACTAAACTACGCAACCTCGTCGAGTTTGCTCGTCCTTGACGAAATAGGCAGAGGCACTTCGACTTTCGACGGACTCAGTATTGCGTGGGCAGTGCTCGAATACATAACCAAAAACGTGAAAGCGAAGACGCTGTTTGCAACTCACTTCCACGAACTTACAGAACTCGAAGACCTCGAAGGCGTCAAAAATTACCGCGTTCTCGTGAGTGAGAGAGGGGATAGCATAATATTCCTTCACAAAATCGCAAGAGGAGGTGCGTCGAGAAGTTTCGGAATAGAAGTCGCGTCCCTCGCTGGCGTCATAAAACCCGTCGTAGAACACGCAAAACGCATTATGGCAAGCCTTGAAGAGGATGCGAAAAACAGAGATACGAACGAAGTTATGCTGTCGTCCGCCAAAAATACGAAAACCGCTCAAGTCAGCCTTTTCGACGTGCAAACAAGCGAAATCGAAGAGGAAATCCGCGCTCTTAACGTGGATGCGTTGACGCCGTTGCAGGCATTGACGATTTTGTCGGACATGAAGAAGAAGTTGGAGGAGTGATATGCCGAAAATTAACGTACTCGACCCAAGCGTATTCAATATGATTTCGGCAGGCGAAGTGGTCGAAAGACCCGCGTCAGTCGTGAAAGAACTCGTCGAAAACTCAATCGATGCGGGGGCGACGTCTATCGATATAACAATCGAGGAAGGCGGACTTAAACGTATTCAAATCAGCGACGACGGAATAGGAATCGCAAAAGAAGACTTGCGTACGGCGTTTTTGCCTCACGCAACTAGCAAACTTACGAGGATTTCGGATCTCGATACGCTTTCTTCGCTCGGTTTCAGAGGAGAGGCGCTTGCAAGCATAGCGTCCGTATCCGAAGTTACTCTCGTATCTCGCGCAATAAATTCAGAAAATGCCAATAGAATATCGATTTCAGGCGGAAAAGTCGTCGAAGAAAGAGTGGATAGCAGGGCTGTCGGCACAATTATCACGGTGGATAACTTGTTTTTCAACACTCCCGCGCGCCTTAAATTTATGAAATCCGCAAGCGCGGAGCAAAAAGCAGTGCTGTCTACCGTGCAAAAACTCGTGCTTGCAAATCCGAGCGTATCCATTTCCCTTTACGGCGCGGACTGCACGCTTCTTACGCACGAGGGCGGAGATTTACTCGACGCCATAACCTCGGTTTACGGCATAGAGGTTGCGGATAAACTTGAAAAAATCGACTATGCGCAAGCGGGCGTACAAATCAAAGGATATACGTCGCGCACAGATTTCACGAAACCCACTCGCACGTGGCAAACTTACGTAGTCAACGGTAGAGCGGTCGAAAACAAGGATTTATTACTTGCAATCGACAAATCATACGAAGGACGCCTCGTAAAACACAATTATCCCGTCGTCGTTTTGGAAATTTTATTGCCTTTCGACGAGGTGGATATCAACGTTCATCCGCGCAAATCCGAGGTCAGATTCCGCGACAAAAACAGAGTTTTCAGCGCGGTTTATCACGCGATTGGCGAAACTCTCGACCGACTTTGTTTAGATACGTCGTTTGCAAAACGCGATTCCGAACCCGAATATAATCCCGCGTTTGCAAGGGAGGACAGCAATCCTGCGAGCAATTTCGGTTATAGACTGCAAAACTACGAACAGCAACGCATAAATACGTCCGCACTTTACGGCGTCGGCAGACAAAATCCCGGTAGACTTGCAGAAAGCCAAGTCGGCGCGTTTAGAAAATCGCAATCGACAGATTTCGACGATTTATATTCGACTGCAAGCGATAATGACGACGAAAATTCGGCGATTCAGCCGAAATCTTCGGGATTATCCGCAATTGTAGACGAAATTCCGCGCGACGGATACCAATATTTTGCGAATAGTTATAATCAAAATAACCGCTTTGACGGAAAAATCGTCGGTCAAATTTTCGATACTTATATTATCGTAGAAAGGGACGGTTTCGTGTACGTCATAGACCAGCACGCCGCTCACGAAAGAGTTTTATATGAAAAAATCGCGGCAAAACTTGAATCTAAATACGTACAACAACTTCTCGTGCCGTACAAATTCAAATTGACCGAGGAAGAAAGAGAATATTTTGAAAAGATTTTGCCGAGCCTTAACGATATGGGTTTCGACGTCGAAAAGAAGTTCGACAGTTATTACGTCTACGCCGTGCCAGAGCCCGTGTCGAGAATGGACGTCAAGGCATTTATGAACGAACTTTTCAAAAATATGTTATCGGACGGCGATTTGAAGTTAATAGATATCGTCAAAAACAACGTTTGCCAACAAGCGTGCAAGGCGGCAATCAAGGGCGGCGATGCGCTCACGCGCGAGCAAATCGAGGAATTAATCGTCGGACTGATGGATGAAAACGGAAAATTGCCAGATAAATGTCCTCACGGCAGACCCGCGATTATCTCATTCACGAAAAAAGACGTCGAAAAGGCGTTTAAGCGTATCGTGTAACGTAATTGTCGTGACAAATATTAATATTAAGTCGTAGCGTTTCTATCGAAACTGAAATGTAACGACGACGCAAACGTCACGGCGATTGTAGAAAAACTTACGGCAAAACGAAAATGCAAATAGGCGCAATCAAAATCCCGCCTATTATATATAAGGATATATTATATTTATATATAGTGATATAAGAATCTATCAATATAATAAGACGCGTAGCAATCATCACGCGGTGACACAACACCGCTGCAATTATCATCACGAACAAAACGATATTGCGATTTTATAAAAAGCAATCGCAATAATCACGGATAGTAACAAAATAGACAAATCAATTGTCGCAAGACGAAAAACGAACGAAATGAATCTTCAACCAATATACGTACTCGGACCTACGGCGTCCGGAAAATCCGAATTTGCATACAGGCTCGCAAAAGCATGTGACAGCGTCGTCATATCGGCGGACAGCATGCAGATTTATCGCGGACTTGACGTGGGAACTGCCAAAGAGCCGAAAGAAAGACGGGATGAAATCGAATATAAACTCATCGATTTTTTGCCGAGCACTGCAGAATATTCGGTTGCGGAATTTGCAGAGAGAGCGAAAAAAGAAATCGCATCCGCACTCGAGCGTGGGAAATTGCCGATAATAGTTGGCGGCACGGGATTATATTTTGAGTCGCTCTTTTATCCGTTGAGTTTCGGACGAACGGGCAAAAACGATGAAATTCGCACTCAGCTTGAAAAAGAACTTGAAGATTTCGGCGCAGAGTATCTTCACTCGAAACTTGAAGAAATCGACTTCGAAACCGCAAATAAACTTCACGTAAACGATACGAAAAGAGTAATTCGCGCGTTGGAAATCGCATTAAGCGGTGATAAAACGAAATCAGAAATCGTCGATTATCGAGTTTCACCCGACGTAATCGCGGTCGGATTCAATACCGAGCGCTCCGTGTTATACGATAGAATCAACGCTCGCGTGGACGAAATGTTCGACCACGGACTTGTAAACGAGGTATATTCCGTCGGCACTTTCAACTGTCAAAGCATGAAAGCAATCGGATATAAGGAATTTGCGGATTTCGCACCGAATAAGGATGCGAACGGAAATTTCGTCTTGAAACCCGAAGAAATCGACGAAATCAAGGAAAAAATCAAGAAAAATACGAGAAATTACGCAAAAAGACAACTAACTTGGTTCAGACGATACGATTTTGTGCGTTGGTTTGAATGTGGGAATTTTGACGACGCTCTTGCTTTCGTCCTTGAAAAACTGAACTGAATCGGTTATCGGCTGCTTGGCATCGGAATGTTTAATCGAAAACGAACCATTCCGCCCTCGTCGGCAATGAAAATTGAACTGAAAACTCAAAAACTATTCTAAAAAAGTGTGAATTTTAGAATAATATCAATAGAAAACGGAGAGAAAATCAATGAATTTCGACCAAAACACTGCAAGAAACTTTGTGAAAGAATGTGAAAAAGAATTATCCGCCGAGTTTGAAAGACTTGACGATATCACTCTATACAATCAAAAAAAGGTGCTCGACGCCTTCGCAAAATTCGGTATTCAGGCTCGTCACCTCGTCGGTACGACGGGTTATGGTTACGACGATATCGGACGTGACGCGCTTTGCAATCTTTTTGCGGAGATTTTAGGCGGTGAAAAAGCACTCGTTTCTCCTCATATCGTATCAGGTACGCACGCGCTGACACTTATGCTTTTCGGCGTTCTTCGTCCCGGTGATTTGCTTTTGTCGGTTTCAGGTATGCCGTACGACACTTTGACGGACGTTATAAGCGGGAAAAACAAAGGTTCGCTTGCCGATTTCGGTGTAAAATTCGACCACGTCGACCTCAAAACCGTTGACGAAAACCCCGTTTTTGACTATGAAAAAATTGAAAAAATCCTACTAAACAGTGCGGTTAAAGCGATTTTCGTAGCAAGAAGTCGCGGTTATGCTTGGCGTAGCGCAATAAGCGTCGAACAAATTCGAGATCTTGTATCATTCGTCAAAAAATTAAGTCCGAAAACCTTGGTTATAGTCGACAATTGTTATGGTGAATTCGTCGAAAAAATCGAGCCTTTGCAGGTAGGCGCAGACCTCGTCGCGGGTTCACTCATCAAAAATATCGGTGGCGGACTTGCTCCTACGGGCGGTTACGTCGCAGGAAAAGCGGATCTCGTCGATCAATGTGCGTATAGATTGACCGCACCGTCGCTCGGAATGGAAGAAGGTTCGTCGCTTGCGGGTTATTTGCCGTATTTTGAAGGCTTATTTATTGCTCCGTCAGTCGTAAAATCCGCTTTGAAAAGCGCGGTTTTGTTCTCAAAAGCCTATTCGAAACTCGGTTTTGAAACTCTTCCTAACGCAAAAACACCGCCGTATGACATTATTTGCAGCCTAAAACTTGATTCTGCGGAGCGTTTAGTCGCATTTTGCCGTGCGATTCAGGAAATTTCGCCGATAGACAGCAACGTCGTGCCCGAACCTTGGGATATGCCCGGATATCAAGATCAAGTTATCATGGCGGCAGGTGCTTTCGTTCAAGGCGCGTCAATCGAATTATCCGCAGATTCGCCGCTTAAAGCGCCGTATATTGCTTATATTCAAGGTGCGCTTACCTATGAACACGCCGTACTTGCACTTGAACATACGCTCGTTAAAACCATAAAATAAGCCTAAAATCCGCAATTTTGACCGATTTTTCGGTTGATTTTGCAGAAAAATAAGCAATTTTGACGAAAATCCGCCTATTTATTAAACTTAAATACGGCGGTTTTTTGTTTGAAATTTCGCTGGATTTGTGATTAAAACGCTAAATTTATTTGATAAAAGCCGATTGTTTTGGCGATAATTTGATAGGATAATTGTAGGTAAATTGCGTGAAATCAAGCGAAAATTTCGTTAAAACGTTATTGAATTTTGGCGGTAAATTTCGACGGAAAAATCAATGGTTTAGCAATTGGTAAACAATCGGTCGCAAAAGCCGAATTTTAGACAGAAAAATCTGCGGAATATTTCGCGTAAAATAAAACGGAATTTCGACGGTAAAACGATAGGTGATTATCGGCGTAAAACAAGAAGAAAATCGTCGGGATAATTATCGGTAAAATCTGGCGGAAAAGAAATAGTAATTCGACTGATAAAATCGTCGGTAAAAGTTTAGAATAATTAGATGGAAAATCATCATAAAATTAATTGCAAGAAAACTAATTTTAAAATCGAATTTAAATCAAATTTAAGTCGGATTAAAACTCAATTTGAATCACATAATCAAATTTAACGAAAAAATTTTAAAAATCAAGTTTTTTGATAAATCCGCCCCCGACAGGCATTTTTACCACTTTCTATTCGTAAAACTCGTGTTTTGCGCATAGTTTGATAGGTGTCCCCTTGACAGGACTAACCGTCATCGTAGAGCGTTTTGCAATTGAAATTAAAAAGCCCTAAATTGATTTAGGACTTCTCTATTGCTACGTTATTGTGATTGGTTAGTTAATTTATGTTGTTTAGTGCGGATACGTAGAGGGATTTCATCGTGGCGGCGTCCTCTGCTTGGGTGCCTGCGGATTCGGAGAGCACGTGCGGAGTTAAGCCGTTTTTTACTATAACGTTTGCAAAACCATCGAATTCGGGACCATAGACGTCGTCGGCGAAGGTTAAGTGTTTGATTTCGCCTTTCGGGCCGTACATAATTTTGCTGAAATGTACGTGCATATTTTTTGTTTTTTCTTCCCCTATTCCGTCGAACAATTTGTCTACGATGCGCTGGAAATCGTCCTCCGACTTAAGCGAGCCGCCGTAAAGCGCGTTGATATGCCCGAAATCGATACACGGATAAACGTTTGGTGCGAAGTTACAAAGTTCGATAATCTCGTCCACGGTGCCGATTTGCGCGCCTTTGCCCATGGTTTCGGGACAAACGAGCATATCGTCGAGTCCTTCCTCTTTGATTTTGTCGAGTGCGGTGGCAAAAGAGTCTTTTGCACGCGCAAAAGCCTCTGCTCTCGGCTGTCCGTTTTCGGAGCCCGTATGGAAAACGCATCTCTTTCCGCCGAAGTGACGGAGCACTTTCAGCGACGAGGTGAGATATGTAATGGAATTTTCGACTTTTTGAGGTTCTAACGATGCGAAACTTATGAAATACGGAGCATGGACGCTCATTTCTATTCCGTACTTCTCCGCCTCTTTTCCGATTTCTTTGGCGGTGTTGGATGAAATGCGAACGCCTTTTCCGAATGAATATTCGAATAGTTCCAGACCGCGCGCGGAGACCCACGACGGCATTTCGATTGTCGCCGAGTGTTCGAGAGAAAAACTTTCAGAGTGTCCCGAAGGACCGAATTTTGCCGTGTCCATAGTGTTTAGCGGTTGAAATAGTCGAGTGCTTCCTGCTCGTCCGATTTGATTTGCGCAACGAGCGTGGGGACGGAATTAAACTTGTTGACGTCGCGAATCTTTTTGAAGTATTCGAGGCGGACGGTTTTTCCGTATATGTCTTTCGAAAAATCGTAAATGTGTGTTTCGACCGTGTAGTCGTTATCGTTGAAAGTGAGTTTCGGCCCGACGTTTGTAACGCCGATATAGGCTTTGCCGTCCACGTAGATTTTCGTCACGTAGATGCCCTCTCCGATGAGCGTCGTGTCGTCGTGTACGGAGAGATTTGCCGTGGGATAACCGAGGATTCTGCCGCGTTGTTTTGCGCTGATTATCGTGCCGATTGTGAAATAAGGACGGGATAGATAACTGTTTACGAGTTGGATATTCCCTTCCATGACGTGTTTTTTTATCGTGGAACTCGAAATCTTCTCGGTCGTAAACTTTTCAAACGGCACGACTTTGGTTTTGATATCTCTCTCCGCCGCAAAGTCTTTGAGCATTTTGACGTCGCCTTCCGCGTTTTTACCGAAGGTAAAATCTCTGCCGAATACGAGCCCGACGACGTTGAAGTGTTCGACGAGATAATTAAGCGCCGTAAGCGGTTCGCAAGCCGCGAATTTTTCGTTGAACTCGAAAATCAACGCGTTGTCTATCCCCGCTTGTTCAAACAAAAACAATCTCTCGTCTATGGAATAGATTTGAGGTTTTTTGCCGAGTAAAGCGTTCGGGTCGTTCGAAAACGTGGTGATTGCACTTTCTGCACCGAGTTTTTCGGCGATGCGTTTGGTTTCCTGAATGAGTGCCGCGTGTCCGCGATGCACGCAATCGAAGAATCCGAGTGCGACGACTATAGGTTGCTCATACTTGTCACCCAAATAGATTTTGTTCATTTGAGCCTCACTTGAATATTTATATATCCGTTTAAGTTGTTCCCGATTCCGACGATTTCACCGTTTACCGTTGCAAAAAACGGTTCTGCGGGCGCGGACGGGATTTCGGTTGCGACCCCGTTCAGAATTTTAAACACGGAGTCCTGCGGTAGTTCGAATTTGATTAGGTCCAATCCTTTGTCGATAGGCAAGACGAATTCGAGAGGATTTTGTTCGAAGTCGGATAGTGACACGGAATCGTTTATGACGAAATTTCCAGATTCTAACCGATTCAATTTTGTCATAATTGCTTTTGTATTCAATGCGTTTGCCATATCTCTTGCAATCGCACGAATGTACGTACCGCTGCCGCAAACGATTTTGAAATCAAATTCGCATCCTTCTCCGCCGAGAATTTCGATGTTGAAAATTTCTACGGTTTTTGGTTGGATTTCAAATGCCTTTCCCTCTCTTGCAAGGTCGTAAGCGCGCCGTCCGTTGACGGATTTTGCGGAGTACGCGGGCGGATATTGAGATATTTCGCCGATAAGCGACGGGATGACGCTTTCGATTTCTTCTTTTGAGGGAATGATTTCCGACGTCGAGGTTTCCTTGCCCCAGACGTCGAGAGTATCCGTTTCAACGCCGAATTTGAAGGTAGCGACGTAGGTTTTGCGTTTCTCTTGCATGATATCGAAAAGTCGCGTCGCTTTCCCTATCGCAATGGGAAGTACGCCCGTCGCCATAGGGTCGAGAGTACCTAAATGTCCGACTTTCGGTCTTTCGCCGAGCATTCTTCGGAGTATTCCTCTAACTTTGACGACGACGTCGCTCGACGTCATATTTTGCGGTTTATTTATATTTACAAATCCGTTAGGAATCATAATCTGTCCCGCGAAACTTTCAAGAGTTTGTCGACTACGTCTTCATAGTATCCGCTTAAACGAAGTCCCGCCGCGCGGATATGACCTCCTCCGCCGAATTCCGACGCAAGGTCGCTTGCGTCTACGGATTCCTTGGTCCTGACGCTGACTTTATAGGATTTTTCGCCGACTTCGGATATCGCGAACGCGATTTCTACGGTGCTGATATCTATAATCGAGGTGATGATTCCCTCGGTGTCGAATTGCGTCGTACCCGTTTCGTCGAAATCGGATTGGCGGAAAGTGATTATGCCTACTTTCCCGTCCTCGTAGAATTTGCACTTATTATATACTCTGTTTTTCAGTGCGAAAACGTTGGGCGTAACGCGCTTGAAACATCTGTATATGACGGCGGACGAATCGAAATCGTAACTCAAAAGTTCGCAAGCGATTTCGTGCGTGCGTTTCGTCGTCGAAGAAAATTGGAAACAACCGCTGTCCGTCACTATTCCCGTGAACAAAAGTTCGGCGATGGTATCTGATAGGCGTTTAGAGTATTTTAGATATTCGTAAACAATCTCCGCGCAAGCCGCCGCAGTCGAATCGACGTAAGTTATATCCGCAAATTTTTCGTGGGATTTGTGGTGGTCGATTGCGACCGTTCTTTTCGAGGACAGGAAGGATTTAAGAGAGCCGCCCAGTTGTCCCATAGTGGAAACGTCCACCGCAAAGGACAAGTCGTGAGTGCGTTTGTCGGGATATTCGACAACGCCGACGCCCTTCATTTCTTGATATTTTTCGGGAATATTGCCGTCGCATATTACGTCGACTTTCTTCCCTGCCGCAGACAACGCAAAGTAAACTGAAAGCGCGCACGCAAGAGTGTCGCCGTCGGGATTTCTATGGCAATATATTGCAATGCTGTTCGCTTTTTTTATTTCGGCGTTTATGGCGTCGAATTTTTCCTTTGCCGATTTGTCCATAAAATTATTCTTCTTCGTCCGCGGGAGGAATGGTTATCCCGGAGAGAATTTTATCGATTTTGATTCCGTATTCGCAACTGTCGTCGATGACGAAATTGAGTTCGGGAATAAGGCGCATTTGCACCGCGTCTTTGAGCACGTTTCTGATGAAAACTCTACTTCTGACGACGGTGTCGAAAGCCTCTTTCTTTTTGTTTTCGTTATCGGCGTATATCGAAAGATACACTTTTGCGTATTTGAGGTCGGGAGTGGTTTTGACTTTCGTAACGCTGATGATTCCGTTTTGCACGCGCGGGTCCTTAATATCCGTAGATATTATTTTGGATATTTGGCGTTGCAATTCGGAATTTACTCTTTCAAGTTTAACCTTCATTTACTTGCTCCATGGCATATGCTTCGATTACGTCGCCGACCTTGACGTCGGGATAGTTTTTGAGCATTATGCCGCAATCGTAGTTTTTGGCGATTTCCTTAACGTCGTCCTTGCCGTGACGGAGGGATTCGATTTCGGTATCCGCGATAACCGTTCCGTTTCTGACGAGTCTTGCTTTTGCGCCTCTGGTGATTTTGCCGTCGATGACGTGAGAGCCCGCAATCGTGCCGATGCCCGAAATCTTGAAGAGTTCTCTGACTTCTGCGGAGCCGAGTTCGACTTCTTTATAGACGGGTGCTTGCAAACCTTTGACGACTGCTTTGATGTCTTCGATTGCGTTGTAGATGACGTTGTAGAATCTGATTTCGATTTTTTGTTGTTCCGCAATCGCTTTCGCTTTCGCGTCGGGACGGACGTTGAAGCCGATGATGATTGCTTTCGAGGTGCTTGCGTGAGAAACGTCGCTTTCGTTGATTGCGCCCACTCCGCCGTGCACGATATTGATATTGACCTCGTCGTTGCCGAGCACTTCGAGTGCTTGTTTGACCGCTTCGAGAGAGCCTTGAACGTCGGTCTTGATGACCAAATTGACGGATTTGAGTTCGCCGACGGACGCTTTCTTGAACAAGTCGTCGAGGGAAACGTTTTCGGTTTCTTCGTCGGGACGAGTGCTTCTCAAACGTCTTTCGTCCGCAAGAGAACGAGCGAATTTATCGCTTTCCACAACGTCCATAATATCGCCTGCTCCGGGAAGTTCGTCCCAACCGGTGACGGATACGGGAGTTGCGGGGCCGGCTTTCTTGACGTGTCTGCCCTTGTCGTCCACCATGATTTTAACTCTACCCGTGCAAGTGCCCGCGATGATTTCGTCGCCGCATTTGAGGGTTCCTTTTTGTACGAGAACGGTTGCGACTTTACCAAGACCTCTTTCAACTCTTGCCTCGATGACCGTACCTTTTGCGGGACGATTCGGATTCGCGCGAAGTTCGCTGACTTCCGCTTGAACGAGGATTTGTTCGAGGAGGTTTTCGACGCCTGCGCCCGTCTTTGCAGAAACTCTGACTACGGGAGTATCGCCGCCCCATTCTTCGGGGAGCAAGTCGTATTCGGTGAGTTGTTGGAGCACTCTGTCGGGATTTGCCGAAACTTTATCTATCTTGTTGCAAGCGATGATGATAGGCACTTTTGCAAGTTTCGCTTGTCTGATGGATTCTTCGGTTTGAGGCATGATGCCGTCGTCCGCCGCAACTACGATGATTGCGATATCCGTGACTTGTGCGCCTCTTGCACGCATGGACGTGAACGCCTCGTGTCCCGGAGTGTCGAGGAAGGTTATCGGACTGCCTTTCAGCGAAATCGTGTACGCGCCGATATGTTGGGTTATGCCGCCCGCTTCTCCGCCCGTGACATTTGCGTGACGAATGTAGTCGAGCAAAGAGGTTTTGCCGTGGTCGACGTGTCCCATAATGGTGACGACGGGAGGACGCACTTCGAGTTTTTCGAGGTCTTTGATATCTTGCTCCTCGTTGCGTTTTGCGAGTTCGTCTTCGAAGGTGGATTCGGGACGGAATTCGAGAGTTATGGGATGATCTCCGCTGAGTTCCGCCGTGACGAGTTCCGCCGTCTTGAAGTCGATGCTGTCGTTAATGTTCTTGATTATGTCGAGAAGGAAGAGTGTTCTGATGATTTCCGCGCCAGTCTTGCCGATTTTCTCGCTCAAAACTTTGATGGGTACGGGATCCGTCGTGATGACTGCGTGATCTATGACGATTGCGTTTTTGGTTGCTTGACCTTTTTGTTTGGTCTTAGCGGAACGCCATCTCGGATCTGCATCGTCGTCCGTCATCGCTTTCGTTTCGTCGACTATATAGCCGCGCTTCATGAGTTGATATTTGCTTGCGCCGCTTTCTTGAAGTTTTTTGGAGCCGTCGTTGCCGGGTTTAGAACCGCCCTTTCCGCGTTGTTGTCCCTGCTTTACGGGGAACTGTTGCGCTGCGTTTGCGACGCTCGTATTGTTTGCGCCGAGTTGACGATTAGGCGCACCTGGTCTTTGCGTCCCGCCGTTTTGAGGACGTTGTTGATTGGAATCGCGGTGTGCGTTCTTCTGGTTGTACGGAACGTTGAAAACTCTCGTGATTTCTTTTTTAGGCTTTTCGGGAGGAATGTAAGTTTCTCTTTGAGTTCCGTCCGAGAACTTGATAAGCCAAACGTTAGGCTTATTGGTCGGCGTTCTTTCCACTTCGACGGGTGCGTCGGGATTGACGGGAGGTTTTGCCTTCTCCGTCTTTTTCTCGGGCTGTTTTTGTTTTTCGGGTTTTGCTTTTTTTTCCTGAGGTTTATCCTGTGGCTTATCTTGCGCCGCGGGTTTAACTTCAGCCTTTTCCTCTTTAACTTCTTTCGGCTCTGGTTTAACCTCTATCTCTTCGACTTTGGTTTCGACGGGCGTTTCGGGGATGATTTCGACGGTTTCTACTTTCTTCTCCTCGACAACGGGAGTCGGTTCGGCGGTGGATTCGATTTCTTTTTCTGATTCCGCTTCCGCCTTTTCGTTGAGTTCGGCTATTTTTGCGTTGATTGAGTTACGCAAAACCATCGCGCGACTTTTTTCGCGAGATAAAACCGTCATCAAACCGGCAAGTTTATCGGATTTGTAAGACTGCAACAACTTGATGGTTTCTTGTGGATTGCTTCTGTTTTCGGCCATTTCTTTACCTCAGATTTTCGATTATTGCCTTTCCGAGTCCGTCGTTCAAAATCGCTACGGAAAGGACTTCGGGTCTTGACGTTGCGTCGCTTACGCCGTCCAAAACGAAGGTCGGGACGGATGAACAACGCGTCGTCATTCTTTCAATATATTTTTCGGTGGCGGAAGAATCTATAAGCACCACCGTACACGCGGATAGTTTTTCGGTTATCTTGTCTTCCCCGAACAAAACGTTTCCGCTCCTTATCGCAAGACCGACGTAGGATTTAATCTTCGAGTTGACTGTCGAGAGCATCGTACACCTCGTCGGACACTGCCGTCTTGAAAGCGTAGTTGAGAACTTTTTTCTTTTTGGCAAGTTCTATGCAACGCTTGTTTTTATGTATATACGCGCCTCTTCCGTCCGCTTTTCCCGAAACGTCAATGAAAACGCCGGCGGAATTTTTTACGACGCGGATGAGGTCTGATTTGTCCGCACGTTCTTTACATGCGGAGCATTTGCGTACGTTTTTCGGATTACTCGGCATCTTCGCTGTCGCTTACGTCCGCTTGAACGCTGGAAAGCGGTTTGACGTCTATCTTCCAGTTGGTGAGTTTCGCCGCAAGACGCGCGTTTTGACCGTTTCTGCCGATAGCAAGGCTTAGTTTTTCGTCCGAAACGATAACTCTTGCGGTCTTTTCTTCCTCGTTTATGGAAACCATATGGACTTGTGCGGGGCTGAGTGCGCGCGCGATATATTCTATGGGATCTTCGCAATATTCGATTACGTCGATTTTTTCACCGCCGAGTTCTGCGACGATAGAGTTTACGCGGATACCCTTGTTACCGATACAGGAACCGACTGCGTCGATGTTGGGATCTTCGGAATACACTGCGATTTTGGTGCGGAATCCCGCTTCGCGGACGACGTTTGCGATTTTGACGAGTCCCGCTTTGATTTCGGGAACTTCGAGTTCGAACAAGCGTCTGACGAATCCTGCGGACGAACGAGATACGACGACTTGCGCGCCTTTGAGGGTGTCGCGGACTTTCTTGACGTAAACCTTAATCAAATCGTTGAGATTGTAGGTTTCGGTGGGAACTTGGTCGGATTGCATCATCACGCCTTCCATTTGAGAACCGCTGATTTCAACGAAAACGGTGTTGGCTTCTTTTCTTCTGACGATTGCGCCGACGATTTCGCCTTGTTTTTCGCTCATTTCGTTGAGGACGTACTCTTTCTTAATGTCGTTAAGGCGTTGCATAACCACTTGTTTTGCGGTTTGCGCCGCGATACGGCTGAAATGTGCGGGAGTGATATCTTCTACGATGACGTCGCCGACTTTCGCGCCGGGTTTGATATCGAGAGCGTCTTCGAGGCAAATTTGATTGTCTTCGTCTTCTACTTCTTCGACGACGAGGCGGTGGGAATAAACTTTTATAGTTCCCTTTTCTTCGTTCAGACGAACCGCAATAGTTCTGGATTCACCGTATTCCTTCTTGTATGCGGACGCAAGTCCGGATTGAAGGGCTTCGATGAGAAGGTCTTTGTCGATTTTCTTCTCTCTTACGAGTTCGTCGAGTGCGGGAAAGAAATCCGCGCTGAAATCGTCTTTCGCTTTTTTTGCCATATTGTTCCTCCTAAAACCTAATGTAAGGCTTCGCTTTTATGTTTTTTCTTGAATAAGTTATTTCTTTAGGGTTTTTGCCGTCCGTGAGAATCGTCGCGTTTTCGGCGTCGTAGGCGGTCAAAATCCCGTGAGATTTCTTTTTGTCTTGCACGATTTCGATTTCCGTGCCGAGTGCGCGACGGAAGTCGTCGTCCGTAACTACGGGACGGTCGAGTCCCGACGAAGATACGTTGAGCACGTAATCTACGGGGAAAAGGTCGTCGTAGCGGTCGAGGACGCTCGAAACGGCGTTATGCACGGTTTCGCACTTGTCGAGGTCGATTCCGTCCGCAGACCAGATGAAAACGGTCAAATTGTCTTTGCCGTATTCCGTCGAATAGCGGATTTCCACCACTTCGATTTCTCCCGATGCTTGCACCTCGTCGGTAATCGCTTTTTCGATTATCGTTTTTGCTTCGTCGGTCAAGAATTTCACTGTCCTTCTCCTTATAAAAAGAAGTGAGCACTTGGCTCACTCCGTAGTATCACACTATTAAGCGTGAAAATAATATCATATAGAAAATCTTTTTGCAAGCGAATTTGCGGTATATTTATAATTAATTATAAAAATTTTGCCGAAATCGGATTTTCACGCGCCGTATCCGTCGAAATTTGATTTTTGCGACGAATATCGACGCAAAATCCTACATTCTCTTCGCTATAACTTTCAATAGGTCGACGGTCGCGTATACGTCCGCAATCGCTCTGTGTGCGTTTTCGTGGGATATGCCGAGGTTTTTCGAGAGCGACGGCAAATCGAAACGCTTGAATTCTTTCAACTTATCCCTTGCAAGCAAAAGCGTGTCGAGAAGTTCGTTGTTGAAATTGTAGCCTTCTTTATCCGCATATTTTGCAAGCATTATGTAGTCGTAACCCGAAATGTTGTGTCCGCAAAGTATCGCTCCTCTCGTGAATTTGAAAAAGTCGGGAACGATTTTATCAAACGACGGCGAGTGCTCCACCATTTCGTTTGTTATCGAAGTGAGTTCGGTGATGAAATCGGATATGGGTTCGGACGGCTTGCAGAAACTTTGGAAGGTTTCCGTGATTTTTCCGTCCACGACCCTTGCCGCCGCGATTTCGATAGGCTCCGCCTCGGTCGGTACTTTTCCCGTCGCCTCGAAATCGTACACGACGATGGTCTTCCCTTTCAAAAAGTCGGGCACGTCGTTTTCTTCGTCCATAAGACTACTCTGCGCTATCTCTTTATAAGGTTCGGGCTTGACGTACGCGTAGAAGTTCGGGACGGGTTTTGACCCCGTTAGATTTATGGAATCGTAATCTATTTCGCACCTGAAGATTGCGTCCACCGCATAACTCAACGTTCCGTTATATTTCGAAGTCGAAATCTTGCCTATGCAAGCGATTTGGTCTTTATCCGCAAGGCTTTTGATTGTTTCGACGTCCGCTTGCTTGGGGAAACACACGGTTTCGATTTTGCTCGTAGTATCGTCGAGCGTGAGCCTAAACATGGGCAGTTTTTCGGGTGTTTTGGGATTGCCCGGCTCGTACTTTTTGTTGTTATATTCCTTGTATTGCAAGCCGTAAACCTTGCCGCAAAGGATGACGTTTTCCCCTTCTTTTGCGTCTTTTATGTATGTGGGCGATTGATTTATGCCGACGATTTTGTTTCTTGAATAAATCTTATCCCCGACTTTTACTTGTACAAGGCGCAATTCTCTCGTGTTTTGAATCACTCTTTCCTCGACGATTTCTTCCACCGCATAATCTTCGGGTGCGACGAATTTTTCAATCAAATCTACGTTGATTTCCTCGTTGAAAAGACGGTCGAGATAATCCGTCAAACTTTCGGGCACTTTGGATGCGTCGAGCAACTTGAAAATAGGCGTGTCGAAAGTGAGTTTGATATGTATTTCGTTGTCTTTGACTTCGACGGCGATATTGTCGTCTGCAAGACGCTTGAATATCATCGGCTGATTGTCGTTGAAGTATGCAAGAACTTTGTTCTTGACGATTCTGTCGTCTGCAAAGGTATTGATATATTCGACCTTGATTTGCACACCCGGGAAAAGATTTTCAACCGCGGTTTTAACTTCTGCGCGCTTGTTTTCGTCGAAAGACGCTCGAGATACGAAAGTATTTATTATAAAACGGACGGTGAGCACCTTGTTTTTGGTGTCGTAAAATGCGGAATTGAACTTCAATTCCTTGAATTTGCCGCCTGTGGCGTTTACGAATTCTTCAAAAAATTTTGTCATTATATTGCCTTTTTCGGTGTTTTTCGACGATTTTTAAGGAAAAGTATTCCAAAAAACCGCGTTTTTTATAATTCTTCTTGCAGTTTGGCAAGTGCTTTTATCAGTTCTTCTTTCAAATCCTTGCTGTCTACGGTTTTGTAGATTTCGCCGTGTAGGAGTATGACCGATTTTTCTTTTCCGCCCGCGATTCCGAGGTCGCTGTTTTTGCCCTCGTCTATGCCGTTAAGAGGACAGCCCATGACTGCGATTTTCAAGGGTTTCTCTATTCCTTCAGTCATTTCCTCGACCATATTTGCAAGTCCTTCTACGTTGATTTCAGTCCTTGCGCAAGTGGGACAAGACACGATTTCCACGCCGTTTTTGCGAAGTCCGAGAGCGCGCAAAATGGTTATGCCCGCCTTGACCTCTTCTTCGACGGGGGCTGTCAGAGAAACTCTTACCGTATCCCCTATGCCTTCTCCAAGCAGTGTGCCTATGCCGAGAGTGGATTTAATTAGACCGCGTTTCAAGGGACCCGCCTCGGTTACGCCTAAATGCAAAGGATAATCGCATTGCAGGGCGAGTTTTCTGTTTGCTTCTATCATGGTTTCGACGTCGGACGACTTGATTGCGACGACGATATCGTCGAATCCGTGACTTTCGAGCATATCCGCGGTTGCGAGTGCGCTTGCAACAAGCGCGTCGTCCTCGTGCATGCCTTTGAATTTTTTGTCAAGGCTTCCGCCGTTTACGCCTATTCTCACGGGTACGCGATAATCTTTAAGGAGTGCGACGAGTTCGTCGATCGTTCTTCCGTCCGCGGTCATATTGCCGGGATTTATGCGAAGTTTTTTCGCTCCCGCTTTCACCGCAAGTTCGGCAAGACGATAACTGTAATGCACGTCTGCAATGAGAGGAAGTCCGCATCTACGCGCGATTTCGGCAAAACAGTCTGCGGATTTCTCGTCGGGGACTGCAAGTCTGATTAAATCGCAACCGACGTGTTTTAGGCTATCTATCTGCTTAAGCGAGCCTTCGACGTCCGTCGTTTTGGTGTTCAGCATGGATTGCACCGTGATAGGTGCGTCTCCGCCTACGGGGATATCCCCTATGAATATTTTCCTTGATAATCTTCGTTTGTTCATAGTTGATTTATTTGTCGTTTACACTCCGCTCACCAAGTGGAAAACGTCGAGGAAAACGACGAGTATGAGTAATACTATCAGTCCTACGCTGTGGATGACCGCTTCGATTTTGCGCGGGACGGGCTTTCTGAATATCATTTCGATGAACGTGAACAACATTCTCGAGCCGTCAAGCGCAGGGATAGGCAGCAAATTCATAACCGCCAAGTTTGCGGATATGACCGCCACGACGTACAAAAACGCGTCGAATCCCGTCCTGCTGACTTCCGCAATCGTTTTGACGACGGTAATCGTGCCTCCTGCGGTATCCAATCCTACTTTGCCCGTAATCAGTGCGCCGAGGGACGCAAGGATTTTGAAGACGATGAAGAAACAGAATCCGAAAGCGCGCCCGAAAGCCCTGAAAAAGGATAGTTTGACCCTTGCAAAGCCGTATGCGATGCCGAATCCGTATTTGGTTTCTTCCACTTCGTATTCGTTGCCCGCCTCGTCTTCTTTTACTTCCGTATAGTTGTAATTTTGTTTTTCAACGGTTATTTCAACCGCTTTTCCGTCCCGTAAAACTTTGAAAGTCGCGCTGTCGCCCAGTCCGGAAAAGGTGTTGTACAAGTCCTCTTCGAGCATAATATTTACTTGTTTTCCGTTTACGGCAAGCACGACGTCCCCCTCTTGAAACGCGTGCGCGGCACCGCTTTCGAGGTCGTAAGTTTTTGCGACTACGGGAAGGATTTGTCCGTATGCGGTGAAATAAATCGTGATGATGAGTATCGCACTCAAAAAGTTGAAAAACGCACCCGAAAACAGCACGATAAGGCGTTTCCAAGCAGGTTGGTCGTTGAAACGAAGTCCCGTAGACGTATCTTCGTTTAGATATGAAAGCACGCCTTTTTCTTTCTTTTCTTCGGATAATTCGTCGAAAGGTTGGATTTTGTCGGGATTTACGGGTTTGCCCGAATTGAGATAGGCAAGTATGCCCTCTTTGCCGTTATTTGCGATTTCGGCGTTTACGTAGGGATTCACCGCAGTGCTTTCCTCTTCGTCTTCACCGTGGAAAGCGCAAAATCCGCCGATAGGTATGGGACGGATTGAGAAAATCTCCCCCGTCTTTTTATTTTTGCGCTGGAAAATCGCGGGACCGAATCCGATTGAAAACTCGTCGATTTTGAATCCCAGCAATTTGCCAGCAAGATAATGTCCGCTTTCGTGAATGACTATCATCAGCATAAGCGCAAGTATGGCTACGATGACGTAACCTATATACGTAAACACTTCTTTTGCCGATGCTGCCGCCAAAATCAATCCGAACAATTGTATTCTCCTATCATTTAAGCACTGAATAAGTATATTTTCTCGCCTCGGTATCTATGCGCGTTACGTCTTCGAGAGCGACGTCGCCCACCGATGCGAATTTTGATAGCACCTTTTCGAGTTTTGTTGCTATATCGGTTATTTTAATCTTATGGCGCAAAAACTCGTCCACGAGGATTTCGTCCGCCGCGGACACTGCGATACACGCGCCTTCCCCTTTCTTTGCGGCGCGAATAGCGACGTTTAGGCACGGGAATTTTTCATAGTCGGGCTCCGAGAAAGTCAGCGAGCCGAGTTTGGGTAGACTGATTTCAGGGACTGCGTTTTCTCCTTTTTCGGGATAGAACAACGCGCGCTCTATGGATAACGCCATATCGGGTGCGCTCAAAAGCGCCTTGACGCTGTTGTCCGAAAACTCAACGAGAGAATGTACTATGCTTTCTCTATGAAGTACCACTTCGACTTGGTCGAGTGAAACTTCGAAAAGGCGCATAGCCTCTATGATTTCAAGTCCTTTATTGAAGAGCGTCGCACTGTCTATGGTGACCTTTTTGCCCATTTTCCATACGGGATGCATGAGTGCTTGCTCGGGCGTAACTTTTGCGATTTGCGCTTTCGACATATCGCGAAGCGCGCCGCCGCTTGCGGTAAGTATGATTTTTTTGACGAAACGACTATCTTCCCCTTCGAGGCAAGACGCGATTGCCGAATGTTCGGTGTCGAGAGGAATGATTTTGCCGCCGAATTTCTTTTCGAGTGCTTTAAGGTGTCTTCCGCCCGCGACTATGCTTTCTTTGTTTGCAATAGCGAGCGTGCCGCCGTTTTTAAGCACTGCGACCGCCGCCCAAAGTCCCGCTATTCCGCCTACTGCGGAAACCACTATATCCGCGGGGATACTTGCAAGTTCTTCAAGGGAAGATAAGCATTTCGTGGATTTGTCGTCGTCGAGAAAGTCGAAAAGACTGCTTTGCACTTCGACCGCTCCGCCCGGGAAATAGTAATGCGTAGGGTTAAATTCGGTTATTTGTTCTCTGAGTAGATTCTCGTTCGAGTACGCGGAAAGACCGACGACCTTGAATTTGTCGCGGTATTTTCTCACGACGTCAAGGACTTGCGTCCCGACCGAGCCCGTACTTCCGAGTATAGTTATCGTTTTCATTAAAATCCGTATATTGCCGTGAAGGCTATAGTTAGTATTACAAGACAGTACATGACGCTGTCTATTCTATCCATAAATCCGCCGTGACCGGGGAAGATTTTGCCGTAGTCTTTTATGCCCATAGCGCGCTTGATACGAGATGCCGCAAGGTCGCCGAGTTCGGATATAACGCCGCATATCGCGCCGAGTGCGAGATAAATAAGAGCGGTTTTCCATTCCCAACCCTCTGCCGAGTGGGATATGAAGGGAAGATATCCGCTTTTCGGAAACGCTCCTACGTATTCGAAAAGCACCCAGAAAAGCACTGCGACGAGCATTCCGCCGAAAAGTCCGCCGAAACCGCCTACGACAGTCTTTTTGGGGCTGATTTTCGGGCAAAGACGTTTGGGTTCTACTCCGCGCTTTTTGCATATCGCGCTGTACGACGCGCCGAAGAAGTATGCGAACATGTCGCTTCCGAGCACGGGCACGAGCGCCGCGAACAGTATTGCGAAAAATCCGCTATACTTGAAACTCAAATTCCACGCCGCCGCCATAAACGCCACGGGATAGACGAGTATGAATACGTTTGCGAACAAATCTTTGAGAGTGCACGCCTTGTCGTCCGTCGAGTCGTCGTTATCCTTTGCGGGACGGAAGGTGAATATGGTCAGCACCATAGTCATCCCGACAAGCAACACGGCAAGAAGTCCTTGAAGTCCCGTTCCCCAGCCGATGAAATACGACAGACAGTAATAAACGGGATAAGCGGCAATCATAACGAAGATAACGGGTGCCGCAAAGGTCTTGAAGCCTGCGTTTTTGAGGCAGTTGTACATCTCGTATACCGCTCCTGCAAGGAACGTGTAAATGAGCATATCAACAAAAATCGGGCTTACAAAGTATCCTCCCGCCATAAATCCGACGATTAGCGCGATAAGACATAAACCCGTCAAGGTGCGTTTCAGCATATTCAGTCCTTTGAGAATAGGACGACTTCGTTAAAAACGAATTAAATCGCCCTATGCTCCGAATTTTCTTTTGCGCTCGTCAAAAAGCGCAACGATTTTATCCACGTCCTCCTCTTCCATATCCGGCCAGAGTTTGACGAGGAATATAAGTTCCGCATAAGCGGCTTCGTACAGCATAAAGTTGCTGAGGCGCATTTCTCCGCCCGTCCTGACTATGCAGTCGAGAGGGGGCAAATGCGAACTCGACAACGCTCTTTCGAAGTTTTCCTTTGAAAAAGTGCCGTGCGAAAAGCAAATTTCGGCGGCGTGTAAAATATCCGCGCGTCCGCCGTAATTG
Organism: uncultured Bacteroidaceae bacterium; assembly: GCA_964599875.1. Lineage (GTDB taxonomy): Bacteria > Bacillota > Clostridia > Christensenellales > CAG-917 > RGIG4097. Next base: position 51,942 of record CAZRHE010000005.1, read on the forward strand.
AACGCGATATTTAGTATGGTGCCGGGATTGTCCTTCGTCCTGTCCTCGATTTCGCAAATGCTGTCTTCGAGACTGTCGGGAAGGGATGCGATGTCCCCCGAATAAGTGATGCGAAGGTCGCCGTCGTAGGTGTTGTTGAACTTCTCTACGACGTTGAAAATCGCCTCTTTTTCGCTGTCGGGACGCGCCCAGTTTTCTGTTGAAAACGCATAGACGGTTATCGCCTCGATTCCGAGTTCTTTCGCGCGTTTGACCACTTTACGCAGTGCGATTAACCCTGCGGCGTAACCGTCGCATCTTTCCATTCCGTGCGAGGTTGCCCAGCGCCCGTTGCCGTCCATTATAAAACCGATATGACGCGGTGCCATTAGACTTCGAGGATATCCTTTTCTTTGTCTTTGCACATCTTGTCGATTTCTTCAATCGCTTTGGAGAGTGCTTTGTCGACGTCTTCGGTGAAATCTTTGAGGTCGTCTTCGGTGATATCCGAGGATTTTTCGAGTTTTTTGAGTTCGTCGATTGCGTCGCGACGCGCGTTGCGGAGAACGACTTTGGTGCTTTCCGCATTGGTCTTGACGTCTTTGACGAGTGCTTTTCTTCTCTCTTCTGTGAGTTCGGGGAAGACAAGGCGGATGACGATACCGTCGTTATTAGGGGTTACGCCGAGGTTTGCCGCAAGGATTGCTTTTTCGACGTTTTTGAGTTGAGATTTATCCCAAACGGAAATGACGATAAGACGCGCTTCGGGCACGGTGATGTTCGCCATTTTGTTGAGTTGAGTTTCCACTCCGTAGTAGTCGACGAAAACTTTGTCGAGAAGATGGGGATTTGCACGTCCCGCTCTGACCATTTTGAGTTCGTTCTCGTAGTTGCGAGTGGTTTTTTCGAATTTTTCTTTCATATCGTCGAAAATCATATCGACGAGGTCGATTCCGTAAGCCATAATAGCCTCCTATATTAGATACTTAACTTATTATAACAAAAATACGCGCGTATTGCAATACAAAAAAAGGACGGAAATTCGCCCTTTTTTCGATTGTAAAATACGTTGATAGAATATCGGAAATTTCAAAACGAAGTGTTTAGAATATTGTTTTGTGGCTTTGTGAAAATTATTTTCCGATATAAGTGCCGATGCTTTCTCCTTCGAGTGCGCGCTTTATGCTGTCCTTTTCCATAAGGCTGAAAGCGATGATGGGGATTTCGTTGTCCATGCACATGGTGATTGCGGTGGTGTCCATTGCTTTAAGCCCCATGGAAATGACGTCCATATAACTGAGTTTGTCGAATTTGACTGCGTCGGGATTGACTTTGGGGTCGCTGTCATACACGCCGTCTACGTTCTTTGCAAGAAGAAGTGCGTTTGCGCCGATTTCAGCCGCGCGAAGTGCCGCGCCCGTATCCGTCGAGAAATAAGGATTGCCCGTGCCGCATGCGAATATGACGATTCTGCCTTTTTCGAGGTGGCGCATCGCTTTTCTCAAAATGTAAGGCTCCGCGACTTTTGTTATGGTGAGTGCGGTTTGAACTCTGACGGGGACCCCTCTTCTTTCGATTTGGTCTTGAATTGCAAGGGCGTTGATGACGGTTGCGAGCATTCCCATATGGTCTGCGGTTGTTTTGTTCATTTCGGTGTCCGCTTGTCTGCCTCTCCAGAAATTTCCTCCGCCGATGACGATACCGATTTCCGCGCCGAGTTTTTTGACTTCGATGATTTCGTCCACGACTGCGCCGAGTTTGTTGAAATCGATGCCCATTCCGTTGTCGGTTGCGAGTGCCTCGCCCGAAAGTTTGATTATAACTCTTTTGAATTTAAGATTTGCCATATATACCTCGCAAGATAAAAAAAGAGGAACGCTCGACGCGCTCCCCTTTTGCATCGTTATTATTTATTGAGTCCTGCTTGTTGCATAACTTCTTCTGCGAAATTGTCTTCTCTCTTTTGGAGTCCTTCGCCCATTTGATAACGAGTGAAGCGAATGACTTTTGCTCCGCCGTTTTGTGCAAGATATTGTGCGATGGTGATATCGCCGTTCTTGACGAAAACTTGGTCGAGGAGGCAGATTTCTTTGAAGAACTTATTGATTCTGCCTTCTATCATCTTTTCGATGATTGCGAGAGGCTTGGGATTGGGTTCGTTCAAAGATTGTGCTTTGAGGATTTCTTTTTCGTGTGCGACTACGTCTGCGGGGACGTCGTCTTTGCAAACGTATTGTGCGTTTGCCGCCGCGATTTGGAGTGCCACGTCGTGGACGACTTCCTTAGGTGCGCATGCGCATGCTTCGACCATAACGCCGATTTTGCCGCCCATATGGATATAGGTGTCGACGGTGCTGTCGTTTGCGGTGTAAACGGTGAAACGTCTGATTGAGATTTTTTCTCCCATCTTCATGACGTATTCGTTGGTGACGTCGGTCATTGCCGCGGTGACTTCCGCGACGGTTGCGTTTTCGTTGTCGAGGACGTAATTTGCGACTTTGTCGACGTATTCACGGAAGATAGGACCGTTTGCGACGAAGTCGGATTCGCAGTTGACTTCGATAAGGACGTGTTTATTGTCTTTGCTGGTTGCGTAGACAATGCCTTCCGCCGCGATACGAGATTCTTTCTTCGCTGCGGTTGCGATGCCTTTTTCTCTGAGATAATCGATTGCGGCTTCCATGTCGCCGTCGGTCGCTACGAGTGCTTTTTTGCAATCCATCATACCGACACCGGTTCTACCGCGGAGTTCCATAACGTCTTTGCTTGTGAATGACATAGTATATTCTCCTAATTATTTTACGATATTATTCTGCTTCCTTCTCTGCGATTGCCTTTTCGAGGGCTTCTTCGGGAGAGAGAGTCGCTTCGGTTGCGGGTGCTTCTTCTGCTACGGTTTCTTCCGCCGCTTTGGGTGCGGTATAGGATTCACCTTGTCTTCCTTCGATGACTGCGTCCGCCATCAAGGATGCGAAGAGTTGGATTGCGCGGATAGCGTCGTCGTTGCCGGGGATGACGTAATCGACGAGGTCGGGGTCACAGTTGGTATCTACGACTGCTACGATGGGGATGTTGAGTTTGCGTGCTTCTTTGATTGCGATTTCTTCTTTTTTGAGGTCGACTACAAAGAGGCATCCGGGCAAACCGCGCATATTTTTGATGCCGCCGAGGTTCTTTTCGAGGTCGTCGCGTTCTTTCTTGAGTGCTGCGACTTCTTTCTTGGGGAGCATCTCGAACTCACCGATGAGTTCTCTTTGATTGATTTTGTTGAGTCTGTCTATACGAGTGCGGATGGTCTTGAAGTTGGTGAGAGTGCCACCGAGCCATCTTTGGTTGATATAGAACATGTCGCAACGTTCCGCTTCTTGTTGGATTGCGTCTTGGGCTTGTTTTTTGGTTCCGACGAAAAGGACGGATTTGCCTTCTGCCGCGATGCTCTTCACAAATTGATATGCAGCCTCGACGTGGTCGACGGAGATTGCAAGGTCGATAATGTGAATATCGTTGCGGGTTGCGTAGATGTACCTTGACATTTTAGGATTCCATCTTTTGGTTTGATGTCCGAAGTGGACGCCTGCTTCGAGCAGGGCTTTCATGGTTGTTACGGCCATTTTATGGTCCTCCTTGATTTGTTTTTACCTCCTTCGGTTTCGACGTCCGAGCCACCGATGGAACGACACGAACTCCGCCGAAGTGTGCGGTGCGATGATGATTATATTATATAAATAAATTTTTTGCAAGAAAAATAAACAACTTTTTCAAGCAAATTTGAGAAGATTTCGATGCGGAGCGAAAATCCGATTATTCTTCTCCCCCGTCCCATTCTTCGAGCATTTTGATAAACTCGTTGAATACCTTTTCGAGGACGTCGTCGTCTTCGATTGCCGCGAAGTTGGTGTTGCCCTCTTTATCTTCGACGATTTCGTAAATGAGGACTTCGTCTTCTTCGATATCGGGAAGGGGCTCGACGGGTTTCATGACGATATACCATTTGTCGTCCACATCCAAGGTTGCAAGTTCGTAAAACTCCTCGTCTTTGTCGGTTGCTTCGTTATAAAGGACGATAATATCGTCGTCTTCGGTTGCTTCGTTTTGGTCTTTGAAAAAGTCTGCCATAATGGTTCTCCTTTATTTTGGATAGATTTTAGCACGAATCGGATGAAAAATCAATACGCAATATCGCGCCGTGCGATAATTGCGAAATCAAAATTCTCCGATTTTTTTATTTTGGTGTGTTAGAATATCTATTTTCTACCGTCGAGATAGGACTGCAAAATTATTGTCGCGGCGACTTTGTCTATGACGGTTTTGCGTTTTTCGCGTCTGACGTCCGCCTCGATGAGCATTCTTTCGGCGGATACGGTCGTCAGTCTTTCGTCGACGTATATGACTTCGAGTCCGCTTGCCTCTTTGAGTGCGTCCCCGAATTCTCTTGTGACCTCTACTCTGGGACCTGCGGTGCCGTCCATATTGAGGGGAAGTCCCAAAACGAATGCGTCCGCGTCTTCCTTTTTTGCGTAGTCCACGAAGTACGCGATATCTTGCTCGAAGGTTTTACCCTTTCTCACGTAAGTTTCTCTCGGATTTGCGGTGATGCCGAGCATATCGCTGACCGCAACTCCTATTCTGACGTCGCCGACGTCGAGCGCAACTTTTCTTTTCATTTTTCTCCTTATTTCAAAAATCCGCTTTTCTTGAATTTGAAAGAGCGTTTTTCTTTGGTTTTGTATTTATTTTCGTCCATTCTATCGTAAAGGATTTCTCCCTTTTTGAAAAGCAATACGTTGAATATTCCCGCTACGAGCAAGGATATTGCGATTACAGTCCCCCAAAACGCCGCGTATGAGCCTACGTAGCCGATAAGGGGCTCGGTCGCGGCAAACGTGCAGGCAAGCAGGACTATCGCGACCGCAACGACGAAACATATCAAAAACGGTATCGCGAGAAGTATATTGCTCATTTGCAGTTCGGAGGTGTCTTTCCAGTCGAGATTGGGGCGTTTCATATCAATAAGCACGGACAGTGCGTTTATTCCCGACGTGAATATCATCATGGCAAGTCCGAAAAGAAGTGCGTTGACCGCTCCCGTTTCCATAAACGCCCCTACTATTATCGCAAGCACGACTATGCCGACGGCGGACACGATATTTGCAAACAATATCTTTTCCGCGATGAATTCTTTCGACTTTATAGGCAGTTGTTTCATGACGTAGTATGCGTTTCCGTCGCGACTAAACGCAAGCACTGCGGACATATTTGTCGCGGAATTTAAGAGCATGGAATACAAAAACGCCACTCCCGTTTGAATCATAGGGACGATTAAGTTTTCTTTTTCCTCGGGCGACAGCATAATGGAATACGCTTCGGGGTCCGAGAATTTGAACGCAACGATTAACACGACGGGCGCGATTACCGCGTTGAGAAAGGACGTCAACGCAAGCCCGGGATATCGCACGAGAGATTTGAAATCCCTTTCAAGCAATGCCGCGATATGCGTGTTTTTGCGGAAATTGGATTTATGCGAGGATTTGCCGCTCCTTGTTTCGAGTTGCGCCGCAACCGCCTTGCCGTAAAACGCTTTCGTCATCATGGTTATCAAAGCGATAAGCCCTACGTATATTGCCGCTGTGATTCCGAAATTTGCAAGGGAATTTATGCCGAGGGACGCATATATCAAAACCTTGTCGGGATAGCCGACGTTGGCGACTTTTACGATAATCGAAACTGCGTTTTCGGACAGTCCTTCTATTGAATTGGAATCCGAAAATTGCGGCACTATGGCAAAATAAAATCCGAACAAAACCGCAAACAATATCAGTGTCGTTACGGTGCCTATCGCCGCCCTTCTCTTGAAGAATCTCGACAGATACATAATGGGCATCGACAGGACGGACGCAAGTGCAAGCGGCAATATGGGCGTCAGCAATATAATCAACAAAATGAGCGGATAGAATGCTGGAAAAACATAATATCCGCTTATGCTTGCCGTTATGGACATCGTGAGCAGCGCAGGCAAAAGTACGTAGGCGGCGATGATGAGTTCGTTAACGTAAACGACGGATATTTTGGCAAAATACAGCGTCGTCGGCTTAATGGGAAGAGAGGATAAAAACGCGTTGTCGTCGGATAGATACAGCGTGGATAATATTCCCTGCACCGCAAAAAAGAAAGACAGTGCCTGCGCCGACAAAACGACCACCGTTACGACGTGCGGAAATACGTTGTTTTGCATAGCAAGCGGCGTCAGAGTGCCGAGCATCATACAAATCAATACGAGTAGCGGCGACGTGAATAAACCCGCAAGCACGAGATTTGGGACTTTGTGTTTTTTTCCGACGGTCGTGCCGAAATAATTCTTCGCAAGAAATTTGAAAAGGAGTAGGAATTTATTCATTTTCGCTCGTTTCGTTTGAAGTGATTTGCAAGAATAAGTCTTCGAGTGAACTCGACAATCCGCTTTCGTGCAGTTCTGAAACAGAGCAAACGGTTATCAAATTGCCTTTATCTATAATGCCTACTCTGTCGCAGACTTTTTCAACGACGTCGAGGACGTGCGAACTGAAAAACACGCTTTTCCCTTCGTTTGCATACTCCCTCATCAGATTTTTGAGGTTATATGCGGATTTAGGATCGAGTCCCGTGAGCGGCTCGTCCAAAATCCAAAGTTCGGGCTCGTGAATAAGTGCGCCTATGACGTTGAGTTTTTGTTTCATTCCGTGGGAATAACTCTTTATTTGGTCGTTTATCGCGCTTTTGAGGTCGAAAATTTCGAGATACTTGTCAAGTCGCGCTTTTCTTTCGCTTTCGGGAACGTCATAGACGTTCGCCATAAAATTGACGTATTCCGCTCCCGTCAACCTTTCGTAAGTCGCGTGGTCGTCGGATACGTAGCCGATAAGGCGTTTTGCCTCTATCGGAGATGATTTAAGGTCTATTCCGCCTATCCGTATATTGCCGTCGTCGTATGACAAAATGCCCGTAGCGCACTTAATCGTCGTGGATTTGCCCGCGCCGTTGGGACCTATAAAGCCGAAAATCTCCCCGGGTTTGACTTCCAAAGAGAGATTGTTCACCGCAGGGACTGCGTTTTTTGAATAGGTTTTCGTCAGATTGTTGATTTTGAGCATACTATTACGGTTTGAATTTTGATTTTCTTTGTGCTTTTCTTTCCTTGACGACCTTTTCGAATCCGTTTTCGGTCGGCTCGTAGAAGACTACGGATTTCAACTCGTCGGGAAGATATTGTTGGTCAACCCAACCGCCGTAATCGTGCGGATACTTGTATCCGCTTATTTGCTCCCCTTTGTAGTTCGGGTCGCGAAGATATACGGGGACGGATTCTCTTTTTACGGTGCGCACGGCGTTTTCCGCGTTCATCATAGCGACTTCGACCTTGTTTGATTTCGGTGCTTCCGCAACATAAATTATGCCCTCCGTGAGAGGGATTTTTCCCTCGGGCAAGCCGATTTTTTCATATGCGTTCATTGCTGAAACCGCTACGACGAGTGCGTTGGGATCCGCCATGCCTACGTCTTCTGCGGCGTGGATAACGATTCTTCTTGCGATGAGCATGGGGTCAAGCCCTGCGTCTATGAGCCTCATCGCCCAATAAACAGCGGCGTCCGAGTCGCTTCCGCGCATACTCTTAATGAATGCGGAAATGATATCGTAATACATGCTTTCGTCAAAGCCGAGAGCCTTTTTTTGAATGGATTGTTCCGCGACTTTTTTGTCTACGCGGATAACTCCGTCTGCGCCTGCGTGCGTCGTGATGACCGCAAGTTCGAGCGCGTTGAGCGCGGTGCGCAAATCTCCGCCCGACGCCCAAGCAAGATGAGATAATGCCTCGTCGTCTATGACGACGTTCATATCTCCGAGCCCTCTTTCTTTGTCCGAAAGCGCATATTTTAGTCCTTTCAAAACGTCTTTATCCGTAAGACGAGAGAATTCGAAAACCCTGCATCTCGACACGATTGCGCGCGTCATATTCGCATACGGATTTTCAGTCGTCGAGCCGATGAAAATTATGTATCCCTGCTCTATCGCTTGCAAAACGCTGTCCGATTGCGCCTTATTCCACCTATGACACTCGTCGAGTAGCAAATAAGTGCGTTTGCCGTAAATTCTTAAAAGTTCTTTTGCGTCTTCAATAACCTTTTTTGCGTCCGCAACACCCGCCGTGACTGCGTTGAGTTTGACGAAGTTTGCGTTCGTATTTTGTGCGATAATATGCGCAAGAGTGGTTTTTCCCGTGCCGGGAGGACCGTAAAAAATGCAACTTCCCAGCCTATCTGCGGAAATCGCTCTTCGAAGAAGAGAACCTTCTCCTACGATTTTTGATTGACCGATAAACTCGTCGAGAGTGCGCGGACGCATCCTTTCGGCGAGGGGTGCCATTTTTTCAACGTTGTTTTGCAAATCGAATAAGTCCATACTTTAATTATAAATCTTTTTATTGAAATGTAAAGAAAAATGTCACAGACTGCTTTTGAATAAAAAATGCCTTGTTTCAAAGTTACAAAGTAACTTGCGACAAGGACGGCAAAGTTGCAAGACCGTCAAAGTCGTAAACAAGGCAAGGCACAAGTCAAGCGATAAAACCGCCAACCAAAGGCGGTGATATCCAATTTGACGATTTTATGTTAATCGATAAAAAGAACTTTTGTCAACGACTAATTTTTGAAAGGCGTTTTCAATTCGACGACAAGGGGTGTTTTTCCAAGTTTGACGCAAGGTATCCCCTTCATTTTCGTGCCGTTTACGGATAGAGTTTCAACGCATGAAGGCAAAATCGTGACGTGATGTTTGACCCCGTCGTGTGAAAAATCCAAGTCAATTTTTTCAAATTCGGAGGAAATCGACGGTTCGAGAAAAAGATTGTCGCCCAGTATCGAAACCCCGAATTTCAGCGTATTTTTCGATGTAAAAGGCGCAAAAGTATTCTTAAATAATGCGCTTTTTAGAATACTATTTTGATTTTTGCGCGGATTTTTGAAAAACAGCGACGTCATTTCTCTGCTCGATAAGGCACGGCACAGCATGATTAAATTTCGTTTTTGACGGAAAACGTAAACTGCGCTTTCGGGAGTTTGAATTTTTTTTGCACCGATAGGCGTCGGGACTGCTCTATTCAGATAATTTTCAATGGTTAAGGCGTAGACGTATTCGTCGATATTCAGTTTCGTAGATTGACGGCAAAGTTCGGTCATAAACGATATTTTCTCATCCGCCCCGCTCTCTCTGAATACGTCGTAAGAGTGCAAAATTTCAAGCGGACGATAAAATCGATAAAACGAAAACGCGGATAATCTTTCAAGGCTGTCCGCGATTGACGATAAAATTCTGCGCGTTGAATATGCGACGTCGAAATAAACCGCGTCCGCAGACGGCGTGACTTCTCCTCTAAAACTCGATGAAAAATGCAAAAACACGTTGTTGTCTTTGAGTATTCGATAAATCTTCGACTTTTCGTATTTTTTCGGATTTTTGGATATCTTCTCCGCTATTTTTCGGATTTTTTCTATCGTCAGCACTCTCGACGCAAGAAAGCCCGCCTTTTCAAGCAAGACGTATTCGAAAACTTTATCCGCAATTTTGATTTCGTCGAAAGTTACGGTCGAGATTTTGTTGAATGTTTCAAACGCGGTTGCGATTTTATCTTCGATTATATTAAATTCGCAACTCGATAGTGCGGTTTTTGCGATGATTTCCATTCTTGAAAGGTTTTTGATACATGGTAAATCGCTGATATCGTCGCAGTTTTTCACACCTTTTGCGTGCTTTTCTACTTGCTTTAATAACTCCGATAAAATTTTCAATTCGTCGCAGTCGGATTTTTCGGCAAGTTTCCTTGCCTTTTTGATTTTTTTATAAAACGGTTTCACGTCGTAAGTGAGATTTCCGCTTTTCACCGCTTGAAAATCCGCAATCTTTTTCAGTTTGATTACGTACTTTTCATCGCTTAAAAGTTTGGAAAACTCCTCTCTCTGCTTGCTTTTACCGATGAGATAGAGCGTGAAAAACGCGAACGTAACTATTCCTGCGATTAGATATTCCATATCCCGATTATCGCCAAAACCCCGCCGTTTAATAACCGTATGCAGGTATGCTGATATGATTTATAAGGACTTTGTGGTCGTGCAATCAAAATTGATTTTGACTTTTAATAAACACGGAATGAATTTACAACTATTTTTCGTCGATTTTTGTCGAATAATTGAAACGCATATTGATTCATCGCGTTTAGTTTAGATTTTCAAATAAGAGTAAAAGAAAACGCCCTTTCGAGCGTTTGCAAGATTAGTCTGTAAGCCGAGTTCTGTCTTGAACGGTCATCTATCTAGCCTATGCGTTGCCGCATAGATCAAGCGACGTGTGGAGCGGACGGGCAGCCCTATATGCTCCGGTCTTGCATCGAGTGGGGTTTACATCGCGCCTCGTCACCGATTTGCGGGTGAGCTCTTACCTCGCCTTTCCATCCTTACCCTTGCGGGCGGTATTTTTCTGTTGCACTTTCCTTAAAGTCGCCTTCACAGGTATTTCACCTGCACTCTTGCCCTATGATGCTCGGACTTTCCTCACGGTATTTCTACCCCGCGACCGTCCGGCTAACTTGCGAGATTATATTAGCACGAGCGGAAATAAATTGCAAGCGAAAGCGTATAAAAAACGAACCCTTTCGAGTTCGTTTCCGAATATCTAACGCGGCGTAGATTATTTTGTTTGGATGGATTTTTTGTATTCTTCCGCCCAATTCTTCATTTCTTTCGCATGCGGGATTGCGTGGACGGAATAATCTTTTCCGCCGAGTAATCTTGCGATTTCGCCAATATTGTCGTCGAGCAAATCGAGATGCGTGTTGGTTTTGCCGTTTTCGGTGGATTTTGCGATGAGATAATGACTGTCCGCCATAGACGCAAGCGCGGGCATATGCGTGACCGCAATAACTTGACGCGTGCGGGATATATTGCACATTTTCTCTGCGACGACTGCGGATATATTTCCAGAAATGCCGGTGTCGATTTCGTCGAAAATCATCGTGCCTATTTCGTCGACGTCCGCAATAATGTTTTTAAGTGCGAGCATAAATCTCGACATTTCGCCGCCCGAAATGATTTTTGCAAGGGGTTTAAGCGGCTCGCCGGGGTTTGGTGAAATCATGAATTCTACCGTATCAGCACCCGACGCGGTGATTTTGTCGGGATTTTCGGTTGAAGATATATCGACTTTGAAAGTGCTTCCGCCCATTCCCAAGTCGCCGAGTTCTTTCAAAATTTTCTTTTCGAGAGAATTTGCGATTTTCCCTCTGATTTCAGTGAGTGCACGTGCCTCCGATAGCAATTTTTTCGCGGTTTTTTCTATATCGATTTCGAGTTGTTCCACTCTTTCCGCGCAGTTTACGAGCATATCGTATTCTTCTTTCGCGCTCTCGTAAAATTCGTTAAGGCTAATATAACTTCCGCCGTATTTTCTTTGTATTCCGCGAACGACTTCCAGTCTTGATTCGATTTCGTCTGCGCCGTAGCGGTCGAAATCGAGTTCGTTAAGAAAATCTTTGACGGTTTCCGCTACGTCGATAATTTCCTCTCTTGCGTCGTAAAGACGCTCGTTAAGTCCCTCGATTCTATTGTCGTAACTCGAAATGAGGTTGAGAGTTGCGATGGTGGTTTTAAGTGCGCTCGAAACGGCGGTCGATTCGTATCCGTCAAGCAAGTCTTTCGCACTGTTGAGCGCATCCAAAATTTTCTCGATATTGCGAATGCGTTTTCTTTTTTCAAGGAGTTCGTCTTCTTCCCCTTCTTTGACGTCCGCTTTCTCGATTTCGGCAATCTGATAGGACAAAATATCCAATTTTCTTTCTCTATCCGATTGATTTCCGATATTGTCGAGTTCGTTTTTGAGGCTTACGTAGCGGGAGTGCAAATCCTTGACTTCATTGCGGATTTCGCTCACTTCACTTCCGCCTAAATTGTCGAGAAGACCGAGATGATTAGCAGGATTAAGCAAAGACTGGTGTTCGTGTTGACCGTGAATGTCTACGAGCAAATCCGTGAGCCCGCGAAGAGTTGCAAGAGTTGAAATGCGCCCGTTGATTCTACATTCGTTTTTGCCGTCGACGGTCATTTTCCTGCGAAGTATAAGAATTTCTTCTCTGTCTATGCCGTTATCGTCGAGATAGTTTTTTACCTCGTCCGTTTCGTAATCTTCGAAAACTGCTTCGACGGTCGCAAAATCCGTGCCGTAGCGAATGAGGGACTTATCCGCCCTATCCCCCAGCACGAAACCGACTGAATCGATAATAATCGATTTACCCGCACCTGTTTCACCGCTCAAAACGTTGAGTTTATCGCCAAACTCCACTTCGAGTTTGTCTATGAGCGCGATATTGGCAATAGAAAGACTTTTAATCATCGTAGGTTATTGAAGGATATTTTCGAGCATATCCGCAACTTTGGATGCGTGATCCACGTTTTCGACTGCGACGAATATGGTGTTATCGCCCGCTATGACGCCGACGATTTCGTCGTAATCAAGTCTGTCGATGAGTGCCGCCGCTGCGTTTGCGCTGCCGTCTTCCGTCTTGATGACGATAAGATTGCCCGCTATGCGAATGGACAAAACGGTGTTTCTGAAAATCTTGATATATTTATCCGAAGAACTGGGTTCTTTGGGTTGTTGTGCGACGTATTTATAATGTCTGCCGTCAGACGTTAGAACTTTGATTATGCCCATATCCTTGATATCGCGGCTGACCGTTGCTTGAGTCACATTGAAACCGTCGTCGCGAAGGCGTTTGACGAGTTCTTCTTGAGTATCGACGTCGTTTTTCGCGATGATTTCAAGGATTTTAAGTTGTCTTGTTGCTCTTGCCATATTTTCCCTCCCGATGGTTAGTCGGTGACTCCCCATCTGTTCATTTTTTCGAGTAGTTTTTTATAAAAGTCGTGGTCGGAATTTTCGATGAAAACCGCCTTATCTTCTCCGAAAGTCAAAGCGATACTCTCGCCGCCTTTTAGTCTTGCGACTTCGTTTCCGTCCGCAACAGCGACGGCATCGTCGTTTTCGGGAATGATTTCGACGATAGATTTAGGCGACAAAACGAGCGCTCTTGAATGTAAAGAGTGAGGACAAACGGGATTCACCACTATTCCTTCGACGTCGGGTGCAAGTACGGGACCGCCTGCGGATAGCGAATATGCGGTCGAGCCCGTCGGCGTAGACACGATAAGTCCGTCCGCATGATACTTGTCGACGTATTTGCCGTCCGTGTAGAGCGTCATGTTGACGGGGCGATATCCTGCGCTCCTTACGGTGAAATCGTTGAGTGCGGAAAATTCTTTATCTCCGACTTTGCCTTTTAAAATTCCCCTTTCTTTCGTCGGTGCGGATTGCAACGCTTTTGCGATTTCGTCGACGGATGAATTTGCCTCGAATTCCGCAAGAAAACCAACGTTGCCGAGATTTATTCCGAGTATTTTGCAAGGAGAATTGACCCCCGCGTAAAGCATCGTGCCGTCCCCGCCGAAAACGAGATAAGCATCCGCGACTACGGACTTGTCTATGCGCTCGGTTTCGAATACGTCAAAGCCGTGAAGGTTTTTCAGCCCTTCGATTATTGCAATCCTCGACGGATTGTCTTTGAGAGTGGGTTTGACGTAAGTTGCGATTTTCATATAAGCCCTTTCACTATATACATAGTGAATGTGATTATACATTATTTTATCCGTTTATACAAGTCGTTTTGCATAAAATTTTGAATAAAATTTGCAAAAATTATTGAGCGGATATTGAAAGTCGAAAAATCCTTTGTTATAATGGATAAAAATAGAATTAGGGGGACGGATATGAAGAAAAAAGCAGGTTTGTCTATTGTAGCAACGTTGCTTACCGTGGCGTTTTTGACGGGATTAGGATTTGCGATTGCGTACGGGGTTATAACAAACTCCCCTACGGTCGATTTCGACGAAAGCGTAACTTATCAAACTTTTAACGGTTTCGGCACTTCTTCCGCGTGGAATTTCCGCGTACTCGGTGAAGATTTCCCCGAAGACATCCAAAATCAAGTTATATCTCTTCTCTACGGCGACGAGGGACTCGATCTGGATATTTTCCGCTATAATCTCGGCGACGGCTCTATCGAACTTGAAAATTGCACTTATGATGAAGATAGAAAAACCGAAAGTTTCTTCGATGCGTCGAAATACGAGGACGACTCCTCTTTTTCAAATCCTGACAACTACGACTTTTCAAAAGACGACGCATACGTTAGTATGATGCTGAAAGCGTTTGAAATCGGGGATATTTCGAAACTCGTCATATTTGCAAACTCTCCTCACTACTTGCTCACGAAAAGCGGAATGACGCACGGCGCACGCGCACTCGAAAACAACCTCTCGGAGAGTGAATACGAGGCGTTTGCTGACTACTATTTGATTTGTTCGTACTATATCAAGGAATTACTGGATAAAAACGGTTATAACGGCGTTAGAATCTACCTAAGCCCCGTCAACGAGCCCCAATGGGATTGGGGGGGGGTGGCTTCCATCCAGCACGGATGTCACTTCGGATATGTCGAACTTGCTAAATTTTACGACGTATTTTATAAGAAAATAACCGCGTTCAATGCGGAATACGGAACGAATTTCGTTATGGATATTTTCGAATGCGGTTGTTACGATTTGAATAACGAAAACGCACTAGTAGAAGAATATTTGAACGAGTTTGCAAAATACGACTACTTCGACGAGATTAAAGAATTGTCCGTGCACTCGTACGGCGCAGACGATTCCATAAAAATCAGAAACCGTTTTCAAAAGTATTTAAATAATAACGGCATAGATAAGAAAATCAATATGTCGGAATATTGCGTTATGCAATGGGGCGTCGATGAGTCCGTCGATATGGGACTATATTCGAGTAAGGTATTGATGAGAGATTTAATCTACAACAATACGACCGAATGGTCTTGGTGGCTTGGTCTTGCATACGGCGATTACGAGGACGGACTCGTCTATCTCGATAAGGAAACGAATGAAATTAATTTAACTTATCGCTACTATACGTACAAAAACGTGATGAGTTACGTAGACGTCGGCGACGTCAGAGTAAAAGCAAAACTAAATGATTCTTTCGATTGGAGCAAACTCGACGTCGTCGCTTTCAAAAAGCCCGACGGCAGACTTGTTATCGTAGTTCTAAATAGTTCGAATAAGGATAAGACGGTATCGTTTTCCAATCTTAAAGGATATTCGCAGGTCAAAACGATTACGACCTCTGAAAAAGGGAAACTCGTAGAGGCTGAAGAATCCTTCTCTAAAAAACTAAATTCGCCCGCAAAAAGCATAAAGACTTTCGTTTTATCCTGACGGCGGAAAACTAATATAAAATTGAGTGTGCTACATAATTAAACAAGCACTTCTCTATCCGCATTTGACGATAAGCGAAAGATAACGCGCGATTATCCTTGACATTTTCGGGACGGAAAAATATAATCGAGATATGATAAGTTTGATATGTGCATCTGAATTTGCGATAAAAATCGTATCCGGGATTGCGGGACTCATTCTCGCGGTCGTGATTTTGACGTTATTCATCGTCAAAACGAAAAAATCTTAATTTGAAAAAGTTACGATATCGAGCCGTCGCAATTTGCGACGGTTTTTATATATCGAATATTCTCAAATGCAAATTTGTGCATATGAAAAATCATTAACTTTGGGATGAATTGGATTTTTCTACGGCTTGACCGCATATAAGAGATATTCTTTGTTTTTATTGTCGTAAAAAACAGGCGACGGCGTCACTCCGACTACCCTGAATCCGCAATCGGTTGCATATCCTTTTACAAGTTCTATCGCTCTCAATCTATCCTTTTCCGATAATACTATGCCCTTTTTGTTCAGAGCGGATTTTCCGAGTTCGAATTGCGGTTTTATGAGTGCAATGCACTCCCCGCCGCTTTTCAAAATCGAATATAGGGACGGAAGAATGAGTTTTAAGGATATGAAACTCACGTCCGTGCAAACGAAATCGACCGGGGATGCGCTCAATTCTCTTGCGTTTGCTTTTAGAAATGTTACGCGTGCGTCGGATAGAATATTTTCGGGAAGCGCGCAATCCGCAACGTCTACCGCAAGTACGCTCTTTACGCCGTTACGAAGTAACACGTCGGTAAATCCGCCGTTGCTGCATCCTACGTCCGCCGCGTCTTTTCCCTGTACGTCAACTCCGAATACTTTCAGCCCTTCTATGAGTTTATACGCGCCTTGCGATGCATAGTTTTCATCCTCGACGATTTTGACGTCCGCCCCGTCCTCTACCGAATACGAGGGTTTCAGTACGGTTTTTCCGTCAACCGTGACTTTGCCTTTCAGTATGAGATTTTCCGCATAGGTTCTCGATTGTAGATTCATTTTTTCGGACAAATACTTGTCTAAGCGCATATGATTTCTTCCTTTGCTCGTGCCGCTGTATACGGACGGATTTTTTTATTTCTCTCTCTTCCTTGTCGAATATCGCAAGTATGCTTGCGACGAATTTCACGAAGTCTTTTGCGTTTGTTATGGCGGATTCTTTGAGCAGTGCTTTTCCGCCTATTGTTACCGCCGATATGACGGACGATATCCCTATCGTCAGCAGTTTTTGCCACCCCGTCGGACATATCTCCGCAAGTTTAAGCACGATTGCGACCGAGCACGACCCCGATATTATCCCGAACGTATCGCCGATGACGTCGTTGCATACGTTCGACACTTTTTCGTTGTTTTCGACAAGCCGTAAGGCGGTTTTTCCGCCGTATACTCTCCGCTTTGCATCATCCTTGAAGTCGGACGGATTGCAAGATGCGGTCGCCACTCCTATCCCGTCGAACGCTATGCTTGCAAGAATGAGAAATGATAGTAGCAACAGCGTGACGATAATGCTACTCGTATCCGCGGTTATTTCGCTCAAAAAACTTATGAGTGCGGATAATGCAAGGGATATCACCGTGATTTTTATTGCCCAAGCGTTGTTTTTGTTTCGTTTATTGCCGCGTGTCATTCACGACAAATATATTATTTATCGCCTTATATAATGACAAATTAACTGTTCAGCGTTACTGTTTCGAGTGCGTGTACGAATTCCTCGTAATCCGCGTTGAAAATTTCGCTGAAACATGAGGATATGATTTTTCCGTCGTTGTTGCTTGCAAGCAATTTCTTTGCGGATTTCAGTACGGAATACGTCAGTGGCAATTTGAAATACGGCGTAGCCGTGCTTCCGCTTTGTCTTGCACCCAGCACGTCGCCCGCTCCTCTCATTTCAAGGTCTTTTTCCGCAAGCAAACTGCCGTCGTCGAAATTCGTCATCGCAAGCAATCTGTCAAGCGCCCTATCGGTCGTCGCTTTCGTGTGCAGGAAACAGTATGATTGAGAGCCGTCCCGTCCTACTCGTCCTCTCAATTGATGAAGGGAAGCAAGCCCAAATCTGTCCGCGTTGAGAATTGCGATTATGCTTGCTTTCGTGTCTATGCCGACTTCGACGAGAGAGGTTGCGATAAGGACGGAAATTTTCCCGCTCGAAAAGTTTTCCATGACCTCTCGTTTTTCCTCGTCCGACATTTTGCCATGCAAAATCGATACGGTTAGATTGCTGAATTTGCTTAAATATTCGTCTTTGAATTGCGAAATTGAATACAAGTCCTTTCCTTCGCAGTCTTTGATTGTTGGACAAATGATAAACGCTTGTTTTCCGCTTTCACATTCTCTTGCGATATAGGATAGCATATCGTCGAGTTTCGCATCCGATATGATTTTCGTTTGAATATGAGTGCGCGCCTCTTCTCTTTTTTCGATTTTGGAAACGTCGATATCGTCGTAGACGGTGAGTGCGAGAGTTCTTGGAATAGGCGTTGCGGTGAGTGTTAGAATATCGCACGCGCCTTTTTCTTCGATTTGAGTCCTGCAAGACACCCCGAATTTGTGTTGCTCGTCTATGACTGCAAGGGAGAGCGACTTATAATTTACTTCACCACCAACGAGGGATTGAGTGCCGAAAACGGCGTCTATATCCCCCGACGACAATCCGCGGAGTATTTCTTTTCTATCTGCGTAATGCGTGCTTGAAGTGAGCAGTGCTACTTTCATTCCGAGTTTGTTTGCAATGGGCAAAAAGTTGTCGTATTGCTGTTTTGCAAGAATTTCAGTCGGGCACATATATGCGGATTGTTTGGCGCCGTCGAATGATTTTGCAAGTGCGAAATACGCGACGACGGACTTCCCAGACCCGACGTCGCCATACACGATTCTCGACATCGTGCGGGGTTTGATTAGGTCGGATGATATTGAAGTCATTGTTTCTTTTTGAGTGTCGGTCAAACGCCAATTAAGCAAATTTTCGAACCAAAGTATTCCAGAATTTTGAAAATTATAGAATACTTTTCGCTCTTTTGAGGCGTTTTTACGCGAATTTCGGTAATTATATAGTCCGCAGGCAAAGTCGAGGGACGCAAGCGTTTCGAGTGCGTTTTCGCACTCTTCTTCGCTTCCCGGGAAATGTGCGGAGCGTAAAGCGATCCTTATGCTTTCGATTGCGGAATCGGGATTTCCGTATTCGTCGGTTACGTCGTACAAGTTTTTTCCCTGAACGCGCATGCCGTCTATCGCGTTTTCGATGATATTTTTAAAGGTGCGCTGCCCTATTAAACCTTTCAGCGGATAGACCGTGAATACGCCTTTATTTAGGCGTTTGATTTTGTCTTCGGGCTCGAAAGTCGGATTGATTAAAATCACGTCGCCGTTAATCTTCGTGATTTTTGCAAGGATTCTGAAACTCTTGCCTATTTCGAAATCTCCGTATAGATACGGTTGATTGTAAAATATCCCTTTGAAGAAAAATCGCTTGTTCGAAATTTTGTCAAGGAAAGTCACCATGAAAGATTTCGTGCCTCTACTTGACGGCTCCGTAACTCTGACGACTTCCCCTATTAATAAACAAAATTGCCCTTCTTCGGCATATAAAGCCGATTCGGGCAATTTGAGATTTACGTATTTCGACGGCAGAAAGGAAATCAGTCCGCCGACCGAGGTTATTCCCAACTCGGAAAGTTTTGCAATCGTGGATTCTCCGATTCCTTTGACTGCTTTAAGTTCCATCTTATTCAGCCGACAAAACGTAGTAATAATGCGGTTGACCGCCGTAATATACGGCTATTTCGAGGTCGGGTTTGGCTTCGGTCAAGATTTCGACTACGCGATTTGCCTCTTGCTCGGTCACGTCTTCTCCGTAATAGAGGGTGAGCATATCCGCGTCTTTCGCGATTTTGGATGCGGTTATCACCGTCGCTTCTGCAATCGAGCCGCTCTTTGCAACGATTTTCTTGTTGCATATGCCGATTATATCCCCTTCTTTCACCGAGTAGCCGTTCATACGAGTGTTGCGGACTGCGTGAGTGATTTCAGCGGATTTGACGTTTTGATAGGATTCCTTCATATTCTCGAAGTTTTCCTCTGCGGAAACTTCGGTCGAGAACACGAGAGCCGCGGAAACGCCTTCGGGCATACAAGTCGTGGGCACGACGAATACGTTGACGTCGGCAATTTCTTTCGCTTGCTCTGCGGCAAGGATGATATTCGGGTTGTTGGGAAGCACGAAAACGTTCTTTGCGTCCGCGGCGTTGATTGCGCCGAGAATGTCTTGAACGCTCGGATTCATGGTTTGACCGCCCTCGACAACGACGTCTACGAGCAAATCTTTGAATATCGCCGCCATTCCGTCGCCTGCGCAAACGGAAACCATGGCAAATTCCTTTTTAGGAACTTTCTTACTCTTTTGTTCGTCGCCCGTTTCGCCTTTGATTTTACGGTTTTGTTCCACCATATTTTCGATTTTGATATCGATAAGTTCACCGAGTTTCAACGCTGCTTTGAGCGCTTTGTCGGGTTCGTTGGTGTGAACGTGGGTTTTGACCATATCGAGGTCGCCGATAACGAGCACGCAATCGCCAATCTGCGTGAGATAATCGCGATATTTGTCGATATCGCTGAGCGTCGTTGCGGTTTTCAGATGCGTGATGAAAAATTCCGTGCAATATTGGAAGGTGATATGCTCGTAATCGTTCGTCATGACGTCCTCTTCCGTTGCGAGAAGGTCGCTTGAAATCACGGGACGGACGGCGTCTTCGCGAATCATCTTGATTTCTTCGCCGACCAACGTGGAATAGAATCCGTCGATTATGGTGAGCAATCCTCTTCCGCCTGCGTCCACGACGCCCGCTTTTGCAAGCACGGGGAGCATTTCGGGAGTTTTTTGAAGAATTTCTTCACCAGCCGCGATGACTTGTTTCAAAAATTCTTCGAACTCTATTTTTCTCTTTGCGATTTTAACGGAGTTTTCCGCCATGACGCGGACAACCGTCAAAATAGTGCCTTCTTTAGGTTTTTGGACTGCGCTGTATGCGATTTCCGTGCCTTTCTTGAGAGCCGCGGAAAAATCTTTTGCGTTGATTTCGGTCTTGTTTTCGAACGCGACCGCGAAACCTTTCAATATTTGCGACAAAATAACGCCGCTGTTTCCTCTTGCGCCCGTGAGTGCGCCTTTGGCAAAAGCAAGGGATATTTTGCCTATATCCGTTGAATCGGAAACGCCGAGTTCGCGAACTGCGGACGCCATAGTCAGGAACATATTCGTTCCCGTATCGCCGTCGGGGACGGGAAAGACGTTGAGTTCGTCCACAAGCGCGCGATTAAGTTCGAGTGCTTTTGCGCCGCCCGCCAGCATTTCCTTGAATTTTGTGCCGTTGATACTTAACATTTATTTCCTCAATCAGACTCTTATGCCGACTACGTTGACCTGTACGCGTTTGACGCGCATGCCGGTGAAGTTTTCGAGTGCAAACTTGACCGTATCGGCAATGGATTTCTTTACTGTTTCTATGTTCACTCCGAGTTTCAGTATAACGAAAACCTCGACGAACATAAGGTTATCGACCGTTGCAACCTTTATGCCTTTGCCGAGGGAACTCTTTCCCCAAAGATGACCGACGTTGTCGCTGAAACGGCGTGAAACCATTTCGAGTACGCCATAGCAGTCCGCCGCTGCGGACGATGCGATGATGGCGACAGCCTCGTCGGATATGGAGATTTTTCCGTATTTGTTTGACGTTGTGAGTGACATTTATTTTTACCTATGTCAAGATTTTACTATATGTGAAAATATTTTGCAACTAAATGAATAATTTTGCGTTGAATCAGTTGCCAAAACTCTGCGAATTTGTTAGAATATCAACGATTTGAAGGAGGTACTAGATATGTCCAGAGTATGCAGTGTATGCGGTAAAGGCAGAATGAGCGGCAACATGGTCAGCCACTCTAATAGAAAAACCAGACGCAGTTGGGCGCCCAACGTCCAAAAAGTCAAAGCAAAAACCGCGAACGGTGGCACGGAATACGTCTACGTTTGCGCACATTGTCTTCGCGCCGGCAAAATCGATCGCGCGTAATTTTTGATTGAAACAATGAAACTGCCCGTCAACGACGGGCTTTTTTCTTATTCTTCTCTTTTCTTTCTGAAAAATCGAACTATGGGTTTGAGCCACTTCGGGATACTCACGCAAATTATTTTCATTTTCGCCTCCGAAACATTATATTGCGCTCCTCTCTCCCTTGACACAAGAATATGAAAAGCGGACGAAATTTTCGTCCGCAATCTTTATCGTGAATATTTGATGCATTATTTATTCTTTTGCAGACAGACAACCATATCTTTCACGAAACTCGCGACTTTAGAATTTCGCTTCGATTTGCATGGATGCGACCGCGCCCGAGGGAGATTCCGCCTTGAAGACCGCACTGCCTGCTACTACGACGTTTGCGCCCGCCTCTACGCACTCCGCGATATTGGACGGACAAACGCCGCCGTCGAGTTCGATATCGTAGCGATATCCGTTTTTGATTTTGAGGTCGTAAACTTTCTTTGCCATTTCAAGTCTGTCCGCTTTGAAAGATTGTCCGCCAAAACCTGCTTGAACGGTCATGATGAGAACGAGATCAACGTCCGCAAGATAAGGCTCGATAACTTCAAAGGGTTGGTCTGCGTTCAGCACGACGCCCGAGAGTTTTCCTTTGGATTTAATTGTTTCGAGTGCGCCTTTCGCGTCCTTGCTCGCCTCGGGGTGAAAAGTCACGAGATCCGCGCCCGCGTCGCAGAATTGTCCCACGTATTTTTCGGGTTCGGTAATCATGAGATGTACGTCGAGAAATTGATCGGTGTATTTGCGAAGAGCCTTAATCATAGGCATTCCAAAGGTGATATTAGGCACGTAAACGCCGTCCATGACGTCGCAATGCACCCAATCCGCGCCCCATTCTTTGACGTGTTCGACGGCCTCCGCCATCTTTCCGAAGTCAGCCGACAAAATGCTCGGCGCGACTTTAACCTTACTCATACTTATTTTTCCTCCTTTCTTGCAATTCGCTGTAAATTGCTTTATATCTTTCGTATCTTCCCGTTCCGATTTCCTTGCCTACGTGCGGTTTGACCGCGCAATCGGGCTCGTCGATATGCGTGCAGGTATTGAAACGGCAATTCTTGCGATAAACTTCGAGGTCGTCGAAATAAAGTCGCAAGTCTTCGGGCTCGACGTCGACGGTTTCGAGCATACTGAATCCGCAAGTGTCCGCAAAGTACGTTCCGCCCAAGTTGTATATTTCCACCTTTCTCGTGGTGTTTTTACCGCGTTTGATTTTTTTCGCCAGTTCGCCGACTTCGCAAAGGTCGCGGTCGAGAACGGTGTTTATTATCGAGGATTTTCCGACGGCGGATTGTCCCGCAAAACACGCCGTTTTGCCTTTTGCCGCCGACACGATTTCGTCTATGCCGTCCCCGCTGTCCGCCGAACAGCGAATCACTCTCAATACGTTATTATACTCCGAAAGGTCGATGAAATCAATATCCGATTTGTTTTGAACGAGGATAGGTTCGACGTTTTGTTCGAGACAATTTACGACGACCTTGTCTACGAGCATAAAATCGGG
The DNA here is from genome assembly GCA_964599875.1 of uncultured Bacteroidaceae bacterium. Classification (GTDB taxonomy): domain Bacteria; phylum Bacillota; class Clostridia; order Christensenellales; family CAG-917; genus RGIG4097. The sequence continues at coordinate 74,933 of CAZRHE010000005.1, forward strand.
TTCGGGCTCGGGTGCGATAACGATGAAACACACGTCGATATTGCTGACGTACGGACGGATGAGTTTGTTTTTTCTCGGCAAAACCTCTTCGATGACGAAACTATCCCTTTCCTTAAAAATCTCAACGTAGTCGCCGACAAAAATATTGCCGTCCGCTTTGAGTTTTTTGCGCGCGAAACAAGTCCTGACGCCGTTTTCGGTGTCAACGAAGAACTTTGAGGATACCGCTTTTATTACTCTGCCTTTTTCAAGTTTCACGTTAGTTCTCCTCAAGATATCTGCGTCTTAACTGTCCGCAAGCGCCCTCTATATCGTTGCCGAGAGAGCGACGAATGGTTGCTGATACGCCGAGTTTGTTTAGTTTTTCAAGAAAATCTTTCGTTGCGTCCTCTGTTGGTGCGGAGTGATTTCTCTCTTTCACTTCGTTGAGCCTAATAAGGTTTATATGCGACGGAAAACCTTTCGTCAGTCGCGCAAGTTCTTTCGCGCAATCGTCGCTATCGTTTTCCCCTTTGATGAGAGTGTATTCGAAGATGACTCTTCTTCCCGTTTTTTCAAAATAATACCTTGCCGCCGACACGATTTTTTCGATATTGTATTTCTTGTTCACGGGCATAAGGGATGAACGTAAATCGTCGAAAGGCGCGTGCAAACTGATTGAAAGCGTCACTTTATGTCCGCTATCCGCAAATTTGCGCACCTTATCCGCAAGCCCCGACGTTGACAAGGATATATTTCTTTCGCTGATATTTATTCCGTTTTCGGCGGATACGAGGTCGAGGAATTTAAGCACGTTGTCGTAGTTGTCGAAAGGCTCTCCGCTCCCCATAAGCACGATATTCGTGACCGCGCGATTGTCTTTAATCGATCCGCCGTTGTCGCGATTGACCGCAATCACTTGTCCGAGAATTTCACCAGCCGTCAAGTTCCTGAGAAGTCCGTCAAGACCGCTTGCGCAGAAAGTACAACCCATTCTGCAACCTATTTGAGTGCTGACGCAAATGGTGTTGCCGTAGTCGTGCGGCATATAAACGCCTTCTATAAGATTGCCGTCTGTAAGGCGGAATAGATATTTAATCGTGCCCGACTTCCCTACGTACTTTTCGAGTATCGAAACGGGATTCGCGATATAGTTTTCCGTCAAAAATGCGCGGATATCCTTTTTTAAGGACGTCATTTCGTCGAAATCGCAACCTTTATGCAAGAACATGAAAATCTGCCCGCCGAGATATTTAGGTTCGGGGAACAGCGCTTTGAGTTCTTCGAGAGTGAGTCCGAGTAAATCCGTCATAGTTTTTTGAGCCTTGCTATATAGAATCCGTCCCCGCCGTCCGTGGGTAGGAGTTTCATTGAATACGCGCCGTCCGTCGCTCCTGAAATTTCAGGGAGCGCATCGGGAACGCACTTGCCTTCTTTCAGTATGAAATCGACTACGTCGTCGTTTTCTTCATGGAAAAGCGTGCAGGTCGAGTAGACGATTACGCCGCCTTTTTTTGTATATTCGACAGCGTTCGACAAAATCTTCTTTTGAATTTCGGCGATATCCGCAATATCATTTTCCCCTCTTTGCAAAAACACGTCCGGGTGCTTTCTGAACGTGCCGAAACAAGAGCAAGGCGCGTCGCAAAGCACGTAATCGAATTTGTTTTGCCATTCTTTTCTGAACGCCGTGCCGTCGTTGACGACGGTATATATATTGCTCGCGCGCATGCGCGCAGCGTATTTTTCTATGAGATTAAGCCTATGTTCGTATAAATCGCAAGCGGTTATTTCGCTATCTTGTGCAAGTTCGCTCATCAAAACCGCTTTCCCGCCCGGTGCAGAACAAAGATCGAGTATTTTCGAGCCGTTTTCCGGGTCGAGTGCGTAGACCGCCTTAATCGACGATGAAGATTGAAAGGTGATTCGTCCGTCGTTGAATAAGTCTTTGACCGTCTTATTGTCCGCGGGGACGAGCAGAGTGCCGACTTCTCCGTCATTATGAGGAATCCCCTTTTCGTCGAGTTTTGTAAGCACTTCCCGCCTTGACGTGTTGCCGTTGATTCTTACGCTTTCATACGTGGTTACGGGAGCGTCGAGCATCTCGACGACCTTATCTTTGCCGTACTCTGAAATTATCCTTTTCAAAAACCATTCGGGCAAAGAATATTTGACGGACAAGTATTTTTTATCGTTAGGTTTCGGGAGTTTGTAGTCTTTATTCGCAACTCTTTTGAGCACGGCGTTGATAAAACCGGGTTGAACGTCTTTTCCCGCCGTCTTTGCGACTTCGACTGTTTCGCTGACGATTGCAAACGCAGGCACTGCGGTGAGATTGTTAAGCGCATAAGTGCCGATCTTAAGCAACGTATACGCTTTATCCGACGGTTTCTTTTTCACAAATTGCGAAAGTATATATTCGATTTCCACGTTGCGCTCCAAAACGCCGTACACGAGTTTCGTTGTCATGTCGTCCGTTTTGCAATCCGAAAGCGCGCGGTTGGAATAACTTCCGTCCACGAACACTTTGGTGAGAATTTTCAGCGCGTTAGAAATGTACTTTCTCAATCGAATACGTCCCCTATTTCCACTTTATTTCCGTTCATAAAGGACAAATCGTCCATTTTGCTTTTGCTTTCTGGTTGTAGGCGGGTGATCCTAACGCTGCCGTCTTTGCAACCTATGGTCAGTCCGCGCTTTTTATCCGCGGTCAAAACCTTGCCGACTTCGCCGATTTCGTCGCTTTTGACGACTTCTATGATTTTTATGGTTTTTCCGTTATAGTGCGTGTAAGCGGACGGCCACGGAGTCATCGCGTGCACGAGTGCATGGATTTCGTCGTAGGTTTTATTCCAATCTATTTTGCCGAAATCTTTGTCGAATTTTGCCGAATGAGTCGCCTCATCGTGATTTTGCTCGACGTAAACCGCTTTCCCTTCGTCTATGAGGCGCACCGCCTCTACGAGTGCCTCTCCGCCTATGACGGCAAGTTTGTCAAATAGCGTATCAGCATATTCGTCGGGGGTTATTTCGCATTTTTTTTGAAGAAGAATCGCGCCTGCGTCCACTTCTTTAACCGTACGCATAATAGTTATGCCGGTTTCCTTATCTCCGTTTAAAATCGCGGATTGTATGGGGGACGCTCCTCTCCACTTCGGGAGCAAGGACGCGTGCACGTTTATAACGCCGTATTTCGGAATCGCAAGAAATGCATCCGAAAGAATTTGCCCGAATGCCGCGGTAATCACGAGGTCGGGAGCAAGTGCGCGAATATCCTCTATTCCCTCTCTCGACACTTTGGAATATTGCAAAACGGGCACTCCTGCTTTTTCCGCCGCAACTTTGAGCGGACAAGGGGTGAGCACCATTTTTCTGCCTACGGGTTTATCTGGGCCCGTAACGACTGCGGACACGGGATAAACGGAGTTAAGTTTTTCAAAGACGACGGAGGAAAAATCCGGCGTACCCATAAAGATTATTTTCATTCTTCGTCCTCTAAACGTTCGCATTTCGACGTATACACTATGCCGTCCAAATGGTCGATTTCGTGTTGAAACGCTCTTGCGGTGAATCCGCTGACTTTATATTCGATTTTTTCGCCGTATCTGTTTTGAGCGACGACGGTTACGTGTTTTGCTCTCGTGACTTCGCCGTACTTGCCCTTGACTGATAAGCAGCCTTCGACTCCCGTTTGAGTGCCTTTCGCGGACTTAATAACGGGATTGATGAGTTCGAAATATCCGTCCTCGGTGCTGACTATCGCAACTCTTTTGAGCACTGCGACTTGGGGTGCGGCAAGTCCTGCGCCGTCGGCGTATTCGAGGGTTTCTTTCATGTCGTCGAGAAGGGTGTGCAGTCTATTATCGAAATCTTCGACCGTTCTACACTTCTTGAACAAAATCGGGTCGGGTACTTGTACTATTTGTCTTCTTGCCATAATTACCTCAATATAAGTTTTGCGGATTAAGTTCTACAAACGCCGTGCCTTTGGCGGGTTTATTCTCGTTAACCGCAACGTATACGTCTTTTAGTATTTGATCGGAATTCATCGGGTTAAGTCGCATGACCGCCTGATAGCGATAAAGTCCGCTCAACATTTTTATGGGACTTTCGGTCATGTTCAAAAACGGGAATCTTCCGTATTTTTCTTGTAGTGTGCGTAGAGCAAGATAAATCGCTTTCGCGCTGTTTCTGCCGTCGTCGCGGTCGGACGAGGTTATCATAACTCTCACAAGCGTGCAGTACGGGGGAAAGCCCGTGACCATTCTGCGATTGTTTTCAATGCCGAAAAAACCTTGAAAATCATAGGTTTTCGCAAACTTGAAAACGTAGTGCGACGGCCAGTATGCTTGAAGAATAACTCTTCCTTTTTTCTCCGCTCTACCCGCTCTGCCCGCGACCTGCGTTACGAGTTGATAAGTGCGCTCGGACGCGCGATAGTCGCTCATAAAGAGTGCCGCGTCCGCCTCCAAAATTCCGACGAGAGTGACGTTGGGAAAATCGTGTCCTTTGGCAATCATTTGAGTGCCGACGAGAATATCCGCCTCTCCTCTGCCGAATTTGTCGAGAATCTTGAAATAAGCGTCCTTGCCTTGCGTGGTGTCGTTATCCATACGAAGACACTTTGCGTCGGGGAAAATCTCTTTGAGGTCTTCGACGATTTTTTCGGTGCCTACTCTGCCTTGCTTTATATTTCTCGAACCGCATACGGGGCAAACGGTTATGGGTGCTTTCGTCGCTCCGCAATAGTGGCATTTGAGATTGTTTTCTTGTTTGTGATAGGTCATGGACACGTCGCATAAATCGCATTTGGGGACGTATCCGCAATCCCTACACCGCATAAACGACGAGAATCCGCGGCGGTTAAGGAAAAGTATGATTTGTTCTTTTCGCGCGAGAGTTTCTCTTATCGCGTCCACGAGTGCGTGAGAAAACGGAGAATGATTTCCGCTTCTGAATTCATACGTCATATCCACGATTTCCATATCCGGAAGTTTGTGGGATGAAATTCTTTCCGGGAGCGCGATTAGTTTGATTTCTCCCGTTGCGGTTTTTCTGAAAGTGCAGATATCGGGGGTTGCCGAGCCTAATACGAGGACCGCTCCGTCGTGTGTCGCCCTGAATCCCGCGACTTCTCTCGTGTCGTAGCGCGGATTGGATTCGCTTAAATAACTCGTGTCGTGCTCTTCGTCGATAAATATCGCGCCTATGTTTTTGAGTGGTGCGAATATCGCGCTTCTTGCGCCTATTGCTATTTTAGCCTCTCCTGTGCGCAGTCGTTTCCACTCGTCGTAACGCTCGCTTGCGTTAAGTCCGGAGTGCAGTATCGCCACGTTATCTCCAAACCGTGCACGGAATATGCCGAGCATTTGCGGGGTCAAAGAAATTTCGGGGACGAGCATGATTGCGGTTTTGCCTTTTGCAAGCATCTTGTCTATGACGTGCATATAGACTTCGGTTTTGCCGCTGCCCGTCACGCCGTGAAGAAGATAGGTGCCTTGACCGCTTGCGATTTCGTCGACCGCAGATTGTTGTGCCTCGGTGAGTTTGACCGTCTTATCGACGCGTTTCAAACCTTCGAGCGGAGTGCGTCTTTCGTGGACGTCTTTTTCTTCGACGATGCCTTTTTCACGAAGCCCGTTGACTGCGGAAACTCCGAACAAATTGTTCATTTGAGCGAGAAATCCGCCGCCTTTTGCGCACAAATATTCGTAAAGTTCGAGTTGCTTTTTAGCGCGCGTACCGATTTTCTCCCTGCATTCCTCGTCCGTGAGAGATTTGGAAATCGAAAGAAAAATCCTCGTGTATTCGGGGTCTTTCTCTTCTCTCAATTTGGTCGGGATGAAGAGTCGCAACACGTCGATATAACGAAGATTGTATTTCGTCCGCATAAATTCGAGAAGGGCAAGTTGATTCTCGTCTACGGGACTGTCTATGAGTTTTGCTTTTTTAAGGTTCGGATAATCCGACGTATCCTTTTTGCCGATGACGAAACCGATAAGGCGTTTTCTGCCGAATTCGACGGAAACCCTCGACCCTATGGGCATATCCTCACCCTCGTAATCGAAGGCTCTGTCCACCCCGCTTGACGATATATCGACGATGACTTCGAGTATCATTTGATTGAGGCGGTCTTGTCGAGAATGATTTCGGCAAGTTCGGATTTAGGAACGAGTCCGCTTTCAAGGAAATTCCCGCTACGGTCGATAACGGTCGCTACGTTGGTGTCTACGTTGAATCCCGCGCCCTCTACGGTCACGTCGTTTGCAACGACTAAATCCGCGTTTTTACGGACGAGTTTGCCTTTCGCGTTTTCGATGAGATTATCCGTTTCGGCGGAGAAAATCACGAGTTTCTTATCCCCTTTCCTTTCTCCTATCCAAGCGGCTATATCGGGATTTTTGACGAGTTCGAGAGTGAGCGTTTCGGACTTAACCTTTGAGGGAAACGTGTTTTTGACTTTGTAATCGGCGGGTGCGGCGGACATGACGAAAACGTCGGCTTCGTCGAAACGTGCCTTGACCGCGTTCATCATATCGTCGGTTGAAATCACGGGGACGTCGATTGCGACTTCTGCGGGCACGGGAACTGAAATTCTACCGTGCACGAGGATGACTTTCGCACCTCTGTTTGCCGCGGCGCATGCTATCGCACAACCCATTTTGCCGCTCGAATGATTGGTTATCACCCTGACGCCGTCGATATTTTCTTCGGTGCCGCCTGCGGTCACGAGAAGGGTTTTCCCCTTGTAGTCTTGTACTGGTTGCAGGAGTTTTTCGACCGTTTCGACGATATCGACGGGCTCGGCCATTTTGCCTTTGCCTACGTCGCCGCAAGCAAGTCTGCCTACTGCGGAATCAACGACTACTACTCCTCTTTCTTTTAGGATTTCGAGGTTCTTTTGGAACGCGTCGCTATCATACATATTCGTGTTCATCGCAGGACAAACGACTTTGATTGCTTTTGACGCCATAAAGGTGGTCGAGAGCATATCGTCCGCAATTCCTTGCGCAAATTTGCCGATAACGTCCGCCGTCGCGGGGGCAACGAGCAAAACGTCCGCTTTTTTGGCAAGCGAAATATGGTGCACGTCGTAAGTTTCGGTGCGCATGAACGTGTCGGTCACGACAGCGTTTTTGGAGAGAGTTTCAAAGGTCAGCGGAGTGACGAATTTTTGCGCGTTTTCGGTCATGATAACGTCGACGTTTACGCCGAGTTTTACAAGTCTTGACACGATTTCGCAAGATTTATACGCCGCTATGCCGCCCGTGACTCCCAGAACCACGGATTTTCCGTACAGCATTAGTCTTCGTGTTTGATGATGCGTTTGTTTTCGTAAATCTCTTTGCAAGCGAGAGTTACGGGTTTTTCGCCGGATTTTTCGAGATACGCGCTATCGCTCGTGAGAAGTTCGCGCGTGCGTTTTGCGACTGCGCAAGTGAGTGCGTAACGGCATTCTGCGTGTTTGATAAGTTTGTCGATGGGGGGATCGATCATCATATTGTTTAGTCCTCCGGATTGGAAAATATATTTTTAGTTTTTTTGCGTTTTAAGTGTTCTGCGTTAAGAATGTCGATAATTTCTTCCGCGCAGCGTTTTGCGACGTCGTTTACAAGGCGATAATCGTACTTATATATCTCTTTGCTTTCGTTTTCGATTTCTTTAAGACGTCTTGCAAGGGTTTCTTCGGTTTCGCTACCCCTGCCGATAAGCCTTGCTTTGAGCGCTTCGAGGGAAGGCGGCGTAACGAATATGGTCACGCAATCGTCGGGATAGAGTTTCTTGACGTTTTCCGCGCCCACGACGTTGAGTTCGAGAAGAACGTCTACGCCTGCGTTGAGATACTTTTCGACTTCGCTTTTGAGGGTGCCGTAATGATAAGTGAACGTCCTCGTATATTCGATGAAAGCGTCTTCTTCAACCTTTTTATCAAATTCTTCTTCGGTCAAAAAATAATAATTGACGCCGTCTTCTTCACCTTTTCTCGGAGATCTTGTAGTGCAAGAAATTGAGAATCTCATCGCGGGCATCGCGTCGAGAACCATTTCGATAACCGTGCCTTTTCCTACTCCGCTGTAACCGGAAACTACTACGACAAGTCCTTTTTTCATATTTACTCCACGTTTTGCGCTTGTTCGCGCAGTTTTTCGATTTCGTTTTTAAGTTTCAAAACCTCTGCGGTTATTTTGAGATAGTTTGCTTTGCTGGATATCGTGTTGGTTTCGCGATTCATCTCTTGAATACGGAAGTCGAGATCTCGACCGATAGGACGAGTTTCCGTCATCAACTTTCTCGCAAGGTCGATATGCGCGCCGAGTCGAGTGATTTCCTCGTCGATACAGCATTTGTCCGCAAAAATTGCGATTTCGGTCGCAAGACGCACTTCGTCCACCACGCCGTTTACGGCGTCGCTTATTCTTGCGGAGAGTTTTTCTCTATAATCCGCCGTGACTTCGGGTGCATATGCCTTGATTGCGTCGAGGGACGCTTGCATATTGTCGAGTTTCGAGATGAAATCTTTCTTTATCGCTTCTCCCTCTTTCGCTCTTGCGACGAGAAGATTGTCGAGTGCCTCGTCGAGGGCTTTCATAGTGATTTCTTTGAGAAGTTCTTCGTCTTCTTCGTTCTCCGCTCTAACGACGACGTCGGGGACGCGAAGAAGGGAGGTCAAGGTCAAATCGTTTTGAAGTCCGAGAGAATTCGCAAGATTTTCAGCGACTTCAACGTAGTTTTTGGCAAGGTCGGCGTCCGCTTTGAAGCCGCCTTTTGCGCACTCCGTTTGGTCGTACGAGAGATACATATCTACGTGTCCGCGTTGAATGCGGGACTTAATTTTCGCTTTGAAATCGTCTTCCAAAAAGAGGAAGGTCTTCGGGAATTTCAATCCCCAATCGAGAAAACGATGATTTACCGTTTTCAATTCGACGGTGACTTTCTTGCCGTCCTTTTCATAAATGCCTTTGCCGTAACCGGTCATGCTGTACATACGTGTGCGTCCGCCTAATATAATAGTTTTTAGAATTATAACAAATATATTTAGTTTTGACAACGCTTTGAATGAAAAAGTTGAAGATATTGTAAAACGCGACCGTTTAAGCCGCGTTTAAGTGGTTTTTTATTGAACTCGATTCGCTTACAGACCTAACATTCGTTTGAATTCTTCTTCGTCGATGATTTTGATACCGAGTTTTTGCGCCTTTTCAAGTTTACTTCCCGCGTCTTCTCCCGCAAGGACGATATCGACTGTTTTTGATACGCTTGCAGCGACTTCTCCGCCGTTATCTTCGATAAGACGAGTTGCTTCCCCTCTCTTGTACGTCGGGAGCGACCCCGTCAAGACGACTTTGAGCCCGCTGAAAACGCCGCTTTTTTCTTCCTCTTCGACAAGTGTTATTCCGCTTGCGAAAAGTCCGTCAATATATTCTTTATTTTTGTCGTCGGCAAAGTAATCCACTAAGTTAGATGCAAGAATTCCGCCTATTCCGTCCACTGCGTTCAACTCTTCGAAAGTGGCGGACGCAACGGCGTCGAACGTGCGGAACTTTTTGATTAAATCCTTTGCGGTTTTTTTGCCGATTCCGTCGATACCGAGAGCGTATAAAAATCTATCTGCCGTGACCGACTTTGATTTTTGTATGGAAGAGAGCAAATTGCTAATTTTTTTATCCCCGAAACCGTCCAATCCGAACATATTTTCTGCGGTTAGATTCATCAAATCGACGGGTGTACGCATGCCTATTTCGTTATAAAACTGCTCCGCCGTTTTTTCTGAAAATCCCTCTATATCCATTCCGTCTTTCGAGGCGAAATGGTCGAGTAAAGATATCGCTTGCGGTGCGCAATGCTCGCCCGTGCAATACAAGAATGCTCCGACTTCCTTTACCGGCGCTCCGCAAGCGGGACAAACGGTGGGTTTTTCGATTTTTACGGAGTTTTCACTCCCTTCCGCTACCCCCATAATTTCGGGAATAACGTCGTTAGAACGCCTAATAAATACTCTGTCGCCGATTTTAACTTTCTTTTTCAATATGTCGCCGTAGTTATTTAGCGTCGCGCGTTTTACAGTTACTCCGCCAATGTCTACTGGCTCCAAAATCGCCAAAGGATTGAGTTTTGCACTTCTCGAAACCTGCCAAACGACGTCGTTTAATCTCGTCGTCATCTCGTCCGCCTTGAACTTGTACGCAATCGCCCATTTCGGAAATTTTTCGGTGTAACCGAGTTCTTCACGCAAATTGACGTCGTTGACTTTGAACACGAGTCCGTCGATGAGATAGTCGAGGTCTTCTCTGATTTTGCCGACTTTTTCAATATAGTTTTCCACTTCTTCTTTTGTGGAAATGACTTCGAAATCACCCTCGGTTTCAAAACCTTGCTCGATCAAAAAGTCGCGCATATCCGCTTGCGTGAGGAATTTTTCTTCGGTGTAGCCGATATTATACGCAAAAAAGGATATGTTTCTTTCCGCCGTCACCGCAGGATTTAGGTTTCTTATCGCGCCCGCAACGCCGTTTCTGGCGTTTTTGAGAGGCTCTGCGGCGGTTTCGTTATACTTGTTGAAATTGGATAAGCGGAGAATCCCTTCCCCTTGTATTTCGATTTTACCTTTGTATTCTATGGTTTTAGGCAGTTTTCTTATGGTATTCACTTGTGCGGTGACGATTTCACCCGTGACGCCGTCCCCTCTCGTGGTTGCTTGTACGAGTTTTCCGCCGTCGTAAAGTAGGTTTAGAGTGAGCCCGTCGAATTTGTATTCAGCGGTCAAAGACGGAAGATAGCCGAGCGCTTTGACGATACGCGCGCACCAATCGTCGAATTCCTCTACGCTTTGGCATTTGTCGAGTGAATACAATCTCAAAAGGTGTTTCGTTTGTTCGAATTTCTTTTGAGGTGCACCGCCTACCCTATGCGTGGGAGAATTGGGCATAGAGAAACCGAGTTCGGATTCGAGCGCGCGAAGTTCGTCGTACAGCGCGTCGTATTCAGCGTCCGAAACGACGGGAGCGTCCTCTTCGTAATATAGTTTGGCGTAGCGGTTGAGAATTTCAACCAGTTCTTTCATTCTGCCGAATTTATCCATATGCTACTCCTTGACGATTTTGAGATTTGGCGCGGCTATCGCGATTGCAAAACGTTTGACGCCAAGTCCCTTAAACGCGATTGCGGCGGTTTTGTCCTCACCCTCGCCGATAGTTGAGATGATTATACCTCTGCCGAATTTCGCGTGTTCGACCACGACGTCCTTTTTGTAAGCGTCAAAGTCGATATTTCCGATTTTGGGTTTCGAGATAACGGCGGCGCCGACTATTGATTTTTTGTCGTAACTATACGGCGTGTTTATCGACTTTTTCTGCGTAGTCGCCGTGGGCTGATACGTTGTTTGCGTGGCGCGGATAGACGCCTTGCCCCCTTGCATTTCCGCAATAAATCTACTTCTCGGATTGAACACCATTTCGCCGAAACGATAGCGTTGGCGGGCGTTTGTGACGACGAGATGCTTGCGCGCACGAGTAATCGCGACGTACATAAGTCGTCTTTCTTCTTCGATATCCCCTTCGATTATAGCCCTGTTGACGGGGAAAATGCCGTCTTCGAGCCCGACGATAAAGACGCTGTTAAATTCGAGCCCCTTGACCGCGTGTACGGTTGCTATCGTCACGTAGTCCTCGTTGTCCATTTCGTCCGTATCGGACACGAGTGCGACGGATTGCATAAAGTCGGATATGGTTGCGTCCTTGTTATCCTCGACGAATCCCTCGACCGCGCCTATAAGTTCTTCGACGTTTTCGAGAGCGTTTTGCGCGTCTTTATCCTGCGACGCCATGAGAGATAGGGATATGCCGCTCCGTTCGATTACGAATTTCATAAACTCGACGGGAGGAAGGACGGGGCACTTCTCCACTATATCCAAAGCGATTTCGGTGAAAGCGGATAATTTCTTTGCGGTATTATCCGACAAAAATCCCGGATTTATAAGCACGGAAAACAAAGTCATATTGTATTTTTCCGCGGTTTCGACGAGTTCTTCTACGGATTTTTTGCCTATTCCTCTCGTCGGATAGTTGATTATACGAAGAAGGGAGTCGTTATCGCTCGGATTTATCGCAAGTCTTACGTATGCGAGAGTGTCTTTGATTTCCTTTCTTTCAAAGAATTTGAATCCGCCGAAAACCTTGTACGGAATTCCGTGCAAATTGAGGTTTTCTTCGAATAGACGAGTTAGGCTGTTAGCGCGCACGAGAATAGCCATTTCGCGATAATCTTCCCCTTTCGAGGCGAGATAATTGATTTTTCTCGTGACCAAATCCGCCTCTTCGCGGTCGTTATACGTTTCGCAATATTCTATTGAATCGTCCGCAACCTTATCGCTCCACAAATTCTTTTCGTTTCGCGTGCGGTTGTGCTTAATAACGTTGTTTGCGGCGTCCAAAATGTCCGTATTGCTGCGGTAGTTTTGTTCGAGTTTATACACCTTTGCGCCCTTGAAATCTTTGGGAAAGCCGAGTATATTCTTAATTTCCGCTCCGCGCCAACTATAAATGCTTTGGTCTTCGTCGCCGACTACGAATATATTGCCGTACTTGCCCGACAGCAGTTTGACGAGTTTGTATTGCAAAGTGTTTGTATCTTGAAACTCGTCCACGCAGATATAGCGGAAACGCTCTTGATATTTTTCGAGCACGTCGGGACACTCCTCGAAAAGTTGGACGGTCTTCAAAAGCAGGTCGTCGAAGTCGAGTGCGTTGGAGTTTTTGAGTTCCTTTTCGTACGCTACGAAAACCTTATATATGACTTTCGCGTTATTTATATCTCTGCTGATTTCGGCGTAATATTCTTCGGGTGAAAGCGCCGCCGTTTTTGCGGCGGATATATGCCAAGCGTAGTCGGATTTACTCTTCGGGTCGGCGTCGGGAATATTTGCGCAAACTCTCTTCACAACCCTTTCGCTTTCGACGTCGGTGTAAATCGTGAAGTTTTTGTCGTATCCTATTCTTTCCGCCTCGTAGCGCAGTATGCGCGCGCACATCGAGTGGAAAGTGCTCGTCCATACGTACGAATAAGAGCCGAGTGCGTTTTGAATCCTCGTCTTCATCTCGTTTGCCGCTTTGTTTGTGAAAGTGATTGCGAGAATGTTAAACGGGTCTACGCCTTTTTCTATCAAATGGCAAATCCTCGCGGTCAGTACGCGCGTTTTTCCGCTACCTGCTCCCGCGATGACGAGGACTGCGCCTTCGGTGTCCTCTACTGCTTGTCTTTGTACTTCGTTCAATTGGAAATCGTTTATCATAACGAAACCATTCTACCATATATGGTGGCAAAACTCAATTTTTTTGCGAAAAAAATAAATTCTTTCTTGCCTAATATAAATTAGTGTGTTAGAATATCTTTTAGTATTCGGAGGAGGTTTTATTATGCCCAAAATTCTGGATTATTCTGAAGAAATCGAATTTCTCGATGCAGAGATTCTCGAAGACGACGACGATGCTCCCGTAGGCGAACTCGTCGTACGTACCGCCGCACCTCAAGAAGAGGACGCAGTAGTCGAAACCGTTGAAACGATTGAGGAATCCGTCGCAACCGACGTTATCCCCGAAACCGAAACGGTCGAAATCGAAGAGGACTCCTCTACCGCAGAAATCGTAGACGCTCCCGCAACCGAAGACGAAGTCGCGACCGAAGAAGTCGCAGTGGCGGTCGAAGAAACTCCCGCCGAAGAAGTCGTCGCGGAAAATAATGCAATCGAATCCGTTGAAGAAACGGTCGCCGAAACGCCTGCAAAAGAAGAAAAAGCGGAAGAAACTCCCGCGGTCAAGCAGGAAGAAAAGCACGTAGATATCTTCTCTACCTCCGCTCAAGACGAAATCCACGCGACCAATTTCGTGATGCCCGAAGAGCCCAAGAAGAAAGCCCCCGCAAAGAAAGCGGCGAAAGCAACCGAAACCGACGTTTGGGGAAATGCGGTCATCTCCGTCAAGAAGGAAAAGAAGGCAGAGCCTAAAACGGAAACTCCCGCAGAGGAAACAGTAGAGGTTAAACCTAAAAAATCCGCACCGAAGAAAACCAAAAAAGAAAATACAACTATGACCAACGAGGAGGAAAACATCGTGGCAAAAGCGGCAGACAAAGAGGCAACCAAGAAAGCACCCGAGAAAGAAGAAAAAGCACCCGCAAAGAAAGAAACCGCAAAAGCGGCAAAGGCGGCGGAAGCACCCGTAGCGACTGAAAAGGCGGCTCCTGCAAAGAAAGCGGCAGTCAAGGAAGAAGTCAAAGAAACCGTCATCGTCGAAGGCGAAGGCAAAATGCACGGCAAATACGTCATCAAAAAGACCGACAAAGGTTTCTTCGTTTTCAAACTCTTCTCTTCTAACCACAGAGTCGTCGCAATCGGCTCCCAAGCATATAAGGACCTCAAGAGTTGCAAAGGCGGCATCCAAAGCGTCATAAACAACGCGGAAAAAGCCCCCGTCGAAAATCAAACTCTCAAATCTTACGAAGAACAAAAGTGCCCGAAGTGGGTCATTTATCAAGATAAGAAAGGCGAATATCGTCTGCGCCTCATCGCATCCAACGGCAATATCGTAGCCACCACCAACGACGGTTACGTTGACGTCAGCGGCGCGAAAAACGGCATCGCGGCAGTCGCAAGAGCATCCAAAGGCTGCGCAATCGTCCGCAACGACGACCTTTGGTAAGATAACAAACGAATCAATAAAAAAGCCACCGATTACCGCGGTGGCTTTTTTATTACGTTATTCCGAATCGAGTGCGGGTGTAAAGCACTCACTTATTCGGAGTGTGCTATACAAGCACTCACTCGTTCGAAGACGGAACACGAGGCGCGACGCGCCGAGAAC